>NZ_JBICZL010000003.1:549124-644381 GCF_043201875.1 Streptomyces sp. NPDC048248
CCGCCTGCCGCCTGCCGCCTGCCGCCTGCCGCCTGCCGCCTGCCGCCTGCCGCCTGCCGCCTGCCGCCTGCCGCCTGCCGCCTGCCGCCTGCCGCCTGCCGCTGTGCCCGTGCCTGCCGGGTCTGCGCGATGTGCGGTCTGCCCGGTGGTTGGTCCGTCCTGCGGGGCCCCGTGCCCGGTCGCCCGCCGCGCCTGCGGGCCAGCCGCCCCCGCCCCGCGTCCGCCCGTCGTCCGTGCTGCCCGTGTCATCCCAGATGGGGGCATGGGCGGCACGGGGGACGCCCCAGGCGGCGGACGGCGCGGAACGCAATAGGGTGGTGGGCGCCTGGACCGTTCTGCCCCCTCCGAGGAGCCACCCGCCGTGTCTGACCCGCTGCGCCCGCGCGCATCCCTTCGTACCGCCGTGGTCTGGGAGGTCCTCAAGGACGCCCTGGAGGGCCGGGTCAAGGCCGCCGGGCGCGACGCCCTCGACGTCCTCGACACCGGTGGGGGCACCGGCAACTTCGCCGTACCGGTGGCCCGCCTCGGCCACCGCGTGACGGTCGTCGACCCGAGCCCCAACGCCCTCTTCGCCCTGGAGCGCCGGGCCGCGGAGGCGGGCGTCGCCGACCAGGTGCGCGCCGTGCAGGGCGACGCCCACGGCCTGTTCGACGTCGTCGAGCGGGGCGGCTACGACGCCGTGCTCTGCCACGGCGTGCTGGAGTACGTCGACGACCCGGCGGAGGGCGTTCGCAACGCCGTCGCCGCGCTGCGCCCGGCCGGGACGCTCAGCCTCCTCGCCGCCGGCCTCGGCGGTGCGGTCCTCGCCCGCGCCCTTGCCGGGCACTTCGACGAGGCCCGTCATGCCCTCACCGACCCGGCCGGCCGCTGGGGCGAGGGCGACCCGGTGCCGCGCCGCTTCACTGCCGAGCAGCTCACCGAGCTGGTCTCCGCCACCGGCCTGCAGGTCGGCGCCGTACACGGCGTCCGGGTCTTCGCCGATCTGGTCCCGGGGGTGCTCGTCGACACCGAACCGGGTGCCATGGAGGCGCTGCTGAAGCTGGAGGCGGAGGCCGCGGAACAGCCCGCCTTCCATTCCGTCGCGACCCAGCTGCACGTCCTCGCCGAGCGCGACTGACCTACCTGCTTCGCACGCCTGGCGCGTGCAGTCGGCCACAGGCCACCCGATCAGCCCCTTCTCCCCGTATGATCGGGGTACGACGTTCCGGCATGACGGATAGGCGGGTGGGGAATGCAGGCAGCATCACCACGTGCCGCCGTGGCGGCCCGGACTGTGAAGTGGCGTAGAGGGGCGGGTTTCACGGGGGCGATTCCCTGCCTATCCTGAAAGGGTCGCACCCGGTCGCCCCCCGCGACCGACGAGTAGGAGGACTCCGTGCCGCTCTCGGAGCACGAGCAGCGCATGCTCGAGCAAATGGAGCGAGCGCTGTACGCCGAAGATCCCAAGTTCGCGACAGCGCTTGAGGGAAGCGGGCTGCGTACGTACACCCGGCGACGGGTCTACCAAGCGGTCGCGGGCTTCCTGGTGGGTATCGCGCTGCTCATGGCCGGAATGGTCGCGCAGCAGATCTGGATCAGTGTCGTGGGCTTCCTCGTCATGCTCGGCTGCGCGGTGCTGGCAGTCACCGGATGGCGTAAGGCCCCCAAACCGGGTGAGCAGCAGTCCGGCGAGGGTTCCAAAGGCACGCCCGGCGCGCCCACGGGCCGCCAGGCCAGGCAGCGGCGCTCGATGATGAATCGCATCGAGGACCGCTGGCAGCGTCGCCGCGACGAACAGGGTCACTGACCCCTACTTTTCGCGTTCCATCGCACTTCGCAGCTCTACGTGCCGCGGCCGCCCGACAGGATCGGGCGGCCGCGGCACGTTTGTTTTTGGTGCGAGGCGTCCCACGTGTCTCCAGGTCCCGTCCGCCAACCGAAACGCTTGTTGGGCCACACCGTATGAACCTGAACGGCTCAGGCCCGCCGCCCAGCTTTCCCCGCACCTCTTCGCAGCTCCTATGGGGCGTGTTCCGCAACGTCCCGCCTGGCCCGCGACGCCTGGTCCGAGACGTCTGGCACGCACGCTCGCTGCGTTGTCGGGATCGCCCACGTGGACCCACTACGAGGACGACCCTCCGCCTTGCGGTCGCGCTCGGCCTCCGAAGGCGACTCCGAGCCGAGACGGACGAGTGCAGTGCACCAGACGCCGCGGACCCCGCCCTACGGGCGGACGACGGGACTTTGCGGACACGGCCTTAGGCCCGTAGCCGACCCGGGCGCAGGGCGGCGGCCGTGCGGCGGGCTCTGGTGACCGGGCGGCTGGTGGCGCAGCGGGCGAGGAGTGTGGTCCAGCGGGCGGATACGGCCCACATCAGGCGTATCGCGGAGCGCGGGGCGATCAGGGCACGAAGGCGCATGCCGCGGCTCGCCTCGGCCCGCAGTCCGGCCCGTACTTCCTCCACGGCCGCGGCGAGGCCGGGCGCCGGTTGCGGCTGCGGGGCGTACAGAACCTGTTCGACGGCTGTGGCCACCCGCTGAGCGGCATCGGCCGCCTCGGGTGCCAGCTTTCCGATGCGAACGATCCGGGTGGCCGCTCTGCGCGGGGTCAGGGACTCGTCGGGCAGGACGCCGAAGTCCCACGCGGTGTCGAGCAGCTCCCGCCACGCAGCGAGGGTGCGGGCCGCGATATCGCCGCCGAGACCGTCCCCCGCCAGCCTCCGCGCCCGTCTGCGGACCCGCCACAGGAGCGGGACGAGGGGCAGCAGCAGGGCGAGTGGGGCGGCGATCGCGACAGCGATGGCAGCCGGGACCGACAGCCCGGAGGACGGTGGGCGAGGGCCTGATTCCGCGGGCACCGTCACACAGCCTGTCGTCGCCCCGTCCTGCTTCTGTTCCGGGCCGCAGGACGGCTCGGCGGACGGCTCCTCCGACGGTGCGTCGGACGGGGCAGTGTCCGGGGCGGGCTCGACGGGATCGCCCGCGCCGGAGTTGTCGGGGTAGGTGTAGTCCGGGATGCTGCCCCGGCTCGGGGTCGGCTCGAAGCGGGTCCAGCCGATACCTGCGAAGTAGAGCTCCGGCCAGGCGTGCGCGTCCTTGAGTCCCACGGACGTCGTCCCGTCGGGCTGTTTGGTGCCCGGGGTGAAGCCGACCGCGACGCGGGCCGGTATGCCCAGAGTTCGCGCCATCGCCGCCATCGAGAAGGAGAAGTGGACGCAGAAGCCCTCCTTCTGCTCCAGGAACCGGGCGATGGCCTCGGAGCCGCTGCCGGCGCGGACGTCGGTGTTGTAGCTGAAGCCGCCGTCGAGGGAGAACCACTCCTGGAGCTTCACGGCCTTGGCGTACGGCGTCGGCGCGCCCCTGGTGACCTGCCGGGCCGTGCTCCCCACCACGGACGGCAGGGATCGCGGCACCTTGGTGTACTCCCGGACCAGCGCCGCGGGCGGCGACGGGGCGGCGGACAGCTGCCGGGCAGTGGGCCGCACCTGGAGGCTCTCGACCTGGTACTGCACGCCCCGGGTGTTCTGGCCGCGGTCGCCGACGAGGGTGCGGCCCGCCGGTTCGAAGCGCCAGCGCCCGGGGATCTCCACCTTGGCCGCCGGGTAGGGGAGCGGCAGCCAGTTCTGCGCGTACCACTCGGCGGTGGAGATGGAGGTGTTGATCCGGTCGACGGTCACCCGGGAGGAGAGCCCGGGCGGGGCGGGCAGCTCGTCGGGGACATCGGTGACTGTGCGCTCGGACGGCTTCCAGGCCGTGCCGTCGAACTGGTCGAGGGCGACGATCCGCAGATACAGGTCGCTGGTGTTGTCCGCGGTCGTGCGGTAGTTGAGGACTTCCTTGTCCGACGGCTGGTTGAGGCTGTTCTGGAGTGACACCAGGGGGTTCACCGCGGAGATCGTGCCTCCGCCGCCTCCGGGGCCCCCGGCGCCGCCGGCCGGGCCGAGCAGCCCACCGCCGAGTGAGGGCAGCGCGGCGGGCACCACCAGCGAGATGCCGAGCACCAGCGCGCCGATCCGGCGGCCCGTGCGGATGGGGGCCGTCGCCGGTCCTTCGACCCCGGCTACGGGGCCCTGCCTGCCGCCCTGGCCCGGCCCTCCGGTCCCGCCGAACACGCGCCCCCACTGCGAGAGCCGGTCGCGGCCCTCGGCGAGGAGCAGCAGCAGATAGCCGGTCGCCGCGACCAGGAACCACAGCCAGCCCGCGCCGCCCTGGGACAGGCCGGCAGCCACCGAATACAGCGCGAGCAGCGGAAGCCCCGCCGGCGCCGCACTGCGGTAGGTGACCGCCAGCGCGTCCACGATCAGGCCGATCACCAGCACCCCGGCGATCAGCAGCAGCCGGATGCCGGGAGTGACGGGGGCCGGGATGGCGTACCGCCCGACGTCGTGGACGCCGTCCCGCACCAGCTGGGCGAAGGCGGTGACCGCGTCCGGTCCGGGCAGCAGCCCGAGGACCGCCTGGTCGCGGGCGCAGAGCAGGGTCAGCAGCAGTACGCCCGCCAGCGCCTGCGCGCCGATCGTCAGGGGCCTGGCCAGGGGCACCCGCCGGGTCAGCGCGCCCACGCCGGTCATGATCGCCAGCAGGATCGCCGCCTGGATCATCCAGGTGAACGGATCCACCAGCGGCAGCAGCGCGCAGGCCGCCGCCAGCGTCGCCACCATCGCGCACAGCGCCAACCGCGCCCGGCCGCTCATGCCCTGCCCCCTGCCGCCGTCCGCGGAGCCGTCCCCGCCGTCGCGGAATACCCGGCCTCCGCTCTCGGATCGATGTGCACCCCGGTCCGGTCCGCGGACCGCCAGAGGTCGGCCAGGGAGGTCCCCGGGGCCACCGGCAGCGCCGTCCAGCCCGCCTCGCGGAGCATCCGCAGCCGGTCGGCCGACCGGACGCCGCCGTCGGAGAACCGGAATCCACCCACCCCGCGGGACCAGGCGTCACCGTCCAGGACGAACGCGACGGCCGTGCCGCAGCGCTGCCGCATCCGCGCGGCGACCGCCGCCTGCTCCTCGTCCAGCTCGCCGAAGAAGCCCACCAGCAGCCCTTCCTTGCCGCCGCGCAGGGCGTCGTAGGCCGCGGAGAGGCCGTCCTCCTCGGATTGCTCCACCATGGCGAGGGTGTCGAGGAGCAGGCCCGCTGCGTCGGCGGCCTCGGTGCCGCCGGCACCGTCCGGGCCGGGCACCGCGGTGCCGGTGTCGGTCAGCAGCCGCACCGCGAAGCCGCGTTCCAGCAGGTGCAGGGCCATCGAGGCGGCGCCTGCGACCGCCCACTCGAAGGCCGAGTCGGGCCCGGACCCCGAGTGGGCTCCCAGGCGCGTGTCGAGAAGCACCGTGCAG
This sequence comes from Streptomyces sp. NPDC048248, assembly GCF_043201875.1. Taxonomy (NCBI): domain Bacteria; kingdom Bacillati; phylum Actinomycetota; class Actinomycetes; order Kitasatosporales; family Streptomycetaceae; genus Streptomyces; species Streptomyces sp. NPDC048248. The sequence goes on from NZ_JBICZL010000003.1 coordinate 554,434, forward strand.
CGGGCCTTCTGCGGCTGCTCCTCCCTGCGGACCATCAGCTCGCCGTGGCGCGCGGTGGACCTCCAGTGGACCCGCCGCAGGTCGTCGCCGTGGCGGTAGCCGCGGGGGATGAGGTCGTCCTCGCCGGCCAGGGCAGGCGAGCGCTGCCGCCCGTCGCCGTAGCCGGATGCCTCGCCGGCGAGTCCGACCGGAGGTAGCGGCTCGACCCGCGGCACGACCGTGAGGGTGTCGAAGGTGGTGAAGGAGCGGGTCAGCTCGCACATGCCGAACGGGTCGGAGAGCCGCAGCTGGAGCGGTCCCAGCTCGTAGCGGCCGCGCAGGTCGGAGCGGACACGGTAGGAGACCTCGCGGAGCCCGCCGGCCTCGACCCGGTCCAGGATGAAGCGGGGGCGCGGCCCGAGGACGTAGGGGACGCGGTCCTGGAGCATCAGGACGCCCGTGGGCAGCCGTGAGACGTTCTCCAGGCGGAGTCCGACCCGGGTTTCGGACGCCGCGGAGACCCGTGCGGGGGAGAGTGACCGGCTGCCGGCGATGCGGTAGCGGGTGCGGTGCAGCACGACGACGCACACCAGGGGCAGCGCCGCGAGCAGCAGCCCGACCCGCAGCAGATCGGCCTGCCCGAGGAGGTAGGAGCACACCGCGGCGGCGATGCCGGCCGCCAGGAACGACCGGCCGCGGGTCGTCATCCCCCGGAAGGCCGCCCGGAGCCCGCCCCGCTCCGGCATCCCTTCCCTCCCCCCGTCGGACATCACAACCCCCGAGCGCCGGGAGGCTGCTGACCGCGCATCTGCCGCCACGGCTGGGGGGACGGCTCGGGCACCGGGACCCGCTGCAGGATCTCCAGCACGAGCTGCTCGGCCGTACGGCGGTTCAACTGGGCCTGCGCGGTGGGCAGCAGCCGGTGCGCGAGCACCGGCACCGCCAGCGCCTGGACATCGTCCGGCAGGGCGTACTCCCGGCCGGAGAGCGCTGCCGAGGCCTTCGCCGCCCGCAGCAGATGGAGCGTCGCACGGGGCGAGGCCCCCAGCCGCAGCTCGGGGTGGGTGCGGGTGGCGGCGACCAGGTCGACGGCGTATCTGCGCACGGCTTCCGCGGTGTGGACCGTGCGCACCGCGTCGATCAGTTTCAGGATGTCGTGGGCGTGGGCGACCGGCTGGAGGTCGTCGAGGGGCGAGGCGCCGCCGTGCACATCCAGCATCTGCAGCTCGGCCGCCGGGCTCGGATAACCGATCGACACCCGGGCCATGAAGCGGTCGCGCTGCGCCTCGGGGAGGGGATAGGTGCCCTCCATCTCCAGTGGGTTCTGCGTCGCGACCACCATGAAGGGGCTGGGCAGCTCATAGGTCTGCCCGTCCATCGTGACCTGCCGCTCCTCCATCGACTCCAACAGGGCCGACTGGGTCTTGGGCGAGGCGCGGTTGATCTCGTCGCCGATCACGATCTGCGCGAAGATCGCGCCCGGCTTGAACTCGAAGTCCCTGCTCTGCTGGTCGAAGATGCTGACACCGGTGATGTCGGACGGCAGCAGGTCGGGCGTGAACTGGATGCGCCGCACCGAGCAGTCGATGGACCGGGCCAGCGCCTTGGCGAGCATGGTCTTGCCCACGCCGGGCACGTCCTCGATGAGCAGATGCCCCTCGGCGAGCAGCACGGTCAGCGAGAGCCGTACGACCTCCGGCTTGCCCTCGATCACAGCCTCCACCGACCGGTGAACCCGCTCCGCCGTGGTGGTCAGATCGCTCAGGCTCGCTCGTTCGTCATACGTCGTCACTCGGCCCTCCTCGGCCCCTTCCCCGAGCTCACGTGGAGCAAAGGGGATCCCCCACTTCCGGACCGTTGCCCTCTGTGCGGACCCGGCCCGCCCCGAAAGTGCCCGCCGCGCCGGCCTCGGCCGATGCGACGTCACGTAGGCATTCTTGCTGTCCATCCGGCTTCGCGTCATGGCCTGTGGACAACTGGGGCGGCGATACCGTCATCTTCCCGGTCAACAAGGCGATGGCGGTGCATCAGGTCATACGGGACGAGCGGTGGATGACGATGCCCCCGGCGAATTGGCCCGAGACCGCGCCGGGACCGGTCCGGAGCCGACCCGGGCACCCTCGGCGGTGACCCGGACCGACGCGCCGAGGCACTCAGACCCTCCCCGCCACGCCCCCGTTCAGCCCCTCCCCGTGCCCGCGCGACGCCCGCCCCCGCGACGCCCCGCCCCCGCACCGCCCCCGCGCCGCCCAGCCCCCGCGCCCAGCCCCCGCGCCGCGACGCCGACGGGCCGGTGGGGACAGGGCTCTCGGCCCCGCCCACCGGCCCGTCGGCACAAGCTCGGTTCTGCGGATGGCTTTCAGCCCTGCGGGTCGATCTCCCGCAGCAGCCCCGTCGTCACGTCGAACACGAAGCCGCGGACGTCGTCCGTGTGCGGCAGGAAGGGGGAGGTGCGCACCCGCTGCATGGACTGCCTGACGTCCTCGTCGAGGTCCTTGAACGCCTCGACCGCCCAGGTGGGCCGCTGGCCGACCTCGGCCGCCAGCTCGTGGCGGAAGTCCTCGGTCAGATTCAGCAGGCCGCAGCCGGTGTGGTGGATGAGGACGACCGACCGGGTCCCCAGCGCGCGCTGGCTGATCGTCAGGGACCGGATGATGTCGTCGGTGACCACGCCGCCGGCGTTGCGGATGGTGTGGCAGTCACCGAGTTCGAGCCCCAGGGCGTCGTGCAGATCGATGCGCGCGTCCATGCAGGCCACCACGGCGACCTGGAGAACGGGCCTGGCATCCATTCCGGGGTCCTTGAAGGCGGCGGCGTAGCGCTCGTTCGCCTCGACGAGGCGGTCGGTGACCGTGCCACCGGTCCGGGCGGCGGCGCTGTCAGTGGGCTGGGGCGACGGCTGCGACGCAGATATGGACATGGCCCAACGGTAATCCGCCGCGGTTCGTCCGGCCGCCCGTGAGGGCGGGCATAGGGGGCAACATCACCCCCTGTGAGGTAATCCACACGGGTGGTGGGCGGTGCCGCCATCCGGGTGAGAAGGCCCCCGCGAAGCCGTCGCGGGACGCGCGGAACCGGTTGATTGACCGAGGCAGCCGGTCGACTAAAGTGGCGCGAAGTGGGAGGCGCGACGCTCTCCTTGGATCCCGAATCCCTCGCGTGCGCGCGTGCGTACGTGCGGCTCGGCCTCCTCCCGCTCCAACGGTCATCCGACGTCACTTCCCCGTCGCCGGAGGGCCACTTCCCCTTCAGAGCGGGCGGGGACCAAGCGGTGCGTGCGGCCATTCCCCAGCCAGCGGCCGGGGGCCCCACCTGCCGCCCAGCCCATCGGAAGGCGCATGAGCAGCAACACTCGCCACGTCCCCGTCATGCTCCAGCGCTGTCTGGACATGCTCGCCCCCGCGCTCGCCGAGCCCGGTGCGGTCGTCGTCGACTGCACCCTCGGCCTCGGAGGGCACAGCGAGGCGCTGCTCTCCACGTTCCCTGCGGCCCGGCTCGTCGCCCTCGACCGCGACACCTCCGCCCTCCGGCTCGCCGGGGAGCGGCTGGCCCCCTTCGGGGAGCGCGCCACCCTGGTGCACGCCGTCTACGACGAGCTCCCGGAGGTCCTCGACCGCCTCGGACTGCCCCGCGTCCAGGGCGTCCTGTTCGACCTCGGCGTGTCCTCCATGCAACTGGACGAGGCCGACCGCGGCTTCGCCTACGCGCAGGACGCCCCGCTGGACATGCGGATGGACCAGACGACCGGCATCAGCGCCGCGGACGTCCTCAACACCTACGCGCCCGGTGAACTCGTGCGGATCCTGCGCTCCTACGGAGAGGAGAAGCAGGCCAAGCGGATCGTCGAAGCGGTCGTGCGCGAGCGGGCCAAGGAGCCCTTCACCAACAGCGCGCGGCTGGTCGAACTGATCAGGGACGCCCTGCCGCAGGCCGCCAAGCGCACCGGCGGCAACCCCGCCAAGCGGACCTTCCAGGCCCTGCGCATCGAGGTCAACGCCGAACTCGCCAGTGTGGAGCGCGCCATCCCGGCCGCCGTGAAGGCGCTGTCCGTCGGTGGCCGGATCGCCGTGCTGTCCTACCAGTCGCTGGAGGACCGGCTGGTCAAGCAGGTCTTCGCGGCGGGTGCGACCAATACCGCACCGCCCGGCCTGCCGGTCGTCCCCGAGCAGTACCAGCCCCGCCTGAAGCTGCTCACGCGCGGCGCGGAACTCCCCACGGAGGAGGAGATCGCCGAGAACCGTCGGGCGGCCCCTGCCCGTCTCCGCGGCGCCGAGCGCATCCGCGAGGACATCGCGTGAGGGGCCAGGGGCGGTCGCGGGGAGGGCCGGGACGCCTCTCCGTGCTCTTCCCCTCCGGCGCCGGCTCCGCCGCGCGCACGCCCTTCGTGCTTCTCGTCGTCGTGCTCCTGGGCTCCGGGCTGATCACGCTGCTGTTGCTGAACTCCGCCCTCAACCAGGGGTCTTTCGAACTCAGCAACCTGGAGAAGAAGACCGACGAGCTGACGGACGAACAACAGGCCCTCCAGCAGCAGGTGGACGGCTACTCCGCCCCGGGAGCACTCGAACGGCGCGCCCGGGAGCTGGGGATGGTGCCCGGAGGCAATCCGGCGTTCCTCCTCCCGGATGGCACGGTCCTCGGCAAGCCGGGCAAGGCCGGGGCCGAGATGTCCCCGATGGGGGCCGGCGTCCCCCAGAGCCTCGCCCGGCCCCTCGGCGCGACCGCCGTGCCCGTCCACCGCACCTCGTCCGCCCCGTCGGGCTCCGTGGACGCCGTCGGCCAGGTGCGCTCGGAGCTCGCTCAGGGCGCACCCGCCGTGCACCGCCTCGCGACCGGCGGCCCGAGCGGATCCACGCCGGACCGCGCGGTGGCCCCGCGCTCCGATGACCTTCGGCAGGTGAAGCCGTGACGCGCGAGACCACCGCCCCGTACGGCATCCGCCCTGCCCGAGCCACCACACCGGCCTCGGCCGCCCGCCCCTGCCCGGCGGCCACTGCGCCGCAGGCCGGGACCACCCCGCGGCCCGGCAACGTCGCGCACGTCCCGGAGCACGCGGAATGACCGAGCCCAGGGACCCCCGGCGCCGTGTACCGCCCCCTGCCCAGCGCGGGCAGGCCGGCGGCCGCGCGCGGCCCGGACGCCCGGCCGCGCGGTCCGGGGCCGCCAAGCCGGCCGCCAAGCGGCCCGTGCCCAAGCCCGGCACGGCCCGTGCCGGCGCGAGCAGGCCGCCCGCCGCCCGCCGGCCCTCGCGCCCCCGCCCCGGCTCCGCCGTGATCCGCCTGGGCAGCCCCCGCCCCCGGCTCCGGCTGGTCTCCCTGGCGCTGACGCTGGTCATGCTGGTCTTCGTCGTACGGCTCTTCCAGGTGCAGGCGGTCGACTCCGGGGCCTTCGCCGCCAAGGCCAACGAGAACCGCTACGTCCCGGTCAAGCTGGCCGCGGAACGGGGTGCGATCACCGACCGGCAGGGCGTGGCCCTGGCCACGACGGTGGACGCCTACGACATCACCGCCGACCCCAGCCTGCTCGCGCCCGACAAGACCAAGATCAAGGACGCCCCGCAGCAAGCCGCGGCCCTGCTGGCGCCGATCCTCGACGAGGCACAGGCCACGCTCGCCGCCAAGCTCGCCAAACCCGACGCCCGCTATGTCCTGCTCTCCCGCCAGCAGACGCCGCAGGTCTGGAAGCAGATCAGGGACCTCCGCAAGGCCCTGGACGCGAAGGCGGCCGCCGCTCCCCGCAGCGCTCCCCGTCCCAACGTCCTGGTAGGGATCTTCGCCGACAAGCACAGCAAGCGGGTCTACCCCAACAAGACCCTCGCCTCCGGCGTCCTGGGCTTCGTCAACCGCGAGGGCAGGGGAGGCGGCGGCCTGGAGGCACGGCTCGACAAGAACCTCACGGGCAAGGACGGCAAGCTCGTCTACGCCCAGTCCGGCGGCCGCCGGGTGCCCACCGCCGATGCCCAGGAGCACCCGGCCGTCCCCGGCACCGACGTCCAGCTGACCCTCCACCGCGACATCCAGTGGGCGGCGCAGCAGGCGATCAGCAAGCAGGTCGCGAAATCCCGGGCCGACCGCGGCTACGTCGTCGTCCAGGACACCGGGACCGGCGAGATCCTGGCGCTGGCGAACTCTCCCGGCTTCGACCCCAACGACATCTCCGAGGCCGATCCGGAGGCGCTGGGCAACGCCTCGCTCTCCGACGCCTTCGAGCCGGGCTCCACCAGCAAGGTCATGTCGATGGCCGCCGTCCTGGAGGAGGGCGTCGCCACCCCCGCGACCCGCGTCACGGTGCCCAACCGGCTGCACCGCGGGGACCGGCTCTTCGCGGACGACATCGACCACCCGACCTGGCACCTCACGCTCAACGGCGTGCTCGCCAAATCCAGCAACATCGGCACCATCCTCGCGACCGGTCAGCTGGGCAGGACCCAGCGTGAATCCAACCAGGTGCTCCACTCCTACCTGCGGAAATTCGGGATCGGCAAGCCCACGGGACTCAACTTTCCCGGCGAGACGGACGGCATCCTGGCCAAGCCGCAGGACTGGAACACCTCGCAGCAGTACACGATCCCCTTCGGCCAGGGGCTGTCCCTCAACGCCGTCCAGGCCGCCTCCGTCTACTCCACGATCGCCAACGGCGGCGAGCGGGTCGCCCCCTCCCTCGTCCGCGGCACCACCGGGCCCGACGGCCGGTACGTGCCGGCGCCCAAGCCCGCCAAGAACCGCGTCGTCAGCCGGAAGACCGCCACCACGCTCGCCACCATGCTCGAATCCGTGGTGGACGACGAGGAGGGCACCGGCTCGAAGGCGAAGATCCCCGGCTACCGCGTGGGCGGCAAGACCGGCACGTCCAACCGGGTGGATCCCAAGACGGGCAGCTACCGCGGCTACACGGCCTCCTTCGCCGGCTTCGCGCCCGCCGACAAGCCCCGGATCACCGTCTACTGCGCCATCCAGAACCCCACCAGCGGCAGTTATTTCGGTGGCCAGATCTGTGGCCCCATTTACCAGCAGGTCATGCAGTTCGCACTGAAAACCCTCCAGGTTCCGCCGACCGGCGCCAAGCCCCCGCGGCTGCCGGTCACCTTCAAGCCAGGCGAATGAAATCGAGGCAACCCTGCCGTGACGACGATCACTCCCGACGGCACTCCCGACGGCACGCCGGAAACCGTGAACCGCTACTCCACGCGGCCCTCGCTTCGCCCCGGGCCCGTTCTGCCCGGTACGCTCACCGCCGTGTCACACGCTGATCAGTCCACCCAAGCCCAGAACGCTCAGAAGGGAAGTCCCGGCACCTATCCGGGAGCGCCCCGACCCGAGCGGGTCCGCCCCACCCCCCTGGCGGACCTCGCCGAGCAGCTGGGCACACCGGCCCCGGCCGGCAGTGCAAGCGACGTTTCGGTCACCGGCATCACGCACGACTCCCGGGCGGTCCGCCCGGGCGACGTCTACGCGGCCCTGCCGGGCGCCCGGCTGCACGGCGCCGACTTCGTCGCGCAGGCCGCCGACCTCGGCGCCGCCGCGATCCTGACCGACCCCTCGGGCGCGGACCGCGCCGCCGAGACCGGCCTGCCGGTCCTGGTCGTCGACAACCCGCGCGCCCGTATGGGCGGCCTGGCGGTGTCGATCTACGGAGCACCCGGCGAGGACCTGCTCCAGATCGGCATCACGGGCACCTCGGGCAAGACCACCACCGCCTACCTCATCGAGGGCGGGCTGCGTGCCGCCGCCGCGAAGGCGGAGGGCTGGCTGACCGGCCTGATCGGCACCGTCGAGACCCGCATCGGCGACGAGCGCATGAAGTCCGAGCGCACCACCCCCGAGGCGACCGACCTCCAGGCGCTGTTCGGCGTCATGCGCGAGCGGGGTGTCCGCGCGGTCGCCATGGAGGTTTCCAGCCACGCGCTGGTGCTGGGCCGTGTCGACGGCTGCGTCTTCGACGTCGCGATCTTCAACAACCTCAGCCCGGAGCACATGGAGTTCCACTCCGGCATGGAGGACTACTTCCAGGCCAAGGCCCGGCTCTTCACCAAGGCCCGCAGCCGCGCCGGCGTCGTCAACCTCGACGACGAGTACGGCAAGCGGCTGGCCGACGGCGAGTCCGAGGTCCCGGTCACCACCTTCTCCGCCGAGGGCCACCCGGACGCGGACTGGCGGGCGGCTGACGTCGAGGTCGGCGCCCTCGGCTCGACCTTCACCGTGCTCGGCCCGGACGGTCAGCGGCTGCGTGCCGCGTCACCGATCGCCGGCCCGTTCAACGTCGCCAACGCGCTCGCCGCCATCACCTCGCTGGTCGTCGCCGGCATCGACCCGCAGACCGCCGCCGACGGCGTCGCCGCGGTCCCCGGTGTCCCCGGCCGCCTGGAGCGCATCGACGCCGGCCAGCCCTACCTCGCGGTCGTCGACTACGCGCACAAGACCGACGCCGTCGAATCGGTGCTGCGCGCGCTGCGCAAGGTCACCGACGGCAAGCTGCACGCCGTCCTCGGCTGCGGCGGCGACCGCGACCCGCACAAGCGCGTCCCGATGGGCTCCGCGGTGGCCCGCCTCGCCGACACGGCCGTGCTGACGTCCGACAACCCCCGCAACGAGGACCCGCTCTCCATCCTCGCCACCATGCTCGCGGGCGCCGCCGAGGTGCCCATCCACGAGCGCGGCACGGTGCTGGTCGAGGAGGAGCGGGCCGCCGCCATCGCCGCCGCCGTCGCCCGCGCCGAGCCCGGCGACACCGTCATCGTCGCGGGCAAGGGCCACGAACAGGGCCAGGACATCGCCGGAGTGGTACGCCCCTTCGACGACCGACAGGTGCTGCGCGAGGCCATCGAGGCTTCCTTGACGTCACAGCAGCCGAAACACCAGGGATGACACACCGCCATGCGCGCACAACCCTTTGACTGGCACCACCTGCCTCTTGCCGGGGGTGACCTGTGATCTCCCTGTCCCTCGCCGAGATCGCGAGCATCGTCGGCGGGCAGCAGCACGACATACCGGATGCCGACATCCAGGTCACCGGGCCCGTCGTGATGGACTCCCGCCAGGTGGCCCCCGGAGGCCTGTTCGTCGCCTTCGCCGGTGAACGCTTCGACGGCCACGACTTCGCCGCCGGCGCCGTCGACGACGGCGCGGTGGCCGTCCTTGCCACCCGCCCGTTGGGCACCGAGGAGCGTCCCGTCCCGGCGATCGTCGTCGACGATGTCGTCGCCGCCCTCGGCGCGCTCGCCAGGGCCGTCGTCGAACGCCTGGGCACCACCGTCGTCGGGCTCACCGGCTCGGCAGGCAAGACCAGCACCAAGGACCTGATCGCCCAGCTTCTGCAACGGCACGGCCCCACGGTCTGGCCGGAAGGCAACCTCAACAACGAGATCGGGCTGCCCCTCACCGCCCTGCGCGCCGAGAACAGCACCCGTCACCTCGTCCTGGAAATGGGTGCCCGCGGTGTCGGGCACATCCGCTATCTCGCCGAGCTGACCCCACCCGAGATCGGCGTGGTGCTGAATGTCGGCAGCGCGCACATCGGCGAGTTCGGCGGCCGTGAGCGGATCGCGGAGGCGAAGGGCGAACTCGTCGAGGCGCTCCCCGAGAACGGTCTGGCCGTCCTCAACGCCGACGATCCGTACGTACGTGCCATGGCCTCCCGTACGAAGGCGCGCACGCTGCTCTTCGGTGAGGCCGCGGACGCCGACGTACGTGCCGAGAATGTCCGGCTCACGGCCCATGGTCGGCCTGCCTTCACGCTTCACACACCCTCCGGGTGCAGTGATGTGACCATGCGGCTGTACGGTGAGCACCACGTGTCGAACGCGCTCGCCGCGGCCGCCGTCGCCCATGAGTTGGGCATGTCCGTGGACGAGATCGCCGTGGCGCTCTCCGAAGCCGGCACGCTCTCCCGCTGGCGGATGGAGGTCACCGAGCGCGCGGACGGCGTGACGGTCGTCAACGACGCCTACAACGCGAATCCCGAGTCCATGCGAGCGGCGCTGCGTGCGCTGGTCGCGATGGGCGCAGCCCACAAGGCGACGGGCGGTCGTACGTGGGCGGTGCTCGGTGAGATGGCCGAGCTCGGCGAGGACTCACTCGCCGAACACGACGCGGTCGGACGGTTGGTCGTCCGGCTCAACGTCAGCAAGCTCGTGGCAGTCGGCGGCAGGGAAGCGGCCTGGCTCGACATGGGCGCCAAGAACGAGGGTTCGTGGGGTGAGGAGTCGGTGCACGTGTCCGACGCGCGGGCGGCGGTCGACCTGTTGCGCAGCGAGCTGCGACCGGGAGACGTCGTGCTGGTGAAGGCGTCCAGGTCGGTGGGGCTGGAGCAGGTCGCATCAGCATTGCTGGACGAGGGCGTACCGGTCGCCGAGGGCGGAGCCGCGTCCCGATGAACTCGATGAAGCAGATCCTCTTCTCCGGAATGATCGGGCTCTTCCTGACCCTGATCGGCACCCCGGTACTGATCAAGCTGCTGGCGAAGAAGGGCTACGGACAGTTCATCCGTGACGACGGCCCGCGCGATCACCACAGCAAGCGCGGTACGCCCACCATGGGTGGCATCGCCTTCATCCTGGCCACGATCATCGCGTACGCGCTGACCAAGGTGATCACGAGCAGCGACCCCACCTTCTCCGGTGTGCTGGTGCTGTTCCTGATGGCCGGCATGGGCCTGGTCGGTTTCCTCGACGACTACATCAAGATCGTCAAGCAGCGTTCGCTGGGCCTGCGGGCCAAGGCCAAGATGGCCGGCCAGCTGATCGTCGGTATCGCCTTCGCGGTGCTGTCGCTGCAGTTCGCGGACCTGCGGGGGCAGACCCCTGCGTCCGACCGGCTGTCCTTCACCCAGGACTTCGGCTGGCAGGTCGGCCCGGTGATCTTCGTGATCTGGGCGCTGTTCATGATCCTGGCGATGTCCAACGGCGTGAACCTCACCGACGGCCTGGACGGTCTCGCCACCGGCGCCTCGGTGATGGTCTTCGGTGCCTACACCTTCATCGGCATCTGGCAGTACCAGGAGTCCTGCGCCAACCAGATCACCGCGGGGCCCGGGTGTTACGAGGTCCGCGATCCACTCGACCTCGCCGTCGTCGCCTCGGCGTTGATGGGTGCCTGCTTCGGCTTCCTGTGGTGGAACACCTCGCCCGCCAAGATCTTCATGGGGGACACCGGCTCGCTCGCCCTGGGCGGCGCGCTCGCCGGCCTGGCGATCTGCTCCCGCACGGAGCTGCTGCTTGCCATCCTCGGCGGCCTCTTCGTCCTCATCACCATGTCCGTGGTCATCCAGGTCGGCTCGTTCCGCATGACCGGCAAGCGGGTCTTCCGCATGGCGCCACTCCAGCATCACTTCGAACTGAAGGGCTGGAGCGAAGTGCTGGTGGTGGTCCGGTTCTGGATCATCCAGGGCATGTGCGTGATCGTCGCCCTGGGCATCTTCTACGGCGGTTGGCAGGCGGCGAAGTGACCGCGCACGACCCGCAGGACTTCGCCGGCCGGCACCTCACCGTCGCCGGCCTGGGCGTGAGCGGCATCAGCGCCGCCCGCGCCCTGGCCGGCCTCGGCGCCCACGTCACCGTCGTGGACGGCGGTGACGGCGAAAAGCAACGAGCCGCCGCCCGCGAGCTGGAGGAAGAAGCAGCCGCGGGTACGGCGGGCGGGCAGCAGGGGAGCCTCACCGTCCGCCTCGGCGACGGCGCGACCCTCCCCGAGGGCACCGACCTCGTCGTCACCTCGCCCGGCTGGAAGCCGGACAGCCCGCTGTTCGCGGCGGCCGCCGCGGCCGGTGTGGACGTCGTCGGGGACGTCGAGATCGCCTGGCGCCTGCGCGGATCGCGGGGCGAGACCCCCGCGGACTGGCTCGCCGTCACCGGCACCAACGGCAAGACCACCACGGTCCGGATGCTGGCCTCGATCCTGGAGGCCGCGGGGCTGCACACCGCCGCCGTCGGCAACATCGGCACCCCGATCATCGACCTCGTCCTGGGCCAGGGGCAGCACGGCCAACAGCCCTACGACGTCTTCGCCGTGGAGCTCTCCAGCTACCAGCTGCACTGGGCGCCGTCGCTGCGCGCGCACTCCGCCGCGGTCCTCAACCTCGCCCCCGACCACCTCGACTGGCACGGCTCCATGGAGGCGTACGCCGCCGACAAGGGCCGCATCTACGAGGGCAACACCGTCGCCTGCGTCTACAACGTGGCCGACAAGGCGACCGAGGACCTGGTCAGGGCCGCCGACGTCGAGGAGGGCTGCCGCGCCATCGGCTTCACCCTCAACACCCCCGGCCCGTCCCAACTCGGTGTGGTCGAGGGCATCCTCGTCGACCGCGCCTTCGTGGAGAACCGGCAGCAGCAGGCCCAGGAACTCGCCGAGGTCACCGACATCGCCCCGGGCTCCGGCAGCGCGGCCCCGCACAACATCGCCAACGCCCTTGCGGCGGCGGCCCTGGCCCGCGCCTACGGCGTCTCGCCCGCGGCGGTACGCGACGGACTGCGTGCCTTCCACCCGGACGCGCACCGCATCCAGCATGTCGCCGACATCGACGGCGTCACCTACATCGACGACTCCAAGGCGACCAACACCCACGCCGCCGAGGCGTCCTTGGCGGCGTACGAGCACATCGTGTGGATCGCGGGCGGCCTGGCGAAGGGCGCGACCTTCGACGAGCTGGTGCAGCGGTCGGCTTCGCGGCTGCGCGGCGTGGTGCTGATCGGCGCCGACCGGGCGCTGATTCGCGAAGCCCTGGCGCGACACGCACCCGATGTCCCGGTGGTCGACCTCGACCGGACCGACACTGGGGCGATGCCCGAGGCGGTCCGCGAAGCGACCCGTCTGGCCGAGCCGGGCGATACGGTCCTGCTGGCGCCGGCCTGCGCCTCGATGGACATGTTCGTGAACTACAACAAGCGGGGCGACGCCTTCGCCGACGCGGTCGGTGAACTGACCGCGCGGGATCACTGAGCCAACCGTTTCTCCCCGCTGTCGTCGACAATCGGCGGCGAGCGAACCCGTGGAGGGAACGAGGATGACGGCCCGATCGGCGAAGACGGCGCCGCCGCTTCCGGCGCGCCGGACCTCCCCACCCCGCCCGCCGCGCGCGGGCCGCTTCTCGGGCGGCCCGCGACGGCTCCACACCCGCGCCAAACGCGCCTGGGACCGGCCCCTGACCGCCTATTACCTGATCCTGGGCGGCAGCCTCCTGATCACCGTCCTGGGGCTGGTGATGGTCTACTCCGCCTCCCAGATCAAGGCCCTGCAGTCCGGCCTCGCCCCGACGTACTTCTTCCGCAAGCAGCTGCTCGCGGCCGTACTCGGGGCGGGCCTGCTGTTCCTCGCCTCCCGACTGCCCGTCAAACTGCACCGCGCGCTGGCCTATCCGCTGCTGGCCGGGTCCGTCTTCCTGATGTGCCTGGTGCAGATTCCGGGCATAGGGGTCGCGGTCAACGGCAACCAGAACTGGATCAACCTGGGCGGCCCTTTCCAGATGCAACCGAGCGAGTTCGGCAAACTCGCGCTGGTCCTGTGGGGCGCCGACCTGCTGGCGCGCAAGCAGGACAGGAAGCTGCTGGTGCAGTGGAAGCATCTGCTGGTGCCGCTGGTCCCGGCGGCCTTCCTGCTGCTCGGGCTGATCATGCTGGGCGGTGACATGGGCACCGCCATCATCCTCACGGCGATCCTCTTCGGGCTGCTGTGGCTGGCCGGCGCCCCCACCCGGCTGTTCGTCGGGGTGCTCGGCGCCGCCGCCGTCATCGGGGCACTGCTGATCAGGACCAGCGCCAACCGGATGTCCAGGCTGGCCTGCATCGGAGCGACCGACCCGGGCCCCGGCGACCAGTGCTGGCAAGCGGTTCACGGCATTTATGCCCTTGCGTCCGGCGGATTCTTCGGTTCCGGGCTCGGCGCCAGTATGGAAAAATGGGGCGAACTCCCGGAACCGCACACCGACTTCATCTTCGCCATCACCGGGGAGGAACTGGGTCTGGCGGGGACGCTGTCGGTGCTCGCACTCTTCGCGGCTCTAGGCTATGCGGGTATCCGCGTGGCCGGACGCACGGAGGATCCCTTCGTCAGGTACGCCGCGGGAGGTGTGACCACCTGGATCACGGCTCAGGCCGTGATCAACATCGGTGCGGTGCTCGGCCTGTTGCCGATCGCCGGTGTCCCGCTCCCGCTGTTCTCCTACGGAGGCTCCGCGCTGCTGCCGACGATGTTCGCCATCGGACTGCTGATCGCCTTCGCGCGTGACGAGCCCGCTGCGCGGGCGGCGTTGGCGGCGTTGGCCACGCGGAAGCCGGTTTTCGGAAGGAAACCGGCTGGGGTGAGATGGAAGACGATGAGACGGCCCGTCAAGAAGCGGCCGTCCGGAGAGCGGTGAATTTCGGTGCATGTCGTACTCGCCGGTGGGGGGACCGCCGGCCACATCGAGCCCGCGCTCGCCCTCGCGGACGCCCTGCGGAGGCAGGACCCGACCGTGGGTATCACGGCTCTCGGCACGGAGAAGGGACTGGAGACCCGGCTCGTCCCGGAGCGGGGCTATGAACTCGGTTTGATCCCAGCCGTGCCGCTGCCCCGCAAGCCCACCCCTGAACTGATCACCGTCCCCGGGCGGCTGCGCGGCACGATCAAGGCCGCCGAGCAGATCCTGGAGCGCACGAAGGCGGACTGCGTCGTCGGCTTCGGCGGCTATGTGGCGCTGCCCGGCTATCTGGCCGCCAAGCGCCTCGGTGTGCCGATCATCGTCCACGAGGCCAACGCCCGTCCCGGCCTCGCCAACAAGATCGGCTCGCGGTACGCCAAGTTCGTCGCCGTCAGCACCCCGGACAGCAAGCTGCGCGGCGCCCGCTACGTCGGCATCCCGCTGCGGCGCACCATCGCCACCCTGGACCGCGCCGCGGTCCGCCCCGAGGCGCGTGCGGCCTTCGGGCTCGACCCCAACCTGCCCACCCTGCTGGTGTCCGGCGGCTCGCAGGGCGCGCGCCGTCTCAACGAGGTCATCCAGGCCGCGGTGCCCGCGCTGCAGCGCTCCGGCATCCAGGTGCTCCACGCGGTCGGCCCGAAGAACGAACTGCCGCACGTGGACAACATGCCCGGTATGCCGCCCTATGTGCCGGTACCGTATGTGGACCGGATGGATCTCGCGTACGCGGCGGCCGACATGATGCTCTGCCGCGCGGGCGCGATGACCGTCGCCGAACTGTCCGCCGTCGGGCTGCCCGCCGCCTACGTCCCCCTGCCCATCGGCAACGGCGAACAGCGGCTCAACGCCCAGCCGCTGGTCAACGCCGGCGGGGGACTGCTGGTCGATGACGCCCAGCTGACCCCGGAGTGGGTGCAGGGCAACGTGCTCCCGGTGCTGGCCGATCCGCACCGGCTGTACGAGATGTCCCGCTCGGCCTCCGAGTTCGGCCGCAGGGACGCCGACGAGCTGCTGGTCGGCATGGTGTACGAGGCGATCGCCCAGCGCGACAAGTAGCCGACGAGGAGAGCAGGGAGCGTGGCCGGACCGACGACCGCCCGGCGCGGCGAGAGAGACCGCAAGAAGTCGCCGTCCGGCCCGCCCTCCTCCGAGGGGCCTTCCCGGGCGCGCGGTTCGCGGTGGCCGCGCCGCCCCTTCCGCGCGCCGAGCCGGCGCGGTCTGATGATCATCCTGGCCCTCGTGACGCTGCTCGGCGCCTTCGTCGCCTGGGCCCTCTACGGCTCGAACTGGCTTCGTGTGCAGCACGTAAAGGTCAGCGGTGTCACGGTACTGACGGCCGATCAGGTCACCGAAGCGGCGGACATTCCGATGAATGCTCCGCTGGTCTCCGTGGACGCCGACGAGATGGCGGCCCGGCTGCGCGCGCGCCTGCCGCGCATCAGGACCGTTGCGGTCGTGCGATCCTTGCCGCACACCATCGGTCTGAAAGTGACCGAAAGGAAGCCGGAACTCCTGATGCGATCGGGCGGAAAGTTTGTCGAAGTGGACGCCGAAGGTGTCCGTTTCGCCACCGTCGGCACCGCCCCCCGTCATGTTCCGCTTCTGGAAATGGCCGCATCGGACTCCGCGAGTCTGCATCGGTTCGGAATCGACCGGTTGCGTCGCGCCGCGGTCGGCGTCGCGCGGGACCTGCCCGAGGCCGTGCGTAAGGACGTACGGCAGATCCGCGTACAGTCCTATGACTCCATCACCCTCGAACTCGCGGGGGGCCGCACGGTCACCTGGGGGAGTGGCGAACAAGGCGCCCGGAAGGCGAAGGTGCTCACCGCGCTGCTGAAAGCGGCGGGTGACGCGCGCCACTTCGACGTCTCGGTGCCCAGCGCCCCTGCGGCATCAGGGAGTTGACGTCCGTAGCCGCAGGCCAGCACCCTGGATGGCTACGGCTATGGGTGATCACATAGGGTGAAAAGAAAAACGGGAGGTTCGGCGTGTTCGTTGAACGCGCGCGCCTTGTCGACTTAGTGTCTCGTTCCAAAGGGACTATGGAACCAAGGAACACAGGCACGGGTAACCCTAAACTTCAACGTTAGGGTTCGGGTCGGCGATACGAACCGTCCCTTCGGCATCAGTCGGCGTCCACACGGAATGTGCGGCGACGACACGTAACTCGAGGCGAGAGGCCTTCGACGTGGCAGCACCGCAGAACTACCTCGCAGTCATCAAGGTCGTCGGCATCGGCGGCGGTGGCGTGAACGCCATCAACCGGATGATCGAGGTCGGGCTCAAGGGCGTCGAGTTCATCGCGATCAACACCGATGCGCAGGCGTTGCTGATGAGCGACGCCGACGTCAAGCTCGACGTCGGCCGCGAAATGACGCGCGGACTCGGCGCGGGCGCCAACCCGGATGTGGGGCGCAAGGCGGCCGAGGACCACCGCGAGGAGATCGAGGAGGTCCTCAAGGGGGCCGACATGGTCTTCGTGACCGCGGGTGAGGGCGGCGGCACCGGCACCGGCGGCGCACCCGTCGTCGCCAACATCGCCCGCTCCCTGGGCGCCCTGACGATCGGTGTGGTCACCCGGCCCTTCACCTTCGAGGGCCGCCGTCGCGCCAACCAGGCCGAGGACGGCATCGCCCAGCTGCGCGAAGAGGTCGACACCCTCATCGTCATCCCCAACGACCGGCTGCTGTCCATCTCGGACCGCCAGGTGAGCGTGCTCGACGCGTTCAAGTCCGCGGACCAGGTGCTGCTGTCGGGTGTCCAGGGCATCACCGATCTGATCACCACCCCGGGCCTGATCAACCTCGACTTCGCCGACGTCAAGTCCGTGATGTCCGAGGCCGGCTCGGCGCTCATGGGCATCGGTTCGGCGCGCGGCGACGACCGCGCGGTGGCCGCGGCGGAGATGGCGATCTCCTCGCCGCTCCTGGAGGCGTCCATCGACGGCGCCCGCGGGGTGCTGCTCTCCATCTCCGGTGGCTCCGACCTCGGTCTCTTCGAGATCAACGAGGCCGCGCAGCTGGTCAGCGAGGCGGCCCACCCCGAGGCGAACATCATCTTCGGCGCGGTCATCGACGACGCGCTCGGTGACGAGGTCCGGGTGACGGTCATCGCCGCCGGCTTCGACGGCGGCCAGCCGCCGGCCCGCCGTGACTCGGCAGCCGCCAAGCGCGAGGAGCCCGCGCCGGCACCCAGCCGTCCGGCCGCCCCGGCCGAGCCGCGTTCGTCGTCCTTCGGCGGACTCGGTGCGGTGCCCGTACGGGACGAGGAGCCGGTTCCGGCCGAGTCCTCCTCCCCGCTGGGTGAGGTGCCGACGCCCCCGGCCAACGCTCCGCAGGTTCCCCCGGCCCGTCCGTACTCGGACACCGCGGCCGAGGAACTGGACGTCCCGGACTTCCTGAAGTAACCGAAGAACCACGTGATAGGGCAACAGCACCACGAGAGCGGCGCGCACTTCGCCTTCACCGACAGGTGGGGCGGGGTGAGCGCCGCTCCGTATGACCAGCTCAATCTGGGCGGCGCGGTCGGCGACGACCCGCAGGCGGTACGGGCAAACCGCGAACTCGCCGCCAAGGACCTCGGGCTCGACCCGGCCGCGGTGGTCTGGATGCAGCAGGTCCACGGCCGGGACGTGGCGGTGGTCGACGGTCCGTGGCGGACGGCGGACATCCCCTGTGTGGACGCGGTGGTGACCGCGCGTCGGGGCCTGGCGCTCGCCGTTCTGACCGCGGACTGCACTCCCGTTCTGCTCGCCGACCCGGTCGCCGGGATCACCGGGGCCGCACACGCCGGACGTCCGGGGCTGGTCGCCGGAGTCGTACCGGCCGTGGTCGAGGCGATGACCGAACTCGGCGCCGAACCGGCCCGGATCATCGCCTTCACCGGACCCGCCATCTGCGGACGCTGCTACGAAGTCCCCGCGGACATGCGGGACGAGGTCGCCGCGGTGGTGCCGCAGGCGCGGTCGACGACCAGCTGGGGAACCCCGGCGGTCGACGTCACCGCGGGAGTGCGGGCCCAACTCGCCGCCGCTGGCGTTCCGGTTCGTGAGGATTCCCACATGTGTACGCGGGAATCGGCGGATCACTTCTCTTATCGGCGCGACCGCACCACGGGGCGGCTCGCGAGTTACGTATGGCTCGGGGAGACTCCCGGCCGGGGCACGGGGGAGGCCGAGCTGTGACCGAGGACCGCAAGACGCAACTGGCCGGGAACCTCGCGCGGGTGCAGGACCGTATCTCCACCGCCTGCGCCAAGGCCGGCCGCCCTCGGGACGACGTCACGCTGATCGTGGTCACCAAGACCTACCCGGCGAGCGATGTCCGGCTGCTCGCGGAGTTGGGGGTGCGTCATGTCGCGGAAAACCGCGATCAGGATGCGGCACCCAAGGCTGCTGAATGTGCTGATCTGTCCCTTACTTGGCACTTCGTCGGTCAATTGCAGACCAACAAGGTCCGGTCGGTCGCCGGATACGCGGGAGTGGTGCAGTCGGTCGACCGCGCCAAGCTCGCCACCGCGCTGTCCAAGGAAGCCGTTCGCTCCGGGCGTGAGTTGGGCTGCCTGATCCAGGTGGCCCTCGACGCGGAACCGGGGGTCGCCAGGGGCGACCGCGGAGGGGTCGCACCGGACGGCGTCGAGGCGCTCGCCGAGGTGATCGCCGGGGCCCAAGGTCTGCGGCTGGACGGAGTGATGACCGTCGCGCCGCTGGCCGGGCCCTACGCGGGGCGCCAACTCGCCGCTTTCGAGCGATTGATGGAAATCTCATCCGACCTGCGCGCAACCCATCCTGCTGCCAACATGGTGTCAGCAGGTATGAGCTCGGACCTCGAGGACGCCGTGGCGGCCGGGGCGACACATGTGCGCGTCGGCACTGCGGTACTCGGAGTCCGACCACGGCTCGGGTAACGTCGCCAAGCAAGTCGGACCACAGCACAAAATATGGTCATTTCCGCAAAAAGCGGGCAGACCGAGTGGATCCAAGGCACCTGCTGACGGAGCCGATCCACCACAGAGCGGAGGACGCAGAGAATGGCCGGCGCGATGCGCAAGATGGCGGTCTACCTCGGCCTCGTGGAGGACGATGGGTACGACGGCCGGGGTTTCGACCCCGACGACGAGTTCGAGCCCGAGCTTGACCCGGAGCCGGATCGGGGGCGGCGCCCACAGCACCAAGTACCCGCTGAAACGCGCCCGGAACGGGACGAACCGGTCCGAGCTGTCCAGCCTCCGGCGCAGCGTGAACCAGCCCCTCTCGCCACGGAAAACGGACGACCCGCGCGAATCGCCCCCGTGGCATCCATCACACCCGAACGCCCGAATTTGGAGAAGAACGCCCCGGTGATCATGCCCAAGGTTGTGTCCGAGCGGGAGCCCTACCGCATCACCACGCTGCACCCCCGGACGTACAACGAAGCCCGTACCATCGGGGAACACTTCCGTGAGGGCACTCCGGTGATCATGAATCTCACGGAGATGGATGACACCGATGCGAAGCGACTTGTCGACTTTGCGGCCGGTCTGGTCTTCGGTCTGCACGGCAGCATTGAACGGGTGACGCAGAAGGTGTTCCTGTTGTCGCCTGCTAACGTCGACGTCACGGCGGAGGACAAGGCCCGTATCGCAGAGGGCGGGTTCTTCAACCAGAGCTGAGACGCAACACCGGGCACACCACGGCCGCGAGGGCCGACACGGAGCAAGGGGAGAGGGACGCGCGAAGATGAGTGTCGCTGGTCAGGTGATCTATATCGCGCTGTACTGCTTCCTGATCGTGTTGATCTTCCGGTTGGTGATGGACTATGTGTTCCAGTTCGCCCGTTCATGGCAACCCGGTAAGGCGATGGTGGTCGTTCTTGAGGCCACCTACACTGTCACTGATCCGCCACTCAAGCTTCTGCGGCGGGTCATTCCGCCGCTGCGTCTCGGGGGCGTGGCGCTCGACCTGTCCTTCTTCGTACTGATGATCATCGTCTACATCTTGATCACCGTCGTGAGGTCGGTGTTGTTGGTGTGAACGAGACGGTCTTGCCGATTGCCGACGACTACGTTGAGGTGAAGTAGAGATGCCGTTGACCCCCGAGGACGTGCGGAACAAGCAGTTCACGACCGTCCGCCTCCGAGAAGGCTATGACGAGGACGAGGTCGATGCCTTCCTCGATGAGGTCGAAGCCGAACTGACCCGTCTTCTGCGGGAGAACGAGGACCTGCGCGCCAAACTTGCCGCTGCTACGCGCGCTGCCGCACAGAATCAGCAGCAGCAGGGCATGCGCAAGGGCCCGGACCAGCAGGACCAGCAGCAGCAACAGCAGCGACCGGGTGCACCGGTGCCCGCCGCCATATCGGGTCCGCAGCCGGTCCCGCCGCAGCAGCAGCAGGGGATGGGTGGCCCTCCCCAACTGCCCGGTGGTGCACCGCAGCTGCCTCCCGGCCCGGGTGGTCACGGACCGCAGGGTCCGCACGGCCCCGGTCCCATGGGCCCCGGCGGCCCGCTGGGTGGCCCGATGGGCGGCCCCGGTGGTCCGCAGCAGCAGTTGCAGCAGGCGCAGCAGCAGCAACAGCAACAGCAGGGTGGCCCCGGCGGTGACAGCGCCGCGCGCGTGCTGTCGCTGGCCCAGCAGACCGCAGACCAGGCGATCGCGGAGGCCCGTTCCGAGGCCAACAAGATCGTCGGCGAGGCACGCAGCCGCGCCGAGGGCCTGGAGCGGGACGCCCGCGCCAAGGCCGACGCGCTGGAGCGGGACGCGCAGGAGAAGCACCGCGTGGCGATGGGCTCGCTGGAGTCGGCCCGCGCCACGCTGGAGCGCAAGGTCGAGGACCTGCGCGGCTTCGAGCGCGAGTACCGCACGCGGCTGAAGTCCTACCTGGAGAGCCAGCTGCGCCAGCTGGAGAACCAGGCCGACGACTCGCTGGCCCCGCCGCGGACGCCCGCTGCCGCCTCGCTGCCGCCGTCGCCCTCGATGGCGTCGGCCGGTGCGGGCACCATGGGTGGCAACCACACCATGGGTGGCGGTCAGTCGATGGGTGGCCACGGTGGCCCCTCCAACGGCGGCCCGTCCTACGGTGGCCAGCAGCAGATGTCGCCGGCGATGACCCAGCCGATGGCACCGGTGCGGCCCCAGGGCCCGCAGCCGATGCAGCAGGCTCCGTCGCCGATGCGCGGCTTCCTCATCGACGAGGACGACAACTGACGCCCGTGTAGGCGCACAGTCGGCAAGGGCCGGGCCCCGAGGGTAACTTCCCTCGGGGCCCGGCCCTTTTGTCTGTGTTTCCCGGTTCGCGCAATTCCTACGGTTCGGGCGCTTTGGGTACGGCGTTGGGGCGGTGTTGGGCGTGGCGGGGTCTGCGGCCTCACGAGCGATCCCGCCGCCCGCGGTCCCCGGTACAGGGCCCCGCCACGAGACCTCCCCTTACCAGGGCTCCGCCATGAGAGAGCCCCCCGGCGCGGGTGCGCCGGGGGGCTCGGTGCGGCGGGTGCCGCGGTGGTCGCTCAGGCCTTGCGCAGCAGGAAGGTGAGGGACAGGCTCTCGTCAGTGAAGGGTTCGCCGTAGCCGTCGGTGGCCTCGCCCTCGGCGAAGTCGGTGGCGAGCACCTCGTCGGAGATCAGGGCGGCGTGGTCGGCCAGCGCGGTGCGCACCTCGGCGTCGGTGGACTGCCAGCGCAGCGCGATCCGGTCGGCGACGTCCAACCCGCTGTTCTTGCGGGCTTCCTGGATGAGCCGGATGGCGTCGCGCGCGAGGCCCGCCCGGCGCAGCTCCGGAGTGATCTCCAGGTCCAGGGCGACCGTGGCTCCGGAGTCGGAGGCCACCGACCAGCCCTCGCGCGGGGTCTCGGTGATGATGACCTCGTCGGGGGCGAGGGCCACGGTCTCGCCGTCGACCTCGACGCTCGCGGTGCCGTTGCGCAGCGCCAGGGAGAGGGCCGCGGCGTCCGCCTCGGCGACGGCCTTGGCGACCGCCTGGACGCCCTTGCCGAACCGCTTGCCCAGGGCACGGAAGTTGGCCTTGGCGGTGGTGTCGACCAGCGAGCCGCCCACGTCGGAGAGCGAGGCAAGCGAGCTGACGTTGAGCTCCTCCGCGATCTGCGCGCGCAGGTCCTCGGTGAGGTCCGCGAAGCCGGTGGCGCCGACCAGCGCCCGGGACAGCGGCTGGCGGGTCTTCACCCCGGACTCGGCGCGGGTCGCGCGGCCCAGCTCGACCAGGCGGCGCACCAGCGCCATCCGGGCCGACAGCGCCGGGTCGATGCTGTCCTGGTCGGCGACCGGCCAGTCGGAGAGGTGGACGGAGTCCGGGGCGTCCGGGGTGACCGGGACGACCAGGTCCTGCCAGACACGCTCGGTGATGAACGGCGTGAGCGGGGCCATCAGCCGGGTGACCGTCTCGATGACCTCGTGCAGGGTGCGCAGCGCGGCGGCGTCGCCCTGCCAGAAGCGGCGGCGCGAGCGGCGGACGTACCAGTTGGACAGGTCGTCGACGAAGGAGGAGAGCGCCTTGCCGGCCCGCTGGGTGTCGTAGGCCTCCAGGGCCTGGGTGACCTGCTCGACCAGGGTGTTCAGCTCACCGAGCAGCCAGCGGTCCAGCAGCGGGCGGTCGGCGGGGGCCGGGTCGGCGGTGGACGGCGCCCAGCCGGTGGTGCGGGCGTACAGCGCCTGGAAGGCCACGGTGTTCCAGTAGGTCAGCAGCGTCTTGCGGACGACCTCCTGGATGGTGCCGTGGCCCACCCGGCGGGCGGCCCAGGGCGAACCGCCGGCGGCCATGAACCACCGGACGGCGTCGGCGCCGTGCTTGTCCATCAGCGGGATCGGCTGGAGGGTGTTGCCCAGGTGCTTGGACATCTTCCGGCCGTCCTCGGCGAGGATGTGGCCCAGGCAGACGACGTTCTCGTAGCTCGACTTGTCGAAGACGAGGGTGCCTACCGCCATCAGTGTGTAGAACCAGCCGCGGGTCTGGTCGATGGCCTCCGAGATGAACTGCGCCGGATAGCGCTTCTCGAAGAGCTCCTTGTTGCGGTGCGGGTAGCCCCACTGCGCGAACGGCATCGAACCGGAGTCGTACCAGGCGTCGATGACCTCCGGGACGCGGGTGGCGGTCCCCTGGCAGGTCGGGCAGGCGAAGGTGATGTCGTCGATGAACGGCCGGTGCGGGTCGAGGCCCGACTGGTCGGTGCCGGTCAGCTCGGTCAGCTCGGCGAGCGAGCCGACGCAGGTGAGGTGGTCCTCCGCGCAGCGCCAGATGGGCAGCGGGGTGCCCCAGTAGCGGTTGCGGGAGAGGGCCCAGTCGATGTTGTTGTTGAGCCAGTCGCCGAACCTGCCGTGCTTGACGGAGTCCGGGTACCAGTTGGTGTTCTCGTTCTCCCGCAGGAGGGCGTCCTTGACCGCGGTGGTGCGGATGTACCAGGACGGCTGGGCGTAGTAGAGCAGTGCGGTGTGGCAGCGCCAGCAGTGCGGGTAGCTGTGCTCGTACGCCAGGTGCCGGAAGAGCAGGCCGCGGGCCTGCAGGTCGGCGACGAGGGCCTCGTCGGCCTTCTTGAAGAACTGGCCGCCGACGAGGTCGAGGTCCGCCTCGAAGGTGCCGTCCGGGCGGACCGGGTTGATCACCGGCAGGTCGTACGCCTTGCAGGTCTTGAGGTCGTCCTCACCGAAGGCGGGGGCCTGGTGGACGAGGCCGGTGCCGTCCTCGGTGGTGACGTACTCGGCGTTGACGACGATGTTGGCGCCCTCCAGCTCGACGAGGGCGAAGGGGCGCCGGTAGCTCCAGCGCTCCATCTCGCGGCCGGTGAACGACTGACCGGTGGCCGTCCAGCCCTCGCCGAGGGCCTTCTCCAGGAGCGGCTCGGCGACGACGAGCTTGTCGGTGCCGTCGGTGGCGACGACGTAGGTGACGTCGGGGTGGGCGGCGACGGCGGTGTTGGACACCAGGGTCCAGGGCGTCGTCGTCCAGATCAGCAGGGCGGCCTCGCCGGCGAGCGGTCCGGAGGTCAGCGGGAGCCGGACGAAGACCGAGGGGTCGACGACCGTTTCGTAGCCCTGCGCCAGCTCGTGGTCCGACAGGCCGGTGCCGCAGCGGGGGCACCACGGGGCGACGCGGTGGTCCTGGACCAGCAGGCCCTTGTCGAAGATCTCCTTGAGCGACCACCACACCGACTCGATGTAGTCCGGGTCCATGGTGCGGTACGGGTCGTCGAGGTCGGTCCAGTAGCCCATACGGGTCGTGAGCTCGGCGAAGGCGTCGGTGTGGCGGGTCACCGACTCGCGGCACTTGTCGTTGAACTCGGCGATGCCGTACGCCTCGATGTCCTGCTTGCCGTTGAAGCCCAGCTCCTTCTCCACGGCGAGCTCGACCGGGAGGCCGTGGCAGTCCCAGCCGGCCTTGCGGCCGACGTGGTAGCCCTGCATCGTGCGGAACCGGGGGAAGACGTCCTTGAAGACGCGCGCCTCGATGTGGTGGGCGCCGGGCATGCCGTTGGCGGTCGGGGGACCTTCGTAGAAGACCCACTCGGGCCGTCCCTCGGACTGCTGGAGGGTACGGGCGAAGACCTTCTGCTCCTGCCAGAACTCGAGCACGGCGTGCTCGAGGGCGGGGAGGTCTACCTGGGCGGGCACCTGGCGGTACTGGGGCTGCGGACTCATCGGGGGTTTCCTCCGGCGGACACCTGCTGCGTTCTCCGTCCGGAGGGACGAGAGCGTGCTCCCGCGGTACCACCCTCCTTGGCGGCGCTTGCGCACCGCCCCCTCATTGGGGTCGCGCTGCCGGTTCTACTCGCCCCGGGAAACTGCGGGCTTTCTTCCGGCGGCTCCGGGCTGATCTTCACGTCGCGCACGCCCCCGGGCTCGCACCGTCCCCGGGTCGCTCCTGGCTGCGTACGACGCTACTCGTCCCATCAATGCCTCTCGCTGGGGCCAGTGTACGGGCCCGCGACGACAGCGGCCGACCGGTTTTCCGCTGCCGGCGGGGACGGACCGGCGCACCGCGCGCCGTACGTGACCCGAATGGCGATAGGCCGGGTGCCGCAGTGGGCGGGGCGGGCGCTCCCGCCTCCGTGCCCCCGCCTGGTCACGGGCTCACCAGGCGGATTAAGGGCTGGGGAGCGGGGCACAACCGGAACACACCGCGGTTCCGGGCGGAGCGGTCGCGTCTGCCCGGCGGTGCGTCCCGTTGCCGCAGGCCCTGCGGCGATTTATCGTTCCCGTCACGATTCGCGAACAAGATCACATATGTGAAGGGGTCGCGGCCATGGTGGCGAAGAAGACCGCCGCGGAGAAGAGCACGGCGCCTGCCGGCGAGGCCGTCGCGAAGCAGCCCGAGCCCGAGCGGCCCGCACGGACCCCGGAGGCGGCGGAGAAGGCCGCGCCCGGGAAGACCGAACCCAAGAAGGCCGCGGCGCGGAAGACGGCCGCGAAGAAATCGGCCGCGAAGCAGGCCCCGGCCAAGAAGGCGGCGAAGGCCCCGGCCAAGAAGACCACGGCCAAGAAGGCGGCGAAGAAGGCCCCGGCCAAGAAGGCCGCCACGCACGCCGCCGGCACCTCGGCGGCCACGGAGACGATGGCCGCCGATGTGACGGCCGCAGAGACGACCGCGGCCAAAAAGGCCGCGGAGCCCGCGAAGAAGACGGGAGCCAAGACGGTGGTGGCGAAGAAGACCGCGGCGGTGCACGCCGGGGCACACGACCAGGACTCCGCAGTGCCCAAGGCCCGCACGGCCGCGGCGCCGGACGAACTGGCCGTACGGCCCGGGGAGGACCCCTGGACCCCGCAGGAGGTCGCGGAGGCACGGTCCGCGCTGATGGGGGAGGTGGAGCGGCTGCGGAGCGAGATCACCGCGTCCGAGGACGCCATCGCCGGGCTGATGCGGGACTCCGGTGACGGGGCTGGGGACGACGAGGCGGACACCGGCAGCAAGAACATCACCCGCGAGCACGAGCTGTCGCTGGCCTCCAACGCCCGGGAGATGCTGTCGCAGACCGAGCGGGCGCTGGGCCGGCTCGACGCGGGCACCTACGGGCTGTGCGAGAACTGCGGCAATCCGATCGGCAAGGCCCGGATGCAGGCGTTCCCCCGGGCGACGCTGTGCGTGGAGTGCAAGCAGAAGCAGGAGCGGCGCGGCTGACGTCGCCGTAGCGGTCGCGGGGACGGGCCGGGACCGCCCCCGCGACCGCACGGGTGTGCCGTACCCTCGTGCGCAGAGCCTGTCGTGGCCCCGGCCGGGGCTCCGCGACAGGCTCTCAGCCAGGCGTGGCCTGGCCGCGGATTCGAACGGGCTGAGGGACTCACACGTGGCAGAGGCGGAGCGCATCACCGGTACGCCGGAATCCGAGCCGGGTTCCGGAGCGGATCCCGCTGCGGGATCCGAAGGGGGAGAGCCGGCGGCGGAGCCGGAGCAGGGCACGGGCCGGGGCAAGCGGCGGATCGTCGCGCTGCTGGTCGTGGCGGCCGTGGTCTATCTGCTGGACCTCGGCAGCAAGCTCCTGGTGGTGGCGAAGCTGGAGCACCACGCCCCCATCGAGGTCGTCGGGACGCTGCTGCAGTTCGAGGTGATCCGCAATCGCGGCGCCGCCTTCGGCCTGGGCGAGGCACTGACGATCTTCCTGACGATCATCGCGGCGGCCGTGATCCTGGTGATCGCGCGGATCGCGCGCAAGCTCTACAGCCTGCCCTGGGGCATCGCCCTGGGTCTGCTGCTCGGCGGCGCCTTCGGCAACCTCACCGACCGGATCTTCCGCTCGCCCGGCGTCTTCGAGGGCGCGGTGGTCGACTTCATCGCCCCGGCGCACTTCGCGGTCTTCAACCTCGCCGACTCCGCGATCGTCTGCGGCGGCATCCTGATCGTCATCCTGTCCTTCCGCGGCCTGGACCCCGACGGCACGGTCCACAAGGACTGAGGAGGCCCGCGGCCCGCCCCGCAGGCCCTGTGGGCCCGGTCGCGGGGCGGGGGGACCGCCGCCGGGCCGGGGACCGTGGCGGGACTGCCATACTCGTGGGGTGAGCACCATTCCCGAGATCCGCACCCTGCCCGTACCGGACGGCCTGGAGGGCGAGCGCGTCGACGCCGCGCTGGCCCGCATGTTCGGCTTCTCCCGTACGAAGGCGGCCGAGCTCGCCGCGGCCGGAAAGGTCCGGGTCGACGGAGCCGAGGTGATGAAGTCCGAGCGGGTCCACGGCGGGGCCTGGCTGGAAGTCGAGATGCCCCGGGCCGCGCCACCGGTGGAGATCGTCGCCGAGCCCGTCGAGGGCATGGAGATCGTGCATGACGACGACGACATCGTCGTGATCGTCAAGCCCGTCGGCGTAGCCGCGCACCCCAGCCCCGGCTGGAGCGGCACCACCGTCATCGGCGGCCTCGCCGCCGCCGGCTACCGCATCTCCACCTCCGGCGCCGCCGAGCGGCAGGGCATCGTGCACCGCCTCGACGTCGGCACCTCGGGGCTGATGGTCGTCGCCAAGTCCGAGCGCGCGTACACCCTGCTCAAGCAGCAGTTCCGCGAGCGCACGGTCGACAAGCGCTACCACGCCCTCGTCCAGGGCCACCCCGACCCGATGAGCGGCACCATCGACGCCCCCATCGGCCGGCACCCGCAGCACGACTACAAGTGGGCGGTGACGTCCGAGGGCAAGCCCTCGGTGACGCACTACGACCTCATAGAGGCGTTCCGGGCGGCCAGCCTGCTCGACATCAAGCTGGAGACCGGGCGCACCCACCAGATCCGGGTGCACATGTCCGCACACCGCCACCCCTGCGTCGGCGACCTCACCTACGGCGCCGACCCGACGCTCGGCAAGCGGCTCGGCCTCACCCGCCAGTGGCTGCACGCCATGCGGCTGGGCTTCGAGCACCCCTCCGACGGGCGGTGGGTCGAGTTCGAGAGCGCCTACCCCGAGGACCTGCAGCACGCCCTGGACACCGTGCGCGACGAGAGCGCGTGAGGCGGGGCGGCAGCGCATGAACGGCTATGCCATCGAGGTCGTCGCGGACGGCGACCTGGCGGGCTGCCACGCCGTCCGCCGTGAGGTCTTCGTCGACGAGCAGGGCGTCCCGCTGGAGATCGAGATGGACGCCTACGACGACCACGCCGTCCATCTGCTCGCCACCGCGCCCGACGGGCAGCCGGTCGGCACGGCCCGGTTCCTGTACGGCCCGGCCGCGCGGAAGAAGTACGAGGTCTTCGGCATCGACGACGATCTGACCGCGGTGCTCGGCCGGCTCGCCGTCCGCGCGGCCGCCCGCGGCACCGGCCTCGGCGCGGCCCTGGTGCGCGCGGTCGAGGCCGAGGCGCTGCGGCGGGGCCTGGCCGAGGTCTATCTCCAGGCCCAGAGCCACGCCCTCGGATTCTACGAGCGGCTCGGATACACCGCCTACGGCCCGGAGTTCGACGAGGGCAGC
The DNA here is from genome assembly GCF_043201875.1 of Streptomyces sp. NPDC048248. Taxonomy (NCBI): domain Bacteria; kingdom Bacillati; phylum Actinomycetota; class Actinomycetes; order Kitasatosporales; family Streptomycetaceae; genus Streptomyces; species Streptomyces sp. NPDC048248. The sequence goes on from NZ_JBICZL010000003.1 coordinate 583,170, forward strand.
GGGATCGCCCATCGCGCGATGCGCAGGCGGCTGCGGTCCGGCTGAGCGGGCAACGGATCGCGTCGTGGCAGGCTTGGGGCGGAAAGTGATCGAAACCGACCCCGGAGCGTAGCCACCGTGGACCAGCTGGCTCTGCTGTTCGTACTTCTTCTCGGGGCCGTGGTCATGGTTCCGGTCGGCAACCGGCTGGGGATGCCCCCGCCGGTGCTGATGACCCTCGGCGGGGCCGTCCTGGCGCTGCTGCCGTTCGTGCCCAACGTCGAGGTGCCGCCCGAGTTCATCCTGCCGCTGGTGCTGCCACCGCTGCTCTACGCCGCGGTGCAGCGCACCTCCTGGCGGCAGTTCACCGCGAACCTCCGGCCGATCTTCCTGCTCGCCGTCGCCCTGGTCTTCGCCACCACGGCCGCCGTCGCCGCGGTCGCGCAGGCCGTGGTGCCCGGGTTGCCGCTGGCCGGCGCCGTGGTGCTCGGTGCGCTGGTCGCGCCGCCGGACCCGGTCGCGGCGACCGCCGTCGCCGGCCGGCTCGGGCTGCCCCGGCGCATGGTGTCGATCCTTGAGGGCGAGGGGCTGTTCAACGACGTCACCGCGATCGTGCTCTATCACGTCGCGCTCGCCGCTGCGGTCAGCGGCACCTTCTCCGTGCCCGCCGCGCTCGGCTCACTGGTGCTGTCCGCCGTGGTCGCCATAGCGGTCGGGCTGGTGATCGGCTGGGTCGCCAACAAGCTGATGGGGCTGCTCGACGATCCCACGCTGCAGATCGGCCTGACCCTGCTGCTGCCGTTCGTCGCCTACGTGATGGCCGAGGAGTTCCACGGCTCCGGCGTGCTGGCGGTGCTGACCACCGCGCTCTTCCTCGCCGAGTACGCAGTGGACGCCGACGACGTGATGGGCCGGCTGGCGGGATACACCTTCTGGGAGGTCGTCGACACGCTCGTCACCGGCGTCGCCTTCGGGCTGATCGGACTGGAGCTGCACAACATCTTCGGCACCGCCTCCGGCCGGTGGGGCGAGATGCTCGGCGCGGGCGCCGCCGTCGTCGCGGTGGTCGTCGCCGTCCGCCTGCTGTGGCTGCTGCCCGCCGCCTGGCTGGCCAAGCGGATGCACAAGCGCCGCGACTACGACGAGGACATCCCGATGAGCTGGCGGGAGACCCTCATCATGTGGTGGTCCGGGATGCGCGGGGTCGCCTCGGTCGCGCTGGCCCTGGCCATTCCGTACACCATCGACGGGGGCGGGGACTTCCCCGCCCGTGACGAGATCCTCTTCATCGCCTTCTCGGTGGTGCTCACCACGCTCGTCGTGCAGGGACTGACGCTGCCCTGGCTGGTCCGCAAGCTGCGGGTGAGTGCCGACTCCGAGGCGGGGGACGCGTTGGAGCGGGAGCTGGCGGTCCGGGTGATCAAGGCGTCCAAACGGCGCCTGAAGGAGATCCTGGAGGTCGAGGAGCTGCCCGAGGAGATCAGGGACCAACTGGCGCGACGGGCCCATGACATCGGTGCCCGCATCGCGCCGGACATCGTCGACGACGAGCGGCGCGAGCACTTCGAGAAGCGCATCACCCGGATGAAGAAGGTGCAGCGCATCCAGGGCGAGATGCTCTCCGCGGCCCGGCACGAGGTGCTCTCCGCCCGCAGCGAGCCGGGCGCGGACCCGGAGGTCGTGGACCGGGTGCTGCGGCATCTGGACATGCGCAGCCTCCGCGGGACGCCGTGACGGGCGGTACGGCTGTGACGGCTGCGACAGGCGCTGTCAGCCGCCCGGCTTGCGCAGGTCCGGTTCCTGGTCCCGACGGGCCGGGGCGCGTCCGTCCGGCGCGGTGGTGGTGCTGATCCGGGGCAGCGCGTAGGCGTGCTCGGCCTGCAGCCACTCGACCATCTGCTCGCGGACCTGGCAGCGCACCGACCAGAGGGTGTCCGCGTCCCGGGCCGTGACCAGGGCACGCACCTCGATCGTCGTCGGTGTGCTGTCGGTCACCACCAGACTCCAGGAGCGGCCGTCCCAGTCCTGGCAGTCCTGCAGGATCTCGTGGAGCCGCTGGCGCATCTTCTCCATCGGCGCGGTGTGGTCGAGGTGGAAGAAGACCGTGCCGGTCATCTGCGCACCGCCGCGCGACCAGTTCTCGAAGGGCTTGCTGGTGAAGTACGACACCGGCATGGTGATCCGGCGCTCGTCCCAGGTGCGGACGGTCAGGAACGTGAGGGTGATCTCCTCGACGGTTCCCCACTCGCCGTCCACCACGACGGTGTCCCCGATCCGCACCATGTCGCCGAAGGCGATCTGCAGACCGGCGAAGAGATTGCCCAGGGTCGACTGGGCGGCGACACCGGCGACGATGCCCAGCAGTCCCGCCGACGCCAGCACGGACGTGCCGACCGCCTGCATCTCGGGGAACGTCAGCAGCATCGAGGCCGCCGCCACCACGATCACCACGGCGGTCACCACTCGCTGGATCAAGGTGACCTGGGTCCTGACCCGGCGTACCCGTGCCGCGTCCCGCGCGCCCGAGGCGTAGCGCGAGTACGACGACTCGACGATCGCCGCGGAGGCCCGGACCGCGAGCCAGGCGGTGGCCGCGATCAGCACCAGGGTCAGTGCCCGGCCGATGCCCGTGGCGTGCGCCTCGACCAGTTCGAGCCGCGTCTCGTCGTACGAGCCGCGCAACAGCGCCGTGCACAGCACCACTTGCAGCGGCATCCGGCAGCGCCGCAACAGGCCCCACAGCGGGGTCTCCGGGTGTGCGTTGTCGATACGGATCAGAGCCCGGTCGGCGAGCCGGACCAGGATGAGCGTGACCACGATCGACCCGCCGATGACGGCGATCGGGCGCAGCACGTCCTCCAAGGACACGGGATCCCCTCCTCGATGTGGTGCCCGGGTGCTTCGGGCGCGTGTGATGTGCTCGTACCCGGTACCGCCGACCGTAACTGGCACGATGGGGGCAGTGCGATCCAACTCCAGGGAAGTGATGTCTGTGCCGGCCTCCGCCGAGTCCTCGACCAGCGGGTCTTCGACGATTGTCCTGTTTCATTCGGTGTGCGGGCTGCGCCCGGCAGTGCACGCGGCGGCCGACCGGCTGCGCGCCGCCGGACATGAGGTGATCGTCCCGGACCTGTTCGAAGGGCGGACCGCCGACTCCGTGCCGGAGGGCATCGTCATCAAGGACGACATCGGCAAGGAGGAGTTGCTCAAGCGCGCCATCACGGCCGCCGCGCCCTACTCCGAGCGCGGTCTGGTCTACGCCGGTTTCTCCTTCGGCGGCGCGGTGGCGCAGAATCTCGCGCTGGGCGACGAGAAGACCCGCGGGCTGCTCCTGCTGCACGGCACCTCCGACATCGCGGAGGGGGCCGAGGCCGACGACCTGCCGGTGCAGTTGCATGTCGCCGACCCCGACCCGTACGAGCCGCATGACTGGCTGAACGCCTGGTACCTCCAGATGCGCCGGGCCGGCGCGGACGTCGAGGTCTTCCGCTACGCCGGCGCCGGCCACCTCTTCACCGACTCCGAACTGCCGGATTACGACGCGGAGGCGGCGGAGAGCACCTGGAAGGTCGCGTTGGGCTTCCTCGCCGGGCTGTGAGGCCGGGCACGGCGGCCCCGGCCCGGCTCGGAGGCCGCCGGGGTCAGCCCACCGGCCGGTCCGCCCGCTCCAGCCGCTGGGTGCCGGACCGCGTGCGGTAGGAGCGCAGCAGTTCGCTGGTGGCGTTCGGGTCTGTTTTGTCGGAGATGCCGAAATAGTCCATCTGGGTGCGCTCGGCGTCGACGTCCAGGACGCCGTAGCCGTGCGAGTCCATGTCCAGCCACTTCACATGGCGGTTGGCGGCCCTGAGGGCGGCGACCCCGACGAGCGAGACGGTGTGCGGGGCGACGTGCAGGAAGTCGTCCACGTTGTCGGAGGTGACGGAGGTGACCACGAACTCCGTCGCCACCGGCCGGGTGGCGGGGTAGGTGGCCGCCTTGAGCGGCACCTCGTTCGCCCAGGCCATGTGGATGTCGCCGGTGAGGAAGACGGTGTTGTCGATGCCGCGGTCACTGAGGTGGCCGAGCAGCTCGCGGCGGTCATCGGTGTAGCCGTCCCACTGATCGGTGTTGACCGCCAGGCCCTCCTTGGGGAGGCCGAGGATCTCGGCGAGCGGGCCGAGCAGATGCGCAGGCAGTGCCCCGAACGCCACCTGCGAGATCATCACCGAGGTGCCGACCAGCCGCCAGGCGGTGTCGGAGCGCTCCAACCCGGCCTTGAGCCAGTCCAGTTGGGCCCGGCCGGTCAGCGTGCGGCCGGGGTCGTCGACCGCGCCGCTGCCGGGTGCGGCCTGCTCGTCGCGGAACGACCGCAGGTCCAGCAGATGCAGATCGGCCAGGGTGCCGAAGCGCAGCCTGCGGTAGGTGGTGCCCGCGATGGACGGGCGGACCGGCATCCACTCGAAGTAGGCCTGCTTGGCCGCCGCCATCCGCGCGGACCAGGCGCCCTCGGAGTCCGGCGTGTGGTTCACGGCGCCGCCCGACCAGGCGTTGTCGGCGAACTCGTGGTCGTCCCAGATGGCGATGACCGGGTGCGAGGCGTGCATGGCCAGTGCGTCCGGGTCGGTCTTGTGCACGCCGTGCCGGGTGCGGTAGTCGGCGAGCGTGAGCAGCTCGTGGGCGGGCGAGTGCGGACGCACGACGTACGCGAAGTCCGGATACTCACCGGACTTGTACTCGTAGAGGTAGTCGCCGAGGTGCAGCACCGCGTCCAGGTCGCCGCGGGCCGCCAGGTGGCGGTACGGAGAGAAGTAGCCGGACTCCCAGTTGGCGCAGGAGACCACGCCGAAGCGGACGTTGTCGGCCGCCGCGTCGTGGGCGGGAGCGGTACGGGTGCGGCCGACGGGGGAGTGCTCCCCGTCCACGGTGAAGCGGTAGTAGTAGGCGGTGGCGGGCCGCAGGCCGCGGACGTCCGCCTTGACGGTGTGGTCGGCGGCGACCGAGGCGGTCACGCTGCCGCGGGCGACGACGGACCCGAACTCCCGGTCCTTCGCCACCTGCCACCCCACCTCGGTGGCGGGCCCGCGGCCGGAGCCCGGGGTGGCCTCGGGTATCGGTGTGACGCGGGTCCACAGCAGGACCCCGTCCGGGAGCGGGTCGCCCGAGGCCACCCCGTGCCGGAAGAACCGGGCCTGTTCCGGGGCCTCTTGGGCACGGGCGGGGGTGGCGGCGGCGAACGGCAGCAGGGCGGCGGTGGCGGCTACGGCCGTGACGGCAGTGCGGCGCGAGATCTGGTCATGATCGGTCACGGCCGATCACCTTACTGGCCGGTAGGTGGGGCCGGGAGGGCACTGACTACTCTTCCTGAGAATTTGCCCGCCCGTTCCCCGTACGGCGTTCACCGCACGCCGTGAAGGCGCTTCCTACGGAGCCTTCTCCCCTTCGCGGATGCCGTTGCCGGCGCCGCCCGCCCCGCCCTCGTCCGTGCCCTTGCCCTTGTCGGCGCCCGCGCCCTTCGCCGGGCCGAACTCCTTGTCGATCATCTTCTTGAAGTTGGCTAGGGCGAGCTGGTTGTACTGCGCCTGCGTCATCTGCTGCTGGGGGACCTCGGCCATGACGAGCTTCTTGTCGTCGTGGAAGAAGGTCGGCGTGCCCTTGACGCCCTTGCGGCCGAACAGGGCCGTCATCTCCATGGCCCAGCGGTCGTAGGTGCCCTTCTTGACCGCCGTCGCGAAGGACTTGTTGCCCTTCAGCGCGGGAACGTCACCGGCGACCTTGAGCAGCTCGGCGTCCTTGGCGTAGACGTCCTCCCGCTCGTCGGGGTGGTACTTGGTGGAGTACAGCGCCGCCTTGAACTTCAAGAACGCCTCGGGGCTGACGTCCAGCGCCGCACCGAGCGCGCTGAGCGCGTTCTTCGACCCCTCGCCGCCCGCCATGCCGTCGATGAACGAGTACATCGTGAAGCGGACCTTGTACCGGCCGTCCTCGACGTCCTTGAGCAGCGCCTCGCCGGAACTCTGCTCGAACGACGCGCAGGCCGGGCAGCGGATGTCCTCGAAGACCTCCAGGGTCTCCTTGGCGCTCTTGTCGCCTATCAGGATCTCGGTGCCGTTCTCGCCCTGTGTGTGCGCGGGCTTGGTGAGCCGGGCCTCCTTGGCGGCCTCCCAGCCGGTGGGCTCGTTGGCCTTCATGACGGTATAGCCGACGCCCCCCGCCAGGGCGAGGACGCCGACCACCGCGCCGGCCACGACGAGTTGGCGGCGCAGCCTGTCCTTCTTCTTCTGGCGCTCGCGCTCGGCGCGGATCCGTTCGCGGGCTGCCGACTTGTTGGCCTGGCTGTTGCGGTTGCTCATGGGTGTGTCCCGATCCCCTCGGTGCTGCGGCTGACTGGATGGCTGTGCGAGGTGCGTGGACGGCGGGCGGCGGGAGCGCCGTCGCCGCCGTCAGACCGTGACGTGGGGTGGGCCGCGCCGCAGTACGCAGTGGCCGAGGTGGGGGAGCCGGCGCGCCGGGATTCCCGGGCGCAGCGGCCGGATGCGACGGCGGAGGGGCGTCAGCGCGGCGTTGGCGAACGCGGCAGCGGCCAGCAGGGGGCCGAAGGCGAAAGCCGCCACCGCGCGCAGCAGGTCGTCCAGCACGGCATCCCCGCGGTGCAGCCAGGCGGCGGTCAGCAGGCCGACCGCCAGGTGGGCGCCGAGCAGCAGCCACGGTGCCGCGCCGGGGGCGACCGGTGGCAGCGGGCCGTCCGGGTGGGCCGCCACCCGGGCCAGGGGTGTGCCCCATTCGCCGCCCCGGCACAACAGGTCGACGCCGAAGGAGCGCAGCGGCCCGGTGAGCGGGCCGCCGGCGGGGCCGTAACAGGTGTGCTGTCCGGCGGTGAAGACGGTGTCGGCGGCCAGTTCCAGCGGCAGCAGGAGCGCGGCGATCGGGCCGTAGCCGCGTGGCCGGCCGGTCAAGGTGTACGCCGTGGCGAAGATCCCGGCGCAGAGCGCGGTGACCGTCACCGGGGGCAACGGTTCCCGGGAGAGCAGGACATGGGAGGCAGCGGAGAGGGTGACGCACAGGGCGGTGAAGAGTGCCGCCCGCACCGCCCTCAACTGCCCGTCCACGCCGGCCGCCGGTCGGGCGTCCGGGCCAACTCCCGTCCCCTGCATGCCGGGAGTCTGCCATGGGCACGGCGGGAGGCCGGGTCAAGATTTGGCATCGGCCGGCGCGCGGGGCGCGCGCCGGCCGTGGGTGCCGTGGTGTGTCCCGCAGCGGGTGCCGTGCCCGTGTCCGCCCGAGGGCGGCACGGGCGGGACGTCACCCGGTCAGGACTTGAGGCCCTTGTCGACCATGGAGTTGAAGGCAGCCACGGTGGACGGGGCGACCTTGCCCTGTCCGCTGTCCGTGCCCAGCACGGTGTTGTTGAGCTTGATGGTCGGCGTGCTCGTGACGTCCTTGACCGAGTTGAAGGCGTCGGACATCTCCAGCGCCCACCGGTCGTAGGTGCCGGCCTTGACGGCCTTCTGGAAGGCGGCATTGCCCTTGAGCGCGGGGACCGTGTCGGCGACCTTGATCAGGTAGCTGTCGTCGGCGAACTTGTCCGGCCCGGTCTCCTCGGGGTGGAACTCCTTGGAGAACAGCGCCTCCTTGTACTTCAGGAAGGCGTCCGGGCCGACGTTCAGGGCGGCGCCCATCGCGCTGAGCGCGTTCTTGGAGCCGGTGCCCTTGAGGTTGCCGTCGAGGAACGTACCGAGATGGAAGGACGCCTTGTACTTGCCGTCCTTGATGTCCTTCTGGACCGTCTCACCGACGTTCTGCTCGAAGTTGGCGCAGCCGGGGCAGCGCGCGTCCTCGAAGAGTTCCAGGGTGTTCTTGGCGTCCGGCTTGCCGATGACGACGGTGGTGCCCTCGGCGCCGGAGGTGTTCGCGGGCTTGACGAGCTTGGACTTCGCGGCCTTCGCCCAGGCGTCGCCGCCGCCGGCGCCGCTGTCGTCGCCGCCCAGGTTGGCGACCGCCACGCCGATACCGCCGGCGACCGCGAGCACCGCGACGATCGCACCGCCGACGATCAGCTGCCGGCGCATCCGCTCCTGCTTCTTCTGCCGCTCGCGCTCGGCGCGCAGCCGCTCGCGGGCTGCCTGCTTGTTGGCCTGGCTGTTGCGGTTGCTCATGACTGTTCCTGCTCCGTGGTGTCCGTGGGGAGGGGGTGCGTGCTGTCGGGAGGCGTACGCGCGTGTTCACCGGCGCCTACGCGGGCCGAGGGCGGAACCTCAGGCCGCGAGCGCGCAGGGCGGTCCCCGGCGCACGACGCAGTGCACGAGCAGAGGGAGGTCATGGGCCGGCGGCCCCGGCCGGAGGGGGGCGGGCGCCGGGCGGCCCGGCTCCGCCACCCCGGTGGTCACCGCGACGGCGATCAGCAGGGGCCGGAAGGCGAAGCCCGCGACCGCGCTCAGCGTCTGCGTCAGCGCGGCCTCGCCGCGGCGCAGCCAGCCGGCGGCCAGCAGGCCGACGAGCAGATGCGCCCCGAGCAGCAGCAGCCAGGTGGAGGCGGAGGTGGTGTGCTCCCCCGACAGCCGCACCAGGGGCGCGCCGACCTCACCGCCGCCGCAGAGCAGGTCCACGCCCAGGGATCGCAGCGGGCCGGTGACCGGACCGCCGCCCTGTCCGTAGCAGGTGTGCTGGCCGATGCTGAAGACCGTGTCGGCGGCCAGCTCCAGGGGGAGCAGCAGCGCAGCGATGCGCCAGTAGCCGCGCTCCCGGCCCGCCAGCGCGTAGGCGAGGGCGAATACGGCGGCCGAGAGGGCGGCGACGGTGGTCAGCGGCAGCGGCATGCGGGACAGCAGCACATGGGACGCCGAGGACAGCGTCACGCACAGCGCAGTGAAGAGCGCCGCGCGCAGTGCCCGCAGGTGTGCCGCCGAGATGTCCATTCCTGCGAGTGTGCCACGGTCCGGGATAAGCACCGCCTAAGGGGTGACGAAGGTCGCGTACCGGTGCATACCGCCACACGGAAGGTGGGTGTGGCATCACCCCGGGCGCTGTCAGAGGCCGGGGATCCGGCCGTTGCGGAAGAGGTCCACGAAGATCTGGTGATCGGCGCGGGCGCGGGCGCCGTAGGAGTGCGCGAAGTCCACCAGGACCTCGGCGAAGCCGTCCTCGTCGGCCGCGATGGCCGCGTCGATGGCGCGCTCGGTGGAGAACGGCACCAGGGAGTGGCCGCTCTCGTCGTCCGCAGCGGCATGCATGGTGGCCGTCGCCCGCCCCAGGTCGGCCACCACGGCCGCGATCTCCTCGGGGTCGTCGATGTCCGACCAGTCCAGGTCGACCGCGTACGGCGAGATCTCGGCGACCAGCTGCCCCGCGCCGTCCAGCTCGGTCCAGCCGAGCCACGGATCGGCGTGCGCCTGCAGGGCGCGCTGCGAGATGACCGTGCGGTGGCCCTCGTGCTGGAAGTACGCGCGGGCTTCCGGGTCGGTGACGTGCCGCGAGACGGCGGGGGTCTGGGCCTGCTTCATGTAGATCACGACGTCGTTCTCCAGGGCGTCGCTGTTGCCCTCGAGCAGGATGTTGTACGACGGCAGCCCGGCCGAGCCGATGCCGATGCCACGCCGCCCCACGACGTCCTTGACCCGGTAGGAGTCCGGGCGGTTCAGGCTCGACTCCGGCAGCGTCTCCAGATAGCCGTCGAAGGCCGAAAGGATCTTGTAGCGGGTCGCCGCGTCCAGCTCGACGCTGCCGCCGCCAGGCGCGAAGCGCCGCTCGAAGTCGCGGATCTCCGTCATCGAGTCGAGCAGCCCGAACCGGGTCAGCGAGCGGGCGTCGCGCAGGGCGCCCAGCAGGGCGCCGTCGGCAGTGTCCAGGGTGAAGGGCGGCAGCTCGTCCTTGTCGGAGTCCTTGGCCCCGGTGGCCAGGGCGTGGATGCGCTCGCGGTAGGCGGCGGCGTAGGTGCGCACCACGTCGGTGATCTGCTCGTCGCTGAGCGCCTTGGCGTAGCCGATCAGCGCGGCCGAGGCGGCGAAGCGCTTGACGTCCCAGAGGAAGGGGCCGACGTAGGCCTCGTCGAAGTCGTTGACGTTGAAGATCAGCCGGCCGGTGGAGTCCATGTACGTGCCGAAGTTCTCCGCGTGCAGATCGCCGTGGATCCAGACCCGGGAGGTCCGCTCGTCCAGATACGGGCCGCTGTTCACACCGGCGCTCCGCCCGCCGCCCGCCGCCTCCAGATCGCGGTAGAACAGGCACGCCGTCCCCCGGTAGAAGGCGAAGGCGGAGGTGGCCATCTTGCGGAATTTCACACGGAAGGCCGCGGGGTCTGCGGAGAGCAGCTCCCCGAAGGCGGTGTCGAAGACGGCGAGGATCTCCTCGCCGCGCTGCGCGGCGTCCTGGGCCGGGGCGTACGGGGACGACATCGCTGGGTGCCTCCTGAGGTGCGCGGACGACGCGGCGGTCCGTGTCGTGAGGACGTGATGCGGTGGCGTCACCGGCGACACCGGGCGACGACGAGCTCCCACCCGGACCGGTCACGACGACCTGTCACTGACAACGGGCGAGGCTACTCGCGAGTGCCCGGTGCGGGTGAGGGGGGACGCGGGGGCACCGCTGTTGTCAGTGGGGAGTCGTAGACTTCGAGACCGTCTCACCCGTCCTCCCCGGCTGCCGCCGGAGGGGCCCGCCGACCCTTCTCCCGGAGGTCTTCCGCCGTGGCCAAGCCGCCCTTCACGCACCTGCACGTCCACACCCAGTACTCGCTGCTGGATGGTGCCGCGCGGCTGAAGGACATGTTCGCGGCGTGCAACGAGATGGGGATGTCGCACATCGCCATGTCCGACCACGGCAACCTCCACGGCGCCTACGACTTCTTCCATTCCGCGCAGAAGGCCGGCGTGACGCCGATCATCGGGATCGAGGCGTATGTGGCGCCGGAGTCGCGGCGCAACAAGCGCAAGATCCAGTGGGGCCAGCCGCACCAGAAGCGCGATGACGTCTCCGGTTCGGGTGGTTACACCCACAAGACGATCTGGGCGGCGAACAAGACCGGTCTGCACAACCTCTTCCGGCTGTCCTCCGACGCGTACGCCGAGGGCTGGCTGACGAAGTGGCCCCGGATGGACAAGGAGACGATCTCCCAGTGGTCCGAGGGCCTGATCGCCTCGACCGGCTGCCCCTCGGGTGAGCTGCAGACCCGGCTGCGGCTGGGGCAGTACGAAGAGGCCCGCAAGGCCGCGGGGGAGTACCAGGACATCTTCGGCAAGGACCGGTACTTCCTGGAGCTGATGGACCACGGCATCGAGATCGAGCGCCGGGTCCGCGACGACCTGCTGAAGATCGGCAAGGAACTCGGCATCCCGCCGCTGGTGACGAACGATTCGCACTACACCTACGCCCACGAGTCCACGGCGCACGACGCGCTGCTGTGCATCCAGACCGGAAAGAACCTCTCCGACCCGGACCGCTTCCGCTTCGACGGCACCGGCTACTACCTCAAGTCCACGGACGAGATGTACGCCATCGACTCCTCGGACGCCTGGCAGGAGGGCTGCGCCAACACCCGCCTGATCGCCGATCAGATCGACGTCACCGGGATGTTCGAAAAGCGCGACCTGATGCCGAAGTTCGACATTCCGGAGGGCTTCACGGAGGTCACCTGGTTCCAGGAGGAGGTCCGGGTCGGCATGCAGCGCCGCTACCCGGGCGGTGTCCCCGAGGACCGGCAGAAGCAGGCCGAGTACGAGATGGACATCATCATCCAGATGGGGTTCCCCGGCTACTTCCTCGTCGTCGCCGACTTCATCATGTGGGCCAAGAACAACGGCATCGCGGTGGGACCGGGCCGAGGCTCCGCGGCCGGTTCGATCGTCGCGTACGCCATGGGCATCACCGACCTCGACCCGATCACCCACGGACTGATCTTCGAGCGGTTCCTCAACCCCGAGCGCGTCTCCATGCCCGATGTCGACATCGACTTCGACGAGCGCAGGCGCGTCGAGGTCATCCGGTACGTCACGGAGAAGTACGGCGCCGACAAGGTCGCCATGATCGGCACCTACGGCAAGATCAAGGCCAAGAACGCCATCAAGGACTCCGCGCGCGTGCTGGGCTACCCGTACGCGATGGGCGACCGCCTCACCAAGGCCATGCCCGCCGACGTCCTCGGCAAGGGCATCGACCTCAGCGGCATCACCGACCCCCAGCACCCGCGCTACAGCGAGGCCGGTGAGATCCGGGGGATGTACGAGAACGAACCGGACGTGAAGAAGGTCATCGACACCGCCAAGGGCGTCGAGGGCCTGGTCCGGCAGATGGGTGTGCACGCGGCCGGCGTGATCATGTCCAGCGAGCCCATCGTCGACCACGCACCGGTCTGGGTCCGGCACACCGACAACGTCACCATCACGCAGTGGGACTACCCGCAGTGCGAGTCGCTCGGCCTGCTGAAGATGGACTTCCTGGGCCTGCGCAACCTCACCATCATGGACGACGCCGTCAAGATGGTGCGCAAGAACAAGGGCGTCGAGCTGGAGATGCTCAACATCCCGCTGGACGACCCCAAGACCTACGAAATGCTCTGCCGCGGTGACACGCTCGGCGTCTTCCAGTTCGACGGCGGCCCGATGCGCTCGCTGCTGCGGCTGATGAAGCCCGACAACTTCGAGGACATTTCCGCCGTATCGGCCCTGTACCGCCCGGGCCCGATGGGCATGGACTCGCACACCAACTACGCGCTGCGCAAGAACGGCCTCCAGGAGATCACCCCGATCCACCCGGAGCTCGAGGAGCCCCTCAAGGAGGTCCTCGGCCTCACCCACGGCCTCATCGTGTACCAGGAGCAGGTGCAGAAGGCCGCCCAGATCATCGCCGGGTACTCCCTCGGCGAGGCCGACATCCTCCGCCGCGTGATGGGCAAGAAGAAGCCCGAGGAGCTGGCGAAGAACTTCGTGCTCTTCCAGGAGGGCGCGCGCAAGAACGGCTTCTCCGACCAGGCCATCCAGGCCCTGTGGGACGTCCTGGTCCCCTTCGCCGGCTACGCCTTCAACAAGGCGCACTCCTCCGCGTACGGCCTGGTCACCTACTGGACCGCCTATCTCAAGGCCAATTACCCGGCCGAGTACATGTCCGCGCTGCTCACCTCGGTGCGTGACGACAAGGACAAGTCGGCGGTATATCTCAACGAGTGCCGCCGCATGGGCATCAAGGTGCTGCCGCCCAACGTCAACGAGTCCGAGGCGAACTTCGCCGCCCAGGGCGACGACGTGATCCTCTTCGGTCTCACCGCGGTCCGCAACGTCGGCCAGAACGTCGTCGACTCGATCATCCGCAGCCGCAAGGCGAAGGGGAAGTACCTCTCCTTCCCCGACTACCTCGACAAGGTCGACGCGGTCGTCTGCAACAAGCGCACCACCGAGTCGCTGATCAAGGCGGGTGCCTTCGACGAGATGGGGCACACCCGCAAGGGCCTGACCGCGCACTACGAACCGATGATCGACAACGTCGTGCAGGTCAAGCGCAAGGAGGCCGAGGGGCAGTTCGACCTCTTCGGCGGGATGGGCGACGACACCGCCGACGAGGGCCCCGGCTTCGGGCTGGACGTCGAGTTCTCGGACATCGAATGGGACAAGGCCTACCTGCTCGCCCAGGAGCGCGAGATGCTCGGCCTGTACGTCTCCGACCACCCGCTCTTCGGCCTGGAGCACGTCCTGAGCGACAAGGCCGACGCGGCCATCTCCCAGCTGACCGGCGGCGACTACTCCGACGGCTCGATCGTCACCATCGGCGGCATCATCTCCGGCCTGCAGCGCAAGATGACCAAGCAGGGCAACGCCTGGGCGATCGCCACCGTCGAGGACCTCGCCGGCTCCATCGACTGCATGTTCTTTCCGGCCACCTACCAGCTGGTCTCGACCCAACTCGTCGAGGACACCGTGGTGTTCGTCAAGGGCCGGCTCGACAAGCGCGAGGACATCCCGCGGTTGGTGGCCATGGAGATGATGGTCCCCGACCTGTCGGAGGCGGGCACCAACGCTCCCGTGACGATCACCATCCCGACGGTCAAGGTCACCCCGCCGATGGTCGAGAAGCTCGGCGAGGTGCTCAGCAGCCACCGCGGCTCCACGGAGGTGCGAATCAAGCTGCAGGGGGCGCGGAAGACGACGGTGCTGCGGCTCGACCGCCACCGGGTCACGCCCGACCCGTCGCTGTTCGGCGACCTGAAGGTGCTGCTCGGCCCGTCCTGCCTGGCGGGCTGAGGCTGCCGGGAGGGGCCGGGGAAGCCCTGATCAGGTAAGCGCCGCACGAGTTGAGGGGCGCGCCCGCAAGTGGGCGCGCCCCTCAACTCATGCCTGCAACACGTCAGTTGTGGCCGAAGCGGCGCTGGTGCCGACGGGCGACGTCTGCCGGGCTGCCCTGCGCCGGCCGCTGGGGCTGGGAGATGGCCTCGATGGCCGACTTCTGTGCCTGCTCGTGGCCGCGCTCGGCCTGGCTGGCTTTCTGCTGCTTACTTCGGTCCTTCTTGCTCTTGGCCATGGCCGTGCCTCCTGAGGGGGATCCTGGGATCGGGACCGGGACCAGACTTACATGGCGGACAGAAGACCGCATTTCGGGCAATTACCCTGCGTGACAGGAGTGCTCGCGACCTGAGCCCTGACACCCCGGCGAATCCGCCACGCCGATGATCGAGTTCGGGCAGATAACCCCCGTACGGTCGGGCAGACTCGAGGGCAAGCCGAAGGAAACTCGTGCCACAGGCCGAGCCGGGGGGCGACCGGACTTCAGCACCTCAGGGAAGAGGGTGGAACGTGGATCGCTGCGTCGTCCTGGTGGACGCCGGATATTTGCTCGGCGCCGCGGCGAGTCTGCTCGCCGGAGAGCCCGCCCGGTCCCGGATCACCGTCGATCACGCCGCCCTCATCCAGGGGCTCCGTCAGCGCGCCGAAGGCGACACCGAACAGCCGCTGCTGCGGATCTACTGGTTCGACGGCGCCCCCGACCGCGTCCCCCAGCCCGAGCACCGCCGGCTGCGCGTCATGCCGCGGGTCACCGTCCGGCTCGGGGCCTTGACCCGCAGCGACGGGCGCTGGGCGCAGAAGGGCGTGGACGCCGCGATGCACGCCGAGCTGACCGAACTCGCCCGCAACCGCGCCTGCTCCGACATCGTGCTGGTCACCGGCGACGGCGATCTGCTGCCCGGCCTGATGTCGGCAAAGGAGCACGGCGTCGCGGTCCACCTCTGGGCCGTGCAGGCCGCCGACGGCGACTACAACCAGTCGGAGGATCTCGTCGCCGAGGCCGACGAGCGGCGGGTGCTCGACCGGGCGTGGATCACCCGCGCGGTGCGGGCCAAGGAATTCGGCGGGCCCTGCGCGCCGCCGCCCGTGCCCCGCCCGGAGATCGCCGCGATCCTCTCCGCACCGCTGCCGGAGTCCGCGGTCGCGGCAGCGGCGGCGGCCGCCGCCTCGGCCACCGGATCGGACGGCGCCGAGCGCCCCCACGAACACACCGGCTCCCACGGCGCCCCCGCACCCGGCGCCGACGGCGACGCGGATTCCGACCGGGAGCCGGGCGCGGGCACCAAGGTCGTCCCCACCCCCAAGGACCTCGCCGGGCTGGGCCGCGCCCACGCCGCCGGCCAGGGCCCGGGCACCCCGCAGAACGGCACCCAGCCGGCGCCCGCCCCCAGTGCCACCCTGCGCTGGTCGTCCGACAAAGGGTGGGTCGAGCGCGGCGGCGGCCCGGTGGGCGAACCGTCCGAGACGGCCTCCCTGCCGACCCTGGCCCAGCTGACCAGCGCCGAGCAGCGCTGGGCCGACCGCGAGGAGGACATCACCGCGGTCAGCGGCGACCCCTTCGAGGTGGGCCAGGTCTTCGCCCGCCGCTGGACCGAACGGCTCTCCGACGCGGCGCATCTGCAGCAGCTGTCCACGGAGTACCCGCGCATCCCGCACCGTATCGACGGGGAACTGCTGCGCTACGCCGCCCGGTTCGGGCTGCTCGCCCACAAGGACGACCAGATCGACGAGCACGACCGTTATGCGATCCGGGCCGGCTTCTGGCGCGAGGTGGATCTGCGCACCGCCGCGGAGCACGCACCGGCCGGCAGCTGACGGTCCGCGACCGGGCCTCGTGCCCGGGTCGCGTCCGGCCCGTGGAGCCCCGCGGGCCGGGGACGGCCCGAGGGCGCGTACCCTCATAGCTCGTGAGGACGGGCGCAAAACAGGTGGAGCACGGCGGGACGGTGTGTGCCGTGCGGGACCTGGTCAAGACGTACCCCGCGATGCGCGGGCGCCGCGGCGCGGCACAGGCGCCTGCCGTACGGGCCAGTGACGGCATCACCCTGGACGTACACCGCGGCGAGATCTTCGGTCTGCTCGGCCCCAACGGAGCCGGGAAGTCCACCCTCGTCCGTCAGCTGACCGGACTGCTGCGGCCGGACTCCGGCAGCGTCTCGGTGCTCGGCCACGACCTGGTGCGCCATCCCGAGCGGGCCTCCAGACTGCTCGGCTACCTCGGTCAGGAGTCCACCGCGCTGGACGAACTGACGGTCGCGCTGGCCGTGGAGACCACCGGCCGGCTGCGCGGTCTCGGCGTACGCGAGGCGCGGGCGGAGCGGGACGCCGTGGTCGGCGAGCTCGGCCTCGCCGACATCGCCGGGCGGCCGCTGAAGAAGCTGTCCGGCGGACAGCGCCGGCTGGCCTGCTTCGCGACCGTCCTGATCGGCGAGCGGCCTCTGCTGGTGCTGGACGAGCCGACCACCGGCATGGACCCGGTCGCGCGGCGCGCGGTGTGGGCAGCGGTGGACCGGCGACGCGGCGAGCGGGGCGCCACGGTGGTGCTGGTGACGCACAACGTGCTGGAGGCCGAGAGCGTGCTCGACCGGGTCGCGGTGATCGACCGGGGACGCGTCATCGCCTGCGACACGCCCGGCGGGCTGAAGGACATGGTGGGGGAGGAGGTCCGGCTGGAACTGGTGTGGCGCGACCAGCCTCCGCTGCACGTCCCCGAGATCGCCGACCTGCAGACCTCCGCGCATGTCTCCGGCCGCCGCTGGACCCTGCGGCTGCCGGCCGACCGGGCGCGCGCCGCCGTGGCGACCGTCACCGCGGGACCGGCGTTCGCCGCCCTCGACGACTTCACGCTCGCGACGCCCAGCCTGGAAGATGTCTACCTGGCCCTCGGCGGGCGCGCGGAGGGGCTGGTCAAGGCGTGAGGCAGGTCGGGCCCGGACACGGGCCGAGGCGTACGCGGGACATGACGAGGAAGTCTGGGGTGAAGGCGTGAGTGTGGTTCCCGCGCAGGCGGTGACCGGGGACGGGGCGGCATCCCCCGACGCCGGTGCATGGCCCGACGGCGCCCCGGCCGCCCCGCTGGCCCCCCGCGCCCGCCTGCTGCCCGCACTCGCCGCCGTCTACCGCGCCCAGCTCTCCCGGGCCAGGGTCGCGCGCATCCCCCTGCTCTTCGTCGCGACCTTCCAGTCCGTCGGCATCATGGTGCTGATGCGCGGTGTCGTCGACGGCGGCGACGAGGCGCGGGCCGTGGTGTCCGGCTCCAGCGTGCTGGTCGTGGCCTTCGTGGCGCTCAATCTGCTGGCGCAGTACTTCGGTCAGCTGCGGGCCGGCGGCGGCCTGGACCACTACGCGACGCTGCCGGTGCCGCCCGCCGCCGTGGTGCTCGGCGCGGCCGCCGCGTACGCCTCGTTCACCGTGCCGGGGACGGTGGTCACCGCCGTCACGGGCTGTGTGCTCTTCCAACTGCCGATGGCCAACCTCTGGGTCCTGGCCGCGGTCATCCCGCTGTCCGGCGCAGCCCTGGCCGGACTCGGCGCGGCCCTCGGGCTGCTCGCGCCGCGCCAGGAACTCGCCACCCTCTGCGGCCAGCTGGGCATGTCGGCCGCGTTGCTGCTGGGCGTGCTGCCCGCCGGGCGGCTGCCCGCGGTGATCGGCTACGCCCGCGACCTGCTGCCCTCGACGTACGGGGTCGAGGCGCTGGCCCGCAGCTTCGACGCGCATCCCGACTGGCTGGTGGTCTGCGCCGATCTGGGCGTCTGCGCGGCCGTCGGGGTGCTCTCGCTGGCCGTCGCGACCTGGGCGTACCGCCGGGCGGCGGCCCGGTGAGCGGCGCCACGGGCGGGCCGGGACGTCCCTCTGCCGACCGCACGACGCCGACCTGGCACGATGACAGGGTGACCGCACCGCTGACGCCACGCGACAACCAACCGCCCGAAGAGCCGCACCACCCCACGGCCACGCCCGCCGGGGGCCACGGGGCCACCGCAGACCCGGGGGCGTACGGCCCGGACGGGGACCACGGGGGTCTCGGCGGCCCCGAATTCGCCCGCGAGCTGCGTGAAGCGGCCCTGATCGCGCTCGTCGTCGCGGTGAGCGGTGTGCTGCTCGGCGTGCTGTGGGCCTGGCTGGCACCGAAGGTCCCGCTGATCGCGGACGCCCGGAACGTCTATCTCAAGAACACCGAGGGCGAGGAGGCGATCGGCGCGGACGGCACGTTCGTCCTGCTGTCGCTTGCCTTCGGCCTGGTCAGCGCGGCCGTGGTGTTCCTCGTCCGCCGACGCGGCGGGATTCCACTGGTGGTGGCGCTGGTCGTGGGCGGGCTGCTGGGCGCGTTGGCCGGCTGGGTCATGGGTATGTGGCTGGGGCCGGGGCCGGATGTCGCCGCGCATGCCAAGCAGGTCGGTCCGGGTGTCACCTTCTACGGTCCGCTGCGGCTCCAGGCCAAGGGCGCGCTGCTGGCCTGGCCCATCGCGGCCATGCTGGGGCAGCTGCTGCTGACCGGGCTGTTCGGGCCGCGCGATCCGGAGCCCGGGGAGCCGGCGGAGCCGGACTGGTCCGGTCACCACCGTCAGCAGCCGCCGGCCGGCTGAGGACCGACGCGAGCCGGCAGGCGGTCGTCCCCCGGGAGGAGCGACGGCCGCCGCCGATTTCAGCCCCGGGCGATCCGCGCGATCCGGGCACCGGTGAGAGCGGCCAGGTCAGCGGGGGACAGCTCGACCTCAAGGCCGCGCCGGCCCGCGGAGACGCAGATCGTCGGGCGCCCTTCGGCCGACGCGTCGAGGACCGTGGGCAGCCGTTTGCGCTGGCCCAGGGGGGAGATCCCGCCGAGGACGTAGCCGGTGCTGCGTTCGGCCGCCGCCGGATCGGCCATCACCGCCCGCTTGCCGCCCACCGCGGCAGCCAGGGACTTGAGGTCCAGGGAACCGGACACCGGTACCACCGCGACCGTGAGCGCCCCGTCCACCTCCGCGAGCAGGGTCTTGAACACCTGGTCGGGCGAGACGCCGAGGGCCGTCGCCGCCTCCTCGCCGTACGACGGCGCGGCCGGGTCGTGCGCGTAGGAGTGCACCGTGAACGGGACGCCGGAAGCGGCGAGGGCGACCGTCGCGGGCGTACCGCCGCCGGACTGTTGTGCCTTGCGGCCCTGCTTGGACTTCTTCGACAACGCCGGTTCGCCTTGCGTCAGTTGGGACTGGTCGGCTGCCGGGTCAGATCCACGGCCGGCAGCGACGGGAGCTTACCGAGCAGCGCCGACTCCTGACGAAGCAGTTTCAGCTCCTGGGCCAGCCGCGTCGCGGTGTCCGGTGCCTGGAGCAGCCGCTGCTTGGCGGGCACGTCGAGCACCGCAGCGGCCGCGACGAGATACGACAGCACGGACGGGTCGGCCGGCAGGTCCTGGCCGCTGGACAGGGTCCGCTCGTTCGCCCAGGCCAGCCGCTTCTGATAGGTCCGGAAGGCCCGTACGACGCCGGAGGCGAGTGCGCCCGCGCCGTCGCCCTCCTCCTCGTCCAGCTCTTTCATCTCGCCGGTCAGATACGGGCCGGAGGTGTCCACCGACAGCAGCCGGAAGCGGGTGATGCCGGTGGCGAGCACTTCGTAGCCGGTGTCGTCATCCGTCGACTTCTCCCGGATGGTCGCCGCGTCCGCGATGCAGCCCACGGTGTGGAACGCCTTCATCGGCTCGTCACCGAAGCCCGCGGCGGGGCCTTCCGCGGCGGGCAGGGTCGCATCCGGCATGCCCTGGGCGGTGGCCGCGACCTCGCGGCCGTCGCGGATCGCCACCACGCCGAAGCGGCGGTCGTCCTCGGGCATCGCGCTCAGGTCGCGCATCATCGCCCGGTACCGCGCCTCGAAGATGTTCAACGGGAGCACGAGCCCCGGGAAGAGCACCGAGTTCAACGGGAAGAGCGGCAGGCGCACGGAGGTCACAGTCGGTAAGCCTAGAGGAGTAGGTCGGAAGTTCTGCCTGCGGGGAGGCGCCGAAATGCGCGTCCTGCACTACTGCCGCCGCAACAACCGCGACGCGCCCGCCGCGACCGTCGTGGCCAGCACCCAGCCGGCGAGGATCAGTATCGCCGCCGCCCACTGCGCGCCGCCGTCCGGCTTCCAGGCGGCGCCCTGGTAGAGGTCGATCACCGGCAGCAGCAGGTCGAGGGAGTACAGGAACGGGTTCCACGGCGGCGCCTCGCCCGGCTTGAGCGGCGGCGGGGGCGACTGGCTGAAGTAGATCGTGCCGATCGCCCACAGGATGGCCATCCAGACCGCGGCCCGCCCCGGCCGGTAGCCGTACGCCACCGTCCAGTCCTGCAGGAAGCCCCATGCCTTCGCCGCCAGTGGGAGCGTCTCCCGGCGGCGCCGCTGCTTGGCCAGCAGCACCTCCCGGGCGTCGGCGTCCTCGCCGCTGCTGCGCAGGGCGGTGGCCAGCATCTCGTACGGCTCCGGCGCGTACTCGGGGGTCGCAGCGGACACCCACTGCACCCGCAGCGCGAGCGGGAAGTGACCGCGCGGGATCAGCGTCTCGTAGGCGAAGCCGGCCATCCACAGCCCGCCGAGGCCCGGCCAGCTCGCCGACTTGTCGACCAGGTTGACGACCCGGGCGCCCGAGAGGATCACCCGGCCGCGCTGCGGGCGCTCACAGAGGAACCGCAGCTCAGGGGTCTGGATCCGGCGCAGCGACAGCTCCTGGTCGGACTCCATGACGAAGCGGGCGTGCTCCAGGTCGAGCGCGTCGCCGAACCGGCCGTCGTCGAGCCGCATGCCGCCCTCGCACTCGAAGCGCTGCATACGGGTGCCGCGCGAGGGGGTGTTGGTGACGCCGTAAGGGGGCGTGGCGTTGCTGGAGAACGGGGAGTTCGCCAGCCCGGCGGCGGTCAGGTAGACGGTGCGCTCGACGGTCAGCTGGGGAGCGTTCAGCGCGCGGCGGCCGAAGGGGTTGCTCAGCCGGCTGCCCCGCAGGCTCAGCGACACGCCGATGGTGGCGCCGCGCAGCGACAGCTCGCCGTACGACTCCATCATCTCGGCCTGGAGGTCCTGGGCGACGGTCATGCCGTCCGCCATGATCGAGCGGCCCTGCCGGTCCTTGTGCACCACGGTCTGGTTCAGCAGCAGGTCGGTGCCGATGTGCGCGTCGGTGAGCCGGATACCGGAGTGCACCACGCAGCGCGGCAGATGCAGATCGCCCTCGGTGTGCAGCCGGGCGGCCTCCACCCGGGGTATCGCGCAGTTGACCAGCCGCAGTGTGGTGAACCTGCTCTCGGGCAGCACCACCTCGGCCTCGAAGCGGCAGTCCCGCAGCTCCACGAATGGCTTGATCGTGCCGCCCGCAAGGTCGAGAGTGTCCGTGATGTACGCGCCGGTGAGCTTGAGGGCGGAGACCCGGCCCGGCTGCGGGCTCGGCCCGTCCAGCAGCAGCAGCGCCACGACCCGCGCCCGCACCCGGCGCTCCGCTCCCCACAGGTGCTGCCCGTGCGGGTCGTCCCTTGCCGGGTCGCCGATGTGCAGGTCGCAGGTGCTGCCGTTGCGAAAGGCCTGCCACATGCTCCATTCCGCCGATGTCAGCTGCAGGTCGGCGGGCGCGTCGCCGTCCCCGGGCTCGGTCACAGTGGGTCCCCCTTGATTCGCCTTGTTTCGCTGTTTTCCGGTCCGCACGGCGGTGGTCACGTCCGTCGTGCACGGTCCACACCCGTGCCACAGGTGCTCCCGTACGCCCGTACGGGGCCCTTGCCCCGCCCGTGACTGCTTGAACACGCGTGGTCAGGGCCAACTCCGGTCAACTTCACGCGGCCGGTCCCGGCACGTGTCCAGGCTGTGTGTGGCTGTGTATCACTGAGTGATACGCCCGGTCGGGCGCGAGATCGGGTCTGAGACACTGGGAGGGTGATCTCCCGAATCGATCTGCGCGGTGACGCCCTCCCCGAGGGCGGCGCCCTGCGCGACCTGCTGCCCCGTGCCGAGTTCGACGTGGAAGCCGCCCTGGAGAAGGTGCGGCCCATCTGCGAGGACGTACGCCATCGTGGCACCGCGGCGCTGATCGATTATGCGCGGCGGTTCGACGGCGTCGACATCGAGCAGGTGCGGGTGCCGGCCGAGGCCCTCGGCCGCGCCCTCCAGGAGCTCGACCCGGCGGTCCGGGCCGCCCTGGAGGAGTCCATCCGGCGCGCCCGGATCGTCCACCGCGAACAGCGCCGTACGGACACCACCACCAAGGTCGTCCCCGGCGGCACGGTCACCGAGCGCTGGGTGCCGGTCGAGCGGGTCGGGCTGTACGTCCCCGGCGGCCTGGCGGTCTACCCCTCGTCCGTCGTGATGAACGTCGTCCCCGCCCAGGAAGCCGACGTCGAGGGCATCGCCGTCACGTCCCCGCCGCAGAAGGCGTTCGGCGGCCTGCCGCACCCGACCATCCTCGCCGCCTGCGCCCTGCTCGGCGTCGACGAGGTCTATGCGGCCGGCGGCGCCCAGGCCATCGCGATGTTCGCCTACGGCACCGAGGAATGCCTGCCGGTCAATCTCGTCACGGGCCCCGGCAACATCTTCGTCGCCTCCGCCAAGCGCCTGCTCAAGGGCCGCATCGGCATCGACGCCGAGGCCGGCCCCACCGAGATCGCCATCCTCGCGGACGCCACCGCCGACCCGGGCCACGTCGCCGCGGACCTGATCAGCCAGGCCGAGCACGACACCCTCGCCGCGGCCGTCCTGGTCACCGACTCGGCCGAGCTCGCCGAGGCCGTGGAGGCCGAGCTCAAGGAGCAGGTCGAGGCCACCAAGCACACCGAGCGGATCACCGAGGCGCTGGCCGGGCAGCAGTCCGCGATCGTCCTCGTCGACGGCCTCGACGCCGGCCTGAAGGTCGTCGACGCCTACGGCGCCGAGCACCTGGAGATCCAGACCGCCGACGCCTCCGCCGTCGCCGCCCGGGTCCGCAACGCCGGCGCGATCTTCGTCGGCCCCTACGCCCCGGTCTCCCTCGGCGACTACTGCGCCGGCTCCAACCACGTCCTGCCCACCGGCGGCTGCGCCTGCCACTCCTCGGGCCTGTCCGTGCAGTCGTTCCTGCGCGGCATCCACGTCGTGGACTACTCCCGCGACGCGCTCGCGGAGGTCGCCCACCATGTGGTGACCCTCGCCGAGGCCGAGGACCTCCCGGCCCACGGCGCCGCGCTGAAGGCCAGGTTCGACTGGAAGGTTCCGCAGAGCAAGTGAGCAGGCACGTGACCCGCAATCCCTCCTCGTCCCGCATCGACGCGCTCCCCATCCGCGACGAGCTGCGCGGAAAGTCGCCCTACGGCGCCCCGCAGCTGGACGTCCCCGTACGCCTGAACACCAACGAGAATCCCTACCCGCTGCCCGAGCCGCTGGTGCGGCGGATCGCCGAGCGGGTCACCGACGCCGCCCGCGAACTCAACCGCTACCCCGACCGGGACGCCGTCGAGCTTCGCACCGAGCTGGCCGCGTACCTCACCCGCACCGCCGGCCACGCGGTCGACGCCGACCAGGTCTGGGCCGCCAACGGCTCCAACGAGGTCATCCAGCAGCTGCTGCAGACCTTCGGCGGACCGGGCCGCACCGCCCTCGGCTTCGAGCCGTCGTACTCCATGCACGGCCTGATCTCGCGCGGCACGGGCACCGGCTGGATCTCCGGCGCGCGCAACGACGACTTCACCATCGACGTCGCCGCGGCCCGCGCCGAGATCGCCGCCCGCCGGCCCGACGTGGTCTTCATCTGCTCGCCGAACAACCCCACCGGCACCGCCGTCGACGCCGACACCGTCCTCGCGCTGTACGACGCGGCCCAGGCGGCCAAGGCCGACAGCGCCGGGGCGCTGGTCGTGATCGACGAGGCGTACGGCGAGTTCAGCCACCGCCCGTCGCTGCTGTCGCTGATCGAGGGCCGGCCGAACCTGGTCGTCTCCCGGACCATGTCCAAGGCGTTCGGCGCCGCCGGGCTCCGGCTGGGTTATCTCGCCGCCGACGCCGCCGTGGTCGACGCCGTCCAGCTCGTCCGGCTGCCGTACCACCTCTCGTCCGTCACCCAGGCCACCGCGCTCGCCGCCCTGGAGCACACCGACACGCTCCTGAAGTACGTCGAGCAGCTCAAGACCGAACGCGACCGCCTGGTCACCGAGCTGCGCGCGGCCGGCTGCCAGGTCGTCGACTCCGACGCCAACTTCGTGCAGTTCGGCCTCTTCGAGGACTCGCACGCCACTTGGCAGGCCATCCTCGACCACGGCGTGCTGGTCCGGGACAACGGCGTGCCCGGCTGGCTGCGCGTCAGCGCGGGCACCCCGGCCGAGAACGACGCGTTCCTCGACGCCGTGCGCGCGGTCCTCAAGGAGCACGGGCGATGAGCCGCACGGCAGACGTACCGCAGCTTCCGGGGCACGCTCCCCGGACCCCCAGCCGAGTCCGCGGTCACCGCGCGTCGGACCCTTACCGCCAGCACGAACCAGGAGTATCGCGATGACCCGCGTCGGACGCGTGGAGCGCACCACCAAGGAGACCTCGGTCCTCGTCGAGATCGATCTCGACGGCACCGGCCAGGTCGATGTGTCGACAGGTGTCGGCTTCTACGACCACATGCTCGACCAGCTCGGCCGGCACGGCCTCTTCGACCTGAAGGTCAAGACCGACGGCGACCTGCACATCGACACCCACCACACCATCGAGGACACCGCCCTCGCCCTGGGCGCCGCCTTCAAGCAGGCCCTCGGGGACAAGGTCGGCATCTACCGCTTCGGCAACTGCACCGTCCCCCTGGACGAGTCGCTCGCCCAGGTCACCGTCGACCTCTCCGGCCGCCCGTACCTGGTGCACACCGAGCCCGAGTCGATGGCGCCGATGATCGGCAGCTACGACACGACGATGACCCGGCACATCTTCGAGTCGTTCGTCGCGCAGGCCCAGATCGCCATGCACATCCACGTCCCGTACGGCCGTAACGCCCACCACATCGTGGAGTGCCAGTTCAAGGCCCTGGCCCGCGCCCTGCGCTACGCCAGCGAGCGCGACCCCCGTGCGGCCGGGATCCTCCCCTCGACCAAGGGTGCCCTGTGAACGGACTGTCGACCGTCTTCATCCTCGTCGGCCTCTTCCTGCTCGGTGGCGTCTACTCCTTCTGGAAGCAGCAGCTGCCCAAGAGCGTGATCACCCTGCTCGCCATCGGCTCCGCGCTGTGTCTGGTGGCGGGCGTCATGCGGCTGGAGGTGTGGAATTGACCGCCCCCAAGAAGGTCGTCGTCTTCGACTACGGCTTCGGTAACGTCCGCTCCGCCGAGCGCGCCCTGGCACACGTCGGCGCCGAGGTGGAGATCACCCGGGACTACGAGCGCGCGATGAACGCCGACGGCCTGCTGGTCCCCGGCGTCGGCGCGTTCGCCGCCTGCATGCAGGGCCTGAAGGCCGCCCGCGGCGACTGGATCGTCGGCCGCCGGCTGTCCGGCGGCCGCCCCGTCATGGGCATCTGCGTCGGCATGCAGATCCTCTTCGGGCGCGGCATCGAGCACGGCGTGGAGGCCGAGGGCCTGGACGAGTGGCCAGGCACGGTCGGCCCGCTCAAGGCCGATGTCGTCCCGCACATGGGCTGGAACACCGTCGAGGCCGCGGAGGGCTCCCAGCTCTTCGCCGGCCTGGACCGCGACGCCCGCTACTACTTCGTGCACTCCTACGCGGTGAACGACTGGGAGCTGGAGACGGGCAACCCGCACATCGCCGCCCCCAAGGTCACCTGGACCACGCACGGCGCCCCGTTCGTGTCCGCGGTCGAGAACGGCCCGCTGTGGGCCACCCAGTTCCACCCCGAGAAGTCCGGCGACGCCGGTGCCCAGCTCCTGACCAATTGGATCGAGACCCTGTAATGCCGAACGCGTCGAAGCTCGAACTGCTCCCCGCCGTCGATGTCCGTGACGGCCAGGCCGTCCGCCTCGTCCACGGCGAGTCCGGCTCCGAGACCTCCTACGGCGACCCGCTCCAGGCCGCCCTCGCCTGGCAGCAGGCCGGCGCCGAATGGCTGCACCTCGTCGACCTCGACGCGGCCTTCGGCACCGGCGACAACCGGGCGCAGATCGCCGAGGTCGCCCGCTCGATGGACATCAAGGTCGAGCTGTCCGGCGGTATCCGCGACGACGCGTCGCTGGCCGCGGCGCTCGCCACCGGCTGCCGCCGCGTCAACCTCGGCACCGCCGCCCTGGAGACCCCCGAGTGGGTCGCCAAGGTCATCGCCGAGCACGGCGACCAGATCGCCGTCGGCCTCGACGTGCGCGGTACGACGCTGCGCGGCCGCGGCTGGACCCGGGACGGCGGCGACCTCTACGAGACGCTGGCCCGCCTGGACTCCGAGGGCTGCGCCCGCTACGTCGTCACCGACATCAACAAGGACGGCACCCTCCAGGGCCCCAACCTGGAGCTGCTCAAGAACGTCTGCGCGGCCACCGACCGGCCCGTCGTCGCCTCCGGTGGCGTCTCCTCGCTTGACGATCTGCGGGCGCTTGCGACCCTGGTACCGGAAGGTGTCGAAGGCGCGATCGTCGGCAAGGCGCTCTACGCGAAGGCGTTCACGCTGGAAGAGGCCCTGGCGGCAGTGTCGTAAGCGGTGTGACCGAAAGGCGGCGTGATGACCATCGAGCGCGTACGGACCGGAAGTCCCTGGGAAGAGGCCATCGGCTTCGCACGCGCGGTGGCGGCCGGTGACCGGGTCCTGGTCGCCGGCACCATGCCCCTGGTCGACGGCGTCCTGCACGGTGAGGGCGACCCCTACGAGCAGACCAGGGTCGCCCTCGCCAACGCGCTGACGGCGCTCACCCCCTTCGGGCTGGGTGTCGACGACGTGCTGCGCACCCGCCTGTATCTCACCCACGCACGCGATGTGGACGCCGTCGGCCGCGCCCACCGGGAAGTCTTCGCCCACCACCCGCCCGCCGCGACCCTGGTCGTGGTCTCCGGGTTCGTCGACTCCCGTGTGCTGGTCGAAGTAGAACTCGAAGCCTTCCGAGAAACCCCCGAGGAGCCTGACCAATGACCCTGGCGGTCCGTGTCATCCCCTGCCTGGACGTGGACAACGGCCGGGTCGTCAAGGGCGTGAACTTCCAGAACCTCCGCGATGCCGGTGACCCCGTGGAGATGGCCAAGATCTACGGCGAGGAGGGCGCCGACGAGCTGACCTTCCTGGACATCACCGCCTCCTCCGGCAACCGCGAGACCACCTACGACGTCGTCCGCCGCACCGCGGAGCAGGTCTTCATCCCGCTCACCGTCGGCGGCGGGGTCCGCGCTGCGGAGGACGTCGACAAGCTCCTGCGGGCGGGGGCCGACAAGGTGGGCGTCAACACCGCCGCGATCGCCCGGCCCGAGCTGATCCGGGAGATCGCCGAGCGCTTCGGCAGCCAGGTCCTGGTGCTCTCGGTCGACGCCCGCCGTACGGACACCGGCTCCTTCGAGGTCACCACGCACGGCGGCCGCCGCTCCGCCGGCATCGACGCCGTGGAATGGGCGCACCGCGCCGCCGAGTTGGGCGCCGGCGAGATCCTGCTGAACTCCATGGACGCCGACGGCACCAAGGACGGCTACGACATCGAGATGATCGAGGCGGTGCGCAAGCACGTCACCGTCCCCGTCATCGCCTCGGGCGGTGCGGGCCGCCTCGACCACTTCCCCCCGGCGGTGGCCGCAGGCGCCGACGCCGTCCTGGCCGCGTCCGTCTTCCACTTCGGCGATCTGCGCATCGGCCAGGTCAAGGACACGCTCCGCGAGGCGGGGCACCCGGTGCGGTAGCCCGGCAGGGGTGGGGGCCGCGGCCGGCCCACCATGAACACCTGGAGGCACCCCCCGCATTTCCGGGGGGCCCTCCAGTTCGTTCCGCGGGGCCGATGCCCCTCATGCGCCCGTCACGGCCGCTTGCGGGCCGCCCGGACGAACTCGCGGTTCATCTTGGTGATGCTGAACAGCGGGATGCCCTTGGGGCAGGCCGTCGCGCACTCGCCGGTCAGGGTGCAGCCGCCGAAGCCCTCGTCGTCCATCGTGCCGACCATGTCCAGGACGCGGGACCCGCGTTCGGGAGAGCCCTGCGGCAGGAGGTTGAGATGGTTGACCTTCGCCGAGGTGAACAGCATCGCCGAGCCGTTGGGGCAGGCCGCCACACAGGCGCCGCAGCCGATGCACTCGGCGTGCTCGAAGGCGGCATCGGCGGCCGGCTTGGGGACGGCGGTGGCGTGCGCCTCGGGGGCGGCGCCGGTCGGGGCGGTGATGTAGCCGCCGGACTGGATGATCCGGTCGAAGGCGGACCGGTCGACGACGAGGTCCTTGACGACCGGGAACGCGGCGGCGCGCCACGGTTCGATGTCGATGGTGTCGCCGTCGGCGAAGGACCGCATGTGCAGCTGACAGGTGGTGGTCCGCTCCGGCCCGTGGGCATCGCCGTTGATGACGAGGCTGCAGGCGCCGCAGATGCCCTCGCGGCAGTCGTGGTCGAAGGCGACCGGGTCGTCGCCGGCCAGGATCAGCGACTCGTTGAGGGTGTCGAGCATCTCCAGGAAGGACATGTCGGGGGAGATGCCGTCGACCTCGTACGTGGACATCGTGCCGTCCGCGCCGGCGTTCTTCTGGCGCCAGACGCGCAGGGTGAGGGACATGGTGGAGGCGGCCTGCGGCGTAGCCGCCGTCGGGCGCTGTGCCCCCCGGGAAGAGGCGCTCATGCGTAGCTCCGCTGAGTGGGGTGGACGTATTCGAAGACGAGGTCTTCCTTGTGGAGGGTGGGGGCGTCGCCGGTGGCGGTGAACTCCCAGGCGGCGGCGTAGGAGAACGCCTCGTCGCGACGGGCGGCCTCACCGTCGGGGGTCTGGGACTCCTCGCGGAAGTGGCCGCCGCAGGACTCCGCCCGGTGCAGTGCGTCGAGGCACATCAGCTCGGCGAGTTCGAGGTAGTCGACGACGCGGTTGGCCTTCTCCAGTGACTGGTTGAACTCCGCGCCGGTGCCGGGAACCTTGATGCGGCGCCAGAACTCCTCGCGGATCTGCGGGATCCGGTCGAGCGCCTTGCGCAGGCCGTCGTCGGTACGGGCCATCCCGCAGTACTCCCACATGAGTTCGCCGATCTCGCGGTGGAAGGAGTCCGGCGTCCGGTCCCCGTCCACTGCCAGCAGCGCGGCGAGCCGCTCCTCGGTCTGCCGCACGGTCGCCACCGCCTCCGGGTGAGCGCTGTCGATCCCGTCCTCGTGCGGATTGCGGGCGAGGTAGTCGTTGATGGTGGACGGCAGCACGAAGTAGCCGTCGGCCAGTCCCTGCATCAGGGCGGAGGCGCCGAGGCGGTTGGCGCCGTGGTCGGAGAAGTTGGCCTCACCGATGGCGAACAGGCCCGGGACGGTCGTCTGGAGGTCGTAGTCGACCCAGAGACCGCCCATCGTGTAGTGCACGGCCGGATAGATCCGCATCGGGACCTCGTAGGGGTCCTCGTCGGTGATCCGGGCGTACATGTCGAAGAGGTTGCCGTACTTCGCCTCGACGGCCTTGCGGCCCATCCGGGCGATGGCGTCGGCGAAGTCGAGGTAGACGCCCTGGCCGCCGGGGCCGACCCCGCGGCCCTCGTCGCACACGTTCTTCGCCGCGCGGGAGGCGATGTCGCGGGGGACGAGATTGCCGAAGGCCGGGTAGATCCGCTCCAGGTAGTAGTCGCGCTCGCCCTCGGGAATGTCCTTCGGCGACCGCGCGTCACCCCGCGCCTTGGGCACCCAGATGCGGCCGTCGTTGCGCAGCGACTCGCTCATCAGGGTCAGCTTGGACTGGTGGTCGCCGGTGCGCGGGATGCAGGTGGGGTGGATCTGGGTGAAGCAGGGGTTGGCGAAGTAGGCGCCGCGACGGTGCGCCCGCCAGACAGCGGTCGCGTTGGAGTTCATGGCGTTGGTGGAGAGGTAGAAGACGTTGCCGTAGCCGCCGGAGGCCAGTACCACCGCGTCGGCGAAGTAGGTGTCGATCTTCCCGGTGATCAGGTCGCGGGCGACGATGCCGCGCGCCCGCCCGTCCACCACGATCAGGTCCAGCATCTCGGTGCGGGAGTGCATCTCCACGTTCCCCGCCGCGATCTGCCGCGACAGCGCCTGGTAGGCGCCGAGCAGCAGCTGCTGCCCCGTCTGGCCGCGGGCGTAGAAGGTCCGGGAGACCTGGACGCCACCGAACGAGCGGGTGTCGAGCAGCCCGCCGTACTCGCGGGCGAACGGCACGCCCTGCGCCACGCACTGGTCGATGATCTCCACCGAGACCTGCGCCAGCCGGTGCACGTTCGACTCGCGGGCGCGGAAGTCGCCGCCCTTGACGGTGTCGTAGAAGAGGCGGTGGATGGAGTCGCCGTCGTTGCGGTAGTTCTTGGCGGCGTTGATGCCGCCCTGCGCGGCGATGGAGTGGGCCCGGCGCGGTGAGTCCTGGTAGCAGAACTGCACGACGTGGTAGCCCTGTTCGGCGAGCGTGGCGCCGGCGGCGCCGCCCGCGAGGCCGGTGCCGACGACGATCACGGTGTGCTTGCGCCGGTTGGCGGGGTTGACCAGCTTCGCCTCGAAGCGGCGGGTGTCCCAGCGCTCGGCGATCGGACCCCGCGGGGCCTTGGTGTCGGCGACCGGGGCGCCGGTCGCGTAGTCGGTGTATGCGGTCACGTCAGCTCACCCATCCGGTCATGACGGCGACGGGCACGAAGATGAAGCCCGCCGTCAGCAGCAGCGCGAGAACAGTGGCGGTCGTCCTGAGCACCCGGTCACGGGCGGCGCTGCCGGCGCCGAGCGTCTGCGCCGCGCTCCAGAAGCCGTGCCGTACGTGCAGACCCAGGGCCAGCATCGCCACGATGTAGACGGTGTTGCCGTACCAGGTCGAGAAGGTCGCCACGACGTTCTCGTACGGGTGGCCGGCCTCGGCGCGCGGATTCACCGTCAGCGTCGTCAGGTCCAGGATGTGCCAGACGATGAACAGGCCGAGGATGACGCCGCCCCAGCGCATGGTGCGGGTGGCGTAGCTCGCCCGGCGCCGCTTGCTCCGCTGCCCGGCGGCGGGGCGGGCGTACTTCACCGGCCGGGCCGCGATGTCGCGCCGGCTGAGCTGGTAGGCGGCCACGGCGTGGGTCACCACCGCGGCGACCAGCACCACCCGCGCGATCCACAGGAACCACTCGTGGTGCAGGAAGGGCTCGCCGATGGTGCGCAGCCAGGCCGCGTAGCCGTTGAAGTCCACCGACCCGAAGAAGATCTTGAGATTGCCCAGCATGTGGACGACCAGATACAGCAGCATCACGATGCCGCTGACGGCCATGGCCGTCTTCTTGCCGACGGTCGAGCCCCACAGGAGGCCGGCGAAGGACGGCCGTCGATCCGTCCGCGTGTCCAGTGCCATGAGTCCCGAAGGTAGGGACGACAACCCCGATCAGTCCAAGACATGGAACGGCTCATCTCCATAGAGACAGCCTATTGACGCATACGATGGCACCCATGCAGCTGCAACAGCTCCGCTATTTCACCGCGGTGGCCGACACCCGCCACTTCACCCGCGCCGCCGAGCGCGAACACGTGGCGCAGCCCTCCCTCTCCCAGCAGATCCGTTCTCTGGAGCGGGAGTTGGGTGCCGAGCTGTTCCACCGCGCACGCGGCCACATCACCCTCACCGACGCCGGGGAGACCCTGCTCCCGCTCGCACGCCGCATCTTGGCCGATGCCGAGACGGCGCGCCGCGAGGTCCAGGAGGTCGCCCGGCTGCGCCGCGGGCGACTGCGCCTCGGCGCCCCGCCCAGCCTCTGCGCGAGCCTGGTCCCCGACGTCCTGCGGGCCTTCCACGCCACCTACCCCGGCGTGGACCTGATCGTCACCGAGGACGGCTCCCAGGACCTCGTCCGCGCACTCGCCGACGGCGAACTGGACCTCGCCCTGATCATCACGCCGCTGCCCGGCCAGGCACCCGCCCTGGCCACCTCGGAGCTGCTGCGCGAGGAACTCGTCGTGGTCTCCGCCCCGGACCGCCCGGCCCCCGAGGGCCGCAGGACCCGCATCCGCGTCGAGGACTTGCGCGGACGCCCGCTCGCCATGTTCCGGCGCGGCTACGACCTGCGGGAATTCACCACCGCGGCGTGCCGGGCGGCGGGCTTCGAGCCGACCTTCACGGTGGAGGGCGGCGAGATGGACGCCGTCCTCGGCTTCGTCCGGGCAGGGCTGGGCGTCGCCGTGGTCCCCAGCATGGTCGCCGAGCGCTCCGGCCTGCGGGTCACCCGCTTCGCGACCCCCGGCATGCACCGCGTGGTCTCCGTGGCCCACCGAGGCGACGTCTCTCCGCCCCGCGCCGCGCGCGAACTGGAACGCATCCTGAGGGAGCACCTGGACCTGGACATGGACAGGTCCTGACCGGGCGGAAGCGCGCGGCTACGGGCCACGGACATCCAAGGACAGCGCATCCCACCACAGCGCGGATACGGATCCGGGACACCGCATCGGCAGGCCACGGCCGCGCGCCCGGCGACGGTCACAGCCCGAGTTCGGCCTGCCTCACCCGTGCCACCGCGTCCTTGTCACCGTCCAGCTCCACATCCGCCACCGCCTGCCGGCCGAAGGTGAACATCGTCAGCTCACCGGGCTCACCGACGACCGTGACCACCGGAGTGCCCCGATGGGCCACCGCCGTCCGCCCGTCCGGCCGCCGCAGCACCAGCCCGACCGGCGACTTGCGTCCCAGCACCCGGGACAGCCGCTCGATCCGGGTCCACAGGGCGTCCGAGAAGACCGGGTCCAGCTCCCGCGCGGCCCAGTCCGGCTGCGCCCGCCGCACGTCCTCGGCGTGGACGTAGAACTCGACGGTGTTGGACGCCTCGTCGATCTGCTTGAGGGCGAACGGCGACAGCCGTGGCGGCCCCGTCCTGATCAGCTGGATCAGCTCCTCGTACGGCTTGGCCGCGAACTCGGCCTGCACCCGTTCCAGCCGCGCGGCCAGCGGCTTGACGAGGATCCCGCCGGCCGCGTCGACCCGCCGCTCGCGCACCACCAGATGCGCGGCCAGTTCCCGCGTCGTCCAGCCCTTGCACAGGGTCGGCGCGTCGGGACCTGCGCTCTCCAACAGGTCGGCGAAAAGGAGTCGTTCACGCTTCGCATGGGTCGACATACGGTCAGCCTACGACCGGCCTCCCGGCGCTGCCACGGCACCGCGCGCACCGGGGTGCGCGTCCCCGGGGCCGCGCACCGGAACGCCGCCGCTCACCGCAACCACAGCACCACGCTCACCACCACCGCGGCCGCGAACACCGAGCCCAGCACGATCACCGCGACCCGGCCGGCGCGGTCCGGGTCCGGTTCCTGCGGCGGTGGCGGGCGGGGCGGCTGCTGCTGATGCATGTCAGCAGGATGCCGCACGGCACAATGGACACCATGAGCAGCCGCGCCGCCGAGCAGGACCCCGCCACGTCCTCTCCCGCCCCCACCCTGGACCCCGCCGTCGCCGCCCGCCTCAAGCGCGGCGCCGACGGCCTCGTCCCCGCCATCGCCCAGCAGTACGACACCGGCGAGGTGCTGATGCTCGGCTGGATGGACGACGAGGCGCTGCGCCGCACGCTCACCACCGGCCGCTGCACGTACTGGTCGCGCAGCCGCCAGGAGTACTGGGTCAAGGGCGACACCTCGGGCCACGTCCAGCACGTCAAGTCCGTCGCCCTGGACTGCGACGCCGACACCGTTCTGGTCAAGGTCGACCAGGTCGGAGCCGCCTGCCACACCGGCGACCGCACCTGCTTCGACGCGGATGTGCTGACCCTCGCGTCCCCCACGGACCAGTAGGCTCCGCTCCCATGACCACGGGAACCACCGGCACCGCCACTCCGGACCTCGACACCTTCCGCACCCTCGCCAAGGACCGGCGGGTCATCCCCGTCACCCGGCGCCTGCTGGCGGACGGCGACACCCCGGTGGGGCTCTACAGAAAACTCGCGGCCGAGCGCCCCGGAACCTTCCTGCTGGAGTCCGCGGAGAACGGCCGGACGTGGTCGCGCTACTCCTTCATCGGCGTCCGCAGCGCCGCGACGCTCACCGCGCGCGACGGCCGGGCGCACTGGCTGGGCACCCCGCCGGTCGGCGTACCCACCGACGGCGACCCGCTGGCCGCCCTGCGCGCGACCGTCGAGGCCCTGCACACCCCCCGCGACCTCATCGAGGGCGCGGGCCTGCCGCCGTTCACCGGCGGCATGGTCGGCTACCTCGGCTACGACATCGTGCGCCGGCTGGAGAAGATCGGTGACCACACCACCGACGACCTCCGGCTGCCCGAGCTGACCATGCTGCTCACCTCCGACCTCGCGGTCCTCGACCACTGGAACGGCACGGTCCTGCTGATCGCCAACGCGATCAACCACAACGACCTCGACACCGGCATCGACGAGGCGTACGCCGACGCGGTCGCCCGGCTCGACACCATGGCCGACGACCTCGCCCGCCCCGCGCACGCGAGCGCGGCGGCCCTGCCGCCCTCCGAGGTGCCCCCGTACACCGCGAAGTGGGGCGGCGAGGAGTTCCAGGAGGTCGTCGAGGACATCAAGGAGCGGATCCGGGCCGGCGAGGCCTTCCAGGTCGTGCCCTCCCAGCGGTTCGAAACCCCCTGCACCGCAAGCGCGTTGGACGTCTACCGCGTGCTGCGGGCCACCAACCCCAGCCCGTACATGTACCTCTTCCGCTTCGAGGGCGGTGACGGGGGCGCCTTCGACGTGGTCGGCTCCAGCCCCGAGGCGCTGGTGAAGGTCGAGGACGGCCGGGCGATGGTGCACCCCATCGCGGGCACCCGCCCGCGCGGCGCGACCGTCCAGGAGGACCAGGCGCTCGCGGACCAGCTGATGGCCGACCCCAAGGAGCGCGCCGAGCACCTGATGCTCGTCGACCTGGGCCGCAACGACCTGGGCCGGGTCTGCGAGCCCGGCAGCGTCGAGGTCGTCGACTTCATGTCCGTGGAGCGCTACAGCCACGTCATGCACATCGTCTCCACGGTCACCGGGCAGGTCGCCGCGGGCCGCACCGCCTTCGACGTGCTCACCGCCTGCTTCCCCGCGGGCACCCTCTCCGGCGCCCCCAAGCCGCGGGCCCTGCAGATCATCGAGGAGCTGGAGCCGACCCGTCGCGGCGTCTACGGCGGCTGCGTCGGCTACCTCGACTTCGCCGGGGACTCCGACACCGCCATCGCGATCCGCACCGCCCTGCTGCGGGACGGCACCGCCTACGTCCAGGCGGGCGCCGGCATCGTCGCCGACTCCGACCCGGTCGCCGAGGACACCGAGTGCCGCAACAAGGCCGCCGCGGTCCTCCGGGCGGTGCACACCGCCAACCGCATGGCGCCGTAGCGACGCACCCCGCCGGGGACGGCGGCCGGCGCCCGCGGAATCCGTACCGCACACCCCGCGCGGCGGCCCCCACCCCACGGTGCGCGATAGTGGTACGCGTGAGTGCCGTATCCCAGCCCCGTACAGACGCCGAGCCCGCGCCCGCGCCGGCCGCGCCCAGCAGCGCCAAGCGCAGCCTCGCCTTCGCGCTGCTGGCAGGCGCGCTGGGCGCCGGCCTCGCGCTGCTGTCCTCAGGCCGCACCTGGGCCGAGGGCACCGCGGTCCTCGCCCAGGGCGAGCTGCCGCGCCGGGTGACCGGAAGCGACGTGACGGGCGTGCCCGGCGCGCTCGCCGTCGTCGGCCTGGCCGCGCTGGTGGCCGTCTTCGCGGTGCGCCGCGCGGGCCGGATCGCGGTCGCCGCGCTGCTCGCGCTCAGCGGCCTGGGCACCGTCGTCGCCGCCGTGCTCGGCAACTCCGACACCTCGGCGCTGCGGGAGAAGGCCGCCACCGCCGTCGGCCTGACCGGAACCGATGTGCATCACGTCACGCACACCCTGTGGCCCTGGGTGGCCGCGACCGGCGGCGTGCTGCTGCTGATCGCCGGGGCGTTGGCACTGCTCCACGGCCGCTACTGGCCTGCGATGTCGGGCCGTTACGAGCGGACGCCGGGCGGCGTCCGCGGTCCGCGTCGCGCCCCGGCCGCGCCGGATCTGGACCGGCCGGAAGAGATCTGGAAGTCCCTGGACCGCGGCGAGGACCCCACCCGGTAACCGTGTGCCCCGCGGCATCGGTGACAATGGACGCCGAGGATCACCGCGCCCCGACCCCGGCGCGAAAGAGCAACGAGGAGCATTCATGTCGAGCAGTGGCCACGGACACACCCCCGCCGCCTGGACCGGCGTCATCATCTCGTTCATCGGCTTCTGCGTCGCGGGTGCCTTCATCGTGCTGGCGAACGTGCCCGGGTTCTGGGCCGGCATGGCCCTGATCGGCCTCGGCGCCGTGGTCGGCGGCCTGATGCGCATGGCCGGTCTGGGTGACGCCCCCAAGCGCTCGGCGAAGCCGCGCGCGACGACGGCGGCGCAGGCGCAGCCCCAGGAGGGCTGACCTCTCCTCCGTGGCGCCGGATCCCGGCGCCACCCGGCAGTACCCCGAAGGCGCCGCTTCCCGGCCCGTACGCACACCTCGTGCCGTACCCGCCGTCCGTGCCACCCCCGTACGGCGGCCGAGAAGCTGCGCCTTCGCGCATGCCGCAGCACAATCGGCAGCGTGAGCGAGCGCGCGGACCGGATCGGACCGGGAACCCCGCCTGCTGCCCGGTGGGGGACCCGCCCGGCAGCCGGACCTCCCGGCAGGCCCCCGGCCGCGAGCGAGGACCCCCCGACCGAAACCCGTGCGAGCGCGCGACGGAGCCCGCAGCGCCGCCTCGCGGCCCCCCTGGGCACCCTCACGGCCGTGACCGCCGCCTTCGCCTACGTCGGGGCCGTCGACCCCCACGAGCCCGGCCACTACCCGGTCTGCCCGCTGCTGCACCTCACCGGCATCTACTGCCCGGCCTGCGGAGGGCTGCGGAGCGCGTACGCGGTCGCACACGGTGACCTCGTCGCGGCCCTGGGCGCCAATGCCCTCGCGGTGGCCGGCTACGCCGCCTTCGCGCTCTTCCTGGCGGCCTGGCTGGCCCGCGCGGCACGCGGACGCCACACCCTGGGGCCCCGCCCGCGCGCCGGGCACTGGTGGGCTCTGGGCGGGCTGGCCCTGGCCTTCACGGTCCTGCGCAATCTGCCCTTCGGCACCGGCCTGATCCCGTGACCGGCCGACCGCGCCGTTCGCGCCGTGTGCGCCGACCCGCATTCCCCGGCCGCTCCGCACGTCGTGAGAAGCCCGCAGATGTCCAGGTTGTGGGACCACCGTCAACCGGATGCGAGACCTGCGCCCCGCGGCGGATACCATCGGAGTGCCTGCTGGGACGGATTCTCGCCCCGAGGGTCACTGTCCACCTCCACCGTTCAAGAAGGAGGCCGCTCGCGTGAGTGTGCTCGACGAGATCATCGACGGAGTCCGCGCCGACCTCGCCGAGCGGCAGGCGCGCGTCGGCCTCGACGAGCTCAAGGACCGGGCGCAGAAGGCACGACCGGCCAAGGACGGCGTCGCCGCGCTCAAGGGCGACAGCGTCACGGTGATCTGCGAGGTGAAGCGCTCCAGCCCCTCCAAGGGCGCGCTCGCCGCGATCGCCGACCCCGCCGGGCTCGCCGCCGACTACGAAGCGGGCGGCGCGGCGGTCATCTCCGTCCTCACCGAGCAGCGCCGGTTCGGCGGATCGCTTGCCGACCTCGAAGCGGTCCGCGCGAGGGTCGACATCCCGGTCCTGCGCAAGGACTTCATCGTCACCGCCTACCAGCTCTGGGAGGCCCGCGCCTACGGCGCCGACCTCGCGCTGCTGATCGTCTCCGCGCTGGAGCAGGAGGCACTCGTCTCGCTCATCGAGCGGGCCGAGTCGATCGGCCTGACGCCGCTGGTCGAGGTGCACGACGAGGAGGAGGCCGCCCGCGCGGTCGACGCCGGCGCCCGGATCATCG
Source organism: Streptomyces sp. NPDC048248 (assembly GCF_043201875.1). Taxonomy (NCBI): domain Bacteria; kingdom Bacillati; phylum Actinomycetota; class Actinomycetes; order Kitasatosporales; family Streptomycetaceae; genus Streptomyces; species Streptomyces sp. NPDC048248. Next base: position 621,258 of record NZ_JBICZL010000003.1, read on the forward strand.
GTGTCAACGCCCGCAACCTCAAGACCCTGGAGGTCGACCGCGGCAACTTCGCCCGGATCGCCCCCGAGATCCCCGACCACATCGTCAAGATCGCCGAGTCCGGCGTGCGCGGGCCGCACGACCTGATCGCGTACGCCAACGACGGCGCGGACGCCGTCCTGGTCGGCGAGTCGCTGGTCACCGGCAAGGACCCCAAGACCGCCGTCGCCGACCTGGTCGCCGCGGGTTCGCACCCGGCGATCCGCCACGGCCGGTCCTGAGCGGCCGGACAGCCAGGGCACAGGACGCCGACATGACCGCCACCACCGCAGGCATCCGCCGCCAGGCCCGGGTACCCCACCCGGGCCCGGCCGGTGTGCGCGCCGCAGCGGGTGGCGCCCGTGCCCCCTACCCGGCGCTCGTCCGCGGCTGCCGGCCGCGCGGCTGCCGGGCGCCCGCCCGCCGTGTCCACGGCCGCCGGGTCAGGTACCACATCGGCTCCGAGCCGGGACAGATCAACGGCATGCGATGGCGACCGGGGTCCGCGCGCTGACGCGCCGGCCCCGCACGCACAGGCCGCAGGGAGCGGCGGTCCGATGACCGCATCCCGCCTCCCGGCCGCCGCCCGTAGACCCACCACGGCGGCACCGTGCTCCAGGCCGACGTGGCGTACGACGCTGCCGACCGCACCTCCCGCCCCGCACGAGCCGTCCACGAAAGCGGCCCCACGGGCTCCGCGGTGGCACCGAACGACGCCTGTGTGCGACGCATACCGTGATGCCTACATCCCGACATAACCGGACTTCCGGGGCGACTGCCCCGGCCTAGGAGTGCGTCAGATGTCCTCCGATTTCTTCCTTCCCGACCCCGAGGGTCGTGTGCCGAGCCCCGAGGGCTACTTCGGTGCCTTCGGCGGCAAGTTCATCCCCGAGGCGCTGGTCGCCGCGGTCGACGAGGTCGCCGCGGAGTACGAGAAGGCCAAGGCCGACCCCGCGTTCGCGGTCGAGCTCAACGACCTGATGGTCAACTACACCGGCCGGCCCAGCGCGCTCACCGAGGTGCCGAGGTTCGCCGAACACGCCGGTGGCGCGCGGGTGTTCCTCAAGCGCGAGGACCTCAACCACACCGGCTCGCACAAGATCAACAACGTGCTGGGCCAGGCACTGCTCACCAAGCGGATGGGCAAGACCCGCGTCATCGCCGAGACCGGCGCCGGCCAGCACGGCGTCGCCACCGCGACGGCCTGTGCCCTCTTCGGCCTCGAATGCACCATCTACATGGGCGAGATCGACACCGAGCGCCAAGCTCTCAACGTCGCCCGGATGCGGATGCTCGGCGCCGAGGTCATCGCCGTGAAGTCCGGCAGCCGCACCCTCAAGGACGCCATCAACGAGGCGTTCCGGGACTGGGTCGCCAACGTCGACCGCACCCACTACCTCTTCGGCACGGTCGCCGGCCCCCATCCGTTCCCCGCCCTGGTCCGCGACTTCCACCGCGTCATCGGCGTCGAGGCGCGCCGCCAGCTCCTGGAGCGCACCGGCCGCCTGCCCGACGCCGCCGTGGCCTGCGTCGGCGGCGGCTCCAACGCCATCGGCCTCTTCCACGCCTTCCTCGACGACGCGAGCGTCCGGCTGGTCGGCTGCGAGCCGGGCGGCCACGGCGTCGAGAGCGGCGAGCACGCGGCCACCCTCACCGAGGGCACCCCGGGCATCCTGCACGGCTCCCGCAGCTACGTCCTGCAGGACGAGGACGGCCAGATCACCGAGCCGTACTCCATCTCGGCCGGCCTGGACTACCCCGGTATCGGCCCCGAGCACGCCTACCTCAAGGACGTCGGCCGGGCGGAGTACCGCGCGGTCACCGACGACGGGGCGATGCAGGCCCTGCGACTGCTGTCGCAGACCGAGGGCATCATTCCGGCCATCGAGAGCGCGCACGCGCTGGCCGGCGCCCTGGAGCTGGGCCGTGAGCTGGGCCCGGAGGGCCTGCTGCTGGTGAATCTCTCCGGCCGCGGTGACAAGGACATGGACACCGCCGCCCGTTACTTCGGGCTGTACGACGACAAGGGCGAAGCCGACGTGGACGGCGTCGTCCGCCCCACGGGCGAAGGGGAGAAGTGATGGCAGGCAACATCGAACTGCTGAACTCGGTACTGGCCGCGGCCCGCGCGGAGAACCGCGCCGCGCTCGTCGGCTACCTCCCGGCGGGCTTCCCGACCGTGGACGGCGGCGTACGGGCGATGACCGAGATGCTGGACGGCGGCTGCGACATCGTTGAGGTCGGGCTGCCGCACAGCGACCCGGTCCTGGACGGGCCGGTGATCCAGACCGCGGACGACATCGCGCTGCGCGGCGGCGTGAAGATCGTCGATGTGATCCGCACGGTCGGCGAGGTGCACGCGGCCACGGGCGCGCCGGTGCTGTGCATGACCTACTGGAACCCCGTCGACGCTTACGGCGTCGAGCGGTTCGCCGCCGATCTGGCCGAGGCCGGCGGCGCCGGCTGCATCCTGCCGGACCTGCCGGTCGAGGAGTCCGAGGTGTGGCGCAAGGCCGCCGAGCAGCACGGCCTGGCCACCGTCTTCGTGGTCGCGCCGAGCAGCCGGGACGAGCGGCTCGCCAAGATCACCGCGGCGGGCAGCGGCTTCGTCTACGCCGCCTCCCTGATGGGCGTCACCGGCACCCGCGTGTCCGTCGGTCGCGAGGCGGAGAAGCTGGTCGCCCGCACCCGCGCCACCACCGACCTGCCGGTCTGCGTCGGCCTGGGCGTCTCCAACCCCGAACAGGCCGCCGAGGTGGCCCGGTTCGCGGACGGTGTGATCGTCGGCTCCGCGTTCGTCAAGCGCCTGCTGGAGGAGGACGGCGACCTGACGGCGGGTCTCGCCGGCGTCCGGGCCCTGGCGGGCGAACTGGCAGAGGGCGTGCGCAGGCGCGCATAGGGCCGTAGGCACGTACGCCCGTCCGGGCGGGTGGGTGCGTGCAGCCGGTCGATCCATCCCCCAAAGGGGCGAAAAACGGTGCGGAGGGGTGCAGCGGCACCCCTCCGCTTCGTTGTCCAGGAGTGTGAGCCAAAAGAATCTTGAGGCAAAGAGCAGCGCCCGCGAGCGGCTGCAGGCACAGCGTGAGAAGGAGAAGGCGCGCGCCCGGCGCGGCCGCCAGGCGATCGTCGCCGGATCGGTCGTCGCGGTGCTGGCCGTCGCCGGCGGCGTAGCGGTCTGGGCGTCCGCCATGGGGGGCGACGACACCACCGACGCCAAGATGGCGGTGCCGAAGGCGGTCGCCGACGGGGACAAGCCGGCCGTCACGGTGGGCGCGGTCAACGCCCCCTCCACTCTCACGGTCTGGGAGGACTTCCGCTGTCCCGCCTGCCAGCAGTTCGAGACCGGTTTCCGCTCGGTCATCCATGAGCTGGAGGACTCCGGCCGGATGAAGACCGAGTACCACCTCGCGACGATCATCGACGGCAACATGGGTGGCAAGGGGTCCCTCAACGCCGCGAACGCGGCACTCTGCGCCCAGGACACCGGGAAGTTCCGCGACTTCCACGACGTCCTGTACTCGAACCAGCCGCCCGAGCCGCAGGACAAGTTCGCCGACAAGAAGCACCTGATCCAACTGGCGGGCAAGGTCAAGGGGCTGGTGACCGACAACTTCACCCGGTGCGTCAACGAAGGCACTTACGACGGCTTCGTGCAGAAGTCCAACTCCGCGTTCGCCACCTCCGGTTACCGCGGCACACCGACCGTGCTGCTCGACGGCAAGGACTTGGCCAAGGCCAAGGGCGGCCGGTTCACCCCGGCGGACCTCAAGAAGGCGGTGCAGGGCACCGGCAAGGGCAAGAAGTCCGGCACCGGATCGGCGCCCGCGTCCTGACGTCCGGCGCGCTCCGCACACGCAGTGTCATGGCGTGGGACGGCGGGGTCGTTACGGAGCCGTAGCCGGGTGGGTTGTCGCCGACCCCGCCCGGCGCGGTAGCGTCGACCCTGCCATGGACCTCGCATTCATTCCCAGCCCGTCGACCGGTGTCGTACATCTCGGCCCGATCCCGCTGCGCGGCTACGCATTCTGCATCATCATCGGCGTCTTCATCGGCGTCTGGCTCGGCAACAAGCGCTGGATCCAGCGCGGTGGCCGCTCCGGGACCGTCGCGGACATCGCCGTGTGGGCCGTGCCCTTCGGGCTCGTCGGCGGACGCCTCTACCACGTCATCACGACGTACGAGCCGTACTTCGGCGAGGGCGGCCACCCCCTCGACGCCTTCAAGGTGTGGGAAGGCGGCCTCGGGATCTGGGGCGCGGTCGCGCTCGGCGCGGTCGGCGCCTGGATCGGCTGCCGCCGGCGGGGCATCCCGCTGCCCGCCTACGCCGACGCGCTGGCGCCCGGCCTCGCTCTCGGGCAGGCGATCGGCCGCTGGGGCAACTGGTTCAACCAGGAGCTGTACGGCCGCGCCACGGACGTGCCGTGGGCGCTGGAGATCAGCTCCGACCCAGCGATCGGCCGGGTCGGCGGCACCTACCACCCCACCTTCCTCTACGAGTCCCTGTGGTGCATCGGTGTCGCGCTGCTGGTGATCTGGGCCGACAAGCGCTTCAAGATGGGCCACGGCCGGGTCTTCGCGCTCTACGTCGCCGCCTACTGCGCGGGCCGCGCCTGGATCGAGTACATGCGCGTCGACGAGGCGCACCACATCCTGGGCATGCGGCTGAACGTCTGGACCGCGCTGATCGTCTTCCTGTGCGCCATCGCCTACCTCGTGGTCTCCGCGAAGAGGGCGCCCGGCCGCGAGGCGGTCGTCGAGCCGCTGGCCCAGGCCGCGGACGGCGAGGGCGCCGAGGGTGCCGACGGCGACAAGGTCTCCGTCGAGAAGCAGGCGGAGTCGAAGGCCGAGCAGAAGACAGAGCCGAAGACAGAGCCGAAGACCGCGGCGGACGCCGAGGCCGACGACGGCGAGGCGGCGGAGCCGGCCGAGGACAAGCCGGAGGCCGCGCAGCCCGACGCCGACGGCTCCGCAGAGGACACCGGCGACGACGCGCCGCAGGGGCCGGACGCGCCCGCGGATGCGGCGAAGCCCGCCGGGAGCGGCAGCACGAAGAAGTCCTGACGACCTCGGTCGCGCGCGACGCGGCCGTACGCCTGCCGGAGAGCGCCGGGCGGACTCGCAGTATCGAGTCCGCCCGGCGCTTCGTCTGTGGCGGCTCAGCGGCGGCGGCCCGCCAGGGCCAGCACCTGCCGGGCGCCCGCGACCACCGCCGCGTCGACGAACCGGCCGTCCGGCAGGGCCAGCGCCCCCGCGTCCGTCGCGGCGGCCCGCACGATCTCCTCCGCGGCCTCGATCTCCTCGGGGCCCGGCAGGTGGGCGGATTCGATGACCGGCAGCTGGCGCGGGTGGATCGCCGCCCTGCCCAGGAAGCCCAGGGCGCGGCCTTGTGCGCAGGACCGGGCCAGGCCCTCCAGGTCACGGATGTCGCGGTAGACCGATTGCGGGGGCGGGGCCAGACCGGCCGCGTGGGCGGCGTTCACCGTCCGGCCGCGGGCCCAGGTCAGCCCCGTCTCGTCCCGCAGTCGCAGTTCCGCGGCGAGGTCGGCCTCGCCGAGGGCGATACCGCGTACCGCCGGGTGCGCGGTGGCGATCGCGAAAGCGTGCTCGACGCCCAGCGCGGACTCCAGCAGGGCGTGCAGTGCGGGGGCCCGGGCCGGGCCGGACGGGGACGGGCGTCCGGGGGGCGCGGGGGCGAGGGTGGCGGTGGTGCGGCCTGTGGTGGTGGGGCCGGTGGGGAGAGGGCCCACGAGGGTGCGCCGGGCGGTGCGCCGGGTCGAGGCCCCCGGGGCGTAGGGGACCGGTGCGGCGGGTGGGGGCGTCGTGGCCCAGTCGAGAGCCCGGAGGACGTCGGCCGGGCCCTGCACTTTGGGCAGTCGCAGACCAGCCAGCCCCGGCAGCCCGGCGAGGGTGCGGATCTCCGTTTCGGCGCGTGGACCGTCCAGTGCGTTGACGCGGACGTGCACCGGCACCGGGCCGGGCGCCGCATCGCTCAGCAGCTCAGCGGTGGCCCGCAGCGCATAGTCCTTGCGGCCGGGGGAGACCGCGTCCTCCAGGTCCACCAGGACCACGTCGGCGCCGCAGCAGAGTGCCTTGGCGACCACCTCGGGGCGGTCACCGGGGACGTACAGCCACGTCAGCACCACGGTGACGGGAGGGGCCTGGGCGTCCTGCGGCGCGGCGGTCACAGGGCGCCGGCCGCGCGCAGCTCGGCGATCTCCGTGCAGGTCATCCCGAGCCCGGTCAGCACCTCTTCGGTGTCCGCGCCGTGCGGGCGGCCCGCCCACCGGATGGCACCGGGCGTCTCGGAGAGCCGGAAGAGCACGTTCTGCATCCGCAGTGTGCCCAGCTCCTCGTCCGGCACCTCGGTGATGGAGCCGAGGGCCTGGTACTGCGCGTCCGCCATCACGTCCCGGATGTCGTAGACCGGCGCGACGGCGGCCTCGGCCTTCTCGAAGGCGGCGGTCACCTCGGTGCGGTCGTGGCGGGCGATCCAGTCGCCGACCGCCGCATCGAGGGTCTCGGCGTGCGCGGCCCGGCCCGCGCCGGTCGCGAACCAGGGTTCGTCGATCACGTCCGGCCGGCCGACCAGCCGCAGCACCCGCTCGGCGATGGACTGCGCCGAGGTGGAGACCGCCACCCACGAGCCGTCCGCGGTGCGGTAGGTGTTGCGGGGTGCGTTGTTGGTGGAGCGGTTGCCGGTCCGCGGCTGCACATAGCCGAGCTGGTCGTACCAGAGGGACTGCGGCCCGAGGACCGCGAGCATGGGTTCGATGATGGCCATGTCGACGACCTGGCCCCGGCCGGTGGTGTCACGTCCGCGCAGTGCGGTCATCACGGCGTACGCCGTGGTGAGCGCGGCGATGGAGTCGGCGAGCCCGAACGGCGGCAGGGTCGGCGGCCCGTCCGGCTCGCCGGTGACCGCAGCGAAGCCGCTCATCGCCTCGGCGAGGGTGCCGAATCCGGGGCGCCGGGCGTACGGGCCGAACTGCCCGAACCCGGTGACCCGGGTCAGCACCAGGCGCGGGTTGACGGCGGACAGCTCCTCCCAGCCCAGGTCCCACTTCTCCAGAGTGCCGGGGCGGAAGTTCTCGATGAGTACGTCCGCATCGGCGGCGAGCCGGAGCAGCACCGCACGGCCGCCGGGCCGGGAGAGATCGGCGGTGACGGTCTTCTTGTTGCGGCCCAGCAGCTTCCACCACAGGCCGATGCCGTCCTTGGCGGGTCCGTGGCCGCGCGACGGGTCGGGCCGGCGGGGATGCTCTACCTTGATCACCTCGGCCCCGAAGTCCCCGAGCATGGTCGCGGCGAGCGGACCTGCGAAGAGGGTGGCGAGGTCGAGCACCCTGAGCCCGTTCAGGGGGCCGGACGCGGGGCGGGGCGCGGTGTCGTGGCGTGGTGCGGGCTCGGGCTCACCGGAAAGGGACGGGTCGGTCATGGTGCGGGGCCTCCGGTCGTTCGGGGTGACGGACGGCGAGCGCGGCGGTGCGCGCCGCGAGGGTGTCGAAGCCGATGCCGTCCAGCCCGCCGACGCCGGTGGCGAGCCGGTTGCGCAGCGGCGCCGTCCAGCGGGCGGGCAGCGCGGCGGGTGATCCCGCGAGCAGTCCGGCGATGGAGCCGGCCGTCGCGCCGTTGGAGTCGGTGTCCCAACCTCCGGACACAGCACGGCAGATGGAGCCCTCGAAGTCGCCGTCGGCATGCGTGAGGGCGGCGGCGAGCAGCGCGGCGTTGGGGACGGCGTGCACCCAGTGGTGCTGTCCGTAGGTGGTGTGCAGCCGGTCGACGACGTCGGCGAAGCCGGCCGGTGTGCCCGTGGGCTCGGCGTGCGCCGCCGCGATGGCGAAACGGACGGCCTGCGCGAGTCGGCATCGTGCGGGGATCACCCCGAGCCCGGCCCGCAGGGCGTCGTCCACCCGGGCGTTGCCGCCGGCGGCCTCGGCGACGGCGGCGGCCGTGAACATCGCGGCGTACACGCCGTTCGCGGTGTGGCTGAGTGTGGCGTCCCGCCAGGCCAGCGCCGCGGCGGTCACCGGATCACCGGGATGCGTCCAGCCGAAGACGTCGGCCCGGATCTGCGCACCGATCCACTCCCGGAAGGGGTTGCGGTGCCGTGCGGTGTGCGGCGGCTCGATGCCGTCCAGGAGGTTGCGGTACGCGACGCGTTCCGCGGTGAACGTGCGGCCGGCGGGCAGCTCGTCCAGCCACAGCCGCGCGACGTCCGCGGTGGTGAAGCCGTGGCCGTGGCGTTCGAGGAGCAGCAGCCCCAGGAGCGGGTAGTTGAGGTCGTCGTCCTCGGGCATGCCGTCGATGTTCTCGGCCAGCGAGGTGGCCCGGCTGCGGCGGTTCCACGGGTAGCGGGCGGCCACCGTCGGATCGAGCCCGGCCTCGGTGAACCACGAGGCCAGCGGCCAGTTCCCGGTCGACCGGGCGAGCGCCCTGAGCCCGTGGAGCGGGAGCTTCTCGACGGGCTTGCCGAGCAGGCAGCCGGCCGCCCGCCCCAGCCAGCCGGCCTCCAGCCGCTGCACGGTTGGGTCACCGGGCGGGCGGGGCGCAGTCTCCGCCTCGGTGGCGCCGTCCGCCGCGTGCGGGCGCGCGGGGAGCCCCGTGCGGTCCGCAGTCCGCGGCGCCCGCGCGATCTCCCCACGATCCGAGGGGTGGTACGGGCGTGCCGCCTCGATCGCCGCGAGGTCGGTGGGCTCGTCGGTGGCCAACGGTGAGGGCAGCGCGGCGAGTTGGTCGAGAAGGTCGCCGGCGAGCGCGCGCAGGGAGGCGGGGCAGGGGCCGACGGAAGCCCCCGCCCGTTCCGGTGCCGGCGCGCCGCCGGCCGCATACCACCGGCGCGCGATGGCCGCGGCGTCCCGCCCGTCCTCGGCCGCCTGCCGCAGCTCATGCCCCACCAGGTCCTCGGGCTGCACCCACGTCACCCGCAGCGCCGGACCGTACCCGGGGGGCGCGGCATCCACGCCGACCGTAGCCGGACGTCCCTGTGGCCGGGGCGTCATCACGTCTCCGTGAGCGCGGCGAACGCCCGCTCGTGCGCCCGGTGCCGCTCCTGGTCGCGGTCGAAGATCTCCCGGGCCACCCCGGCCAGCGTCGCCGCCGGGGCCCGCAGGTCCAGACGGCTGGCGCGGGCGACCTCGGTGCTCCAGTCGTCCGGCACGGCCGAAGCGCCGTGCAGCGCGCCGACCAGCGCACCGCTCATCGTCGCGATCGAGTCGCAGTCGCGGCCGTAGTTGACCGCGCCGAGGACGGTGCGCCGGAAGTCGCCGCCGCCGACGAGCAGCATCCCCAGCGCGACGGGCAGTTCCTCGATGGCGTGCAGCCGGGACGGGCGCCGGGCGCCCAACGACGGGTTGCGGTAATCCGGGCCCACCGTGTCGAACGGTGCGACGGCGGCCCGCAGGGGCGCCAGTGCCGAGTCGAAGCCGGAGTCGGGGACGGCGGCCTCGCAGACCGCCTCGATCGCCGCGCGGGTGCCGTCCTTGGCGACCCGCAGCGCGTGCTCGACGACGTGGGCGGGCGTGGCGTCCGGCGTGCAGGCCGCGGCCACCGCGGCGGCGAAGACACCGGCGGCCTCCCGGCCGTAGGAGGACTGGTGGGTTCCCGCGATGTCCAGCGCCTCGGCGTAAGCCCGGTCCGGATTACCCGCGTTGACGATGCCCACCGGCGCCATGTACATCGCCGCACCGCAGTTGACGATGTTTCCGACGCCCGCCTCGCGCGGGTCGACATGGCCGTAGTGCAGTCGCGCCACGATCCACTTCTCGGCGAGGAAGATGCGTTGCAGCGGCAGCGCCTCGGCCTCCAGCTCCGGGATCCAGCGCGGGGTGCCGATCAGATCCGGCACCAGATGGTCGGCGATGTCATACGCGTCGAGGTGGTCGCGCACCGTCCCGTAGACCCGCACCAGCGCATGTGTCATCAAGGTGTCGTCGGTGACGTGCCCGTCGCCCTTGTGGTACGGCGCGATGGGCCGCGCGGTGCGCCAGTCCTCGTGGAACGGCCCGACGATGCCCTCCACCCGGCCGCCGTGCCGGGCCACGATCTGGTCCGGCGTCCAGCCCTCGACCGGCCCGCCGAGCGCGTCGCCGACGGCCGCGCCGACCAGACACCCCGCCGCCCGGTCCTCCAGAGGCGGCGGGGCCGCAGGCTCCTGGCCCGCGGCCGGGGCGGTCACCTCGGCCGTGAGCGGTGTGTTCTGCGTCGTGTACGTCATGTGCGGGGAGGTCCTTCCACGGTGAGGGAGAACAGGGGTGCCGCGCTCGCCAGAGGGGCGGCCACGGCGTCGGCGAGCGCAGGGACGGCTTCCGGTGCGGTCAGTTCCGTACCGGCGAGCAGCCTCGCGAGTTCGACGAGATCGGTGCCGGCCAGCCGCGGCAGCGCGCAGCCGGACAGCACCCGGCAGGCGTCGCGCCAGGTCCGCGGCAGGTCGTGGACGTCACCGAGCGCCCCGGTCAGCGCGCCCGCGAGGGCGGGCGCGGAGTCGGCGACCCGGGACAGGCACGCGGCCGCCGGGACCGCCTCGGAGACCAGCCCGTTCGCCGCCAGCGTCAGGGCGAGCGCGACGGGGACGGTCTCGGCCGCGGCGATGCCGTAGCTGTAGACGTGGTCGACGATCTCGTGCTCCAGGACCGGCACCAGGGCGAAGGCGTTGCCGGGACGGCCGGGCCGGTCAGCGGCCACGGCGTGCGCGAGCCGGACGGCGTGCAGCGCGTTGCGCCGGATCTCGGTGCCCTCGGGAAGCTGGCCGAGCGCCGCCTCCACGCATGCCTGCACCGTCGCCCCGCCGAGCGCCACCGCGACCGCCGCGGCCATCGCGCGTGCGCCGTGCACCCCGTCGCCGTCCTGCGTGTAACGCGCGTCGTACTCGGCGAGTTCGGCGGCGGCGGACGGCTCGCCCGGGTGGACGACGGCCAGCACGGCTGCCCTGACACAGGCGGCGTCGTCGAAGAAGTGCGGATTGTCGTGGCCCGTGGCGGGTGGCCGCAGCCCGGCGGCGAGGTTGCCGAGCCCGGCCCGTACGGAGATCCGGGCCCGTAGCGGCAGCACCGCCGACTCCACCTCGGGGGCCCGGTCGGCGGCCGCGGCCACCTCGCTCGCCAGCGCGTTCCACGCGAGATCGATGGCCGCCCGCATCCGGCGTCCCCGGCCGAGGTCGCTGAGCAGCGCCCCGGCGGCGGTGAGTACCGACTCGGCGGTGAAGGCCGCCCACTCCGCATCGTCGGACGGGCCGAGCCGCAGCGGCTCCGGGGGTTGGTTGAGGGCGATCGGGACCGGCAGGGTGGTGGTGGCGTTGTGCTCGGCGAAGGTGTCCAGCTCCCGGGTCAGCCGCCGGGTCCATTCGGGCATCCGGGCGGCCCGGTGTCTGGCCGCGGGCCACCCCGCGGCGTCCCCCGAAGCCAGCCCGAGAAGCAGTCCCTCGATCCGGGCACGGCCGCCTGCCCGGGCGCCCGCACCGCCGTCCGCGGCGGCGCCGGACCCGATCGGTACCTCGTCCGGCCCCCTGCCCGGTCCGGCTTCGCCGCGCGGGTGGGCACCCCGGTCCGCCGTGCCGTCCACCGGGCGGGACGCCGCCTCCGCGCGCGGCGCGTCCACCGGGCCCACCGCGTCCGGTGCGATGAACGGGGCAGGGGGTCGGCAGCGCTCCGGCCCGGCGGTCCGCGCCTCGTCGGAGCTCGCCCCCTCCATGTGCCGGCACCCCGGAAGACCGAGCGCGCCCCCTGCGCCGGACGTCGCTGGACCCGCCCGCCGCCTTCCGTCCCGCAGTCCGGCGGCGAAAGCCAGAGCAGGACCGAAGGACCTGACCGGCCCCACGGGTCCGCCGGGCCCGGTCGGCCCGCTCGGCCCCGCCGGTCCGACGGGTCCACCGGGCTGCCCCGGCCCGGCGGGTGCGACCGGTCCGCCGGGGGATCTCGGTCCGACGGGGTTGACGGGGCCGCCTGGCTCGCCGGGGGAGAGGGGGTGGTGGGCGGCGCGGTGCGGAGTGGCGGACTCTCGGTCGGAGCCGGTCGCGTCGCCGGTCCCGCTCGCGTCGTCCGCATCGTCCATGGCCTCGTGGGACGGGGAGCCCCCCTGCGGCGGGGACGCCGGGCCGGCAACGGGCCGAGCCTCCCCGGAGGACGCATCACCGGCCGAGGGCTCGACCGGCGCGGCATCCTCCGGGCTTGACGCAGGTGCCGACGCCGTGGCCGCGCCGGCATTCGCTCGTCGGGTGGTGGTCATCGTGCTCCCACCCCCGCGGCCGCCTCGCTCCTCGTGCCCGCTTCGGCGTCCTGGGCGTGCGCCGGGACCGCTTCGGTTTCCCTGGATGCCGCCGAGGGCGCTTCCGTGGACGCCACGGCGCTCGCGTGCACGGGCACCGTCGACCGGGGCGCCAGCAATTCGGCGATGTCCAGGACGTGGTAGCCGGCCATCGACGGCAGGCAGCTGCCGCGGGCCGGGCCGATGGCGGTGGTCCAGGTCTCGGGGATGGCGGCGGCGCCGGTCAGGGCCCCGGCGAGGGCGCCCGCGACGGCCGCCGTGGTGTCGGCGTCGCGCCCCATGTTGACCGCGGTCAGCACCGAGGCGGTGAAGTCGCCCCGGGCCGCGGCGAAGGCGCCGAAGGCCAGACCGACGGCCTCGGGGGCCAGATCCGTCCACGGGTAGCCGCCGATCACGACCGCGGAGCGCACCGCGCGTTCGATACCGAGCTGGGTGATGCCCGGATCGTGCCGCGACCGCTGGGCGGCGCCGACCGCGCGGCGCAGCGAGCGGGCGGTCCAGGAGTCCTCGGGGACGACGGAGAGCGCGGCGGCGATCACCGCGTCGACGTTGGGGCTCCCCCCTGGAGCGAAGCCCGTCGAAGGCCCTTGGGGGAGGGCGACCATGGCCGCGGCGACGCCGGCGGCGACCGCCCGCCCGCCGTAGATCCCCTCGCCGTCGTGACTGACGGTGCCGTCGATGGCGACCAGCCGGGCGGCCTCGGCGGGCCGCCCGGCGGCGAACACCCCGAACGGAGCGGCGCGCATCGCCAGCCCGTCGCTCCAGGCGTGCCGGTGCTGCGCGGAGATGGGGGCGGCGAGACCGCGCCGCAGGTTCTCCAGGGTGCCGCGCTCGCTGAAGCCGGCGCCGCGGAACGGCCCCTCGTCGCGGTCGGCGATCCACTGGTGCCAGGCCGCCTCGACATGGGCGACGGTCAGCGCGGAGCCGTGCGCGGCGAGCAGCAGCCCGGAGAAGATGGCGTACTCGGTGTCGTCGGTGCCGGCCGGGTCGTCCTCGACGTAGCCCTCGATACGGCCCCATCTGCTGCGGATCTGGGAGGGCTTCATGTTCTCCGCGGGGGCCCCGAGCGCGTCCCCGACGGCGAGCCCCAGCATCGCGCCCCGGGCCCGGTCGCGTACGGCGTCACAGGCTCCGTCCCGTACGCCGTCGCGGGCTGCGTCCCCTGCGTTCCCCGCGCTGTCGGCGACGGCGGACTCCGCGGGCGGCGGGTGCGGTGCGCTCATGGGGCGTGCCCTTCTGTCGTGCGGGTCGGACCGCTGCCGTGAGGCGGGCCCACGGCACGGAGACCGCCGGCCTCCATCGGACCGCTGCGGTGTATCCGTGCCACGCCGCGGCCCGGCTCTCCTCTCCCGGACGGCAGGGTCACCCGGTCGAATCGCTCGCACGGGCTCGGGTGAAGCGGTCGGGCTGCTCGCCCCAGCGCCCTGTGACCCACGTCTCATACCGCGCCGCATGAGAAAACCGCAGGTCAGCGGGGTAAGTACGGCCTTCCTTGCTAGCGGAGGAGCGGTGATCGCGCATAACTTCGAGGTGTTGCAGGGGGAAGCGCCGCCATCGGCCCACACCTCGCGGAAGGGAGCAGGTCCCTCAATGTCCGTCATGGAGATCATGGATTCCGCGGCGCCGACGCATGTCGCACACCGTGACAATCACACCCACCGGGATGTGAACGGCGGCTGGCTGCGCCCCGCCGTCTTCGGCGCGATGGACGGCCTGGTGTCGAACCTCGCGCTGATGACGGGTGTCGCGGGCGGCGCCGTGTCGCAGCAGACGATCATCATCACCGGCCTCGCGGGTCTGGCCGCCGGAGCGTTCTCGATGGCGGCGGGTGAGTACACCTCCGTCGCCTCGCAGCGGGAGCTGGTGCTCGCGGAGCTGGACATCGAGCGGACCGAACTGCGCAAGCACCCCAAGGACGAGCTGGAGGAGCTGGCCGCGCTGTACGAGTCGCGCGGCGTCGAGCCCGGCCTCGCCCGGCAGGTGGCCGAGCAGCTCTCGACGGATCCCGATCAGGCGCTGGAAATTCATGCACGCGAGGAATTGGGCATTGACCCTTCCGACCTTCCGTCGCCCACCGTCGCCGCGGTTTCTTCCTTCGGATCATTTGCCCTTGGCGCCCTTTTGCCTGTCCTTCCTTACCTCTTGGGTGCTTCCGCATTGTGGCCCGCGGTGCTTCTCGCGCTGCTCGGACTGTTCGCCTGCGGGGCGGTCGTGGCGCGGGTGACGGCGCGCTCCTGGTGGTTCAGCGGTGTCCGCCAATTGGCCCTGGGTGGCGCTGCCGCAGGTGTGACGTACATCCTGGGAGCGGTGTTCGGAACCGTCGTAGGGTGACGTGTCATGCGGGTGGCTGCATAATTAACGCGTTACCCAGCGGTTTCGATTTGTTGACGACCGGGCATAAGGCCCAGGCGTCGCGGGCAATGTCGCCCGACGATCGCCGCTCGTGGGATGGCGAAGAGTCCGTCCGCGTCTTTGATCCACCGCTACGCCGGTGTCCGCATGCTGGAAGGCGCTATCCGCTTTTCGAGAAGCGGGCCATCCTGTAACCTGCACGAAATTTCGCGGAGGGCCAACGTCGTCCCTCGGCAATGCCTATGCCACGACGACGTTGGGAGAGCCGATGCGTTCCGCGTCCACGCACTCCGCGACCACCGGCAGCGCCAGCGCCGCCTGGTCGCCCATGGACGGGCGCCCCGCCCAGCAGGGGATGTACGACCCGCGCAACGAGCACGACGCCTGCGGCGTCGGCTTTGTGGCCACCCTCACCGGCGAGGCCAGCCACGCGTTGGTCGAGCAGGCGCTCACCGTCCTGACGAACCTGGAGCACCGCGGTGCCACCGGCTCGGAGCCCGACTCCGGCGACGGTGCCGGCATCCTGCTCCAGGTCCCGGACGCGTTCCTCCGCGAGGACGTCGGATTCGAGCTTCCCGAGGCCGGCGCGTACGCCGTCGGCATCGCCTTCCTCCCCGCCGATGCCCAGGATGCGGCCGCTGCCGTCTCGCGCATCGAGACGATGGCGGCCGAAGAGGGCCTGAACGTCCTCGGCTGGCGTGTCGTGCCGGTGGCCCCGCAGCTGCTCGGCAACGGCGCCCGCGCCACCATGCCCGCCTTCTCCCAGCTCTTCGTCGCCGACGGTGAGAACACCGGGCTGGCCCTGGACCGCAAGGCGTTCGCGCTGCGCAAGCGCGCCGAGCGCGAGGCCGGGGTCTACTTCCCCTCGCTGTCCGCCCGGACCATCGTCTACAAGGGCATGCTGACCACCGGCCAGCTGGAGCCGTTCTTCCCGGACCTCTCCGACCGCCGCTTCGCCACCGCCATCGCGCTGGTCCACTCGCGGTTCTCCACGAACACCTTCCCGAGCTGGCCGCTCGCCCACCCGTACCGCTTCGTCGCGCACAACGGCGAGATCAACACGGTCAAGGGCAACCGCAACTGGATGCGGGCGCGTGAGTCGCAGCTCGCCTCGAAGCTCTTCGGCAACGGGGCCGACGACGACCTCGCGCGGATCTTCCCGGTCTGCACCCCGGACGCCTCCGACTCCGCCTCCTTCGACGAGGTCCTGGAGCTGCTCCACCTCGGCGGCCGTTCGCTGCCGCACTCCGTGCTGATGATGGTCCCCGAGGCGTGGGAGAACTCCCCCTCCATGGACCCGGCCCGGCGTGCCTTCTACCAGTACCACTCCACGATGATGGAGCCCTGGGACGGCCCGGCCTGCGTCACCTTCACCGACGGCACCCAGGTCGGCGCGGTCCTCGACCGCAACGGTCTGCGCCCCGGCCGCTACTGGGTCACCGACGACGGCCTCGTCGTGCTGTCCTCCGAGGTCGGCGTGCTGGACATCGACCCGGCCAAGGTCGTCCGCAAGGGCCGCCTGCAGCCCGGCCGGATGTTCCTCGTCGACACCGCCGAGCACCGCATCATCGAGGACGACGAGATCAAGGGGCAGCTCGCCGCCGAGCACCCGTACGAGGACTGGCTGGAAGCCGGCCTGATCGACCTCGCGGACCTGCCCGAGCGTGAGCACATCGTGCACACCCACGCCTCGGTCACCCGCCGTCAGCAGACCTTCGGCTACACCGAGGAAGAGCTGCGCGTCATCCTCGCGCCGATGGCCAAGGCCGGCGCCGAGCCGATCGGCTCGATGGGCACCGACTCGCCGATCGCGGCGCTCTCGGACCGCCCCCGGCTGCTGTTCGACTACTTCACCCAGCTCTTCGCGCAGGTCACGAACCCGCCGCTGGACGCGATCCGCGAGGAGCTCGTCACCTCGCTGATCTCCTCCCTCGGCCCCCAGGGCAACGTCCTGGAGCCCACCGAGGCGTCCTGTCGCAGCGTGACCCTGCCCTTCCCGGTCATCGACAACGACGAGCTCGCCAAGCTCGTGCACATCAACGCCGACGGCGACATGCCCGGCATGAAGGCCGTGACGCTCTCCGGCCTCTACCGGGTCTCCGGCGGCGGCGAGTCGCTGGCCGCCCGGATCAAGGAGATCTGCGCCGAGGCGGACGCCGCCATCGACGACGGCGCCCGGCTGATCGTGCTCTCCGACCGTCACTCGGACGCCGAGCACGCGCCGATCCCGTCGCTGCTGCTCACCGCCGCGGTCCACCACCACCTCATCGGCACCAAGGAGCGCACCCAGGTCGGGCTGCTCGTCGAGGCCGGCGATGTGCGCGAGGTGCACCACGTCGCGCTGCTCATCGGCTTCGGTGCCGCGGCCGTCAACCCCTACCTGGCGATGGAGTCCGTCGAGGACCTCGTCCGCGCGGGCACCTTCCTGCCCGGCATCGAGGCCGAGACCGCCATCAAGAACCTCATCAAGGCGCTCGGCAAGGGCGTCCTGAAGGTCATGTCCAAGATGGGCATCTCGACCGTCGCCTCCTACCGCGGCGCGCAGGTCTTCGAGGCCGTCGGCCTGGACGAGGACTTCGTCGCCGAGTACTTCCACGGCACCGCCACCAAGATCGGCGGAGCCGGTCTCGACGTCGTCGCCAAGGAGGTCGCGGCCAGGCACGCCAAGGCCTACCCGGCCTCCGGCATCGCCGCCACGCACCGTGCGCTGGACATCGGCGGCGAGTACCAGTGGCGCCGCGAGGGCGAGCCGCACCTGTTCGACCCGGACACCGTCTTCCGGCTGCAGCACTCCACGCGCTCGCGCCGCTACGACATCTTCAAGCAGTACACCGAGCGGGTGAACGAGCAGTCCGAGCGGCTGATGACGCTGCGCGGCCTGTTCTCCTTCAACTCCGACCGGCCCTCGATCCCGATCGAGGAGGTCGAGTCGGCCGCCGACATCGTCAAGCGCTTCTCCACCGGCGCCATGTCCTACGGCTCCATCTCGCAGGAGGCGCACGAGACCCTCGCCATCGCCATGAACCAGTTGGGCGGCAAGTCCAACACCGGTGAGGGCGGCGAGGACCCGGACCGTCTCTACGACCCGGCGCGGCGCTCCTCGATCAAGCAGGTCGCCTCCGGCCGCTTCGGCGTGACGTCCGAGTACCTCGTCAACTCCGACGACATCCAGATCAAGATGGCGCAGGGCGCCAAGCCCGGCGAGGGCGGCCAGCTGCCCGGCCACAAGGTCTACCCGTGGGTCGCCAAGACCCGGCACTCCACCCCGGGCGTCGGCCTGATCTCGCCGCCCCCGCACCACGACATCTACTCAATCGAGGACCTCGCCCAGCTGATCCACGACCTGAAGAACGCCAACCCCCAGGCGCGCATTCACGTCAAGCTGGTCTCCGAGGTCGGTGTCGGCACCGTCGCCGCGGGTGTCTCCAAGGCGCACGCGGACGTGGTCCTCATCTCCGGCCACGACGGCGGTACGGGTGCCTCCCCGCTGACCTCCCTCAAGCACGCGGGCGGCCCCTGGGAGCTCGGTCTCGCCGAGACCCAGCAGACGCTGCTGCTCAACGGCCTGCGCGACCGCATCGTCGTGCAGACCGACGGTCAGCTCAAGACCGGCCGTGACGTCGTCATCGCCGCCCTGCTGGGCGCCGAGGAGTTCGGCTTCGCGACCGCACCGCTGGTCGTCTCCGGCTGCGTCATGATGCGCGTGTGCCACCTGGACACCTGCCCGGTCGGTATCGCCACCCAGAACCCCACGCTGCGCGAGCGGTTCAGCGGCAAGGCCGAGTACATCGTCAACTTCTTCCAGTTCATCGCCGAAGAGGTCCGCGAGCTGCTCGCCGAGCTGGGCTTCCGCACCCTCGACGAGGCCATCGGCCACGCCGAGATCCTCAACACCTCGCAGGCCGTGGACCACTGGAAGGCGCAGGGCCTGGACCTGGCCCCGCTGCTGCACGTCCCCGAGCTGGCCGAGGGCGCCGTCCGCCATCAGGTCACCGTGCAGGACCACGGCCTGGAGAAGGCGCTCGACAACGAGCTGATCAAGCTCGCCGCCGACGCGCTCTCCGCGGACACCGCGGAGGCCGCGCAGCCCGTGCGGGCCCAGATCGCGATCCGGAACATCAACCGGACCGTGGGCACCATGCTCGGCCACGAGGTCACGAAGAAGTTCGGCGGTGCCGGTCTCCCCGACGACACCATCGACATCACCTTCACCGGTTCGGCCGGCCAGTCCTTCGGTGCCTTCCTGCCGCGCGGTGTCACGCTGCGTCTGGAGGGCGACGCGAACGACTACGTCGGCAAGGGCCTCTCCGGCGGCCGGGTCGTCGTCCGTCCGGACCGCGGCGCCGACCACCTCGCCGAGTACTCCACCATCGCGGGCAACACCCTCGCCTACGGCGCGACCGGCGGCGAGCTCTACCTGCGCGGCCGGGTCGGCGAACGCTTCTGCGTCCGCAACTCCGGCGCCACGGTGGTCTCCGAGGGCGTGGGCGACCACGGCTGCGAGTACATGACCGGCGGAAACGCGGTCGTCCTCGGCGAGACGGGACGTAACTTCGCAGCCGGCATGTCCGGCGGTTTCGCCTACGTCATCGACCTCGACCGGGCCAATGTGAACAAGGAGCTCGTCGACGCCGTCCACGCGCTGGACGACACCGACAAGCAGTGGCTGCACGCCGTTGTGCGCCGCCACCAGGAGGAGACCGGCTCCACCGTCGCCGAGAAGCTCCTCGCCGACTGGGATGCCGCGGCCGCGCGCTTCAGCAAGGTCATCCCGCCCACCTACCAGGCAGTGCTCGTCGCCAAGGACGCCGCTGAGCAGGCCGGACTCTCCGAGTCCGAGACCCACGAGAAGATGATGGAGGCGGCGACCAATGGCTGACCCCAAGGGCTTCCTGAACACCGACCGCGAGGTCGCCAAGACCCGCCCCGTCGACGAGCGCGTCAAGGACTGGAACGAGGTCTACCAGCCCGGCTCCCTGCTGCCGATCATCAGCAAGCAGGCGTCGCGCTGCATGGACTGCGGCATCCCGTTCTGCCACAACGGCTGCCCGCTCGGGAACCTCATCCCCGAGTGGAACGACTACGCCTACCGCGAGGACTGGACCGAGGCCAGCGAGCGGCTGCACGCGACCAACAACTTCCCGGAGTTCACCGGTCGCCTGTGCCCCGCGCCCTGTGAGGCCGCCTGTGTGCTGGGCATCAACCAGCCGCCGGTGACCATCAAGAACGTCGAGGTCTCCATCATCGACAAGGCGTGGGACAACGGCGATGTCACCCCGCAGCCGCCCGAGCGGCTGTCCGGCAAGACCGTCGCCGTCATCGGCTCGGGCCCGGCGGGTCTCGCCGCCGCCCAGCAGCTGACCCGGGCCGGCCACACCGTCGCCGTCTACGAGCGCGCGGACCGGATCGGTGGACTGCTGCGCTACGGCATCCCCGAGTTCAAGATGGAAAAGCGCCACATCAACCGCCGCATCGAGCAGATGCGCGCGGAGGGCACCAAGTTCCGCACCGAGGTGGAGATCGGCCGCGACATCGACGCGAAGAAGCTGCGCAAGCGCTACGACGCCGTCGTCATCGCCGCCGGTGCCACGACCTCCCGCGACCTGCCGGTGCCCGGCCGCGAGCTGAACGGCATCCACTTCGCGATGGAGTACCTGCCGCTCGCCAACAAGGTGCAGGAGGGTGACCTGACCGTCGCCCCGATCACCGCCGAGGGCAAGCACGTCGTCGTCATCGGCGGCGGCGACACCGGCGCGGACTGCGTGGGCACCGCCCACCGCCAGGGCGCAGCCTCCGTGACCCAGCTGGAGATCATGGGCAAGCCGGGCGACGAGCGGAACCCGAACCAGCCCTGGCCGACCTTCCCCATGCTCTACAAGGTCACCTCCGCGCACGAGGAGGGCGGCGAGCGGCTCTACTCCGTCTCGACCACCCACTTCGAGGGCGACGAGGACGGCAACGTCCAGTACCTGCACCTGACCGAGGTGGAGTTCAAGGACGGCAAGCCGGAGCCGAAGCCGGGCACCGAGCGGAAGATCCCGGCCCAGCTGGTCACCCTCGCGATGGGCTTCACCGGCACCGACCAGGAGAACGGACTGGTCTCCCAGTTCGGTCTGGAGCTGGACGCCCGCGGCAACATCTCCCGCGACCAGGACTACGCCACCAACGTCCCCGGCGTGTACGTCGCCGGTGACGCCGGCCGCGGCCAGTCGCTGATCGTGTGGGCCATCGCCGAGGGCCGCTCCGCGGCCAAGGGCGTGGACCGCTTCCTCACCGGAGCCAGCGCCCTGCCGGCTCCCATCAAGCCGACGGACCGCGCGCTGACCGTGTAGCCCGTCCCCAGATGTCCCGCACAACGTCGTGCGGAACAACCGCGGCGCCTGTCTCCTCCCCCCGACCGGAGGACAGGCGCCGCGACCTTTTCCGCCCCCGGGCGATCCCCTGGGGCGCTACGAGCCGTTGCGCTGGCCGGGGAATCGCCTGCCCAGCTGCCGCGCCAGCTCCTGCGCGGGAGCCGGTACGGCCCGCGGCGGGGGAGTGCCCGGCGGCCGGAAATCGTGCACCGGCGGGCACCACGCCGACAGTTCGATGCCCCGCTCACCCAGCGGCAGCACCCACCGCGCATCCGCGTGCACCCGCAGCACCTGTGCCTCGATCAGCGTCCACGCGCCGCAGTCCGCCGTCCGCTCACCGGCCCGGCGCGCCTCCAACTGCACCGGGCAGTGCGCCAGCCGGGGCGGCCGCACCATCTCGGACGGTTCCGTCAGCGGGACGTCCGCCCCGCACGGGCCGCCCGCGCCCTCCTCGCACTCACCGTCCGGCGGCAGGTTGAAGACCACGTCCGGGCGTACCGCGAGGTTGCGGGCGGTGCGGCCGCGGGCGGGCAGCCATGCGCTCACGACCGGGCCGAGTTCCCAGCGGATACGGAGCGCGGCCAGCGCGAAGGTCCCGTCGTCGTTCTCCGTGGACAGCACTGCCGACGCCACCGAACTGCTCTTCTCCAGCACGCCTTTCATGCCCATGAGGATAGAAGCAGGATGATTCGGTGCTCACCGAAGTGTGATGACCGCTTACTCTCTGTGCATGACTCCATGGGACGCCGAGCACGAAAGCATCGCGGAGACCCCCGACCTGGCCGCCCTCGCCGCGCTGCTCGCGGACCGGACCCGGGCCACCATCTGCATGGCCCTGCTGGACGGCGGCGCCTGGACGGCGGGCGAGCTGGCCGAGTACGCCGCGGTGGCGCCCTCCACGACCACCGAGCATCTCAACCTCCTGGTCGCCGGGGGGCTGCTGGCCGAGGAGCGGCGCGGGCGGCGCCGCTACGTCCGGCTGGCGGGGCCCGGCACCGCCGAAGCCCTGGAGAACCTCGCCGGGCTGGCGCCCTACCGCCCGGTCCCGATCCGCTCCCTCGCCGAGGCCCACCAGCGCAGAGCCCTGCACCACGCGAGGACCTGCTACGACCACATCGCCGGCGCCCTCGGTGTCGCGATCGCCGAGGCGATGACCGAACGCGGCCTGCTGGCCAGCGACTACGGTCCCGTGTTGACCTGCGCGGGTGCCGACTGGCTGGCCGGTGTGGGGATCCCCGACGCAGGGCCGTCGGACGCCCACCGGGCCCATGTGCGCACCTGCCTGGACTGGACCGTGCGCAGACACCACCTCTCCGGCGCGGTCGGCGCGGCGCTGTGCCGGCACGCCCTGGAGCGGGAGTGGATCGTCAAGACCCCCGCCACCCGCATCCTCACCGTCACCGAGGTGGGTCGGCAGGCGTTCCGCAAGCATCTGGACCTGGACGAGGACGTGCTGTCGCCGTCCACCGCCCCGCTCGCGCCCCGGGCCTGACCAGGGCGAGGCGCTCCGGAGAGCAGCGCCTCGGGAGAGGGAGCGGCTAGCGTGGGCCGTCGCCGCCGTCCTGCTCGCCCTCGACGAGGCGGGCCGGGAAGCCGCCGGTGGCGATCGGGCCCCAGCGCAGCGGGGTGACGCGGATCAGCGACTTGCCCTGCTTGCGCATCGCCGCGCGGTACTCGTCCCAGTCCGGGTGCTCGCCGGAGATGTTGCGGAAGTACTCGACCAGCGGTTCCACCGACTCCGGGGTGTCGATCACCTCGGCCTCACCGTCGATCTGCACCCACGGCCCGTTCCACTCGTCGGACAGCACGATGACACTGACCGACGAGACGCGGCGGGCGTTGCGGACCTTGGCCCGTTCCGGGTACGTCGACATCACCAGCCGCCCGGAGTCGTCCACCCCGCAGGTCAGCGGCGAGCCCTGCGGGGTCCCGTCGGAACGGCGGGTGAGCAGGATCGCGCGGTGGCGGGGCCGGACGAACTCCAGCAGCTCGGGCAGCTCGACGCGGGTGTTGGAGGCGATGGAAGGGCTCATGGGGGTGAGCCTAGGTGTATTGATCACGAGCGTTGTTAACAGTCGTGGGTCTTGATCATGGCGAAGACCTCCGGTGTGGTGGAGGTGTCTACGCTTCACCGCACGGAGGT
>NZ_JBICZL010000004.1:0-558936 GCF_043201875.1 Streptomyces sp. NPDC048248
ACCTCCTCGATCACGATGACCGTCGCCAGCGCGTCGGCCCCCGCACCGCCGTACGCCTCCGGCACGTGCACGGCGTGCAGGTCATTGGCGACCAGTGCCTCCAGCGCCTCCTGCGGGAAGCGCGCCTCCTCGTCCACCGCGGTGGCGAAGGGCGCGATCTTCGCCTCGGCGAGCGCACGCACCGACTCCCGGAGCATGTCGTGCTCCTCGGACGGCCGGTACAGATCGAAATCGGCGGTTCCCGCCAAGGTTTCTCACTCCCCTGAGAGCTGACTGAGCTAACTACCGTTAAGTAACCGGATACTCACCGGATTCTAGGGTGCGGGGAGCGTGACGGATACGTGAGGTTCCCGACAGACCAGGCCGGAGCCGGTGCGACGGCTGGATCCCGCCCCTCCGCGCGCGGCTATGCTCGGTCCGCGCAGTTTCCCGTACGCCCCCGTCATCCACCCCGCACCGCACCGGCGGCGCACCGCGCCGGCACCACCTGTCTGGAGCATCCATGCCCCTCAAGATCACCGTGATCGGCACCGGCTACCTCGGCGCCACCCACGCCGCGGCCATGGCCGAGCTGGGCTTCGAGGTGCTGGGGCTTGACGTGGTTCCCGAGAAGATCGAGATGCTGGGGCGCGGTGAGGTCCCGATGTACGAGCCGGGCCTGGAGGACCTGCTGCGCCGGCACGTCGCCGGGATCGCGGGCTCCACAGGACGGCTGCGCTTCACCACCTCCTACGAGGAGGCAGGGGCGTTCGGCGATGTGCACTTCGTCTGCGTGAACACCCCGCAGAAGCACGGCGAGTACGCCTGTGACATGTCTTACGTCGAGTCCGCGTTCACCTCGCTGGCGCCGCATCTGACCCGGCCGACGCTGGTCGTCGGCAAGTCCACGGTGCCGGTGGGCAGCGCCGCCCGGCTCGCCGAGCGGCTGGCCGCCCTGGCCCCGGCCGGCGAGGACGCCGAGCTGGCCTGGAACCCGGAGTTCCTCCGCGAGGGGTTCGCGGTCAAGGACACCCTGCACCCTGACCGGATCGTCGTGGGCGTGGCCAGTGAGCGGGCCGAGAATCTGCTGCGCGAGGTCTACTCGACGCCGGTGGGCGAAGGCTCGCCGTTCATCGTGATGGACTACCCGACCTCCGAGTTGGTGAAGACCTCCGCCAACTCCTTCCTGGCCACGAAGATCTCCTTCATCAACGCGATGGCGGAGGTCTGCGAGGCGGCCGACGGCGATGTGGTCAAGCTCGCCGAGGCCATCGGGCACGACGAGCGAATCGGCAAGAAGTTCCTGCGGGCCGGCATCGGCTTCGGCGGCGGCTGCCTGCCCAAGGACATCCGGGCGTTCATGGCGCGCGCGGGCGAGCTGGGCGCCGACCAGGCGCTGACGTTCCTGCGCGAGGTCGACTCGATCAACATGCGGCGCCGCGGCCACATGGTCGAGCTGACCCGCGACGCGGTGGGCGGCGCCTTCCTCGGCAAGCGGGTAGCCGTGCTGGGCGCCACCTTCAAGCCGGACTCCGACGACGTACGCGACTCCCCCGCGCTCAATGTCGCCGGCCAGATCCACCTCCAGGGCGGACAGGTCACGGTCTACGACCCCAAGGGCATGGAGAACGCCCGGCGGCTCTTCCCGACCCTGGGCTACGCGGACAGCGCGCTGGAGGCGGTGCGCGGCGCGGACGCCGTCCTGCACCTGACGGAGTGGCGCGAGTTCCGCGAGCTGGACCCGGCCGCGCTCGGCGAGGTCGTCACGGAGCGCCGCATCCTCGACGGACGCAACGCCCTGGACCCGCAGTTGTGGCGCAAGGCCGGCTGGACCTACCGCGCCCTGGGCCGTCCGCAGGCATAGACCTGACGCGGGCCGTGGGGTCCGCCGCCGCGCAGGGCCGGCGGCCCGCGTCTCAGGGCCCGGCCCGTCTGGCGCGGTAGGTCCGCATCTTCGCCCGGCTGCCGCAGACCGCCATCGTGCACCAGCGGCTGCGGCCGGCCGGGCTCCTGTCGTAGAAGACCCAGCGGCAGTCGTGGGCCTCGCATGCCTTGAGCCGGGGCCAGGTCCCGTCGGCGTCCGCCGTCGCGATACCCGCCGATATCAGGGCGATGAGCCGGGCGATGCCCTCAAGGCCGGGGGCCGGGCGCAACGCGACGCCACCGTCGGGTGCCATGGCCAGTACGAGCGGCGCGCGGGCCAGCAGCCGGTCCAGTGCCCGGGCCGCCTCCTCGGAAACCGCGTCGCGGACGGTGTGCGCGAGGCAGACGGCCCGCAGCGCTTCCCGCAGCTCCTGCAGCTCCGGTAGTGCCTCCGCCGCGCCGGTCACCGGTACGAGGTCCGGCGCGCCGTGCTCACTGAGGAACGCGACGAGACCGCCCTCGGCGGCGAGCGCGTCCGCGCCGGTTTCGATGTTCAGGGTGTTCACCAGGTCCTGCACCACTTGCAGGACATCCGGCGCTGAGCGGTCCGTCACCCTTGTCACGTTACCGGCATCGGCCCATCATGCAGTAACGGGAGTTACCGGTTGTACCGATCAGGAGGTAACGCATGGCTCTCATCGAACTCGGCGTCGTCGCACTGGACTGCCCCGATCCCGCGTCCCTCGCCGACTTCTACGCCGATGTGCTCGGCTGGCAGGCCGGCGGCGAGGGCGACTGGTACGAGGTCGCGGGACCGGCCGGCCGGCGGCTCGCCTTCCAGCAGGTGGAGAACTACCAGCCGCCCCGGTGGCCGGGCCAGGAGGTGCCGCAGCAGCTGCACCTCGATTTCGACGTGCGCGCCGCGGACATCGAGGAGGCCGAGCAGAAGGTCCTCGGACTGGGCGCGAAGCTCGTCTGGCACGACGAGGGAAAGCGCGATTTCCGGGTCTACCTCGACCCGGCCGGGCACCCCTTCTGCCTCTGCATGAAGTGAACCGCAACCATCGGCGGGCCGCGCGCGGCGGCCCGCCGATGACCCGTCAGCCTGCGGCCGCCGGGCCGTCCAGCTGGTCGATCGTCGCGTGGGACGGGCCGCGGGTGGCCTGCTCGGCGCGGGCGACGTCCTCGGCGGCGCGCAGGGTGCGCACCGCGTTCCGCCAGGTGAGCTTGGCCAGATCGGCCGCCGACCACCGGCGGTCGAACAGCTCGCCGATCAGCTGCGGATAGCCCGCCACATCGGCCAGGTCGCTCGGGGTGAAGGCGGTGCCGTCGTAGTCGCCGCCGAGACCGAGGTGGTCGATGCCGGCGACCTCGCGCATGTGGTCGAGGTGGTCGGCGACGTCCGAGGCGGTGGCCTGCGGCATCGGGTGGTCGGCCTGGAAGGCGCGCTGGACCCGCATCGCCTCGGGGGTGGTGTCCAGGTGGTGGAAACCGTGCGCCCGCATGTTCTCGTCCGCCCGCAGCACCCACTCGCCGACCGCGGGGACCACGAACTTCGGCACGAAGGTGGCCATCGCGACGCCGCCGTTGGCGGGCAGCCGTTCCAGGACGTCATCGGGGATGTTGCGCGGGTGGCCGCAGACGGCACGGGCCGAGGAGTGCGAGAAGATCACCGGCGCGGTGGTGACGCGGAGCGCGTCGCGCATCGTCTCGGCCGCGACATGGGAGAGGTCGACGAGCATGCCGAGCCGGTTCATCTCCCGGACGACCTCCTCGCCGAATGCGCTCAGACCGCCCGCCCGCGGCTCGTCCGTCGCCGAGTCTGCCCAGGCCAGCGAATCGTTGTGAGTGAGCGTCATATAGCGCACGCCCAGCTGGTGCAGCGCGCGCAGGGTGGCGAGCGAGCTGTTGATGGAATGGCCGCCCTCGGCGCCCATCAGGGAGGCGATGACACCGTCCGCGCGGGCGGCCTCCATGTCGTCCGCGGTCAGCGCGAGTCGCAGGTCGCCGGGGTAGCGGGCGACCAGCTGCCGCACCACGTCGATCTGTTCGAGGGTGGCGCTGACCGCCTTGTCGCCCTGGTAGTCGGAACGGACGTAGACCGACCAGAACTGCGCGCCGACGCCGCCGGTCCGCAGCCGGGGCAGGTCGGTGTGCAGATACTCCGACTGGTCGCCGGCGATGTCGCGCTGGTCGAGGTCGTAGCGCACCTGCTCGCGCAGCGCCCAGGGAAGGTCGTTGTGACCGTCGACGATGGGGAATTCCGCCAGGAGTCCGGTGACCCGCGGGTCGGGTGCGGCCTCGGCCATCACTTGCCCCCGAAGCCGAAACCGGCCGGTGAGGCGACCTTGTTGCGCAGCCTCTTGCCCTTCTCCGTCGCCTGGTCGTTCAGATCCTGCTGGAACTCCCGCATCCGGCCGAGGAGTTCACCGTCGTGCGCGGCGAGGATGCGGGCCGCGAGCAGCCCGGCGTTGCGGGCTCCGCCGACCGAGACCGTGGCGACCGGCACACCGGCCGGCATCTGCACGATGGACAGCAGCGAGTCCATGCCGTCGAGGTACTTCAGCGGGACGGGGACGCCGATGACCGGCAGCGGGGTGACCGAGGCGAGCATCCCGGGGAGGTGGGCCGCTCCCCCGGCGCCCGCGATGATCGCCTTCAGACCGCGGCCCGCGGCCTCCTCGCCGTACGCGATCATCTCGTGCGGCATGCGGTGCGCCGAGACGACGTCGACCTCGTAGGGGATCTCGAACTCGTCGAGGGCCTTGGCCGCGGCCTCCATGACGGGCCAGTCGGAGTCGGAGCCCATGACGATGCCGACGACGGGGCCGGCCGGGGCCCCGGTGTCGTCGGTGCGCGGTGCGGGGCGGTGGTCGGGCGTCGCGGCGTCGGTCATTCGGTGATCGTTCCTCGCAGGTAGCCGGCGGCGTGCGCGGCGCGCTCGCGCACGTCGGCCAGGTCGTCGCCGTAGGTGTTGACGTGACCGACCTTGCGGCCGGGCTTCACGTCCTTGCCGTACATGTGGATCTTCAACTGCGGATCGCGTGCCATGCAATGGAGATACGCGGTGTACATGTCCGGGTAGTCGCCGCCGAGGACGTTGGCCATCACCGTCCAGGTGGCGCGCGGACGCGGATCGCCGAGCGGCAGATCGAGCACGGCGCGGACGTGGTTGGCGAACTGCGAGGTGATCGCGCCGTCCTGGGTCCAGTGGCCGGAGTTGTGCGGCCGCATCGCGAGTTCGTTGACGAGGACCGCGGGCTCGCCGTCGGAGTCCCTGACCTCGAACAGCTCGACCGCGAGGTGGCCGATGACATCCAGCTCGTCCGCGATGCGCAGGGCCAGCTGCTGCGCCCGCGCGGAGAGCGCCTCGGACAGGTCGGGTGCCGGGGCGATGACCGTGTCGCAGACGCCGTTGACCTGGATGGACTCCACGACCGGATACGCGACGGCCTGGCCGTGCGGTGAGCGGACGACGTTGGCGGCCAGTTCCCGGACGAAGGGGACCTTTTCCTCCGCCAGGACGGGCACCCCGGCGCGGAACGGATCCGCCGCCTCCTTGGAGGATCGTACGATCCACACGCCCTTGCCGTCATAGCCCCCGCGGACGGTCTTGAGGACCACCGGGAAGCCCGCCCCCTCGGCCGCGAAACGCTCGACGTCCGCGGGGTCGGAGACGATGCGGTGCCTGGGGCAGGGAGCGCCGATCGAGTCGAGCTTCGCCCGCATCACCCCCTTGTCCTGGGCGTGCACCAACGCATCCGGGCCGGGGCGGACGGGGATGCCGTCCGCCTCCAGCGCCCGCAAGTGCTCGGTGGGCACGTGTTCGTGATCGAAGGTGATCACATCGCACCCCTTGGCGAAGGCGCGCAGCGTGTCCAGATCGCGATAGTCGCCGATGACGACATCGCTGACCACCTGGGCCGCCGAGTCCTGCGGGGTGTCACTGAGGAGCTTGAATCTGAGGCCGAGGGGGATGCCCGCCTCGTGGGTCATACGGGCGAGCTGACCGCCACCGACCATGCCGACTACCGGGAACGTCACGCTCCCCAGGGTATCCGCCCGAGGGGGCTGCCCCGCCCCCCCGCTTGGAGGATCGTCCAAGTTGACCGGTTCGACGATCTCCGCCTGAAGATCAACAAGGGCCGTTAGGCTCAGCGGGCAGGGGCTCGGGCAGGGCGAAGGGGAGGCCCGATGGGGAAGAGTGGCATATCGAGGAACCCCGGTGTGCTGGTGGTCATCGTCGCGCTCGCCGCGCTGCTGGTGGCGGTCCATTCGGTGCTCAGCCAGCTGTCCGGGCCGGAGGTCTACGACGATCGCAGCACCGAGATAGCCGTCGCCCCCGGCGAGCGTTTCGCCATACGGGTCACCGAGGACCCCGCCGACGGCTTCCGCTGGATCATCGCCGAGCCCCGTCCGGATCCGGCCGTTCTGAAGGCCGCGGGGGGACACTTCGACGCCGACGAGCCGCCGCCGTCCGGCAGCGGCGGCTCGCGCTACCTTGACTTCACCGCGGTCCGTGCCGGGCGTACTGACCTGCGGCTGCTGCGCTGCCGCGCCTGCGGCCCCGGCGCGGCCGACGAGGCCGGCGCCCGCACCCTGAACTACCGCGTCACCGTCCGCTGACGCACCGCCGCCGGCCCGCCCGCAGGTCCCGGGCGCCGGGGCGCCGGTGGGCGGCGGGCAGCGCCCGGCGGCGCTGGTTAGCATGAGGTGCGGACCAAGGACCGACCACCGCGGACATCCGCCCACGACGGGGAGCTGAACGATCACCATGAGTGAACGGAGCGCACTGCGGTCGCGGCTGGAGGCGCTCACCCGGGAGGTCGTGAAGTTCGGGGCCGTGGGCGGCGCGGGGGTCATCGTGAACTTCGCGGTGTTCAACCTCGTACGCCACCTGACCGAGGTGCCCGTCGTACGGGCCAGCATCGTGGCGACGGTGGTGGCGACCGGCACCAACTACCTCGGCTACCGCTACTTCACCTACCGCGACCGCGACAAGCGGGGCCGCACCAGGGAACTCTCGCTGTTCCTGCTGTTCAGCGTCGTGGGCCTGGTCATCGAGAACGGCATCCTCTACGCCGCGACGTACGGCTTCGACTGGGACACCCCGCTCCAGAGCAACGTCTTCAAGTTCCTCGGCATCGGCGTCGCCACGCTCTTCCGCTTCTGGTCCTACCGCTCCTGGGTCTTCCGCGCGCTGCCCGCGCGCACGGCCGTGGAGACCGCGGAGTCCTTCCTCGCCGACGGCTCGCAGCGACCGCGCAGCGCCACCCGCGACTAGCGGGCGGGGCGCCTCCCCGGTCCGCTCAGCCCTCGCCGCTCTCGGCCTCCCGGGCCAGGAACAGCGCGAAGATCGGCGGATACTGCTGGAGCAGCTCCAGCCGCCCGCCGTCGGCCTCCGCCAGATCCCGCGCGACGGCGAGCCCGAGGCCGGTGGAGTTGCGGCCCGAGACGGTCCGCTCGAAGACCCGCGAGCCCAGGTCCGGGGGCACCCCGGGCCCGGCGTCGGTGACCTCGACGACCGCCTGGTTGCCCGTCACCCGGATGCGCAGCGCGACCGTGCCGTCGCCGTGCATCAGCGAGTTCTCCACGAGGGTGGCAAGCACCTGCGCGACGGCGCCCGGCGTGCCGACCGCCCGCAGCCCCTTCTTGCCGGAGCGGACGATGACCCGCCCCGCACTGCGATAGGCCGGCCGCCACTCCTCGATCTGCTGCTTGACGACCTCGTCCAGGTCGAAGGCGACCGCAGAGCCGCTGCGCGGATCGCGGGAATTGGTCAGCAGCCGCTGGACGACGTCGGTGAGCCGTTCCACCTGGGCCAGCGCGATGGTGGCCTCTTCCTTCACGGTGTCCGGGTCGTCGGTGACGGTGATCTCCTCCAGCCGCATCGACAGCGCGGTCAGCGGCGTGCGCAGCTGGTGGGAGGCGTCGGCGGCCAGCCTGCGCTCGGCAGTCAGCATCCGGGCGATCCGCTCGGCGCTGGCGTCCAGCACATCCGCGACCCGGTCCAGCTCCTGCACCCCGTAGCGGCGGTGGCGCGGGCGCGGGTCACCGGAGCCGAGCCGTTCGGCGGTCTCGGCGAGGTCGGTGAGCGGTGCGGTCAGCCGGCGGGCCTGGCGGACGGCGAGGATGACGGCGGCGACGATGGCCAGCAGCGCGACGGCCAGGATGACCAGCAGGGTCCTGCCGATCTCCGCGCTGACGGTGGAGCGGGACTCCTGGACCGTGACGGACTCGCCGCGGTCCCCCCTGACCTCCGACTCGATGACGTCACCCGAGGGACGTTGCCCGATCTCGATCGCGGACCTGCCCGGCACCTGGATCCGGGCGTACCGCTTGGCCGTGATCTGCTCGGAGAGGATCTCCGGGGTGATCTTCTCCCCGCTGCCCAGCCGGCTCTCCACTATCCCCACGAGCCGGACCGCCTCGGACGCCACGCTCTCCTGCGCGCCCGCCTGGATGGTGCGGGTCTCGACGATGACGAGCGAGACGCCGAAGACGGCGATCACGACGAGCACCACGGCGAGCGTGGAGTTGATCAGGCGGCGGCGCACGGTGCCCTCCGGGCAGGAAATCGGCGGTTCTCTCTGCGCTTCCCACCCGACGGCAGGGGCGCGGGCGCCTCAGCTCTTCTCGAACCGGAAACCGACACCGCGCACGGTGGCGATGTAGCGCGGGTTGGCGGCGTCGTCACCGAGCTTCTTGCGGAGCCAGGAGATGTGCATGTCGAGCGTCTTCGTCGAGGACCACCAGGTGGTGTCCCAGACCTCGCGCATCAGCTGATCACGGGTGACGACCCGGCCGGCGTCCCGCACCAGGACCCGCAGCAGGTCGAACTCCTTCGCCGTGAGCTGGAGTTCCTCCTCGCCCATCCACGCGCGGTGGGACTCGACGTCGATGCGCACGCCGTGGGTGGCCGGCGGCTGCTGGGGCTCGGCGGTGGAGCCGCGGCGCAGCAGCGCACGTACGCGTGCGAGGAGTTCGGCGAGCCGGAAGGGCTTGGTGACGTAGTCGTCGGCGCCGGCGTCCAGTCCCACGACGGTGTCCACCTCGTCGGCGCGGGCGGTCAGCACCAGGATGGGGCAGGAGTGGCCTTCGTTGCGCAGCCGGCGGGCGACCTCCAGGCCGTCCATGCCGGGCAGGCCCAGGTCGAGAACGAGCAGGTCGATATTGCCCTGGAGACCGGCGTCGAGCGCCGTGGGGCCGTCCTCGCGCACCTCGACTTCGTAACCCTCGCGGCGCAGTGCGCGGGCGAGCGGCTCCGAGATGGACGCGTCATCCTCGGCGAGCAGTACACGGGTCATGGCCCGATGGTAGTCCGATGTATTGCGCCCCAGGGGCGGACCGGCGGGGAGCCGCAACGCAGGACCCTTCCTGACGCGGACGGCGACGGTGACCTGCGGACCCATGGACGGGGCCGGCCCGTCCGGTTCCCTCAGTCAGTGTGAGCGTTGTCTCACGGGCCCCATTGGTGGTCGAACCAGACGTATGGTGGCCGGACGTCCGTCGCACAACCTCGGGGCCCACGACTCCTACTGGTGTCGTCGGTCCCTGTTGTGTGCAGGGCTGGAACCACCAGCCCCGCTCACAGTGAGAGACCTCTCGACCGGGTCCGCCGCGCCAGCAGCACGGGGGGCGTGGACCCCGGTGCACGACGTCCTGCCGGCATCTCCTCGTGAGCGCCGAACCCCCGGACGTGGGGGCGGACATGTCTGCGCCGGTGCCGGTCACCCCCCACCCGGGCGCGTATCGGTGTCGAACGCGTCCCGAGAGAGCAAGGAACACCAATGGCGTCCAGCCTGACGAAGGACGCGGCCCAGCAGGGGAACCCTGCGAACGGCGGCAAAACCTTCTTCGGCCACCCCCGCGGTCTGGCCACTCTCTTCATGACCGAGATGTGGGAGCGCTTCAGCTTCTACGGCATGCGAGCCCTGCTCGTGGTCTACCTGATCTCCGGCGGCGCGGATGCCGAGAAGGGAGCCCAGGGCGGCGGTCTGGCCATGAACGTGGTCACCGCTTCGGCGATCTACGCGGTCTATCTCGCGATGGTCTACCTGCTCGCCCTGCCCGGCGGCTGGTTCGGCGACCGGGTCTGGGGACCGCGGAAGACCGTGGCCATCTCGGCGGGCATCATCATGGCCGGCCACCTGGCGCTTGCCGTCCCGGGCCAGGCGATGTTCTTCGTCGGCCTCGCGCTTGTCGCAGCGGGCTCGGGCCTGCTGAAGGCGAACATCTCGACGATGGTCGGCCACCTCTACGACGGTCCGCAGGACCCGCGTCGTGACGGCGGCTTCACCATCTTCTACATGGGCATCAACCTCGGTGCGTTCGCCGCTCCGCTGGTCATCGGCACCGTCGGTCAGAGCGTCAACTGGCACCTGGGCTTCGCGCTCGCGGCGCTCGGTATGGCCCTGGGCCTGGTGCAGTTCCTGATCGGCACCCGCCACCTGAGCCCGCAGAGCAGCGTCGTCCCGACCCCGCTCCGGGCCGAGGAGCGCGCCATGTGGCTGCGCAAGGGCCTGATCTGGATCGCCGTCGCTGCGGTCTTCTACGGCGCGGTCGTCATGTCCGGCCACTTCACCCTGAACTGGGCGCTGATCCCGATCACGCTGGCCGGCCTGATCATCCCGATCTCGGTGCTGGCGCGTATCAAGCGCGACAAGGAGCTCAGCGAGAGCGAGCAGACCAAGGTCAGCGGCTACATCTGGTTCTTCGTGGCCGCCGCCGTGTTCTGGATGATCTTCGACCAGGGCGGCTCGACGATGTCCGCCTTCGCCGAGAAGAACACCGCGGGCGAGGTCTTCGGGATGAGCTTCCCGTCCTCGTGGTTCCAGTCGGTGAACCCGCTGTGGGTCATGGCGCTGGCGCCGGTCCTCGCCTGGCTGTGGCTGTGGCTGGCGCGCGGGAACCGCGAGCCGAGCACCACGGTGAAGTTCGCGATGGCGATGGTCCTCATCGGCGCCTCGTTCTTCGTCTTCATCGTCCCGATGATGATGTCCGCGGGTGGCACGAAGGTCAGCCCGATGTGGCTGATCTCCATCTACATGATCCAGACCATCGGTGAGCTGTGCCTGTCCCCGGTCGGTCTGTCGGTGACCACCAAGCTGGCGCCGCAGAAGTACGCCAGCCAGATGCTGGGCGTCTGGTTCCTCGCCGTCACCGCGGGTGACTGCGTGACGGGCCTGCTGTCCATCGGCGGCGTGGACCTGAGCGGTTCGGTCGTGCTGGCGGTGGAGGCAGCACTGGCGGTGCTGGCCGGCTTCGCGGTGTACGCGTACCGCAAGAAGATCGTGGCGCTCATGGGCGACGTCCGCTAACGCCCCGCACCCGTGGAAAGGGCCCGGCACGCTGCTGCGTGCCGGGCCCTTCGCGTTCCTTTGCGTACGGTCCGTCCGGCCGGCAGGTGCCGCCGTACGGGCACGTCCGGTGCGGTTACCCCCGCAGCCGCCGCCACGGGGTGAACGTGAAGACCGCCCCGCCGAGCAGCATGACGGTGCCGGCGACGAGGCCGAGGGCGCGCAGGCTCCCCTGGCCGCTCGCACCCGTCTCCGCGAGGCCGCCGCTGCCCGCGCTTCCGCTGCCGCCCGAGGCGCTCGCCGGCCCTGCCGTGCCGCCGGACGCGGCCGCGCCGCCGGAGGAGCCGCCCGCGGTGCCGCCCGGCTGCGCGGTGGTGTCCAGTGCCAGTGAGACGCCCGGATCCTTCTCCGGGGTGCAGGTCGTGGTCGTCCCGAGGGCGTTGACGGTCAGGACGCCCGGGGTCAGCGTCGACTTCCCGGCCGCGCCCGGCTTGTACGTGCCCTTGAGGTCGGGGATCTCGATCGGCTGGCCGGACTTGATGGGCTCGGCGTTCGTCGGGCCCTCCACCTTGACCAAGCCCTTGTCCGCGCCGCCGACCGCGACCTCCATGGACGGTTTGACCGAATCCTTGGGGATGTCCGCCGGGCTGTCCATGACGGACTTGCCGAACTTCACCGTCAGGTCGTAGGCACCGCCCTTCTTCACGGCGTTGATCTGGACCGGTGAGGTGGCCTTCTTGTCACCGATGGGGGTCTTGCAGGCGTAGGGCACCTGCACTTCCTTGCCCTGGTACGCCGTGCCGTCGGGGTCGCCGCCGGAACCGCCGGAGCCGCCGGAGCCGCCCGCCGAACCGGCACTCGAGCCTCCGTCGTCGCCCCCGCCGGAGGCGCCGGAGGTGGTCCCGGTGGTGGTCCCGGTGGTGGTCCCCGAGGTGCCGGCCGTCGTACCGCCGTCCGCACCGCCCGCGGTGCCACCGCCCGTGGTCCCGCCCGTCCCGCCGCCGTCGGTCACCGTGATGGTGACCGCGGGCTTCACCTCCTCCTTGGGCGTGCACTTGGTGTCGGTGGAGATCGGCTTGTTGACGTTGATGTTGTAGAAGCCCGGCGTCAGCGTGACCTCGCCCGGCTTCTCCAGCTTGAGCTTGCCCGTCATGTCGGACAGCTTCATCGGGCTGTTCTTGGGGATCGGCGGGTTCTGCCGCGGCCCCTTCATCGCCAGCTCCCCTGCCTGCGCGCCCGCCACCTTGATGGTGCCGGTCGGCTGGACGGTGTCCGCCGCCAGGTCCAGGATGTCGGGGTTCTTCGACGCCCCCTCGATCGTCTTCCAGACCACCTCGATCTCGTCGCCGACCTTCGCGGTCGCGGGCGCGCTGACCGCCACCTTGGTGGTGCCCTCGATCGGCGGCAGCCCGGATATGGGCGGCGGCAGACACTCCGTCAGATACGCCACCTCCGCTGCCTGGGCGGGGCCGGCCGCGACCAGCACGCCCGCACCCGCGAGCATCAGTGCGGCCGCCGAGGCCACACCCGCTCTGCTCCGTTTCCTCATCACGCAGAACCTTTCGACGTCGGTCGTTCGGTTGATGTGGTGGTGGACGGTGCGGTGTCCGGGGCGAACCACGGCAGCGCGGCGGAGCGGTCCGGCCCGCCGCGTGGTGCCGGGGTTCTGTGGTCCTTCCTGCGGTACTTCCTGCCGTACTTCGTGCCGCGACGGATCGGGAACTTCCCGTCGCCGTGCGCCGCGGCCCGCGGCCGAGCAGGGGCCGTGCGGGCCGGGCGTACACGTTCCACGACCGCCATCCCGATACGGAACACGGCCGTCGGGACCACCAGGCACAGCAGCACCCAGAAGAGCGTCACGCCCCACGGCCTGCCGACCCCCCACGGCTGCTCGGCCAGGATCTTGCCGCCGTACTTGAGGGAGACCAGGTAGTCGCCGTGCGCGCCGGCGGCCAGCTCCACGGGCAGCGTGATCTCGGCCTTCCGCCCGGCGGGTACGGTCCCGCGCC
Organism: Streptomyces sp. NPDC048248; assembly: GCF_043201875.1. NCBI lineage: Bacteria > Bacillati > Actinomycetota > Actinomycetes > Kitasatosporales > Streptomycetaceae > Streptomyces > Streptomyces sp. NPDC048248. The sequence goes on from NZ_JBICZL010000004.1 coordinate 13,151, forward strand.
ACTGCTGCTCCTCCCACTCGGGCGCGAAGACGCCGTGCGAGGTACCGACCTGGAAGACCGGGTTCCGGGCCGCCGTCGGGCCGAGGTTGCCGACGGTGACGGTCAGCGTGCGCCGGGGCGGTGCGCCGAACCAGTTCAGCAGGCCGCTGCTGCCCGTCAGGCGTGGCGGGGCGAGCGCCGTCAGCCGTCCGCCGGAGCGCTCCTCGGGCAGCGGCGCGACGGGGTGCCCGGCCACGGCGAAGGCGGCGTCCGCGTCGGCCGCTGCGCCGGTCACCGTGGCCACGTGCACCACGCAGGGGCAGGGCTCGGGCGGTTCGGCGACCGGCAGGCTCCTGCGGAATGTCCCGTGGCTGTCGGTGGGGACGGCCCGTCCGTCACCGTTGGCGCAGGCGTTGGTGCCGCCGATCATGTTCTGTCCGCAGATCAGCAGGGTGAGCAGTGCCTTGGGACGCCAGCCGCTGCCGGTCACGGTGATCGTGCCGCCCTTGCCCGCCTCTTTGTCGGAGAGCCGGACGGAGGGGCGGTCGTCGGCCGCGGGGGCTCGGGCCACGGTGGGGGCGCCCACGGCCGAGGGGTGACCGGTGGCATTGGCCGTCGGGGGCAGCGTCACAAGCGCCGAGGCCGCGCACAGTGCGAGTGCACCCACGGCCCGGCGGAGCAGGCGACTGCGCAGGGCCCGGGCCGGTCCCGCGTGCTCCGCCGGGAGCTGCGCGGGCCTTCCCCGTCCGCGGTCCACCGAACGATCCGTTTCGCGGTTCACGAGCGCACTCCCGATCCCGGTCCCGATGCCGCACCGGCTCCCGTACTCGCCAATTCCCTTGCCCGGCCGCCCGCTTCAGCGGCGACGTCACCGCTGCCGCCCTCGCTCCCCCGGGTCCCACTGCCCGGCTGCGTCCGCCTCCGGCGCCGTCGCACCACCCAGCCGCAGCCCGCCGTCAGGGCGAGCGCCGCTCCGGCCGTCGCGGTCCACGGGACGGCCGTGTAGGTCGCCGCACCGGTGGCTCGTGCGCCGCCGCCCGCCGTCACGTCGAGGCGTACCTCCACCGCGTCCCACGCGGGCGGATCACGCCAGATCTCGGTGCGCGCGAGGCGCCGGCCGGGCAGCAGCTCGACCGGCAGGGTGCGTGCCGCACGGTGCAGTTCCGTCCCGAGGCGACCGTCCGCGCGCACCGCGAGCCGTGGCGTGAGCACCGTGTTTCCGCGGTTGACCAGCGTGTATCCGATGACCGCTGTGCTCCCCCGCCGGGTCACCGACACGTTCTCCACACTCAGCGCGGACAGCGCGGGCCCGGCCACCCGCAGATGGATCCGTACCGTCCTGTCCCGTCCGCCGCTCGTGGCGACGAGCGCCGCGGGATGGTCGCCGGGGAGCGCTTCGCGGGGCACGGTCACCGTGAACGGGACGCTCGCCCGGGTGCGTGCCGGGACCTCGACCCGCTCGGTGGCCGGTGCGATCCAGGACCCCGGACCGGGTCCGCGGTCGGGGCCGCGCACGGCCAGGTCCCCGCCGCCGGAGGAGCCGAGGGCCCTGCCATGGAGCCGGACGGTGACGGGCCGGTCGGTGGGGTTGCTGAGAGAGAGCCGGTCGGTCATGACGGTCCCCGGCGCGCCCTCCAGGTAGAAGAAGGGGCGGTCCTGCGCGCCGGGCCGGGCCCCGCTGCCGGGCGCGGGCGCAACGGACCAGCCCGTCGAGGACGGGGCGGCGGACGGCGCTGCGGCCGGTGCGGCAGGCGTCCGGGCGACGGCCGCGGCGGGGCACAGCAGCACGGCGGCGGTCGCGAGGGACGCGCCCGTGACCACTGCGCGGGTACGGAACGGCATCGGCGGCTCCTGGCGTACGGAGAGCGGGGTGCGGGTGTACTGGCGGACGGCGCCGCGGCGCTCGACTCAGGCGTACGGGTCCCGGGACGCGTCAGGCGCGCTGTTGACGGCGGGTCAGCCAGAGGACGCCGGCCGCGCCCGCCAGCAGCACGGTGCCGCCGAGAGTGCCCAGGGCCACGGCGGAGTCCGCGGGGCCGGTCTGCGGCAGCTCTCCACCGGATGAGCCCGTGGAGCCGCCACTCGCGCCACCGCTGCCGCCGGAGCCCTTGACGTCCAGGCTGAGCGAGGGCTCGGGGCTGTTGCTCGGCGTACAGGTGGTGGTGGTGCCGAGGGCCTTGATGGTGAGCGTGGAGGCGGTGAAGGTGACCTTGCCGCTGCCCTTCGGCGTATAGGTGCCGCTCAAGTCGCTGATCTTGATGGGGGTGTTGGCCGGAATGGCCTTGTCGTTGGCGGGCCCCGAGACCGGGACCGTGCCGCTCTCCGCACCGCCCAGCTTGATCAGCGCGCTCGGCTTCATCGCGCCCTTGCCCAGCTCGACCGGGCTGGAGGAGACCCCCTTCTGGAAGGACATGACGAGCTTGTACGCGCTGCCGCTCGGGGTGCCCTTGATGTCGATGGGCGAGACCGCGCCCTTGTTGCCTATCGGCGTTTTGCACTGGTAGTTGACGTCGACGACCTCGGCGTGCGCGGCCGGCGCGGTGAGCATCACCGCGGACCCCGCCGTCAGGGCCACGGCGGCGGCCAGGCCGGCCGTCCGGCGCGGGCGGCCGCGGTGCTGTGCGTGGAAGCGGGCCACTGTGAGTTCCCCTTCTCCCGGAGAGCGCGCCGTCGGATTTACTGACGACACATCAGATTGGGCGCTCAAGGTACGCCGGGGACCTTGTCGAGGGAAGGCACAGCGCAGCCCCGATCCGGGCGGACACACGGCGGCGGGGGGATTCGGGTCCGAACACGCCAAAGCGCGGGCCCGCAGGCCCGCTCTTCACTCTCCGGTTCGCGCCCTGTCAGGCAGCGGGTCCGGCGAGCTCCGCCCAGACCGTCTTGCCCGCGCCCGTGGGGTTGCGTACGACGCCCCAGTCCAGGCACAGCCGCTGCACGATGAACATGCCGTGACCCCCCGGTCGCCCCGGACGGTGCGGACTGCGGGGCTCGGGCGAGCCCGCGCCGAGGTCGCTGACCTCCAGCCGCAGCATCTTCGGGGTGCAGCGCAGCCGCAGCTCCTCGGGCCCTTCGGCGTGCAGGCAGGCGTTGGTGACCAGCTCCGAGACGACCAGCAGCACGTCCTCGGCGGCGGCCCGTTGATCGGCGTTGGCGGCCGGAAGCCAGCCCCAGTCGTGCAGCGCCTGCCGGGCGAAGTCGCGGCCACGCGCCACGGCCCCTCGGGTGCCCGCTAGACGCAGCCGACGGACCTGACCCACCGGGGCGGCGGCCGGGGCAGAGGCGCCGGCGCCACCCGCTTCCGGGCCGAGATCGCCCGGCGGGTACGGCCGGGTGGTGCTCATCAGCGCTTCACCTCACCGATTCGCCTGTTCACGGAAAACAGAAACTGACTGATTCAACGGATTCAGATGTCTCCTGCCCGACCGGACCGTGAGAACACCCACTTCTTGGGTACGGAAGTTGTGACACGGACTACGTGCCCGGAACGCAACCTTCCGGACACCCCCGCCACGGTCAGTCGGACAGGGCCGAGTCGAGCGTGTCGTGCACGGTGAAGACCGCGTCCGCGCCCGTGATCTCGAAGACCCGGGCGACCACCGGCTGCATCCCCACCAGGTGCACACCCCCACCGGCGGCCTCCGCCTTCAGGCGGGCGCCCAGCAGCACGTTGAGCCCCGTGGAGTCCATGAACTCGAGGGGTGAGCAATCGATCACCAGGCGTGCGTAGCCGTCGTCCACGCAGCCCTCCAGTGACTCACGCAACAGATCTGCGGTGTGGTGATCAAGCTCACCCGCGACGGTCACGACCGCGCTGGCGCCGTCATGCCGGATCACGACGTGCAGCCGGCCCCGGCTTGCACTGTCGACCGTCCCGCGGTCCATGCGAGCGCACCTCTCTTGCTGTCTCGGCGATGGGTTTGCGTTTTACGACTGAACTCGTCGAACCCTACGCCCTCACCGGACGCGCGGGTAGCCGAACAATCCTCATATAGCGCGAAATACGGGCAACACGCACTTGCCATCTTCAGGTAAACCCAGGTAGGCAAGAACAGTCACGTTCGAAACGGCCGGCTTTGGAGGCGCCGCACACCCACGCTCACGTAGAGCCATCGGCAGCCATATGCCGAGAACCATGGAGGACACCATGTCACCCCGGATCGACGAACTGCGCACCGAAGACACCCGGCAGAACGCGTCGTCGACACCCCCGTCCGACCCGACCGGTCAGATCCCTTCCCAGCCGATGCCCGCCGAATCAGAACTGGCGGAAATTGCTGAGATCGAGGGTCTGCCCGAGATCCCGCCGTACGACGAGGTGGGTCCGGTGGACGCGAGGGCACTGTCCAAGACCCTCTTCGAGCGGCTGGAGTCGCTGGAGGAAGGCACGCACGAATTCGCGTACGTCCGCAACACCCTGGTCGAGCTCAACCTCGCCCTGGTGAAGTTCGCGGCCTCCCGGTTCCGCTCCCGCAGCGAGCCCATGGAGGACATCGTCCAGGTCGGCACGATCGGCCTGATCAAGGCGATAGACCGCTTCGAGCTCAGCCGTGGCGTCGAGTTCCCGACGTTCGCGATGCCGACCATCGTCGGCGAGATCAAGCGCTTCTTCCGCGACACCAGCTGGTCGGTGCGCGTACCGAGGCGCCTGCAGGAACTCCGTCTGGACCTCGCCAAGGCGGGCGACGAGCTGGCACAGAAGCTCGACCGCGCCCCCACGGTCCAGGAGCTCGCCGACCGCCTGGGCATCACCCGGGACGAGGTCGTCGAGGGCATGGCCGCGAGCAACGCGTACACCGCGAGCTCGCTGGACGCCCAGCCCGAGGAGGACGACAACGAAGGCGCACTGGCGGACCGCATCGGCTACGACGACCACGGTCTCGAGGGCATCGAGTACGTGGAGTCCCTCAAGCCGCTGATCGCCGAGCTGCCGCCGCGCGATCGCAAGATCCTCTCGCTGCGCTTCGTCGCCAACATGACGCAGTCGGAGATCGGCGAGGAGCTGAACATCTCGCAGATGCACGTCTCCCGCCTGCTGTCCCGCACGCTGGGACGGCTCCGCAAGGGGCTGATGATCGAGGAGTGAGGGTCCGCGGTCACTGCCGGTCCGCCGACCGACAGCCGCCCGCGCAGAGGAGGGCCTGTCCCGAGCGGTACTCGGGACGGGCCCTCCTCTGCTGCTCGGGGCCCGCCGGACAGCCTCCGGGCACGGCCGGGCGACACGCGGAAGTATGGCGACATGGGAGGGCCCCGGGGCTGCCGAGCAGCCTCCGGGGCCGTGGGTGAGCGTCTCGCGCGCTGCGGGGCCCGTGGACCGTATGGGAAGCCCGCACCGCCCTTCGCGGCCGTGAGAGCCGCTCAGAGCGTGCCGCGGTCGCGCGGCGGCGTCCCTCGCGCCTAGACGCGGACTCCCTTGTGCCAGACGTCCGAGACGAGCGGTACCCCGGGCCGGTAGGCGAGGTGGACGTGGGAGGGCGCGTCCAGCAGGGCGAGGTCGGCGCGGGCGCCTGGGGTGATCCGGCCCACGTCCGTACGGCGCAGAGCGCGGGCACCGCCCTCGGTCGCCGACCACAGGGCCTCGTCGGGGGTCATGCCCATGTCCCTAACGGCCAGCGCGATGCAGAACGCCATGGAGCTGGTGAAGGACGAGCCGGGGTTGCAGTCGGTGGACAGCGCGACGGTGGCGCCCGCGTCGAGCAGCGGACGCGCGTCGGGCCACTGCGCGCGGGTGGAGAACTCGGCGCCCGGCAGGAGAGTGGCGACCGTCTCGGACTGTGCGAGGGCGTCGATGTCCGCGGACGTGAGATGGGTGCAGTGGTCGGCGGAGGCCGCGCCCAGTTCGACGGCGAGCTGTACGCCGGGGCCGTGCCCGAGCTGGTTGGCGTGCACACGCGGCAGCAGGCCCCTGGCCTTGCCCGCGGTGAGGATGGCGCGCGCCTGGTCGCCGTCGAAGGCGCCCTTCTCGCAGAAGACGTCGACCCAGCGGGCGTGCGGGGCGCAGGCGTCCAGCATCGGGCCGGTGACGAGGTCGACGTAGGCCGCCGGGTCGTCGGCGTGCTCGGGCGGCACGATGTGGGCGCCGAGGAAGGTGACCTCGTCGGTGTGCGCCGCGGCGATGCGCAGCGCCCTGGCCTCGTCCTCGACGGTGAGCCCGTAGCCGGACTTGGTCTCCTGGGTGGTGGTGCCCTGGCGGAGCCCCTCGGCGAGGTAGCGGGCGACGTTGGCGTGCAGGGCCTCGTCGGTGGCGGCACGGGTGGCCGCGACGGTGGTGCGGATGCCGCCGGCGGAGTAGGGGCGCCCGGACATCCGGGCGTTGAACTCCGCGGTGCGGTCGCCGCCGAAGACGAGGTGGGAGTGGGAGTCGACGAAGCCGGGGATGCCCGCGCGGCCGGCCGCGTCGACGGCGCTGTCGGTGGCGGGTGCTTTGCTGGTCGTACCGACCCAGGCGATGCGGTCACCGTCGATGACGACGGCCGCGTCCTGGATCAGGCCGAGGGGGCCTTCACCTAGGGAGGGGTCGTTGGTGACCAGCTGGGCGATGTGGGTGATGGCCGTGGTCGGCGTGGAGTTCGTCGTCATCGCGGGGGTGTTCTCCTTCAGCGGCGGGGGGCGCGTCAGCCGCTCACTGCGGCGATGGATGCGGCGAGGGCGGCGGGCACGTCGGGCAGCAGCGTGTGCACACCGTCCCGGACGATCTGCCTTCCGCCGACGACCGTGTGCCGTACGTCCGCCGCGGAGGCGGCGAATACTGCCGTCTCGGCGCCGAGTCGGGGCGGCGGTCCGGCGGTGCGTACGGAGTCCAGCGCGATCGTGGTGAGGTCGGCGAGCGCGCCGGTCTCGATGGCGCCCGCGTCGTCCCAGCCCAGGGCGGCGTGGCCGTCGGCGGTCGCGGCGCGCAGCAGCGCGGCGGCCGTCCAGTGCCCCCGGGTGCGGCTGCGCAGCCGCTCGTCGAGCTCCATCGCGCGGGCCTCTTCGAGCAGGTCGATGACGGCGTGGCTGTCGCTGCCGAGGGAGAGCGGGCTGCCGTGGCCCTGGAGCCGGGTGGCCGGGCCGATGCCGTCGGCGAGGTCGCGTTCGGTGGTCGGGCACATGCACACGCCGGTACCGGCCCCGCCGAGCAGGGCGATGTCCTCGTCGGTGAGGTGGGTGGCGTGCACGGCCGTGGTGCGTGGGCCCAGGGCGCCGTGGTCGGCGAGCAGTCGGGTGGGGGTGCGGCCGTGCGCCTCGTGGCAGGCGTCGTTCTCCGCGGTCTGCTCGGAGAGGTGGACGTGCAGGGGCGCCCGCCGCTCCTGCGCCCAGTGGGCGACGGTGCTCAGCTGGTCGGCGGGGACGGCCCGCACGGAGTGGATGGCGGCGCCGATCCGGGCGTGTTCGCGGCCGTCCTTGAGCGCGTCGGCGCGCTGGGCCCAGGCGTCGGCGGTGCCGTCGGAGAAGCGCAGTTGGTGCTGCTCGGGCGGGGCACCGAAGCCGGCGGAGAGATAGGCGGTGTCGAGGAGGGTGATGCGGATGCCGGCGTCGGCGGCCGCGGCGATCAGTGCCTCCCCCATCGCGTTGGGGTCGTCGTAGCGGGTGCCGCCCGGTGCGTGGTGGAGGTAGTGGAATTCGCCGACGCAGGTGATGCCGGCCAGCGCCATCTCGGCGTAGACGGCGCGCGCGAGGGCGTAGTAGCTGTCCGGGGTGAGGCGCGCGGCGACCTTGTACATCACCTCGCGCCAGGTCCAGAAGGTGCCGGAGCCCACCTGCACGGTGCCGCGCAGGGCGCGGTGGAAGGCGTGGCTGTGGGCGTTGGCGAGGCCGGGCAGGGTCAGACCGCGCAGCGTGACGGCGCCGGGCGGCGGGGCGTCGGCGCCGGTGCGTACGGCCGCGATGCGCCCGTCCCGCACGTCCACGGTGACGCCCGGCTCGACATGCGTGCCGAGCCAGGCGTGTTCGAGCCAGTACGTCGTCGGTGTTGCCTGCGGCGTCAGCGGCACGCCAGCCCCTCCAGTACGTCGGCGAGTGCGGTGACCCCGGTGACGCAGTCGTCCTCCTCCGCCGCTTCGGCGGGTGAGTGCGAGACGCCGGTGGGGTTGCGGACGAACAGCATGGCGGTGGGGACGGTTCCGGACAAAATACCGGCGTCGTGGCCCGCGCCGGTGCCGAGCACGGGCAGCGGGCGATCCCCCGTCTTGCCCAGGATCGCGGCCAGCTCGTCCCGCAGGGCGTGCTGGAACTCCACGACGGGGGTGAACGACTCGCGCACGACGCGGAGTTCCACGCCGTCGCGGGCCGCACGCTCCGCCGCCGCCGCTTCGATCCCGGCGATGACGGTGTCCAGGGTCTCCTGGTCGGCGGCGCGGGAGTCCAGCCAGCCGCGGACGAGCGAGGGGATGGCGTTGACCCCGTTCGGCTCCACGCTGATCTTCCCGAAGGTTGCCAGGGCGCCGGCCAGCCGCGCCTGCTCCCGGGCGGCGAGCACGGTCGCGGCGTAGCTGAGCATCGGGTCGCGCCGGTCGTCGAGGCGGGTGGTGCCGGCGTGGTTGGCCTCGCCGTGGAAGTCGAACCGCCAGCGGCCGTGCGGCCAGATGGCGGAGGCGATGCCGACCGGGTCACCGGAGAGGTCCAGGGCCCGGCCCTGCTCGACGTGGAGCTCGACGAACGCGCCGATACGGGCGAGCCGTTCGGGGTCCGGGCCGATGGCCTCCGGGTCGTATCCGGCTCGCTCCATGGCCTGCGGCAGGGTGATGCCGTCGCCGTCGCGCAGCTGCTGCGCCGCCTCGGCGGTCAGGGCCCCGGCCGCCAGCCGGGAGCCGACGCAGGCCAGTCCGAAGCGGGCGCCTTCCTCGTCGCCGAAGTTGACGATCGCCAGCGGCTTGGTGAAGTCCGCTCCTCTGCCGCGGAGTTCGTCCAGTGCCGCGAAGGAGGAGACGACGCCCAGCGGCCCGTCGAAGGCGCCGCCGTCGGGTACGGAGTCCAGATGGGAGCCGGTGACGACGGCGTCTCCGGGGGCCACGTCCCGGTAGGTCGTCGCACCGAGCCACGCCCACTGGTTGCCGTTGCGGTCCAGCTCGTAGGCCAGCCCGCGGGCCTCGGCCTGCGCCCGGAACCACGCGCGGCAGTCGGTGTCCGCGCCGGTCCAGGCGTAGCGGCGGTAGCCCCCGGAGGCGGAGCTGCGGCCGATGGGCCGCAGCTCCTGCCACATCTCGTGGAACGAGGCGGTCACGCGCTCCCGCCTTCGCCCTCGCGCATCGGGACGCGGACGCCGCGCTCGGCGGCCACCTCGTCGGCGCGCTCGTAGCCGGCGTCGACGTGCCGGATGACGCCCATGCCGGGGTCGTTGGTGAGCACCCGGCGGATCTTCTCGCCGGCGAGCGCAGTGCCGTCGGCGACGGTCACCTGGCCGGCGTGGATCGACCGGCCCATGCCGACGCCGCCGCCGTGGTGCAGCGAGACCCAGGAGGCGCCGGAGGCGACGTTGACCATGGCGTTGAGCAGCGGCCAGTCGGCGATGGCGTCGGAGCCGTCCTTCATGGCCTCGGTCTCGCGGTACGGCGAGGCCACCGAGCCGCAGTCGAGGTGGTCGCGTCCGATGGCCAGCGGCGCGCGCAGGGTGCCGTCGGCGACCATCTCGTTGAACCGCTCGCCTGCCTTGTCGCGCTCGCCGTAGCCGAGCCAGCAGATCCGGGCGGGCAGGCCCTGGAAGTGCACCCGCTCACCGGCCAGCTTGATCCAGCGGGCCAGCGACTCGTTCTCCGGGAAGAGGTCGAGGATGGCCTTGTCGGTGGCCGCGATGTCCCGGGCGTCGCCGGAGAGCGCCGCCCAGCGGAAGGGGCCCTTGCCCTCGGCGAACAACGGCCGGATGTAGGCGGGCACGAAGCCGGGGAAGGCGAAGGCGCGGTCGTATCCGGCGAGTTGGGCCTCGCCGCGGATCGAGTTGCCGTAGTCGAAGACCTCGGCGCCGGCGTCCATGAAGCCGACCATGGCCTCGACGTGCCGGGCCATGGACTCGCGGGCCCGCTGGGTGAAGTCGGCGGGCTTCTCGGCGGCGTAGGCGGCCATGTCGTCGAAGTCGACGCCGACCGGGAGGTAGGCCAGCGGGTCGTGGGCGCTGGTCTGGTCGGTGACGATGTCGATCGGCGCGCCTTCGGCGAGCATCTGCGGCAGCAGTTCCGCGGCGTTGCCGAGCAGCCCGATGGAGAGCGGTTTGCGCTGGTCGCGGGCTTCGACGGCGAGCTGCATGGCGTGCTGGAGGCTGTCCGCCCGCACGTCGAGGTAGCGGTGCTCGATCCGGCGCTCGATGGCGCGCGGGTCGACGTCGATACAGATCGCGACGCCGTCGTTCATCGTGACGGCGAGCGGCTGGGCGCCGCCCATGCCGCCGAGTCCCGCGGTGAGGGTGATGGTGCCGGCGAGGGTGCCGTTGAACTTCTTGGCCGCGACGGCCGCGAAGGTCTCGTAGGTGCCCTGGAGGATGCCCTGGGTGCCGATGTAGATCCAGGAGCCGGCCGTCATCTGCCCGTACATGGTCAGGCCGAGAGCCTCCAGGCGCCGGAACTCCTCCCAGTTGGCCCAGTCGCCGACCAGGTTGGAGTTGGCGATGAGCACCCGCGGCGCCCACTCGTGGGTCTGCATGACGCCGACCGGCCTGCCGGACTGGACCAGCATGGTCTCGTCCTGCTTGAGCGTGGTGAGCGTGCGCACCATCGCGTCGAAGGAGCGCCAGTCACGGGCGGCCTTGCCCGTTCCGCCGTAGACGACGAGCTGGTCGGGGTGTTCCGCCACCTCCGGGTCGAGGTTGTTCTGCAGCATCCGCAGCGCGGCTTCCTGCTGCCATCCCCGAGCACTCAGCTCCGTACCGCGCGGCGCCCGCACGGGTCGCGGTCCCGACATGGGCCCTGCCTCCCTGCCATCGAATGGATTGAGATATTCACATCTTGGAGCTACTGAATACCTCTAGTCAACAGGGCGCGGTGACCTGTTCCGCCGGAAGCACGCGAACCGGCCAGGCGCCATCGCGCGACACGGGCGCGCCAGGCCCTCCCCGATGTGGACTTGCCTACCTGGAAAGTTGGCGCTAACTTTCCAGGTAGGCAAGTAAACGGGGAACCGTCTTGGGGAGGCGATGGCCATGACCACACCGGTGGATGCCGAACAGGCATGGAAGGACCTGCAGCGCATCCGGGTGCCGCAGGAGCGGGTGTACGACGAGATGGAGCGCTGCGCGTCCGGCGGACCCGGCGCCACGTACACCACGGCGGCGATCATGTGGGTCTTCCTCGTCAGCATGGGCCTGGACCTGCCCAAGTGGGGCGTCTGGCTGGTACTCGCCGGTTACGTCGCGGTGCTCCTCGGCCTCGCCGTGGTCTACAACCGCAGGTCCCGTATGCGGCTGCACCGCTCGCGCCACACCTGGCGGTCGCTGGCCCCGTTCCTCGCCGGAGCGGTGACGACCGGCGGCACGATCCTGCTCTCCGGCCACCTGGTCGAATCGCTGGAGCTGCCGTTCGGCAGCCTGATCCAGGCCACCGCCTCCGCCGCCGTCTTCGTGCTGTTCACCGGGCCGGCGAACCGCTGGTCGGCCAACACGCTGCGCGGCGCCGCCGCGCAGCGCGCGAGGGCGGACCGATGAGCACCCCCAGCGGCTTCGACGAACTGATCCATCCCGCCACCAGGCTCTCCGTCGTGGCGCTCCTCGCGGCGACGGAATGGGCCGACTTCCCGTTCATCCGCGAGAGCCTCTCGCTCAGCGACTCCGCGCTCTCCAAGCAGCTGCACACCTTGGAAGAGGCCGGCTACCTGGAGATACGCAAAGAGGGCGGCGGCCGTAAGCGCCGGACCAGGGTGCGGCTGACCGACCGCGGCAGGACCGCCTTCGAAGGACACGTGGCGGCGCTCCGGGCGATCGTCGAGGGCGCGGGCCCGGAGCTGCGGGCACCGCAGTCCGGCGAGGCTGTCGGGGCGGCGCACGCGGAGGCCGGCCGATGACCGCGACCTCGCAGCACGCACCCGGGCGCCCCGCCGGCGACACCACCGGCGAGGCCCCCGTCATCCAGGTGCGCGACGTACGGATGGCATACGGCGGCGTCGACGTCCTGCACGGCATCGACCTGGACATCCACCGCGGAGAGATCTTCGCGCTGCTCGGCCCCAACGGTGCCGGGAAGACCACCACCGTCGAGATCCTGGAGGGCTTCCGGAAGCGCTCCGCCGGGGAGGTCCGGGTCCTAGGCACCGACCCGGCCCACGGCGGCGATGCCTGGCGCGCCCGGATCGGCCTGGTCCTGCAGTCCTGGCGCGACCACCGCCGCTGGCGGGTCGCCGAGCTGCTCACGCACTTCGCCGGCTACTACCCCGACCCGCGCGAGCCCGCCGCGCTGCTGGCGCTGGTCGGCCTGGCGGAGCAGGGCGGCAGGCGGGTCGACCAGCTGTCCGGCGGGCAGCGCAGGCGTCTGGACGTGGCACTCGCCCTCGTCGGCCGGCCCGAACTGCTCTTCCTGGACGAGCCGACGACCGGCTTCGACCCGGAGGCGCGCCGCGACTTCCACGTCCTGATCGAGCGCCTCGCCCGCGACGAAGGTGTCACGGTCCTGCTCACCACCCACGACCTGGTGGAGGCCGAGCGTCTGGCCGACCGGATCGCGGTGCTGGTCAAGGGCCGGATCCAGGCCCGTGGGACGCCAGCCGAGCTGGCCGCGCGGGCCGCCGCAAGGGCCGAGGTGCGCTGGACGACCGCCGACGGCACGGCGCGCCGCGCGCGCACCGCTGACCCCTCACGGCTGGTGTGGGACCTCCATCAGGAGACCGGCGGGCCGATCCCCGGGCTGGAGGTCCGCCGCCCGACGCTGGAGGACACCTATCTGCACATGGTGCGCCAGGAGGACTCCGGCGCGGACGCGGACGGCGGTGCGAACGGAAGCGACGGTGCGGACGGGCGCGGTGACGGGGAAGCGACGCGGACCGCGGGAGACGCAGGCGGATCCGGCGAAGGACTCGCTGAAAGCGGAGCCCAGCGCGAGAACGCGACCACGCCCCGCAACGGGGAAGCAGCATGAGCGGGGAGGAAGCAGCATGAGGGGGACGCACATGCCGGAGGGACCGGACACGACCGGCGGAGCCGGGGCGCTGGTCACAGGGGATGCGGGGACCACAGGCGACGCCGGGATCCCGCGCGACGCAGGGGCCGGTAGCACCCCCCGGCGTTCCGGTGCAGGTCGCCGCCGCTACTGGCGGGCCGGGGTGCTGCGCGGCCGCATCGAGCTGCAACACCTCCTGCGCAACCCCAAGGAGCTCAGCGGCCATCTGATCAACGTGGTCGTCGCGCTGGTGCTCGCCGGCACCATCGACAGCGACGTGCCCGGCACGCACGTCCCGCTGGCACATCTGACGCTGGCCGGCTTCGCCGCGTATCTGCTGCTCCAGATCGGTCTGGTCAACCTCCCGCAGATCCTGGTGACCGAACGGGAGGAGGGCGCCCTGCTGCGGCTGCGCGCCACGCCCGGCGGGATACCGGCCTATCTCGTCGCCAAGTCGCTGCTGGTGGTGGTGTTGGCGCTGGGCACCCTCGCGGTGTTGCTGGGCGCCGCCGCGCTGCTGGTGGACGGGCCGTTGCCGTACGAGCCCGCCGGCTGGCTGACCCTGCTGTGGGTCACCGCGCTCGGCCTGCTCGCGGTCGTGCCGCTGGGCGCGGCCATCGGCGCGGTGCTGCCCAATCCGCGCGAGGCGCTGGCCCTGATCATGCTGCCCGTGATGGGGCTGCTGGTGACCTCGGGCGCGGTTTTCCCGCTCAGCTCGCTGCCCGTGGTGATCCAGAAGGTGGCCTCGGTCTTCCCGCTCAAGTGGATGGCGCAGGGGCTGCGCTCGGCGCTGCTGCCGGACGCCGCCCGCGCCGCGGAGCCGGCCGGCTCCTGGGAGCTGCCGACCGTGGCGCTGGTGCTGACCGCATGGGCCGTCCTCGGCTTCCTGCTCGCCGTGCCCCTGCTGCGCCGCGCCGCGCGCCGGGAGTCCGGCTCCCGGCTGACCGAACGCCACCGCAAGGCGGTCCTGAGCGGGGCACGGGCGGCGTAACGCCGTCGCCCCCTGCCGGTCGGGCCGCGCACCCGGCCGGCGGACCGGGACCCGCCGACGCCCGGCACCCGATGGCGCGACGCACCCACCCAATGATGGAGTTGCCCCATGACTGGCTCCACGACCTTCACGGACCGAGACCGCGCCGTACAGGCAGCCGTCGCCCAGGGCCTGCTCGGCCCCGACGAGCCGGTGGCCGGGCTCCTGGACATCGCCGGGATCCGCCGCTCGGCGAAGGAACTTTGCGCCGCCTTCGAGGAGTTCACCGCCCCCGGCACCCCGGTTCTGCACGCCTTCGCGGTGAAGGCGGCCTCGCTGGTGCCCGTCCTGCGGCTGCTCGCACAGGAGGGGCTGGGCTGCGAGGTGGCCAGCCCCGGCGAGCTGGCGCTGGCCCGGGCCGCGGGGGTGCCGGCCACGCGTACCGTCCTGGACTCCCCCGCCAAGACCCCCGCCGAGCTGCGCGAGGCGCTGGCCCTGGGGATCGCCGTCAACGCCGACAACCGTGCGGAACTGGAGCGCATCGACGGCCTGATGGCCTCCGCGCCCAGCAGCGCGCCCATCGGGCTACGGGTCAATCCGCAGGTCGGCGGCGGCACCATCGGCGCGATGAGCACCGCAACCGACACCTCGAAGTTCGGTATCGCGCTGCGCGACGAGGGCGCCCACGACTGGGTCGTCAGGTCCTGCCTCGACCGCCCCTGGCTGACCCGGCTGCACGCCCACGTCGGCTCCCAGGGCATGCCACTGGAGCTGATGGCCGAGGGGGTTCGGTCCCTGTTCGACCTCGCCGAGGAGATCAACGACAAGGCGGGACGCCGGCAGATCGACACTCTCGACATCGGCGGCGGCCTGCCGGTCAACTTCGCCTCGGACGACATGCGCCCGACCTACCGCGAGTACGCCGAGCTGCTGCGCTCCGCCGTCCCCGGGCTGTTCTCCGGACGCTACGGCCTGGTCACCGAGTTCGGCCGCTCGCTGCTGGCCAAGCACGGCACGGTCCTCGCCCGCGTCGAGTACGCGAAGACTGCCGGCGGCCGCCCCATCGCGATCACCCACGCCGGTGCCCAGGTCGCCACCCGTACGGTCTTCGTGCCGGAAGCCTGGCCGATCCGGGTCGCGGCCTACGACGGCGCGGGGCTGCCCAAGCCGGGTGAGCCGGTCGCGCAGGACATCGCGGGACCGTGCTGCTTCGCCGGCGATCTGGTCGCCGAGAACCGCTCACTGCCCCGCCTGGAGTCCGGCGACCATGCCGCCCTCCTGGACACCGGCGCCTACTACTTCTCCACCCACTTCGCCTACAACTCGCTGCCCCGTCCAGGGATCTACGGCTACGCCGCGGACCCCGACGGCGTCCGCTTCGCGACCATCCGCACACCGCAGACCCTGGAGGAACTCACCGCGGAAAGCGGCGGCGCCCACGCCGACGCCCTGCACGACCTCGGGCAGGGCCGGACCCCGTAGCCGTTACCGCCGCGCCGCGGCAGCCGGCGTCGGGTGCGCCGCTGCCGGAGTGCCCTTGCCGCGTGCGCCCCCGGGGGCGGCATCGCCGGCCGCCACCCCGGTGGTGAGGTATCCCCGGACGTCCTTGCCCGCGGCGCCGCCCCGGCCGGCGGACTCCGTGCGGACCCACAGCAGTGACTCGTGCGCCCGTTCCCAGCGGCCCAGCCACCGGGCCTTGGCCCACAGCCCGAGCGCGGCGCCCGCCATGAGCAGCCCGCCGGCCGCGGGCAGGGCGAACGACGAGCCGACCGCTGCTAGGAACGCGAGGAGCAGCCACCGGCGGTGCGCCCGCCGCCGGACCCGCAGGGTGACCGACCGGTCCTGAAGGATGACGGCCTTGCCGGCGCGGGACGCCTCGGCCGCCAGGGCCGTGTAGCGGCCCCGTCGGGCGGCGAACACCCCGCACGCGGCGATGAGGCACAGCGCCGCCCCTGCCAGTACCCCGATCGTCCGCCCGGTCAGCCCCGGCACCAGCACCCCGATGCCCGCCGCCGCCAGCCCGGTCCACCACAGCCAGCCGGCCGGTGCCCGCACGACGACCGCCACCCGTGCCAGCGCAATCGCTCCGCGCCCCACGTCAGACCTCCTCAAGCCGAGACGGCCGCGTCGCAGCCGAACGCGGCGTCAGTGGGCCACATCTGTATCGGCGGCGGAGCGTAGCCGGGCCGGATGAGGATTTTCTGAGACCGGGCCGAGCCCGGGTCCCGCCTGTGCCCCCTCGCACGGCGAAGAAGCAGGTGCGGTCCACGACGAAGCCGCGCTCCGCTCACTCCACGAAGAGGCCGCGCTCCGCCGCCCTCGCGTCGAACTCCTCCAGGCGGGCCTGGGCGTCCGGCAGGCCGTCGCACATCGCTTCCAACAGGACCCGGCCCAGCAGCATGGGCGCGCACACCGTGTCGAACGCCAGGCCCGTGCCGACCGGCGCCGGGAGCAGCAGGTCGGTGTGCTGGGCGACCGGCGCGAAGGCACTGTCCGCCACGGTGACGACGGTCAGGCCGGCCGCGCGGGCGTACTCCAGGGCTTCGACGACCTCACGCGGGTGACGGGGCAGCGCGAAGCACAGCAGGACACTCGCGCCGGCGCGTACCGCGGCGTCGATGCGGTCGGTGAGCATGGTGCCGCCCTCGTCGAGGAGGCGGACGTCGGGGTGGACCTTGCGGGCGAAGTAGACGAAGCCGCCGGCCTGGGCGGAGGCGGCGCGCAGTCCGAGCACCGGCAGCGGCCGGGACGCGGCGAAGAGGCGGCCGGCCCGGATGACGGGGGACGGGTCGGCGAGGACCGCGGAGAGGTGGCGGAGGTTTTCGATCTCGGCCTGGACCGCCTGCTGGTACTCGTTGAAGGCGCCGGAGTCGCCGGGCTTCTCGGCGGGCGCGACCTCCCGCAGATGGCGGCGCAGCGCCGGGTAGCCGTCGAAACCGAGGGCGACCGCGAAGCGGGTGACGGAGGGCTGGCTCACGCCGGCCAGGTCGGCCAGCTCGACGCTGGAGAGGAACGGCGCGTCCGCGGCCCGGCGCACCATGCAGTGCGCGATACGGCGCTGGGTGGGCGTCAGGCGGTGGCCCTCGAACAGCTTCTGGAGGCGGGCGGCCGGTCCCGTGACGTCCTCGGCCGCCGCTGCCTCCGGGGCAGGTGTGTCCTCCGCGTCGCCCGGAGCCGCCACGCCGGGCTCCGCCGTGCGCCCCGCGGCAGCAGCCGCAGGCGCTTCGTCGGCCGTACCGGTGTGCGCCCGCGCGCCGTCGGCCGGGCCGCCCTTGTCCCCGTCCCCGCTCATCGCCTCTTCTTCCCGGCCCGGTCGGGGGCCTTGTCGTGTGTCGACCGACTGTACGGAATTCCGGGGCCCCTCAGGTCCGGCGGACGCGTCGGGGCCCGGCCGCGCGTCGGGTCCGCGGCGGCGTCCCCGCCCCGCCGTGGCCCGCCCGGCCACGTCCCGCACCGGGCCGTCGGCGGTCACAGATCCGCCAGCCGGTCGAGCAGCCCCGCCGCCACCGCCACGTCGTCGGTCAGCGGCCGGTCCTCCATCCGCGGGTCCAGCGCCTCGGTGGCGAGGGCGTAGGCGGCGGCGACCGGCAGGCCGGGCTCGGGCTCCAGCGACCGCATCCGCAACGCCCTTACTGCTGCGACGAGTTCGCAAGCCAGGACATGACGGTAGTGGGTACAGGCACGCAGCGTCTGACGGGCACCGAGGGAGGCGAAACTGGCCTGTTCCTCCACCCCGCGGGAGAGCACGGCGTGGCCGAGCGACGCCGGGTGGGAGACCGCCCGCATCTCGCCGAGCGCCGCACCGGCCGCGTATTCGAGGATCATCACGCCGGAGCTGGCGGGCGCTGCGTCCCCCAGGAACGGCCGCAGCCGGGTGAAGTCCGGCTCGGACAGGGCCGCGAGGCGTGCGGTGGAGAGCCGGGCGGTCTGCAGGACGGCCAGCCGGAAGGTGTCCAGGGCGAGCGCGGCGTGCGCGGCGTAGAAGTTGCCGTGGTGGTAGGCGGCCTGGTCCTCGACGCTGATCAGCGGGTTCTCGGCGGCGGCGTTGAGGTCCACGGCCAGGACCTGTTCGAGGGTGTCGGCGGCGTCCAGCGCGGGACCGTGGATCTGCGGGATGCAGCGGAAGCCGTACGGGTCCTGGATGCGCCCCAGGGGTGGCGAGGGGCGGTCGGGGACGCCGGAAAGGGTGCGCAGACGTGCCGCGGCGGCCGCCGAGCCCGGGTGCGGCCGGGCCCGCATGACGGGTTCCGCGAACGGCTCGTAGGAGCCGCCGACGGCGAGGAGGGAGAGCGCGGCGACGGGGAGGGAGGCGGCCAGGAGGCGGCGCAGTTCGTCGAGGGCGAGCGCGGACTGGCCCAGGGTGAGCGCATTGCTGCTGATCAGCGCGAGGGCGTCGTTGCTGTCGAGGGGGATGGCGGCAGGCGCGCTGCCGCCCGGCTCGCAGGCCCAGGGGTGTTCGCCGGCGAGGGCCAGCCCGGTCTGCGCGAGGGCGGCGAGGTCGCCGGTGCCGACCGCGCCGAATTCGTTGACGACGGGATGCGCCCCCGCGTCCAGGGCGCTGAGCAGGGCGGTGATGACGGCGGGGTGGAGGCCGGCGCCGCCCGCCAGCAGCTGGTTGGCGCGGACCACGAGCATGGCACGGACCTCGCGGGCCGGCAGCGGGTCGCCGATGGCGCCGGCATGGCTGCGCAGCAGGCGCAGACCGTGTTCGGCGTCGGCGGTCGCGACGTCCTCGGTGCGGTTGGCGCCCACGCCGGTGCTGCGGCCGTAGACACGCCCGGTGGCGGCGAGCCGGCGGGCGGTGTCCCAGGATTCCTCCGCATGGGCGAGAGCCTTGGGGTCGGGCGCGGCGGGGCGAGCGGTGCGCTCCGCGAGGGCGGCGACGTCGGCGGTGCCCAGCCCGCTGCCGTCGAGTGCGACGAGCCGGACGGCCTGCTGACCGGTGTCCAGCATGTGGGAAACCAAGAGGCTCAACTCCCTCTTATAGCGCGCTTTGTGGAGGAAAATCCGACACCGAGGTCCGTACCGTGAACCGAAGTAACAGGCGATTAACACCAACCTATTGACTTCTATTCACGCGCCTAAGACTCTGCATGACGTTATACAGGCCGGGCAAGGGGCAGCGGATGATCAAGTTCGACGCAGTCAGCAAGCGATACCCGAACGGCACCACAGCCGTTGACGATCTGTCGCTGGACTTCCCCGAGGGCGGCGTCACCGTCCTCGTCGGATCCTCCGGATGCGGCAAGACGACAACCCTGCGGATGATCAACCGGATGGTCGACCCGACCTCCGGCACGATCAGCGTCGGCGGCCGGGACATCCTGGAAGCGGACGCCGCAGAACTGCGCCGCGGCATCGGCTACGTCATCCAGCAGTCCGGTCTGTTCCCGCACCGCACCATCCTCGACAACATCGCCACGGTTCCGCTGCTGCTCGGCTGGGGTCGCCGCAAGGCGCGCGCCCGCGCCGCCGAGCTGCTGGAGCTGGTGGGGCTGCCCGCCGATTCCGGCAAGCGCTACCCGCACCAGCTCTCCGGCGGCCAGCAGCAGCGCGTCGGCGTCGCCCGCGCGCTCGCCGCCGACCCGCCGGT
This sequence comes from Streptomyces sp. NPDC048248, assembly GCF_043201875.1. Lineage (NCBI taxonomy): Bacteria > Bacillati > Actinomycetota > Actinomycetes > Kitasatosporales > Streptomycetaceae > Streptomyces > Streptomyces sp. NPDC048248. The sequence goes on from NZ_JBICZL010000004.1 coordinate 32,745, forward strand.
CCTGCTGATGGACGAGCCGTTCGGTGCCGTCGACCCGGTCGTCCGCACCCAGCTGCAGAACGAACTGCTGCGTCTCCAGGAGGAGTTGCGCAAGACCGTCGTCTTCGTCACCCACGACATCGACGAGGCCGTCCGCCTCGGTGACCGCATCGCCGTCTTCCGCACCGGAGGCCACCTCGTCCAGTGCGCCGAGCCGGCCGAGCTGCTGGCCCGTCCCGCCGACGATTTCGTCGCCGACTTCCTGGGCGCCGAGCGCGGCCTGAAGCTGTTGTCGTTGACCACCCTCGCCGACGTCCCCTACACCCCCGGCGCCGCGGTACGCGCCGACGAGCCGGTCTCCCGGATCTCCCGCGCCGACGGCCGCTGGCGCCTGGTGACCGGATCGGGCGGGGAACCGCTGGGGTGGCTGGACACCGACGCGCTGCCCGGCGCCGGGACGGCGGGCGAGGCCGCGCTGGAGCCCGTACGCCCGCTGCGCGACGAGGACTCCCTGCTGTCGGCGCTCAACGAAGCCGTCTCCTCGCCCGCCGCGGCCGTCGCCCGGGTGACCTCGGACGGCGTGCTCGCCGGGCTCACCTCACGCGAGGCCGTCCACGACCGCGCCGGCCGCAGCCACGCCGAGGCGGGCGGCGCGGCGGCGAAGGCCACCACGGCCGAAGCGGACAGCCCCGACGGCGCCGACACCTCCGGGAGCACCGCGACCGCAGGGGCGGCCACTGCGGGCACCGCCTCGATCGGCAAGGGCGCCGAGGGCTCGGAGCGTCCCGCATGACCATCGAATGGGGCTGGTTCCCCGACCACGCGAGCGAGCTGTTCGTCCTCACCGCTGACCACCTCGCCACCGCCGTCCCGGCCGTGCTGATCGGCCTGCTGATCGCCCTGCCGCTGGCCGTCCTCGCCCACCGCGTACGCCCGCTGCGCGGCTTCGTCCTCGGCGCCTCCAACATCCTCTACACCATCCCCTCCCTCGCCTTCTTCGTGCTGCTCCTGCCGGTCACCGGCCTGACCCGCACCACCGCGATCGTCGGGCTGACCGCGTACACGCTGGTCGTGCTCGTACGGAACACCGTCGAGGGTCTGGACGCGGTCCCGGCCAAGGCCCGCGAGGCGTCGACAGCCATGGGCACCAGGCCGCTGCGCACCCTGCTCACCGTCGAGCTGCCGCTCGCCCTCCCGGTGATCATGGCCGGGGTGCGGGTCGCCACGGTGATGTCCATCTCCCTGGTGAGCGTGGCCAGTTACATCGGCTACGGCGGCCTCGGCCAGCTCTTCACCGACGGCTTCCAGCGCAACTTCCCCACCCCGGTCATCGCCGGCGTGGCCCTGACCCTGCTGCTCGCCCTGGTCGCCGACGCCCTGCTGGTGACCGTCCAGTGGCTGTGCACGCCCTGGCGGCGCGGCACCTCCGCCCAGCGCACCTCCAAGCCGCGGAAGCGAGCGTGAGACGACGATGCTCGAACTCCTGAAGAACCTCGCCTCCTGGCTGACCAGTTCCGCCCAGTGGTCAGGACCTGAGGGCATCGCCGCCCGCCTCCTGGAGCACCTGGAGTACTCGGTGCTCGCCACCCTCGCCGCGGCCGTGCTGGCCCTGCCGGTCGGCCTGCTCATCGGGCACACCGGACGGGGCGCGTTCCTCGCCGTCAACCTCTCCTCCTTCGGCCGGGCGCTGCCCACCGTCGGCCTGGTCACCCTGGTCTTCCTCGCGGGCGGCCTGAGCGTCTGGCCGGTGTACGTGTCCCTGGTCGCGCTCGCCGTCCCGGTGATCATCACCAACACCTACGCGGGCATGGCCGCCGTCGACCCGGAGGTCAAGGACGCCGCAAAGGGCGTGGGGCTGCGCGGCCATCAGGTGCTGTGGCAGGTCGAACTCCCGCTGGCGCTGCCGCTGATCATGACCGGTATCCGGCTCGCGACCGTGCAGGTCGTGGCCACCGCCACCATCGCCGCCTACGTCAGCTTCGGCGGGCTCGGGCGCTACGTCTTCGACGGACTGGCGCAGCGCGACCTGGTGCAGGTGCTGGGCGGTGCGGCCCTGGTCGCCGTGCTCGCCGTCATCGCCGACCTGGCCCTGGGCGGGCTGCAGCGGTTGCTGTTCCGTGGCCGCCCCGCCGCCGCCCGCTGACCGCACCGCCCGCGCCCTCGCCGCCCCTTCCCGTACGGACCCAGGAGTCCCGATGAACCGCCGCACCCCGGAGAACCCCACGCCCCGGTCCCCCATGACCCGCCGTACCGCACTGACCGCCCTGCTCGCCGGCGCCTCCGTCCCGCTGCTGGGCGCCTGTTCCTCCGGCATCACCTCCCTCAAGGGGGCGGGTGCCGGCGGCGACAGCGGCAACAGCAGCGGCGGCCTGACCATCGGCACCGCCAACTTCACCGAGAACCAGATCCTCGGCTACCTCTACGCGGGCGTGCTGAACGCCGCCGGGGTCAAGACCACCGTCAAGCCCAACCTCGGATCCCGCGAGATCATCGTGCCGGCCCTGCGCTCCGGCGACATCGACCTGCTCCCCGAGTACCAGGGCAGCCTGCTGCTCTACCTCGACGACAAGGCCACCGAGACCGAGGCGGGCGCGATGCAGAACGCGCTGGCCACCGTGGTGCCGAACGGGCTGGAGATCCTCCCGTACGCCTCCGCGGAGGACCGCGACAGCTTCGCCGTCACCCGCGAGACCGCCGACCGCTACGAACTGAAGTCGCTCACGGACCTGAAGAAGGTGAACGGCAAGCTGGTGTTCGGCGCCGCCGCGGAGATGAAGAAGCGGGTCGTCGGGGTGGTCGGCCTCAAGGACCGGTACGGCGTGGAGTTCAAGGAGTTCAAGTCGCTCGACTCCTCCGGACCGCTGGTCAAGGGCGCCCTGAAGAAGGGCGACATCGACATCGCCAATGTCTTCACCACCGACGTCGACATCGCGGCGAACAACTGGGTGCTGCTCACAGATCCGCAGCACCTCATCCCCGCTCAGCACATCGTCCCGCTGATCGCCTCCCGCAAGGCCGACTCCACCGTCCGCAAGGCGCTCGCCCGCCTCGGCAACGCCCTCACCACCCGCCACCTCACCGAACTCAACCGCCAGGTGGACAAGGAGAAGCAGGATCCGGACCGGGTGGCCGAGGCCTGGCTGAAGAAGCACCACCTGAGCTGACCGCGCCGGTTCCCCGCGCGTCGTGCACCGGCTGCCGTGCCTTCGGTTCCCTGCTCCGGCGTCGCTGTCCGGCCGGGAGACGGCGAAGTCCTCGAACGCCCCCCGGCCGGGCGGCTGGTGTCCGCGGCATCCATGGGCCCACCCGACCGGCCGCGCCGCGTCCCTCCCGGCCTCGGCCCCCGCCTGCCTCGCCCCTTCGGCCCTCGTCTCTCCCGATGACTTTGCCCGCCCCGGACGGTCTTCCCTACAGGCGCCGCCCTCCCCGCGGCACGCACGCCACGACTGGAGGCCGACCGTGCCCACCCCGTACGAGCCACCGGAGCCCGGCACGGGACACGTACGGCCGCCGGCCGGCGAGCACCCGGCCCTCAGGCCCGCGGGCCCTTCGATCCCGGCGGCGGAGATCCCCGCACTCCACCGCCGGCTGCGCGCACTCCTGCGCGACCACCCGCCCGCCGCGGTCCTGTGCGACGTCCGGGCCCTGGTCGCGCCCGACACCTCGACCGTCGAGGCACTGCTCCGACTCCAGCTCACCGCCCGCCGGCACGGCCACCACCTGCGGCTGCGGCACGTCCCCGAAGCACTCGGCCTCCTGCTGGCCCTGACCGGGCTCTCCGAGGCGCTGCCCGCCGACGCGACGGACGCGACGGACGCAGCCGACCGCTGAGGAGACGCGCCGCGGTCAGCCCGCGTACCGCGGCGGCAGTCCGAACAGCGGGAACAGCCGGTCGGTGTCGAGGAAGGAATGGAGCCCGGTGATCCGCCCGCCGGCCATCTCGATGACCTGGATCGCCCACGGCGTGCCGTCCCCGCGGTACTGCCCGAACGCCGGCCGGCCGTTCGCCGCGAGGGGCACCAGATGGGACCCCCGGCAGCCGTGGCCCGGCCCGAGCATCCACTCCACGACGTCCTCGCGGCCGCGCAGCCACAATTCGTACGGCGGCATCGACAGGGTCGAGTCCTCGTGCAGGACAGCGGTGAGAGCCTCCATGTCGAAGCGCTCGAAGGCGTCGACATACCGCTTGAGCAGCTCCTGCTCCGCCTCGCCCAGCGGCTCCGCCGGCTCGGTCGCGGTGTCCGCGGAGGCGGCGAGCGTGGCACGGGCCCGCTGCAGGGCGCTGTTGACCGAGGCGACGGAACTGCCGAGCAGTTCGGCGACCTCGCTCGCCGACCAGCTGAGCACCTCGCGCAGGATCAGCACCGCCCGCTGCCGGGGCGCCAGCCGCTGCAGTGCCGAGACGAACGCGAGCCGGATCGACTCCCGGGCGACGGCCGCCTCGGCCGGGTCCTCGGCACCCGTCAGCACCCGGCCGTCCGGCACCGGGCCGATCCAGGTGGCCTCGGGCAGTCCCGTCCCGACGGGTGTGTCCACGCTCGCCGGGGATGCCAGATCCATCGGCCGGGCCCGCCGGCTGCTGCCCTTGAGCAGGTCCAGGCAGACGTTCGTGGCGATCCGGTACAGCCAGGACCGCAGCGAGGACCGCCCCTCGAACCTGTCGTAGCTGCGCCAGGCCCGCACCATGGTCTCCTGCACGGCGTCCTCGGCCTCGAAGGCCGATCCGAGCATGCGGTAGCAGTAGCCGGTCAGCTCCGTACGGTGCGTTTCGAGCCGGTCCGCCAGATCCCCTGCCGCCGGCGCGGACCGCACGTCCGCCTCGACCGTGACGTCGCCGGTTGCTGACCGCTTCATCGAGGACCGCCCCTCACCCGTCGGCCGACCGCCCGGCACGCGTGGCTCGAGGCTACCGGAGCGCCCGGCACCAGTCTCCTCCTTCCGCGGAAGGTTCGCAGCGAGAGCCGCCGCGCGCCGTCAGCCCGGCACCCGGACCGCCGATCCCCGCTCGGAGAGCCGGGGGGCGCACAGGATGCGCTTGCGGCGGACGCGGCGGCCTTCGATGGCCGCGACCGCCAGCCGGGCGGCCTCCTTGGCGATGTCGGCCAGCCCCCAGTCCAGGGTGGTCAGCGGCGGGGTGAGGACACGGGAGACGGGGTGGTCGTCGAAGCCGACGACGGAGATGTCCCGGCCGACGGCCAGGGACGCCTCGGCGGCCGCGGCGTAGACGCCGTAGGCGATGGAGTCGGAGAAGCAGAAGACGGCCGTGGGGGCGGTGTCCCCGGCGTGTCCCGCGCCTGCCAGGACCTGGCGGGCGACCGCCGTGGCCTCACCCAACTCCTGCGCGCAGGGCAGCACTTCGACCCCGATGCCGAGCCGGTCGGCGGCCTCGCGCACATAGACGTCGGCGGGGCGGTCGGGGGTCGAGGGTCCGGTCGGGGTCAGGACCGTGACACGGCGGTGGCCCAGGCCGCGGAGGTAGTCCAGCACCGCGTCGATCCCGGCGCGGTTGTCGAAGAGCACCTCGCCGGCCGTCCTGGCCCGGCTCAGCGCGTCACCGATGGACACCACCGGCACCGCGTCGGCGATCTGCGCCCACCCCTCCGCCGAGGGGTCGACCGGCGACACCAGCAGGCCGTCCACGCGCTGGTCGCGCAGCTGCTTGGCGAGGGCCAGTTCGCGTGCCGGGTCACCGCCCGCGTCCAGGATCAGCGCATAGCGGTCGCCGGCCAGCAGTTCGCGGCCTATCGCGGCCATCAGCTGCTGCTGCCAGAGGTCCTGCAGATCGCCCGCCAGGACGCCGACCATGCTCGTCCGGCCGCTGGCGAGGGCGCGGGCGATCGGGTCGGCTTCGTAGCCGAGCTCGGCGGCGGCCTTGCGCACCCGCTCCTCGGTCTCCTTGGAGACGTGCTTGCCACGCAGTGCGTAGGAGACGGCCGCGGTGGAGAGTCCGGTGGCCTCGGCCACCTCGCGGAGGGTGGTGCGCTTATTGGGCCTGGCCATGACCGGAAGCCTACCCAAGGCGGCGGGCCCGGCCGTGCCAGGAACGGCCGCGGCCTTGACAGCCCTTCGTGTTAACCGCTTCACTTAACCGCATCAGTGAAGCGGTTAACAAGATGCCGCGCGGCCGAGCCGCCGCCCCTCGCCCCCCGACCGGCGGCGCCTGCCCCCAGCCGCCGCACGACCACGACCACCGCACCCAGCCCTCTCCGCTCCCGCCCCCGAGGAAGGCCCCGTGCCCACCGACATTCACCAGCACCTCTGGCCGCCCGAGTTCCTCGCGCTGCTGCGCGCCCGCAGCACGCCGCCCCTGCTCGACGGCTGGACCCTGCACCTGCCCGGTGAACCGCCGTACGCCGTGGACCCCGCCGACCACGACATCGCGGCCCGCGCCCGCCTGGCCCGCGCGGACGGCCTCGATCTGGCCCTGGTCTCACTCTCCAGCCCGCTCGGCATCGAATACCTGCCGCCCCGGGAGGCCGCACCGCTCCTCGCCGCCTTCCACGACGGCGCACTGGACCTGCCCGCCCCGTTCGGCGTCTGGGCCACCCCGTGCCTGTCCACCGCCGATCCGGACACCCGGAGCGTGCGGTGCGAGCTGGAACGCGGTTGCGCGGGGCTGCAGTTGCCGGCCACCGCCCTGCTCGACGCGGCCGGGTGGGCGCGCTGCGCGCCGCTGCTCGATGTCGCCGCCGAACTGGACAAGCCCCTGTTCATCCACCCCGGCGCGGCCCCGCCCGCCGAGGACTCCGCCCCCGCCTGGTGGCCCGCGCTGGTGCCGTACGTGCAGCAGCTGCACGCCTCCTGGTTCGCCTTCCGCGCCTTCGGCCGGGCGCGCCACCCGGACCTGCGGGTCTGCTTCGCGGCGCTCGCGGGCCTCGCGCCGCTGCACGGCGAGCGGCTGGTCGCCCGCGGCGGCGGGCGGGACCGCGGCCGGGTCGACCACAACGCCTTCTACGAGACCTCCTCCTACGGGACCCGCGCGGTCGACGCGCTCGTCCGGGCCGTCGGCATCGATGTCGTCGTCACCGGCAGCGACCGGCCCTACGCCCGGCCCGTTCTGCCCGACCTCGGCGCGGACGCCGCCGTCCACGCCCTGCGTATCGCCAACCCGGCCCGCCTGCTGGGCCCGACGAAAGGAGTCCGTCCATGACGTACCGCACCTCCCAGGCCGACCCCGAGGCGCGGGCGCGGGCCGAGGAGCCGTTCCGCGCGCTGCCCGAGCGCGACCTCGACAAGCGCGAGCTGCGCACCCTGGTCGACTCACTCGCCGCCCGCCCGGACCTGTGGCGCGAGCAGGTCGCGTTCTCCGACACCGAGCGCCACTTCGCCTCCCTCCACCGCGATGAGTACGTCGACGTCTGGCTGCTGTGCTGGACCCGGCAGAACGACACCGGCTGGCACGACCACGACCTCTCCTCCGGGGCGGTCCACGTCGTCCAGGGCGTGCTGACCGAGTCCAACCCGCGGATCGGCGGCGAGCACCTGGCCACCGCCGTCGGCGCCGGCTCGTCGTTCTGCTTCGGCCCTGACCACATCCACCGGCTCACCGGCGCCACCGACGACGCGGTCTCGGTGCACGCCTACTCGCCGCCGCTGTGGCGCCTGGGGCAGTACGACATCACCGAGGACGGGCTGATGCGCCGGATCTCGGTCTCGTACGCGGACGAGCTGCGGCCGATGGACGCCCCCGCGGCCTGAGATCCCGGCCGCGCGGGTTCCCGCCACGCGCGGCCCAGCCGTTCCCGGCAGATCCCGAGGGGCTGCCCGCCCCGGGAGCGCAGATCGTTCCCGCGCGCGCCGGGGGCCGGTTACCAGTATTTACCCCCCACCTATTGACCTTCCATTCATCCGAAGCGATTCTGCATGGACCCATACAGGCAGCCGTGGGCGTGCCTGTCACGAACCTCATGCACCCGGCGGCGGAAGAGGCGGCACCTATGGCAGGCGTGGTGGAACAGCGCTCGATCGACGTCGTTCCTGACGACGAACGGCACGGCAGCGCCTTCAGCCAGTTCACCCTCTGGCTCGGCGCCAACCTTCAGATCACCGCCGTCATCACCGGCGCCCTGGCCGTCGTCTTCGGGGCGAACGCCTTCTGGTCGGTGATCGGGCTGCTCCTGGGCAACCTCCTGGGCGGTGCGGTGATGGCCCTGCACTCCGCGCAGGGCCCCCGCCTGGGACTGCCGCAGATGATCACCTCGCGGGCGCAGTTCGGGGTACGCGGCGCGGTGGTACCGCTCGCCCTGGTCATCGTGATGTACATCGGGTTCTTCGCCAGCGGCAGCGTGCTGGCCGGCCAGGCGGTCGGTGAGCTGACCCACCTCGGCGAGACGCCCGGCATCATCCTCTTCGCGGCCGTCACCGCCTTCGCTGCGGCCGTCGGCTACCGCCTCATCCACACCCTCGGCAAGATCGCCGGTCTGGTCTGCGCGGTCGCCTTCGTCTACCTCGGCATCCGCCTGACACAGCGCGCCGACCTCGCCGAACTCCTGCACGACCGCGACTTCGGGCTGCCGGTCTTCCTGTTCGCCGTCTCGCTGTCGGCGTCCTGGCAGCTGGCCTTCGGCCCGTACGTCGCCGACTACTCGCGCTACCTGCCCCGCCACACCTCGGCACGCGCCACCTTCTGGTGGACGCTGTCCGGCTCGGTGCTCGGCTCGCAGTGGTCGATGACGTTCGGTGCGCTGGCGGCCGCCGCGGCACCCGCCGCGTTCGTGGGGCACGAGGTCAGCTACATCGTCGGCCTGGGCGGCGTCGGGCTGATCGCTTCGTTGCTCTACTTCGTCATCGCTCTGGGCAAGCTCACCATCAACATCCTCAACACCTACGGCGGCTTCATGTCGCTGGTCACCAGCGTCAGCGGCTTCCGCGGCCAGCGCACGCTCTCCGCCCGCGGCCGGTCCCTCTACATCGCGGGGATCATGGTGGCCGGGACCGCCGTCGCCCTCCTGGGCAAGGACTCCTTCCTCACCTCGTTCAAGGACTTCCTGCTGTTCCTGCTGACCTTCTTCACCCCCTGGTCGGCGGTCAACCTGGTCGACTACTACCTGATCTCCAAGGAGCGGTACGACATCCCCGCACTCAGCGACCCCGCGGGCCGCTACGGCGCCTGGAACGTCCGCGCGCTGGCCGTCTACGGCCTCGGGGTGCTCGCCCAGCTCCCCTTCCTCACCACGCACTTCTACACCGGCCCGCTGGTGGCCCCCCTCGGCGGCGCCGACATCTCCTGGCTGGTCGGACTCGCCGTGCCGGCCGTCCTCTACTGGGCCGTCGCCCACCGCGACACCGCCCGCGTCCCGGCCTCCACCACCCACGAGGAGCAGCGGACCCCGGCCGGCTAGCGGCGCCGTTCGCCCCGGGCGAGGAAGTCCCTCCGAGAGCCTGACGGACGCGAAACCGCGGTCCCGGAAACGGAACCGACGGCGCGTCGGGAGAAAGGTGTTGCGGGGACCGCCGCACCCCGGCGTGAGCCGGGGGCGGGACGACGGCGGTCCCCGCAAGGGACGCGACCCGGGTCAGGGCCGGTCGTCGCATCCTGGCGACCGTGGTTGTCCGGGAGCCGCTCCGGAGGTCCGTATCGCCTGGTCACCAATGTGCAGGACGAGTGTTAAGCCCGTGCTGCGAGCACGTGACGCATACGTACACCTTGCGGCGACCGCCCGTTCCCTGACGGCCACTTGACGCCGTGACGGCCCTGCCGGGCCCCGCCCGCCGCAAGGACCGCCACCGAGCTCCGCCCCGCTAGTGGGCCACCCCGCGTGCCAGGTAGGCCAGCAGGTCCTGCCGACTGACGACGCCGGTCGGCTTGCCGTCGACGAGCACGATCGCCGCGTCGGCGCCCTCCAGGACCGCCATCAGGTCGGCGACCGGCTCGCCCGAGCCGACCTGCGGCAGCGGCGGGCACATGTGCTTCTCCAGCGGATCGCTGAGGGACGCGCGCTTGGTGAAGAGCGCGTCGAGCAGCTCACGTTCGACGACCGAGCCGACGACCTCGGCGGCCATCACATCGGGGTGCCCGGCGCCCGGCTTGACGATCGGCATCTGCGAGACGCCGTACTCGCGCAGGACGTCGATCGCCTCCCCGACGGTCTCCTCCGGGTGCATGTGCACCAGCGAGGGCAGCGCGCCCTCCTTGTGCTTGAGCACCTCGCTGACGCGCGCCGTGGTGCCGCTCTCCTCCAGGAAGCCGTAGTCCGCCATCCACTCGTCGTTGAAGATCTTCGAGAGATAGCCGCGGCCGCTGTCCGGCAGCAGCACGACCACGACATCGTCCGGCCCGAGCCGCGCGGCGACCTCCAGGCCCGCCACCACCGCCATCCCGCAGGAGCCGCCGACCAGCAGGCCCTCCTCCTTGGCGAGCCGGCGCGTCATCTGGAAGGCGTCCTTGTCCGAGACCGCCACGATCTCGTCCGCGACCGTACGGTCGTAGGCGGACGGCCAGAAGTCCTCGCCGACTCCCTCGATGAGGTACGGGCGCCCGGAGCCGCCGCTGTAGACGGACCCCTCCGGGTCGGCTCCGATGACCTGCACCCGGCCCTCACTCGCGTCCTTGAGGTATCGCCCGGTCCCGCTGATCGTGCCGCCCGTGCCGACACCGGCCACGAAGTGGGTGATCCGCCCGTCCGTCTGCTCCCACAGCTCCGGCCCGGTCGTCTCGTAGTGCGAGCGCGGATTGTTGGGGTTGCTGTACTGGTCGGGCTTCCAGGCCCCGGGCGTCTCGCGCACCAGCCGGTCCGAGACGTTGTAGTAGGAGTCCGGGTGCTCGGGGTCCACGGCGGTCGGGCAGACGACCACCTCCGCGCCGTAGGCCCGCAACACATTGATCTTGTCCGTCGACACCTTGTCAGGGCAGACGAAGATGCACTTGTAACCCTTTTGCTGGGCGACGATCGCGAGTCCTACGCCGGTGTTCCCGGACGTCGGCTCGACAATGGTGCCGCCGGGCTGCAACTCACCCGACTGCTCGGCGGCCTCGATCATGCGCACCGCGATGCGGTCCTTGACCGAACCGCCCGGGTTGAAGTACTCGACCTTCACCAGGACGGTGGCCTGGATCCCTCGGGTGACGTTGTTGAGCCGCACGAGCGGGGTGTTGCCGACTAGCTCAATCATCGATTCGTAAAACTGCACGGTGGTCTCCGCGGTCGGGGGCACGCTGTCCTGCGCCCGTTCGGCCAGCCTATTGCCCGTCCGCGCCGGAGACCCGGCGCGTTGCGATCTGCGCGCAACGGGGCAACAACCTGTTGTACGAGTTCTTGCCGTTTTTCGTGGCGCGCCCGGCTCTCGCGGCCGAGGCGCGCACGCACTGCACGGGGAGGTGCCCGGCCTATGCCGATGACGATGTCCAGGGCGAGGGTGGCCCGGCGGATCGCCACCGCCGCCGCGGTCGGCGGCGGCGGGGTGGGCCTGCTCGGCGTCGCCGCCGTCGGGGTGCTGCTGACCGAGGTCCGCCTCGCGCGCCGCACGGTAGGCGGCTCCAGCGACATTCCTCCCTGCGCCGACGGCCGCTACGGCGCCGCCTTCGGCCACCGCTCCGACCGGCTGCCGCTGCGGCTCGGCTTCCTCGGCGACTCCACCGCCGCAGGCCAGGGCGTCAGCCGGCCCCGCCAGACCCCGGGCGCGCTGCTCGCCTCCGGCCTCGCCGCGGTCGCCGAACTCCCCGTCGACTTCCGCAACGTCGCGCTGCCCGGTGCCCGGTCCGACGACCTGGAGCGCCAGGTCGATCTGATCCTGGCCGACGAGCGCACCAGGCCCGACGTCTGCGTCATCATGATCGGCGCCAACGATGTCACCCACCGGATGCCGTTCGCGGAGTCGGTGCGCCTGCTGTCGGACGCGGTGCGCCGGCTGAACGAAGCGGGCTGCGAGGTCGTCGTCGGCACCTGCCCGGACATGGGCACGATCGAACCGGTCTACCAGCCGCTGCGCTGGGTGGCCCGCCGCCTCTCCCGCCAGCTCGCGGCCGCGCAGACCATCGGCGTGGTCGAGAGCGGCGGCCGTACGGTCTCGCTCGGGGATCTGCTCGGCCCGGAGTTCGAGGCGCGTCCCCGGGAGCTGTTCGGCCCCGACAACTACCACCCGTCGGCGGAGGGCTACGCCACCGCCGCGATGGCGGTGCTGCCGACGCTGTGCGCCGCGCTCGGCCTCTGGCCCGAGGAGGAGCGGCCGGAGCCCGCCCGCCGCGAGGGCATTCTGCCGGTCGAGCAGGCCGCCGCCCAGGCCGCCTCCGAGGGCGGTACGGAGGTCACGGCCTCCCGCGCCCCGTGGGCGCTGCTCAAGCACCGCAGGCGCCGTCAGCTGCCGGACCCGGAGTCGCCCGACCGCCCGCCGGTGACGCACTGAGCGCAGCGGCGCGGGGTGAGGGGAGGGTGCGGGCAGGTCGCCGCCCCTCCCCTCACCGTATAAGCGCCCGCTTAGAAAAGAGGCCCGCATCACAGCGCGCGACCCGTGACCTCAGCACTACGTACAGGTAACTTCCCTCACAGTCCTGCCCGTCGTCGTCCGTCGTCGTCCGTCGTCCGACTGTTCCGACGCCACGAGGCACCCCCGGCAGACTCGGGGATCCTCGCCGCGCCACAACTTCTCACTGGAGCCGTGATGCCCGAAGCCGTGATCGTCTCAGCCGCCCGCTCCCCGATCGGCCGCGCCTTCAAGGGATCGCTGAAGGATCTTCGCCCCGACGATCTGACCGCGAAGATCATCGAGGCGGCCCTCGCCAAGGTCCCCGAGCTGGACCCGACCACCATCGACGACCTGATGCTGGGCTGCGGTCTCCCCGGCGGCGAGCAGGGCCACAACCTCGGCCGCATCGTGGCCGTCCAGATGGGGATGGACCACCTCCCCGGCTGCACCGTCACCCGTTACTGTTCCTCCTCGCTGCAGACGACCCGGATGGCGCTGCACGCCATCAAGGCCGGCGAGGGCGATGTCTTCATCTCGGCGGGTGTCGAGACCGTCTCGCGTTCGGTCAAGGGCAGCTCCGACGGTCTGCCGGACACCCACAACCCCCTCTTCGCCGAGGCCGAGGCCCGCACCGCGGCCCGCGCGGAGCAGGCGGGCGCGGACTGGCACGACCCGCGCGAGGACGGCCTGATCCCCGACGCGTACATCGCGATGGGTCAGACCGCCGAGAACCTGGCCCGCCTCAAGGGCGTCACGCGTCAGGACATGGACGAGTTCGGCGTGCGCTCGCAGAACCTCGCCGAGAAGGCCATCAAGGACGGCTTCTGGGAGCGGGAGATCACCCCGGTCACGCTGCCCGACGGCACGGTCGTCTCCCAGGACGACGGCCCGCGCGGCGGTGTCACGCTGGAGGGCGTCTCCGGCCTCAAGCCGGTCTTCCGCCCCGACGGTCTGGTGACCGCCGCCAACTGCTGCCCGCTCAACGACGGTGCCGCTGCGCTGGTCATCATGTCCGACACCAAGGCGCGGGAGCTGGGCCTGACCCCGCTGGCCCGGATCGTCTCCACCGGCGTCTCCGGCCTCTCCCCCGAGATCATGGGATACGGCCCGGTGGAGGCGTCCAAGCAGGCGCTGTCCCGCGCCGGCCTGTCGGTGTCCGACATCGACCTGGTCGAGATCAACGAGGCGTTCGCCGCCCAGGTGATCCCGTCCTACCGCGACCTGGGCATCGACCTGGACCGCCTGAACGTCAACGGCGGCGCCATCGCGGTCGGCCACCCCTTCGGCATGACGGGCGCCCGCATCACCACGACCCTCATCAACTCCCTGCAGTGGCACGACAAGCAGTTCGGCCTGGAGACGATGTGCGTGGGCGGCGGCCAGGGCATGGCGATGGTCATCGAGCGGCTGAGCTGAGCCGCAGCGGAGAGTAGGGGTCGGTGCGAGGAACGAGCGCCGACACCTGCCCGCAGCGCAGGCGAAGCGCAGCGCGACCACCGGCCTGTGCGGCTGAGCTGAGCCGCAGCGGAGAGTAGGGGTCGGTGCGAGGAACGAGCGCCGACACCTGCCCGCAGCGCAGGCGAAGAGCAGCGCGACCATCGGCCTGTGCGGCTGAGCTGAGCCGGAGCGGAGGGTAGGGGTCGGTGCGAGGAACGAGCGCCGACACCTGCCCGCAGCGCAGGCGAAGCGCAGCGCGACCATCGGCCGGGGCCACCGCGGTCGTCGGCCCGAGCGGCTGAAGTGAGCCATTTATCCGGTTCGGGTGGCGGGGTGGGGCGGTTTGGCGGTGGGTTCGCCGGGGCCGCGAAAGGGTGCGTGCGGAGGGTGTGCGGGGAGGAACTCCCCAACTCGCCCTCGGCGCGCACCCTTCGGCATGGTACGGACACGTACAGCGACGCCGAGTGACCTGCGTCACCTGGTGACAAGATCGCGACCCAATCGCTCCCAGGATTGTGACCAACGCCCCGACGGAAATGCGTTCTTGCAGGTCAGCATGGGGCCACCCGAACGCATGAGGGCCTTAGCCCCGTCCATTTCGGGACATAGTGCACTGGGAACGGTCGCCGACCACCGGCAGGCTGATGTAGGAAGTCGGGGGACATTCTGCTATCGGGAGTACGCCAATGAGCGAGCGCATCACGGGGGTCCCTCCGGCCAATGGCGGCCAGGGGAAGTCCATGAACAGGTGCGCGCCCCGCGCATTCGGGGCCGCCGAGCGAAGTGGAGAGGACGCATGAGCGTCACCACCCTCGTCATGCCGACGGCAGCAGCCGTCGCCGTAGCGCTGGGCGCCGCAGCCCTGCACACGGCGCGCGGACTGCGCCGCCAGATCGCCGAACTGCACGCCGAGCTCGTCGCCGCCCGCACGGACGCCGCCGAGCAAAGCGACGCGGAGGCGCTGACCGCCGCGTCCATCCCGGCCGCCCGCGCCACCCCCGCCGCCGAGACCCCGCTGGCCGATATACGGGCCGCGGTCGCGGACGCGCTGGCCGAGGAGCGGGAGCGTGAGCTGGCCGAGGCCCGTGCGTTCTGGGCCGCTCAGGAGGCCAGGGACGCCACGGACGCCACGTCCATGCTGGGCGGGCAGGCCGGTCTCGGCGAGGAGGGCCCGGACGCCCGCGCGGACCACCCCGAGCGCCTTGAACTGGACCGGCTCGACCATCAGCCGTTCCTGCCGCGTCAGGCGGACCTGGCCGGCCTGGAGCCGCTGCTGGGCCCGGACGCCCTGGAGCCGATGAACACCCTGGAGTCCGTGGAGGCCCTGGAGGCGCTCGACGTGGAGTTCGAGCCCGTCGAGGAGACCGAGTCCGCCGAGCTGGCCGCCGCACGCCGGCGCCACCCCTCGCACCCGGACTTCTCCCCGGCGCCGGTCATCGGCGACCACGAGCGCACCGTCGCGCGCCTGGAGGAACTGGCCGACCAGGGCACGCCGCTCGCGGACGTGCGCCCCGGCCCGCTGGGCACTCTGGACGTCTACGTCTTCACCGACGGCACCACGCTCTGCCTGACGCCCGGGCACCGCGAGACCGCGGAGAGCATCGCCGGTGCGCTGCGTGAGGGCGAGGCCCCGGTGCTGCTCGGCGGCTCCGGTATCTCCGGCGCGTACGCCCTGACCTTCGCGTGGGGCGAGGAAGACCAGGAGAGCGTCTACATCCTGGCCGACCGCGTCATCGCCTCGCTCTGACCGGACGAGCCGACGGCGGGCCGCCACGGTCCGCCGCGCCCGCTCCCGTGTCCCCCCGGCGGTTCCTCTAGCAGCGTCCCGCGGTCTCACCGACCAGTCGCACGGCCTCCGCCAGCTCCTCGGCGGGGGCCTTTTCCACGTCCTGGACCGCCGCCTCGCCCGCTGGGCCGGCGGCCGACGCCCGCAGCGCCTCGACCAGATCGTGGCCGGCCACCGCGAGTTGGTCGCCGGCCGCGAACATCCCGGCGTCCGGCAGCTCGATGGGCTCCCGCTCCGGGCGCTCGATCCGCTGCGCGCGCCGGGACAACTCCCTGGCGAGGGCCAGTCCTTCGGCGGCGGCACCACGGGCGAGGGCGCTCTGCGGCAGCGACCTGAGCCGGTCGGCGAGGGCGTCCACGGCAGTCTGCAAAGGCATCACGTCAAGCACGCCGTGAGCCTATGTGCCCCTCCTGGGTGGTTGCCAACGCCCGAACGCTCAGGCACGGTGGGCTGAAGAACCAGCATCGACCGCGTCCGGAGGCGCCGATGTCCCAGCTCTTCTCCGAAGAGACCCACCGGAACATGCTCTCCCGCATCCCATCCTGCACCGGCCGGGAAATCTCCGACTGGCTTCGCACCGTTGACGAAGGCCCATCTCTCTTCCGCTTCGACGAAAAGGTCAGCTGGCTCCGTGGCGAGCACAACCTCGCCTACGGACACGCCAAGGCGATCGTCCACGAACACGACCTCAGGCGCGCCGCCCGCAAGCGTTGATACGCCTGACGGGATGAATCGTCCCGACACAGAAGGGCCCGCGGGCAGTTGCCCGCGGGCCCTTCTGTCTGTCGTGCCTGTCGTGCGGTGCGTCGACCGCGCCGGACCGGCCGGCGCGGTCGGCGTCAGTCGCCGCGCAGGATGGAGATCAGGCGGAGCATCTCCATGTAGATCCACACCAGCGTCAGCGTCAGACCGAACGCCGCCAGCCAGGACTCCTCACGCGGAGCGCCGTAGGCGACGCCGTCCTCGACCTGCTTGAAGTCCAGGGCCAGGAACAGTGCGCCGAGCACCACGCCCACGACGCCGAAGAGGATGCCGAGGCCGCCGCTGCGGAAGCCGAGGCCGTCACCCCCGCCGAACACCATGAACATCAAGTTGACCATCGACAGCAGCACGAAGCCGATGGCGGCGATCATCACGAAGCGGGTGAAGCGGGCGTTGACCCTGATGATCCGCGTCTTGTACGCGATCAGCATGGCGACGAACACCGCCATCGTGCCCAGCACCGCCTGCATCGGGGCGCCGCTCAGCTTCGGAATGGCGTTGATGTAGCCGCTGAGCGCACCGAGGAACAGGCCCTCGAGCGCCGCGTACGTCAGGATCAGCGCGGGCGACGGCTTGCGCTTGAAGGACTGGACGAGTGCCAGCACCATCGCGACGAGACCGGCGCCGAGCGCGAAGCCGAGGTTCTCGGTCAGGAAGAGCCAGCCGACGGTCGCGCCCGCGATCACCGTGCCGAGTGTCATGCCCGTGCGCGCGACGACATCGTCCATCGTCATCGGGCGCGTCTGCGGCGTGTACTGCGGCGGTGCCTGGGTGGCGTCCTGCTGGTCCGTGGCCTGCGGGTAGGGGGCGGTGGCCTGCGCGTAGGGGTTGCCCCCCTGCGCGTAAGGGTTCGCGCCGGCGTACGGATTCGCTGCGGGGCCCCCGGCCTGCGGCGGCGCGTTGAAGCCCGCGTAGCCGGTGTCGCGGCTGAATCCCCGACGCGAGAAGACCGGGTTGCTGCTCCTCATCTCACTCCTCCATGGCCGCCCTGCGCGGCCTTGACGCAAGCGTAATGGCTTGGCAAAGACGCGTCCCTAGTTCTTGAGCAGGATCTTCTCCTGAACTTCGGGCGACGCGTCCGCTACATGGAGTACGTACGAGAGGCCCCGGAGGTGCCCGACGGCCCGCACGCGGGGCAGGCGCCGTCCGTACTCCAGGAGCCGCCCACGCCACCGCCACCCGGACGGCCGCGGGCGAGGCGCCTCCGGACGGCTCCTACCCGCGGGGCGGGGACCCACGCCGCCGGGCGCGGACGACGGGGCGGCCCCCCGGCGCCCCGGTTTAAGGAAACACCGCCAATTTCCACCCGGCGGGTCGATGAATATCCCGCCGGCAAGAAGCCTCCGGCCCTCTCGGAATGAATGGAGAAAGCGGCGGACGCACCCGAAGCCGAACGCGGATCTGTGCTCACATCGATGACCGCGGCGGGGACCGCGGCAGAGTCCTGTCGGAGCCCGTGTCGACCTCGCGTCAGAACCCCCATACGGATCCGGACCGTGCGTGCCCTTCCGCCTGCCGGGCGTTTCACCGTTGCCCGGCAGGCAACCGTTTCGCGCCGGTACCCGTCTTCGCTGGTAGCCGGAACCTGCCCGGCGGGCGGATCTGCGGCGATTCCCCGAAGCCCGCCGCCGGGCCGGCGCAGGCACCGGGCCGGGCCCGCCCACCGGTGACCTTCGGTAGTCGCGCAGGTGCGAGCGGTCCGCCGGTCAAGGGTGCAGATGGGTCTATTCTGGCGGGAAACAGTAGCGATAAGAGGGTTGAGGTGCCTGTGCCTGACGTCTCAGTAGTCGTGATCGTCTACAACGACGCCGACCGGTTGCCGACCGCGGTCCAGTCCGTACTGGATCAAACGCTCCGGGACGTCGAGGTGGTGATCGTCGACGATTGCAGCACCGATCGCTCCTTCGAAGTGGCGCAGCATCTCGCCGCCGTTCACAAGGGACGGGTAAGAGCCTTCCAGCTGCCGGAGAACAGCGGCGCCGGGGGCGAGCCCCGCAATGTGGGAATTCAGCACACCACGGGTAAGTACGTCATGTTCCTGGACAGTGACGACGTCCTGGAGATCAATGCGTGCCGCAATATGCTGGAGGCCGCGGAAGAAAGCGGATCGGATATTGTCTCCGGCCTCTGCGTCCGACTGCACAAGGACACCCGAAATCAGAAGCGCGACGAATGGTATTCGTGGCTGTACGCCACCACGCGCACGCTGGAGTCCGTGGAGGAATTGCCCGATCTCTTCGTTTGGGACACCTTGTCCACGAACAAGTGTTATCGCCGGGATTTCCTTGTCGAGAACAATCTCCGGTTCCCCAAGGGGATGTTCTACGAAGACCTGATGTTCATCGCCGACGCCTACCTCGCGGCGCGTCGGATCACCCTGATCCCCAACCAGGTCTATTTCTGGCACGTGTACGAGCGGGCCGCCGTGAAGTCGGTGACCAACCGCCGGCACGAGATGACCAACTACGCCCACCGGCTTGAGGTCCACCGGCGCATCGACGCCCTGCTGGCGGAGCGCGGGCTGAGCGAGCTGAAGCTCGCCAAGGACGTCAAGTTCCTCAAGCACGACCTCGTACTGCACCTGCGCGATCTGCCCTTCCGGGACGCGTCCTACCGCCGTGAGTTCGCCGAACTCTCCCGGGAATACCTGTCGAGCATCGCGCCGGAGGCAT
This sequence comes from Streptomyces sp. NPDC048248, assembly GCF_043201875.1. Taxonomy (NCBI): domain Bacteria; kingdom Bacillati; phylum Actinomycetota; class Actinomycetes; order Kitasatosporales; family Streptomycetaceae; genus Streptomyces; species Streptomyces sp. NPDC048248. Next base: position 51,783 of record NZ_JBICZL010000004.1, read on the forward strand.
TCGAGCGGGTCCAGCCGATCCAGGCCATCTGTGCGTACTTGCTGCAACAGGGTGACTGGGACAATCTCATTCCCGCGGTCGACACCCTCATCAACCGCGACAAGGTCTCCTCGCCGCTCACCGAGCGCGACGGCCGCATCTACTGGTGCGGCGGTCATTTCGACGACCCGTTCGGCCGCGGTGTGCTGGACGTCACCGACCTCGGCTACCACGAGAAGCCGGTCAACAAGCTGTTCCTGCGCAACCAGCTGACCCGGTTCGCCGAGGACGGCGGCGCGGTGTCGCTGGAGGGCTCGATCACCAATCCGCTCGGCGTCATCCCCGCCGGCGCGCGACTGACCGGCGAGCTGGAGTTCAGCGCCCGCCGACGCAGCCTGCAGTCCTTCCACTTCCCCGTGCGCGTGCTGCGCCACGACGGCGACGCCGTCCACTGGGAGGCCGCCGCGGATCTCACCGCGCGGCTGCGTCCGCTGGGCATCGTCGACACCATCTGGGACGTGCGCCTGCGCCTGGAGATCGACGGGGTGCCCACCACGACCCGCCTGACCGTCGCCGACACCGTGCTGTCCGGGCGCCCGCTGCCCGTCCGGCCGCGGCTGACGCGCCTGGTCGCCGACCACATCGAGGCACAGGTCTCCGCCAAGGGCCACCTCGCCTTCCAGCTGCTGAGCGAGAGCCGCAACGGCGAGCGCGTCCAGGAGCTGATCGCCCGCGGGGTGCGAGGCAGGCCCGGAACGCTGGCGAAGACGGGCTTTCGCAAGGCGCGCGCGCTGCGCAAGAACCTCGTCTCGGGGGACAACAAACTCCGCGCCTACCACGAGGTGTTCAGCCGGCTGCCCATCAAGAAGCGCACGGTCGTCTTCGAGAGCCACCTGGGCAAGCAGTACAGCGACAGCCCCCGCGCCCTCTACGAGGAAATGCGCCGGCAGGGCCTGGAATTCGAGGCGATCTGGTCCTACACCGGCTCACCGCAGGGCTTCCCCAAGGACGCCACCTTGGTGCGGCGGTGGTCGCTGCCGTATTTGAAGGCGCTCGCGCAGGCCGAGTTCTGGGTGGACAACCAGAGCTATCCGCTCAAGCTCACCAAGCGCCCGGAAACGACCTACATCCAGACCTGGCACGGCTCGGCCCTGAAGAACATGGGCTTCGACCAGCCGGCCCTGAAGGCCACGACCCGGCAGCAGCAGGCGGAACAGCAGAGTTCCCTGGACCGTTTCGACCGGTTCCTGATCCGCTCCGAGCACGATGTGCGCACCCTGGCCAAGGCCTTCCGGCTCAAGGAGAGGACGCTGCTGCGGGTCGGTTACCCGCGCAACGACGCCCTCGTCAGGGCCCGGGAGCGGGAAGCGGAACTGGGCCGTCGTGAACGCGGTGACCTGGCGGCCGAGTTGGGGATCGCCGAGGACAGGACGGTGCTGCTGTACGCGCCGACATTCCGCCGGGCGGGCGGCCGGCACGGCCGTTTCGAGCTGCCCTTCGACGTGGAGCGATTCGCCGACCAATTCGGCGACCGCTATGTCCTCCTGGTGCGGTCGCACTACCTCAATCACGTGGTGCTGCCCCCGACGGTGCAGGGCCGCGTCATCGACGTATCGGCGCGCCACGACATCACACCGGTACTGCAGCTGGCCGACGGTCTGATCACCGACTATTCCTCGGTGATGTTCGACTACGCGCTGCTCGACCGGCCGTTGGTGTTCTTCACCTACGACTACGACGAGTACGTGCACGAGGGCCGCGGCACCTACTTCGATCTGCTGGAACACGCGCCGGGCCCGGTGGTACGTACCGAGGAGGACTTCTACGAGACAGTGAAGTCCTTCGAGACGCAGTCCCTGGAGTACGCGGCGGCCCGCCGGGAATTCGTCGACAGGTTCGGGGAATACGACCGGGGCAACGCCGCACAGAGCATCGTCGACCAGTTCTTCGCGCAGTGGAGCCGTTGATGACCAAGCCGAACGCAGCACCGCCGCGGGACATCTTCCTCGTCTCCAACAGCGTCAACGAGCTGGGCGGCATCACCAGTTGGTCGCACCAGATGGCGCGCCTGTTCAGCGAGCGCGGGCACCGCGTGCACGTCGTCGGCGTGGTCCCGCCGCCGCAGGGCCGGGTTCACGAGCTGGCCGACGACCTTCCCTACCGGACCACCACGCTCTACGACGAGCACCCGCCGAGCGTGCGGCCCGCGCGCGGCGTCAAGGGCAAGCTCAACCTCGTCGAGCAGCGGCGCCGCGCCGCCCGGGAGGCCGGGATGCGCGAACAGGCTGCCAAGCTCACCGGGCTGTTCCGGGCGGCCCGGCGGGGTGGCGTGGTGATCGTCACCCAGGTGTGGGCGATGGAGTGGGTGGCGCTCGCCGACACCGCCGGGCTCCAGGTGATCGGCATGACCCATGAATCGTTCGCGACGTGCCGCAAGTCCTCCCGTTTCCAGCGCGTGAAGCGGTTCTACGCGGACACCGACCGGCTGCTGGCCCTCACCCGCGAGGACGCCGACCACTGGATCCGGCAGCGGCTCGACAACGTCGGCTTCATGCCGAATCCGCTGCCGTTCTTCCCCGAGGTGCCCTCCGACCGCTCCCGGCGGTGCGTGGTGAGCATCGGCAGGCTGCACGAGGAGAAGGGCGTTGACCTGCTCCTGGAGGCCTGGGCGAAGGTCGCGTCGAAGCATCCGGACTGGACGCTGCGCCTGTACGGCTCCGGCGAGGAGGAGGAGGCGCTGCGCAAGCAGGCCGCCGAGCTGGGCGTCGCCGCCTCCGTCGAATGGATGGGGCGGACCGCCGATGTGCCCGGGGTGCTGCGGGAGAGCGCGGTGTTCGCGCTCAGCTCGCGCGGCGAGGGGTTCCCGCTGGCCCCCATGGAGGCGATGGCGACCGCGGTGCCCTGCGTGGCCTTCGACGTGGCCCCCGGCGTCCACGAGATCATCTCGGACGGCGCGGACGGCCTGCTCGCCCCGCCGGGCAACATCACCGAATTCGCCCGCCACCTCGACACGTTGATGTCCGACAAGGCGCTTCGGGACCGCATGGGCGAGGCCGCCCGCGAGAACATCCAGCGGTTCTCCACGGAGGAGATCGTGGCCCGCTGGGAGGCGCTGTTCGCGCTCCTGGAGCACTGATACGCCAAAGGGGCAAAGCGAGAGGGGCCGCCGGTCTTGACCGACGGCCCCTCTTTCGTTGAAAATTCAGATATATCAGCCGCTCGATGAGCTGGTCGCCGGCAGTGCCCGGAGCCGGACTTGAACCGGCACGGCCCGAAGGCCAGCGAGGTTTAAGCTCGCCGTGTCTGCATTCCACCATCCGGGCGTGGGATCCCCCATGCCACCTCAAAGAGGGCAGCACGAGCGTAGCCCGCAGCGCACCGCAGAGATCGGCCGCTCATCCCGAGGTTGTCTTATTTTATTGGCAACTGAGGGTGCATCAGTGACCGGTACAAGCCTTCGGCACATGCCTGAAGCCTCGCCTCGGGGTTGTACGGTGCGGCGAAATTCGTGCCCGAATTGACGGAAAGTCGACGTCTGCCGGGTGACGGGGCCACCCCCGCGCACGCGAACATCCGAAGGGCCCGGCATCAGGGTCCGTCTCCTCCCCAGGGATGACCGGGCGATTGCGGGGTACGCCCCAGGGCTGGCGCAGGACGGGCACCAGGGTTGACGTTCGCGCCCCCTTTCCTCACTCACGATGGAAGGGCACCCTCGCGCGGCATGGCGGACCCCGCCGCCGCTTCACCCGTACGTCGTCCCGACAGGAGCTCGTTCCCGTGACCACCACTCACTCCGGCGTCCCCACCGCCACCCGTTCCACCGCGGTGGCCGCCCGTGCCACGGATCTCACCAAGGTCTACGGACAGGGTGAGACCCAGGTGGTCGCCCTGGACGCCGTCTCCGTCGACTTCCGGCAGGCCCAGTTCACCGCGATCATGGGCCCCTCCGGCTCCGGCAAGTCGACGCTGATGCACTGCATGGCGGGACTGGACGGCATATCCGGTGGCTCGGCCAGGATCGGCGACGTCGAGCTGACCGGGCTGAAGGACAAGAAGCTCACCCAGCTGCGCCGCGACAAGATCGGCTTCATCTTCCAGGCGTTCAACCTCCTGCCCACGCTGAACGCGCTGGAGAACATCACCCTGCCCATGGACATCGCCGGCCGTAAGCCGGACCGCGCCTGGCTCGACCGGGTCGTGGAGACCGTGGGTCTGGCGGGCCGCCTCAAGCACCGCCCCAGCCAGCTCTCCGGCGGCCAGCAGCAGCGTGTCGCGGTCGCGCGGGCACTCGCCTCCCGGCCCGAGATCATCTTCGCCGACGAGCCCACCGGCAACCTCGACTCCCGCTCCGGCGCCGAGGTGCTGGGCTTCCTGCGCAACTCCGTGCGCGAACTGGGCCAGACCGTGGTGATGGTGACCCACGACCCGGTCGCGGCGTCCTACGCGGACCGGGTGGTCTTCCTCGCCGACGGCCGCATCGTCGACGACATGCCGGACCCGACAGCGGACATGGTGCTGGAGCGCATGAAGGGCTTCGACGCCAAGGGGCGTACGAGCTGACCAGCGGCAGCCACCCGCACTCCGGACCTCTCCTCCAGGACTGACTGACACATGTTCCGTACCGCCTTGCGCAATGTGCTCGCACACAAGGCCCGGCTGCTGATGACCGTCCTCGCCGTCATGCTCGGCGTGGCCTTCGTCTCCGGCACCCTGGTCTTCACCTCGACCATCTCCGACGCGTTCCAGCGCAGCTCCCAAAAGGGCTTCGACCACGTCGACGTCGCCCTCCAGCCGCACGGCTCCGAGAGCCGGTCCGGCGCACCGGGCGGCGCTCCCGACCTCGGCCAGAAGCTGCTCGACAAGGTCGCCGCCGTGCCCGGCGCGGCCTCCGCCACCGGCACCGTGTCCGGGTTCACCGCTGTCGCCGACAAGCACGGCAAGCTGATCGGCGACGGCTTCTCGACCCGCGGCGGGAACTACTACCCCGGCACGGACGGCAAGGACGCGCGCTACCCGCTGCGCGACGGCGCCGCGCCCCGCGACGGCGCGCAGATCGCGCTGGACGCGCACACCGCGGACCGGGCCGGCTACCGGGTCGGCGACACCGTCCGGATCTCCGTCGACGGCCCCGTCCGCGAGGCGGAGCTGACCGGCATCTTCACCACCGACGACGGCACCGTCGCGGCCGGCGGCAGCCTGGCGCTGTTCGACACCGCCAGTGCCCAGAAGCTGTTCGCCGCGCCCGGCGCGTACAGCGAGATCGATGTGCGGGCGGTCCCGGGCACGTCCCAGAGCGCCCTGAAGGCGGCGGTCGACAAGGTGCTGCCCCGGGACGGCGTCGAGGCCACCACCGGCAAGAAGCTCGCCGACGACCAGGCCGAGCAGATCGCCAAGAGCATGGACGGCATGAAGACCGGCCTGCTGGCCTTCGCCGGGATCGCGCTGTTCGTCGGCATCTTCATCATCGCCAACACCTTCACCATGCTCGTCGCCCAGCGCACCAAGGAGCTGGCCCTGATGCGGGCGGTCGGCGCCAGCCGCCGCCAGGTCACCCGGTCGGTGCTGATCGAGGCGTTCGTCGTCGGCGCGATCGCCGCCGTCGCGGGCCTCGCGGCCGGTATCGGTATCGGCGCGGGGCTGCGCACCCTGATGAACGGCACGGGCGCAACGGTGCCCGACGGCCCGCTGGTCGTCTCCCCGTCCACGATCCTGGCCTCGCTGCTCGTCGGTGTCGTCGTGACCGTCCTTGCGGCCTGGCTGCCCGGCCGCCGCGCCGCGAAGATCCCGCCGGTCGCCGCGATGAACAGCGTGCACGCCACCGCCACCACCAAGTCGCTCGTGGTCCGCAACACCATCGGCGCACTCTTCGCTGGTGCCGGTACGGCCGGCGTGCTGACGGCCACCGGCATGGACGACGGCAAGGCCGTGATGGGCGGGGGCGCGGTACTGCTGCTGATCGGCGTGTTCGTCCTGACTCCGCTGCTGTCCCGCCCGCTGGTCGCCCTGGCGGCGCCCGTGCTGCGTGCGTTCGGCATCTCCGGCACCCTCGCCCGGCAGAACGCCGTCCGCAATCCGCGCAGGACCGCGGCCACGGCATCGGCGCTGATGGTCGGCCTCACCCTCATCACGGGTCTGACGGTGATCGCGGGCAGCGTGCAGAAGGGCATCGACAAGATGGCCACGTCCGCGCTGAAGGCGGACTACGTCGTCTCCATGGCGGGGATGACACCGCTCTCCCCCGAGGTCGCGAAGAAGCTCGGGGACCTGGACGACGTCACCGCCGTCAGCCCGCTGCGCAACTCCCCCTCCCGCGTCGGCACCGGAACGGAGTACCTGACCGGCGTCGACGGCGAGGACTTCGGCAAGCTCACCCAGCTCGACTTCACCGGCGGCTCCCTCGGGCGGCTGAGCGGCGACGCCGCCGTGGTGGACGCCACCACCGCCAAGGAGAAGGGCTGGCGGATCGGCTCCCGCCTCCCGGTGACCTTCGAGGACGGCAAGAAGGACACGCTGACCGTCTCGGGTGTCTACGAGGGCAACGAGATGATCAGGGGCATCATCCTCGACAACGCCACCCTGGCGCCGCACCAGAAGCACATCACCGATATGCGGGTGATGGTCAAGACGAAGGACGGCGCCACCGACGCGACGAAGGACTCGCTGGTCGAGGCCCTCGGCAAGAACCCGGCCATCACCGTCCAGGACAAGAAGGACGTGTCCGACAGCATCGCGCAGATCTTCAATCTGATGCTGAACATGCTCTACGGCCTGCTGGCCATGGCCGTGATCGTCGCGGTGCTCGGGGTCATCAACACCCTGGCGATGTCGGTCTTCGAGCGCTCGCAGGAGATCGGCATGCTGCGCGCGATCGGCCTGGACCGGCGCGGCATCAAGCGGATGGTGCGCCTGGAGTCGCTGGTGATCTCGCTGTTCGGCGGGGTGCTCGGGATCGGCCTCGGTGTGTTCTTCGGCTGGGCGGCCGGTGAGCTGATCGGCAGCTCCCTCGCGACCTACGAACTGGTGCTGCCGTGGGGCCGGATGGGCCTCTTCCTCGCCCTGGCCGCGGTCGTCGGGGTGCTGGCCGCCCTCTGGCCGGCCCGCCGCGCGGCGCGGCTCAACATGCTGGAGGCGATCAAGGCGGAGTAGCCGCCGCCCGCACCGCCCCAGGGCCCCGGAGCCCCGTGTGTCGCCACCCCCGCCGAGCGGGGCGGACCGCGAGGACCGGGGCCCTCGGCGGTTGCCCCGGCAACCGTGGAGAACCTGGCCGGGAGGGCGGGGCACCCACCCGGAAAGCTGACAGATGCATGCAAAACATGCATTGGCTTATCACATGGTGCGAACCATGACGATCGCCCATAGCTTCGGCCTCATGAGGAAACGCCACATGATGTACGCGCTCAGCGCCGCGACAGTGACCGCCACGTGCCTCGGCGCCGCGCCACCTACCGATATGAAGGTCCGGCATGTCGTCCGCGCGGGCGACTCGATCCAGGAGGCCGTGGACTCCGCACGCCCCGGTGACACCGTCGTCGTCTCGCCCGGCACCTACCGGGAGAGCGTGCGGATCGACACCTCCGATGTGACGCTCCGCGGGTCGGGCCCCCGGACCGAGATCGTGCCGGACGGCACCAGGGCGGACAGCGCCTGCGCGCAGAGCGGCAACGGCATCTGCGTCACCGGCAAGGCCGGGGACCCTGTCCAGAACGTCACCATCCGCTCCCTGACCGTCGCAGGCTTCAAGAAGAACGGTGTCTGGGCCACCGCAACCGACCGGCTGACCGTCCGCGGGGTGACCTCGCGCAAGAACGGCCAGTGGGGCATCGCGCAGGAGAAGTCCGTCCGCGGCACTTTCCAGGACAACAAGGCCATCGACAACGGCGACGCGGGCATCTTCCTCGCGAACACCGTCAACGAGGAGGGCGGGGCCCTCGACACCCGCGGCGCGGCGATCGAGGACAACCTGCTCACCGGGAACCGCATCGGCATCACCGTCCGCCGCGTCAGGAACCTGACGGTCGACGACAACGAACTCACCGGCAACTGCGCGGGCGTGTTCATCGTGGGTGACGAGTCGCGTCCCAAGGCGGGGGCGATGAAGGTCCGCGGCAACGAGGTGATCGAGAACAACAAGCACTGCCCCGGCAACAGCCGACTGCCGTTCATCCAGGGCTCCGGCATCGTCCTGACGGGCGCCGAGGAGACGCTGGTGCAGGGCAACTACATCCGCAACAACGTCGGCACCTCGCCGATGTCGGGCGGGATCGTCCTCTTCCGCAGCTTCGTGGGCACCCAGAACGAACGCAACGTCATCAGCGACAACCTGATGCTCCTCAACAAGCCGGCCGACCTGGCCAACCGCGACACGGGCACCGGGAACCGCTTCGTCCGCAACATGTGCCGGTCCTCGGAACCGGCGAACCTGTGCTGACGTGCGTCATCCCTTCACCGGGAGAATCGAGGCGGCATGACCACCGTTAGCCCCACACCCCCGCCGGCCATGCGACTGCGGGAGCTGGTCTTCGGAGCGGCGTGCGCGGCCGCCGTACGCGCGGCGGCCCGGCTCGGCGTCGCGGACGCCCTCGGCGACGCGCCCGCCACCGCGGAGGAACTGGCCGCCGCGGTGCACACCGAGGCCCGTCCGCTGGACCGGCTGCTGCGTGCCCTGTCCTGCTACGGGATCTTCGAGGAGACCGGGGACGGGACGTTCGTCCACACCGAGATGTCCCGTCTGCTGCGGGACGACGCCCCCAACAGCCTTCGGTACATCTCCCTGTGGTGCACCGAACCGTGGACCTGGGAGGCCTGGCCGCGGCTGGACGAGGCCGTGCGCTCCGGCCGCAGCGTCTTCGACGACCTCTACGGCAAGGGGTTCTTCGACTACCTCCACCAGGACGCCAAGGACTCCGCGCAGGTCTTCAACCGCGCGATGACCACCTCCAGCAGACAGTCGGCGCAGGACATCGCGGAGCTGCTCGACCTGACCGGGGCCGCGTCGGTGGCGGACATCGGCGGCGGCCAGGGCCATGTGCTGGCCAGTCTGCTGGAGAAGCACCCCACGATCGAGGGGACGCTGCTCGACCTGCCGGACGTGGTGGCCAACGCCGATCCCCGGCTCCGTGACGGCGGCCCGCTCGCCCCCCGGGTGCGGATCGTGCCCGGCGACTGCCGCCAGGACATCCCGGTCCGGGCGGACCTCTACATCATCAAGAACATTCTGGAGTGGGACGACGAGAGCACCCGCACGACACTGCGCAACGTCGTCGCGGCCGCCCCGCCCGGCGCCCGGGTCGTGATCATCGAGAACCTCATCGACGACAGCCCCTCGATGAAGTTCACCACGGCCATGGACCTGCTGCTGCTCCTCAACGTCGGCGGCGCCAAGCACTCCAAGGAGAGCCTCGTCAGCCGCATGACCGAGGCCGGCCTGGCCCTCCGCGAGATCCTGCCGGTCAACGCGTATCTGCACGCCTTCGACTGCACCGTGCCGGAGTGAACGCGGCAGGGCGCCGGGAGAAGTCCCCTCCCGGCGCCCTGCCCGTGCCCTCGGCCTGCGTACGGATCCGCCTCATCCCTCCCAGGCGCGGGCGCGCAACGGCATCCCGGACGCACCGGACTCCGCAGTGCGCACCGCGAGCACCTGATTGACTCCTATCCGGTTGCGCTCGAAGGACAGCGCGGACGCGGCCATGTAGAGCCGCCAGACCCGGGCCCTGCCCGGGGTGGTGAGCGTGACCGCCTCCGCCCAGTGCTCCTCCAGGTTGGCCACCCAGCTGCGCAGCGTCAGCGCGTAGTGCTCTCGCAGGACCTCGACGTCGCGCACCTCGAAGCCGGCGTCCTCCAGGGCCCCCGCGGTCCGGCCGACGGGCGCCAGCTCACCGTCGGGGAAGACATAGCGGTCGATGAACTCATCGACGTGGTAGGCCTCTTCGTCGGTGAGCGGGCGGCGGGCGATCTGGTGGTTGAGCAGCCGTCCGCCGGGCTTGAGGAGGGCGTACAGGGCCCGGGCGTACTCGGCGTAAAGGGTCCGGCCGACGTGCTCGGCCATCCCGATCGAGGAGATCGCATCGAACGGCTCGTCGTGGATCTCGCGGTAGTCCTGCACCCGGATCTCGATCCGGTCGGCGAGCCCGGCCTCGGCGATCCGCTTGCGCGCGAAGACGGCCTGCTCCTCGGAGAGGGTGATGCCGACCGCCCGTACGCCGTACTCGCGCGCGGCGTGCAGCACCATCGAGCCCCAGCCGCAGCCCACGTCGAGCAGCCGCTGCCCCTCCTTGAGCCCGAGCTTGCGGCAGACCAGGTCGAGCTTGTCGCGCTGGGCGTCCTCCAGGGTGGCGTCACCGGCGTCGGCGGCCGGCCAGTAGGCGCAGGAGTAGACCATGGACGGGCCGAGCACCAGGGAGTAGAAGTCGTTGCCGACGTCGTAGTGGTGGCTGATGGCTTCCTTGTCGCGCAGCAGGGTGTGCAGCGGCCCGCGGCGGTTCCTGGCCTCTTCGGGCGGCGGGGCGGGCGGGATCGGCAGGCCGACCAGCGACAGCAACTCCCGCCCGGCGACGCGGACCTCAGGGCGGGCAAGGGTGCGCAGGGCGGCGGCGCGGCGCGGTTTGGGGGCGGCGGTGCCGCGCTCCCAGATCAGTTCGGCGAGCAGGTCGAGTGCCGTGTAGAGGTCGCCCTCGATGTCGATGTCACCGGCCACCCAGGCGCGGGCCAGGCCGAGTTCGCCCGGCTTGAACAGGAGGCGGCGCAGTGCGCGGCGGTTGCGGATGACGAGTGTGGGTGCCCCCGGCGGGCCGGACTCGCTGCGATCCCAGGCGCGGATGCGGACCGGGAGGGGAACTCCCAGAACCTCCTCGGCGAGCTTGGTGAGCCGTCCAGCGGCTTCTGCCATGTCGCACACCTCCGTGTTGACGAGTCGGGCGAAGAAGTTTCACCCACCACGTAAACGCCAATGGGGCGCCGGTGTAGTCCCGTTCCTACGTAAGGGAACAGCAAAACGCCCGTGTCCCGCCAGAGCGGACACGCCGAAGGGCGTCCGCCCCACGGATGGCGGACGCCCTTCGGGCTGGTCGGAGTACCGACCGGAGGTTCAGGAAGCCTTGGCCTTCGGCTTGTCGCCGGAGGTGGCCGGGGCCGCCGGTGCGGGGGCCGGCTTGGCCGCCTCGTAGAACTCCTCGCGGGGGTTCTCCATGGCGCCGAGCGAGACGACCTCGCGCTTGAGGAACATGGCAAGGGTCCAGTCGGCGAAGACGCGGATCTTGCGGTTGAACGTCGGCATCGCCATGCCGTGGTACGCGCGGTGCATGTACCAGGCGAGACGGCCCTTGAGCTTGATCTTCATCTTGCCCATGACGATCATCGCGACGCCCTTGTGCAGGCCCAGACCGGCGACCGCACCCTTGTTGGCGTGGCTGTACTCCTTCTGCGGGAAGCCCCGCATGCCGGAGACCACGTTGTCGCCGAGGACCTTGGACTGCCGCAGCGCGTGCTGGGCGTTCGGCGGGCACCAGGCGTTCTCGTTGCCCGCCTTGCGGCCGACCAGGTCCGGCACCTGGGCGTTGTCGCCCGCGGCCCAGATGTAGTCGGTGCCCTGCACCTGCAGGGTGGCCTGGGTGTCGACGTGGCCACGGGGGCCGAGCGGCAGACCGAAGCGGGACAGCGCCGGGTTCGGCTTGACGCCCGCGGTCCACACGATGGTGTTGGAGTCGACCTCGAGGCCGTTGTTCAGGACGACGTGACCGTCGACGCAGGAGTCCATGCCGGTCTTGAGGTAGACCTCGACGCCGCGGCCCTCGAGGTGCTCCTTGCCGTAGGCACCGAGCTTCGGGCCGACCTCGGGGAGGATCTTGTCGGCGACGTCGACCAGCAGGAAGCGCATGTCCTCGCGCTTGACGTTGCTGTAGTACTTCGCGGCGTCGCGGGCCATGTCCTCGACCTCGCCGATGGTCTCCGCACCCGCGAAGCCACCGCCCACGAAGACGAAGGTCAGCGCCTTGCGGCGGACATCCTCGTCGGTCGTGGAGTCGGCCTTGTCCAGCTGCTCCAGGACGTGGTTGCGCAGGCCGATCGCCTCTTCCACGCCCTTCATGCCGATGCCGTTCTCGGCCAGGCCGGGAATCGGGAAGGTGCGGGAGACCGCGCCCATCGCGATGACCAGGTAGTCGAAGGGCAGCTCGTACGCCTCGCCGACCAGCGGGGCGATCGAGGCGACCTTGCGGTCCTGATCGATGGTGGTGACCCGGCCGGTGAGGACCTCCGCCTTGGGCAGCACGCGTCGTAGCGGAACCACGACGTGGCGGGGAGAGATGCTGCCGGCCGCAGCTTCAGGGAGGAAGGGCTGGTACGTCATGTACGAGCGCGGGTCGACGACCGTGACGGTCGCCTCGCCGTACCGCATCTTCTTGAGGATGCGACGTGCCGCGTACAGGCCTACGTACCCACCGCCTACAACGAGGATCCTGGGACGCTCCGTGGTGCTCATGCAATCGAGTATCCACCCCCACATGGGGGGTCGCTCGTGAGCCCCTTCACAAGCAGTCCAGAGGTGTCTGCTACACTCCGCCGGCTCCGTGACCGACGCCATAGCGCGATCGGGGAACCACGGTATAGGGCGAAGCGTTGGAGACCCCTGTTGATCAGGGATTGTGAGCCGCCGGGCGCCTGAACCACCCGCCGCGGCGGGATACTTGCAACGCCCCTGAAACCGCGCATTCTTCGGGTCGGCGAGGCTCGGAGCCTTCGAATGCGGCCATTACGGCCACCTTGTTCGCCCATCGAGCGTCTTTTTCATGTGAAGGATTTCACGAACTTTCTCCGCCGACCCGCGCGCGGACCCCCTCGAAGCCCCCTTCGAGACGCTCAGACGCGACACCACCCGCTCAAACGACGGGATTTCGGGGCCGGTGCCTTGCTTTCCACGTCCTCGCGAACTCATGACCGCCGAGCCGTCGCGCGCCCTGGTGCCCAGGGGCGGCGTGAGCGCCCGCCTCACGCGACGGCCCCGGCAGCCGTGAGCTTGCCGGGGCCGTACACGTGGAATAGCGCTCAGGCGACGCTCCAGGCGATTCCGTCGAGGATGTCGTGCTCGCTGACGACGACCTCTTCCGCGCCCACCCGCTCCATGATCGACAGCAGCACGAGCGCGCCCGCGGCGATCACGTCGACGCGGCCGGGGTGCATGACCGGGCTCGCCGCACGCTCGGCGTGGGTGGACGTCAGCAGGTCCCCGGTGATCTCCCGGACCTTGGCCAGCGGGATCCTGGCGTGGTGGATCGCCTCGGAGTCGTAGTGGTCAAGCCCCAGCGCGATGGCGGCGACCGTGGTCACGGAGCCGGCCAGGCCGACGAGCGTCGTGGCCTCGCGCAGCGGCACCGTCTCCTCGGCCCGGTCCAGCGCCGCGGCGATGTCGGTCTTCATGGCGGTGATGTCGCCGGGGGACGGCGGGTCGCTGATCTCGCCGTCCCGCAGCAGGTGCCGCTCGGTCATCCGCACACAGCCGACGTCAACCGACCGCGCGGCGCGCACCGAAGCGGAGCCGAGCACGAACTCGGTCGAGCCGCCGCCGATGTCCACCACCAGATAGGGCGGTTCGACGTCGTCACGGCCCGCGAGCTCCTTGGTGGCGCCGTTGAAGGAGAACTCCGCCTCCTGGTCGCCGGTGATCACCTCGGGCTCCACGCCCAGGATGTCGACCACCCCGCGGACGAAGTCCGCGCGGTTGTCGGCGTCCCGCGAGGCGGAGGTCGCCACGAACCGGAGCCGCTCGGCGCCCAGACCCTTGATCACCGCGGCGTACTCCCGGCACGCCGCGAAGGTACGCTCCAGCGCCTCGGGCGCGAGCCGCCCGGTGCGGTCCACGCCCTGCCCCAACCGGACGATCTGCATCCGGCGGTCCAGGTCCTTCAGCTCGCCCGTCGCCGGATCGACGTCCGCGACCAGCAGCCGGATGGAGTTCGTACCGCAGTCGATGGCGGCGACCCGCTTCATTCGGCAGCTCCTTCGGGGGTGTCCTGGCACGGCGACACGCACGGCCCCTTCGCCCACCACTCCGGCAGCATCGCGATGGCCTCGTCGCCGAGCGGGTTGACGCCCGGCCCGGCGGCGAGCGAGTGGCCGACGAGGACGTGCAGGCACTTGACCCGGTCGGGCATACCGCCCGCGCTCGGGAAGCCCTGCAGCACCTCGATGGCGTCCCGGCGCCGGATGTAGTCCTCGTGTGCCGCCCGGTAGGCGGCGGCCAGCTCCGGGTCGCTCGCCAGCCGTTCGGTCATCTCCTTCATCACGCCGTTGGCCTCCAGCGTGCCGATCGCGGAGGCCGCACGCGGGCAGGTGAGGTAGTAGAGCGTGGGGAAGGGGGTGCCGTCCTCCAGGCGCGGCGCCGTCTCGACGACATCCGGCTGGCCGCAGGGGCAGCGGTGCGCGATGGCACGCAGCCCGCGCGGCGGGCGGCCCAACTGCTCCTTGAAGGCGGCGATGTCCTCGGCGGTGGGCTCGGTGGGCTCGGTCTGGGGCGGGGCGGTGTCCATGTGCGCTTTCGGTGAGGTCGGTGGTGCGGGGGACGTGACGGGCCGGAGGGAACGAGGCGGGCCGGGGCGGTGCGGCGGCGCTACCGCCGGTCGGCGGAGTCGACGCCGTCCCACAGATTCTCGTACCAGGGCCGCTGTGCGGCTGCCGGCGCCTTGCGCACCGCACCGGTACGGGGGCCGTCCTGGACGATATATCCGGTCTCGCCCGGCGCGATGTAGTGCAGATGGCGGCGGGCCTGCTGCCGGACGTACTCGGGATCCTGCCAGCGGGCCTTCTCGTCGCGCAGCCGGTTCAGCTCCCGGCCGGCCTCCTGCGCCTTGCGGCGCTGGTCGGCGATGTCCGAACGCTGGGAGACGTACTGCCTTATGGGGTAGGCGAGGGCGACGACCAAGGAGCACATCACCAGGGCGAGCAGGGCGGCACGGCCGGTGAGGCGATTGCGGCGGGGCGGCCGGGCGCGGTAGACCCGGGCGGCGGCCTGCTCGCCGAGCGCCTTGAGTCGGGTCGCGGTCGAGAACCGGTCCGCGGACACATCGCCTCCCCTTGATCACCGGACGGTGCACACATCTGCGCCGGCTCCGCCGCCCGCCGGGCGTCGCAAGCAAAGCCGTCCCCGGCAACGGTACGGGACCGTTGCCGGGGACGCTTCGAAGTGGTGCGCTGCGCTCGCGTCAGTTGGCGGTGCGGAACCGCGGGAAGGCGGAGCGGCCGGCGTAGACGGCGGCGTCGTCGAGGATCTCCTCGATGCGCAGCAGCTGGTTGTACTTGGCGACGCGCTCGGAGCGGGCCGGGGCGCCGGTCTTGATCTGGCCGCAGTTGGTGGCGACGGCGAGGTCGGCGATGGTGACGTCCTCGGTCTCACCGGAGCGGTGGGACATCATGCACTTGAAGCCGTTGCGCTGGGCCAGCTCGACGGCGTCCAGGGTCTCGGTCAGCGAGCCGATCTGGTTGACCTTCACCAGCAGCGCGTTGGCGGAGTTCTCCTCGATGCCGCGGGCCAGGCGCTCGGGGTTGGTGACGAACAGGTCGTCGCCGACCAGCTGCACCTTGGAGCCGAGCTTCTCGGTGATGACGTTCCAGCCGGCCCAGTCGTCCTCGAACAGCGGGTCCTCGATGGAGACGAGCGGGTAGTCAGCGACGAGCCCCTCGTAGTACTCCGTCATCTCGGCGGCCGAGCGCTCCTTGCCCTCGAACTGGTAGACGCCGTCCTTGTAGAACTCGGAGGCGGCGACGTCCAGCGCGAGCGCGATGTCCTGGCCGGGGGTGTAGCCGGCCTGACGGATGGCCTCGAGGATCAGGTCGAGGGCCTCGCGGTTGGAGCCCAGGTTCGGGGCGAAGCCGCCCTCGTCGCCCAGCCCGGTGGACAGGCTGCGCTCCTTCAGGACCTTCTTGAGGGTGTGGTAGACCTCGGCGCCCCAGCGCAGCGCCTCGGAGAAGGACTCCGCGCCGATGGGGGCGATCATGAATTCCTGGATGTCCACGTTGGAGTCGGCGTGCGATCCACCGTTGAGGATGTTCATCATCGGGACGGGCAGGACGTGCGCGTTCGGGCCACCGAGGTAGCGGAACAGCGGGAGGTCACTGGCCTCGGAGGCGGCGTGCGCGACGGCGAGGGAGACGCCGAGGATGGCGTTGGCGCCGAGGGAGCCCTTGTTGTCCGTGGCGTCCAGGTCGAACATCGCCTGGTCGATCAGACGCTGCTCGGTCGCGTCGTAGCCGACGAGCTCCGGGCCGATCTGCTCGATGACGGCCAGGACGGCCTTCTCCACGCCCTTGCCCATGTAGCGGCTCGGGTCGCCGTCACGGAGCTCGATGGCCTCGAAGGCACCGGTCGAGGCGCCGGACGGAACGGCGGCACGGCCCGTGCTGCCGTCGTCGAGGCCGACCTCGACCTCGACCGTGGGATTACCTCGCGAGTCGAGAATTTCGCGGGCTACGACGACGTCGATGGACGGCACGTTGTCTCCTTCATGGGTGTCTGGAGTTCTGCAGCACGAGCCTAACGGCCTTGGGCGCATCCGTTCGCCCTCGGCCCGCTCAGTGGGACGAAAAGAGGCCCAAAAGCCCAGCTCATGGGAGGTTTCACCGCTTTGTTCGCAGAGCGGGAAAAGTTGCCGGACGATGCTGGTCAGGACCGCCTGCCGGGGCCGGGTACGCGCCCTGGCCCGCGACACGCGTTCGGGCCGTCGACACGGAGAAGCCCCGCCGCGGCGCGATGGGGGATGGCGCGCCGCGGCGGGGCGGTCTCACACACGAGCGTGTGGAGCGGAGGAGCAAACGCGGTGGACGCGGGGGACGCGAGTGGGGAGGAGCGGTCCGTCCCCGGTTCACACCGGCTGCCCGGCCTCGGACCCCGCGACGGCCGGGGCGGGCGGATCGTGCGTACCGCCGTACGCACGGACCGCCCGGCCGGCCGGAGGCGGTGAGGTCCTCGGCGCCCCTGTGCGGGGGTCGGCTCAGACGTCGAGCTTCTGGCCGGGGATGATCAGGTTCGGGTTGCCGCCGATGACGGACTTGTTGTCCGCGTAGAGCGCCTTCCAGGTGGTGCCGTGCGCCTTGGCGATCTTGGCGAGGGTGTCGCCCGCCTTGACGGTGTAGTTGCCGGAGCCGTTGGACTTCGGGGCCGGCTTCGACTTCTCGGGCGCGGGGGCCGGGGCCTGCTTCTCGGCCTTCTCGCCGGTGTTGCCCTGCGGGGCGTCGCCGGAGGTGTCGAGGTCGGGGGAGGGGCCACCGGCGGTCAGGTTGCCGGCGCCGGCGCAGGACCAGGCACCGGGGCCCTGGATGGCGAGCAGCTTCTCGGCGGCGGCTATCTGCTGGCTCTTGGTGGCCAGGTCGGCGCGCGCCGCGTACTGGGTGCCACCGGCGGCGGCCCAGCTGGAGTTGGAGAACTGCAGGCCGCCGTAGTAGCCGTTGCCGGTGTTGATCGACCAGTTGCCACCGGACTCGCACTGGGCGACGGCGTCCCAGGTCTCGACGGACGCGGCGGAGGCGGAGGAGGCGCCCATGAGCGGGACGGCCACGGCAGCACCGGCGACACCGGCGAGGGTGACGACGCGGACGGCCTTGGAGGGACGACGGTGCTTGCCCTTGTTGTTCAGCATGGTTCGTTCGTTTCCTCACCGACGCCTGCGAGGTGAGCTGTCGGGTTCGGGCCATGTGAGTTGCCCGGCCGCGTGTACATGACACACGACTTCACCCCAAGCCGGTTGACCCGCTTTCACGGGTGGGGCCGGCGCTTACCTTGGGTCCCCCGCTCCTGCCTTCGGCGCTTGCGCGTCGACCGCCTTCGACCACCGGCAGGATTCGGCGTGTGATCGAAGGGCCCGCTTTGGCGAGCGGTCCTGACCGTAAGCAGGAACCCCCTTGGTGTTCAAACCCCACCATCTGAACCAAGTTGACCGTTTTTGATCATAGGGTGCACCCATTTCTGCAGGTGGACCCATGTTTGGGATTGGCGCACGAGCCGGATGCCGCACCCAGGAACGAGAGCCTTGTCTCACTTTCCCAAAAGGGTGCGAAGGGGAGCGAATTACCCTGCGATGTGCCCGAGATCGAGGATCTGGCCCGGCTTGATCAGGTCCGCGTCGGCGCCGACGACGTCCTCGTTGCGGTCGTAGAGTGCGGGCCACCCACCGGGCACCTCACGGGCCTCAGCGATGGCTGACAGGCTGTCACCGGCGCGCACGGTGTAGTCGCCGCCGGCCGGACCGGTCTGGTGCGCGTCACCGTCACGGGAGGCGTGCCGGCCCGACGACCGGCCGCCGTCGTCCGCCTCGCCCGCGCCCTCGCCGCTCTCCTCGGCGCCGCCGCGGTGCCTGCCCGTGCCGGGCGTCCGATCCTTCGCGGAGTCGCCGCCTGCGGACGCGTCATCCGGCACGTCCGTCCCGTCGGTGCGGTTGCCGCCCTCGTCCGGGCCGTCGGCACGGGAGGGGTCATCGGAACGGGAGGGGTCGTCGCCCCGGTCGTCCGACGTCGGGGAGTCGGACGACTCGGAATCCGCGGGCCCGGACGGCTCGGCGGAATCCGACGCGTCAGGGGAAGGTGTCGCCTCGGAGGGCTTGTCGTCCTCGGACGGGGCGGAGCCGTCGTCGTCGGACGGGTCGGACGAGCCGGAGCCGTCGGACGGGTCCAGAAGGTCCGGGTCGAGGAGGCTCACGCCGCCCGGGTCGACCTCGGGTGACGAGCCGTCCGCGGTCAGCCCGGCGTTCACCGCACAGCTGGGCCAGGCGTCGGGTCCGCGGTCGTCCAGGATCGCCTCGGCCACGGATATCTGCTGGGAGCGGCTGGCGAGGTCGGGGCGCGAGGCGTAGTCAGCGCCGCCGTACTCGTCCCACATGTCCTGGGTCAGTTGCAGGCCGCCGTAGAAGCCGTTGCCCGAGGCCGCGCTCCACATCCCGCCGCTCTCGCACTGCGCGACGCGGTCCCAGGTCGCGGTGTCGGCGGCGTGTGCGCCACTCGCCCCGAGCAGCGGCAGGGCGATACCGGCGCCGGTGACCCCCGCCGTGACAAAGATGGCCGGTGCTTGACGGGGGCGCCGGTGTCGGCCGTTCCCGGAACGCATGCGGTTGCCTTTCGCGCGGCGGTGGAGTTGTCCGATCGTCGGCCGCGCCCGGCACACCAATACATCCGGTGCACCAGGTTTGACTTCCGCCGATCGGGTGAAGCTCTTCGGTTCGGTCGAAAGGTAGCCGGGGTCACGGGTAGTCACAAGCCGGTGTAGTGGAGATCACGTAAAGGTCACACAGGTGACGGAGCGTCAATTCTGGACCCGTCCCCGGTCAGGGCCGCGGAGGCGTGAACTCCACCGGAAGCGAGCGCAGTCCGCGCATGATGAGACCGCCGCGCCAGCGCAAATCATCAGGTTCCGCCGCAAGCCGGATGTCCGGCAGCCGGGTCAGCAGCGTCGCGAGGGCGGTCTGCCCTTCGAGCCGGGCCAGCGGGGCACCCAGGCAGTAGTGGATGCCGTGCCCGTATCCCAGGTGCTGGTTGTCGCGCCGGGTGAGGTCGAGGGTGTCCGGCTCGGGGAACCGCTCCGGGTCGCGATCCGCCGCGGCCAGCACCACCAGGACGGGGTCGCCCTCGGCGATGCGCTGCCCGCCCAGCGTCAGCTCCTGCGTCGCGAACCGCCACGTCGCCAGCTCGACCGGACCGTCGTAGCGCAGCAGCTCCTCGATGCCGGTGGCGAGCAGCTCGGTGTCCCCCGCCTCCATCGACTTCTGCAGCAGTTCCCGCTGCGCGGGGTTGCGCAGCAGTGCGTAGGTGCCGTTGCCGATGAGGTTGACGGTGGTCTCGAAGCCGGCGAAGAGCAGGATGAAGGCCATCGCCGCGACCTCGTTCTCACTGAGGTGCTCACCGTGGTCGGAGGCGCGGATCAGGCCGGAGATCAGGTCCTCGTCCGCCTCGTCGCCGAGGGACTCGCGCTTGCGGTGGATCAGTTCGGCGAGATAGCCGCGCATCTTCTTCACCGACCTGGCGACCCCGCCGCGCGGGCCGCCGCCGTGCCGGATCATCATCCCCGCCCAGTCCCGGAAGTCGTCCTGGTCCTCGCGCGGGACGCCGAGCAGATCGCAGATCGCGTAGATCGGGAGCGGGAAGGCGAACTCGTGGATGAGGTCCGCCGCTCCGGTCTCCGCGCCCGGCTGCTTGGCGATCATGGCGTCGATGAGGGAGTCGGTCAGCTCCTGCACCCGGGGGGCGAAGGCCGCGACCCGGCGCGGGGTGAACGCCTTCGCCACCAGGCGGCGGAGCCGGGTGTGGTCCGGGGGGTCGATGTTGAGCAGATGCGTCATCAGGTTGGCGCTGCGCTCCCCCGGGATGCCGACCTTGCCCTTGCCGTGCGCGGCCTCGCTGTGGTGCCGGGGGTTCTTGGAGAGCCGGGCGTCGGCGAGTGCCTGCCGGGCGTCGGTGTAGCGGGTCACCAGCCAGGCATCGACGCCGCTGGGCAGTGCGGTCCTGTGCACCGGCGCGTGGGTGCGCAGCCAGGCGTACGCGGGGTAGGGGTCGGAGGCGAACTCCCAGGTGAACAGCTCGGGGGCGAGCGGAGCCGCGGAGCCTGCCGGGCAGCTCGCGGGGGCGTCGGCGGGGGTGGCGTCGGGCATGTCGGGCACCCACCGACCGTAACCGGTGGGCGTGCACCGGCGCGCCCGCGGAGTCACGTGTGCGCCGGGGGGTGCGCTGGGACCGGCACGCGCGCAGCGCGGTCCGCCGGGCGGGATCTGCTCGCCCGGCGGGCTACCGCGGCCCCGGCTCCACGCCCAGGCCCGCGAGGAACGCGACGGCCGGCGGCGACGGGCCCAGGCCGCTCCACACCACACGCTCGCTGCGCTCGGGCGCCGGCCGCACCCGCAGGACGTGCAGGCCGGGCAGCTCCGAGGCGATGGCCTCGGGCACCATGCCGACCCCGAGACCGGCGCGGACCAGCTTCGCCAGGAACTCCACGGTCGTCACCTCGAATGCCACATCGGACGTCAGGCCGGCCGCGCGGAACGCCTCGTCGCGCTGGCGGCGGGCGGCCGAGCCGGCCGTGAAGTCGACGAAGGTCTCCTCGGCGAGCCGCGCCAGACGCGTCCACTCCTGCCGGGCCAGCGGATGGCCCGGGGGTACGACCGCGACCAGCTCGCCGCGCGCGAGCTCCTTCTCCCGGACTCCCGCGGTCCGCGCGCCGGGCACCAGGCCGACGAAGGCGATATCCAGGCCGCCCTGCCTGACCTGCTCGATCAGGTCATCGCTCATGTCCATCCGCAGGCTGACGCGCACCTGCGGACAGCGGGCGCGGAACGCTCCGAGCTCCTGGGCGAGGTCGACCGCCGCGACCGTCGAGATCGCGCCGACCGCCAGTCGCCCGCGCACCTCGCCGGTCGTCGCCTCCACCTCGGCGCGTGCCCGCTCCGCCGCCTGCAGGGCCTGCCGGGCGACCGGGACGAAGACCTCACCCGCGGCGGTCAGCCGGACGCTGCGGCTGGTGCGGTGGAAGAGCCGGGCGCCCAGCTCCTTCTCCAGCCGGGCGATCTGGTGGCTGAGGGCGGACTGCACCACATGGCAGCGCTCGGCGGCGCGGGTGAAGCCGCCCGTCTCTGCGACGGCGACCACGTACCGCATCTGCTGGAGCTCCATCTCCCGATCGTAGTCATCGATCGCGTTCCACGATGAGTGTGATGACAACTATGCGTTGGACTCATCGATCGTTGACGGCGCAGGCTGGGCTGGCCCGGAGCCACGGTGGCCGCGGGCGGCGGGAAAGGACACCCACATGGAGCCCGAGCAGACGCCGGGGCCGGAGCAGCGGAGCACGGCGGAGCCGGACGCGGGCACCGGCCGGTTGGGGCGCGGCACGCTGCTGCTGATGTCGGTCGCCACCGGCCTGTCGGTCGCAGGCAACTACTTCGCCCAGCCGCTGCTGGACGTCATCGGCCGGGATCTGCGGCTGTCCGCGTCCACCGCCGCGCTGGTGGTGACCGTGGCCCAGGTCGGCTACGGGCTCGGGCTGCTGCTGCTCGTACCGCTCGGCGATCTGCTGGAGCGACGCCGGCTGGCGGTGACCCTGTGTGTGGCCACCGCGGGCTTCCTGACGGTGACGGCGAGCGCGCCCAACGCCGCGCTGCTGCTGGCCGGCACCGCGCTGACCGGTCTTGCCTCGGTCGCCGCCCAGGTCCTGGTGCCGTACGCGGCGACCCTTTCGGCGCCCGCCGAACGCGGCCGGACCGTCGGTACCGTCATGACCGGGCTGCTGTTGGGCATTCTGCTGGCCCGTACGGCCTCCGGGATGCTCGCCGAACTCGGCGGCTGGCGCACCGTCTACTGGGTCAATGCCGCGCTGATGCTGCTGGTGGCGGTGCTGCTGCGCCTCCGGCTGCCCGCCCTGCGCACCACGGCGGGCCTGCGCTATCCGGCGCTGCTGCGCTCGACGCTCGCGCTGTTCGTACAGGAGCCGGTGCTGCGGTGGCGGGCCGCGATCGGGGCGCTGGCCTTCGCCGGCTTCAGCGTGCTGTGGACGGCCGTCGCGTTCTTGATGTCCGGCCCTGCCTACGGCTGGCAGGAGTCGGCCATCGGGCTGCTGGGGCTCGTGGGGGCGGCCGGTTCGCTGTCCGCTTCGGCAGCCGGACGGCTGGCGGACCGGGGTCTGGTGCACCGGGTGACCGGCGCGGGGGCGTTCCTGCTGCTGGGGTCGTGGGGTCTGCTGGCGGCCGGCGGGGCCGGCGGGGCGTGGGCGCTCGCTGCCCTGCTGGTCGGCGTGATCGTGCTGGACCTCGCCGTGCAGGCGTTGCACGTCAGCAACCAGAACGTGGTCTACGCGGTCCGGCCCGAGGCCCGCAACCGCCTGAACTCCGCCTACATGGCGAGCTACTTCGCCGGTGGCGCGGTCGGCTCCGCGCTCACCTCGGTGGTCTGGAGCGCGGCCGGCTGGGGCGGGGTGTGCGTCCTGGGCGCGGCGCTGGCCGCGGCCGTCGCGGCGGTGTGGCTCGTCGACCGGCTGCGCCGGAGGCCCGGGCGGCACGACGGCGGGGCGGGCCGCCCGGCGGCGGGGGACGGCGCCGGGGACCCGTCGGCTCAGCCGGCTCAGTCGTCGAACAGCTCGTCGTCGGCGCTCTCGTCCTCCTCGGAGGGCCGGCCCGCGGGAGGCAGCCCCTCGGCGGCCCGGATCGCATCGCGGTAGGTGCGGGCCGCGGCGCGCAGCGCGGTCTCCGGGTCGGTGCCCTCGGCCTCCGCCCGGACGGCCAGCGCCAGCAGGTCGTAGCCGATGCCCTCGCCCGCCGGCTCCGCCTCGATACCGGCCGTACGGGCCCGGGAGGCGAGCTTGCCGGCCAGGGCGAGCGCGGGCTGGGCCGGCGGTACGCCGTCGGTCACCGACTCCCGCCGCTTCTCCACCGCCTTGGTGCGCAGCCAGTGCGCCTTGACGTCGTCGGGGGTGGTGGCGGCCGCGTCCCCGAAGACATGCGGATGGCGGTGAATCAGCTTCTCGACGATGCCGCCCGCGACATCGTCGAGGGAGAACGGCTCGTCGGGGTCGTCCTGGGCGATCCGGGCGTGGAAGACGACCTGGAGCAGCACATCGCCCAGCTCCTCGCGCAGCGCCGCGCGGTCGCCCTCCTCGATGGCCTCGACCATCTCGTAGGCCTCTTCCAGGCCGTACTTGGCGAGGTCGTGGTGCGTGCGGATGCTGCTCCACGGGCACTCGGCGCGGATGCGGTCCATGACCTGGACGAGATCCAGCAGCCGGGCGCCGGGGAGGTCGTAGGAGCCGGGCAGGAGTTCCAGGTCGGGCATGGTCTCCCGGCCGGAGCCGGCCAGCCGCGCCAGTCCGTCGGTCAGCGCGCTCTCCCCGGCCGCGGAGGTCAGCACGACGGCCGTACGGTCCCCGGCCACACAGTGGTCGACGAGCTCGCGCGCGGAGAGGGACGCCTCCTCCACCTCGATACCGGCCTCCCGCAGATAGGGCAGCTGCGGATGGCCGGGGTCGGCGCACAGGACCCGCCCGGCCGTGCGCAGCGTCTGCCACGCGGGCCAGGACAGCAGTCCGGGGGCGACCCGGTGGCTGGTGGTGAGCAGGACCAGGCGACCGGTGCCGCCGCCCTGGGAGGGGGCGTCGGCGCCGGAGTCGGCGTGGGAGGCGTCAGCGTTCACGCATCGAACGTAACGCACCCCGCCGACAGTCCCGGCGCCGGTCGGCCCCGCCCGCCGCCGCGCACCCGCGGCCGGCGTCCCCGCTCAGGTCTGCTGCTGCTCCGCGGTGCGCCCGGTGGTGATCCAGGGGTCCTTGGTCTCGCCGAGGATGACCTCCTTGTCGTCCCAGGTGCCGAAGCGCGGGTTGACGTCGATGCCCATGGACCGGGAGGTCTTCGACAGCGCCTCGGCGAGAATCTGCTGGCCCTGCGGCTGCCCGCGGTCGGCCCCGAGGTGCTCGGCGACGCCGTCCAGCAGCAGCTGGTTGCGGACCATGGCATCGATCTCGTCCGGGGCGATGGCCTGCTGGAGCCACAGCGCCTTCAGCCGGTCCGCGCCGCCGGCCCGCTTCTCGGCCGCCGACCGCCACTTCTGGATGGCGTGGCGGGTGACCTCGACACCGGCGTCCTTCGCGGCGCGCTCCAGCACCTCGTCGAAGATCAGTCCGTTGAGGGTGGCGAGGCTCAGCCGGCCGGTGTTGCTGATCATCTGCCCGCCCTGCGGGGACTTGCCCTGGGCTTCGCGCACATCCCGCACCTTCGCCTGCAGCTGCGAGACGGTGATCCGCTTCCCGTCCACCACCGCAGCGGCACCGGGGTGCGCGTCGGTGCCGCAGGCGGCCAGCAGCGGGGCTGCGGCCAGCAGAGCGGCGGTGGCGGATACGGAGAGCGCTGTCCTACGGCGGAACACTTGGCCTCCCGGCAGATCGTGCGACGGAGTCTCGACCTTGAGTGATCGATGCTATGGAGTCGGCGTGGCCCAGGCCACTGCTTCGGCCAACGATCTCTCCCGGTGACGGTTCCGCCCGGTAACGGTTCGGCACGGCGGCGTTCGGGTGTCGTCTTCGCTACTTCGCCGAGAACCTCGCCGGCGCCTCGGTGGGGCCGCCGCCGGCCGGCAGGCGTTCTCGCGGACAGGAGTTCAGCACCCGCACCATCGCGTCCCGCTCGCCCCGCGTCACCCACAGCCCGTACTTCTTCTTCACCGCCGCCTGGTGGGCGACGTAGTCGCAGCGGGCGGGCTTGAACGCCGGCAGCCAGGTCGCCGCGTCCCCGTCGCCCTTCTGCCGGTTGGCCGAGGCGTCCACCGCGATCAGATTGAGCGGGTCGTTGGCCAAGGCCACCCGCTTACTCCCCGGCCACTGCTGCGCGCCCTTCTGCCAGGCGTCCGACAGCGCCACCACATGATCGATGTCGACCTTGCTGCGTCCCCGCTCGTAGCGCAGCGACCGCCCGGTGTACGGGTCCTGGGGCAGGGTGCCCGACACCACGACGCAGTCGCCGTCACGGAAGGCGGTGGCCCGCAGATCGCGCTTGAGGATGTCGTCCCGGGTACCGCAGCCGTTGCTGTCGGTGTCCGCCCAGGGCGAGCCGAACCGGTCCCGGTCGTAACCGGTCTTCGGGGCACGGCCCTTGACGTCGAGGGACGCCGCCGCACGCAACGCGCTGCCCGCGCGCCCCTCGGCCGCGGGAACGGACGGGCTCGCGCCCGCGTCTGAGTCACTGCCGCCCCGGCCTTCGTACGGGGAGCAGCCGGTGAGGGCGAGCAGGCCGGCGAGCGCGGTGACGGCGGCGGCGGTCAGGGGAGGCGCGGCGGCGCCGGCCCCTCCCGTTGCGCGGCGGTCGCGGGGGGAGGCGGGGAGCGCGGACCGTATCAAGGCGGCGTCCAATCCGGAGCGTCGGAGGGGAGTGCGGGCTGCGGCGGCCGCCGGGTTCGACCGGTTCGCCGCTTCGAGTATCTTTTCGGAAGTTGAGAGTGAGGACCCTCATGGACACGGCCGCAGCAACGGCGGCGGACGGCAGCACCGGGCATCCGCCCGGGGCGGCCACCGACGCCGGCCCCGCGACCGCGGCCACCGACGGCGCGCCGGCCGGCCCGCTGCGGCGCCTTGCGCACCGCGCGCGGGCGCCCCGCCTCGACCCTTACTGGACTTCCGCGTTCCTCTTCCTCGCCTACGCGACGCTGTCCCTGTGCCGCTTCCGGTCGATGGGCACCGCGTCATGGGACCTGGGGATCTTCGAGCAGGCCGTACGGGGCTACGCGCACCTCTCGGCGCCGGTCGTCGACCTCAAGGGGCCGGGCACCAACATCCTCGGCGACCACTTCAGCCCCGTACTGATCCTGCTCGCCCCCTTCTACCGGCTGCTCCCCTCCCCCGTGACCCTGCTCACCGCGCAGGCCGCGCTGTTCGCGCTGTCCGCCCTGCCGGTCACCCGGGCCGCGACCCGCTACCTCGGCCGCGCCCGCGGTCTGGCCGTCGGTCTCGCCTACGGCCTGTCCTGGGGCGTGCAGAAGGCGGTCGACTTCGACTTCCACGAGATCGCCTTCGCGCTGCCGCTGCTCGCCTTCGCCCTCGAAGCGGTGCTCCGCGGGCGGTGGACCGCGGCGGTGTGCTGGGCCGCGCCCCTGGTGCTGGTCAAGGAGGACCTGGGGGTGACCGCCGCCGCCATCGGGGCGCTCGTGCTGATCCGCACCCGCAGGGCCACCCCGGCGGCCATCGCCCTCGTCGCGTTCGGCATCACCGCCACCGCCGTCACCCTGGGCCTGGTCATCCCCGCCTTCAACGGCTCCGGCTCCTACGACTACTGGGCCAAACTCGGCGGCGAGGGCGACGCTCCCACCATCGCGGTCGACACCGCCGTCCGCACCACCCTGTGGATCCTGCTGCCCACCACCGGTCTGCTCGCGCTGCGCTCCCCGCTCCTGCTGGTCGCGCTGCCCACCGTCGGCTGGCGGTTCCTCTCCCACGATCCGCACTACTGGGGCATCGACTGGCACTACAACGCCGCCCTGATGCCGGTGGTCTTCCTCGCCCTCGTCGACGCCCTCGCGCGCGTCCGGTTCTCCGGCCGGCCCTGGCTGCGCGCGTACGCCCTGCACCTGCCGTCCGCCGCGCTCGCCGCCGCCCTCGCGCTGACCACCACGCTCCCGCTGGCCCGTCTCACCGAAGCGGTCACCTACCGCAAGCCGCCGGCCGTCAGCGCCGCCGAGCGGCTGCTGGAGCGGATACCGGACGGTGCGACCGTGGAGGCCGACATCCGGCCGCTGAGCCGTCTCACCGGCCGCACCCGTGTGCTGTGGACCGGTGACACCGACGGCATCTCCCCCGACTACATCGCGGTGCAACTGCACGACAACCGCTCCCCGCAGCAGGCCCTCGCCGACGCCGCGCGCCGCCACCCGGAGGCGAAGTACGCGCCCCTCGGCGGGGTCGCGGACCTCGTCGTATTTCGCAGGACGGCCGAGCGCTGAGTACCTAAAGTGGCGCGATGACCACCGACGTGATCGTCCTCAACGGCGGTTCCAGCTCCGGCACCTCGTCCCTGGCCCGCGCCCTGCAACACGCCCTCCCCCGCCCCTGGCTGACCTTCGGTGTCGACACCTTCGGCGAAGCCCTCCCACCGACCCTGCAGGACTCGCCGGACGGTCTGCTCGTCGCGCCCGACGGGCAGGTCACGGTCGGCCCGGCCTACCGGGCCCTGGAGTCCGCCTGGCGCGACGGCATCGCCGCGATGGCCCGCGGCGGCACCGGCGTCATCCTCGACGAGGTGTTCCTCGGCGGCCACGAAGGCCAGCGGCGGTGGCAGTCCGCGCTGGAGGGCCTGGAGGTGCTGTGGGTCGGCGTCCGCTGCGACCCCGACGTCGCCGCGGCACGCGAACGGGCCCGCGGCGACCGGGTGGTGGGCATGGCCGCCGCCCAGGCCGACCTCGTCCACAAGGGCGTCCGCTACGACCTGGAGGTCGACACGTCCGCTGCCACCCCGGACGCCTGCGCGCGCCGGATCGCGGCGCGGGTGCGCTGAACGGGCCGGGGCGGCACGCGAGGAAACCGCGCCGCCCCGCTGCGAAAGACCCCTACGACCCGAGGATCGTCGTCAGGAACTCCCCCACCCACGACAGCAGTTCCCGTCCGACGAGCGGCTTGCCGCCGATCTTGCCGGTGGTCGGGCGGGGCACCAGGATCTGCCGGGTGGCCGGCTTGAGCACCGTCCGCGGATACAGCCGCTTGAGCCGCAGCTCCTGCGACTCGCGCAACTCCACGGGCCCGAAGCGGACGTTGGAGCCCTGCAGGGTGATGTCGGCGACGCCGCTGGCGCGCGCCAGCATCCGCAGCCCGGCGACCAGCAGCAGATTCTCGACCGGCTCGGGCATCTTGCCGTAGCGGTCGGTCAGCTCCTCGCGGACCGCTGCGATGTCCTCCTCCGTCGTGGCGGAGGCGATGGCGCGGTACGCCTGCAGCCGCAGCCGCTCGCCCGGCGCGTAGTCGTGCGGGACGTGCGCGTCGACCGGCAGCTCGATCTTGACCTCCAGCGGCGGCTCCTCCTCCACACCGCCTTCCAGCGACGCCCGGTAGTCTGCGACGGCCTCACCGACCATCCGGACGTACAGGTCGAAGCCGACGCCCGCGATGTGCCCGGACTGCTCCCCGCCGAGGAGGTTGCCCGCACCGCGGATCTCCAGGTCCTTCATCGCGACGTACATACCGGCGCCCATCTCGGTGTGCTGGGCGATGGTCGCCAGGCGCTCGTGCGCGGTCTCGGTGAGCGGCTTCTCCGGCGGGTAGAGGAAGTAGGCGTAGCCGCGGTCCCGGCCGCGGCCCACCCGCCCGCGCAGCTGGTGGAGCTGGGAGAGGCCGAAGTTGTCGCCGCGCTCGACGATCAGGGTGTTGGCGTTGGAGATGTCGATGCCCGATTCGACGATCGTGGTGGAGACCAGCACATCGAACTTCTTCTCCCAGAAGTCGACGACGACCTGCTCCAGCGCCGTCTCGCCCATCTGGCCGTGGGCGGTCCTGATCCGCGCCTCGGGCACGATCTCGCGCAGCCGTGCGGCGGCCCGGTCGATGGACTCCACCCGGTTGTGGATGTAGAAGACCTGGCCCTCGCGCAGCAGTTCACGCCGGATCGCTGCACCGATCTGCTTCTGCTCGTACGGGCCGACGAACGTCAGGACCGGGTGCCGCTCCTCGGGCGGGGTGGTGATCGTCGACATCTCGCGGATGCCGGTGACCGCCATCTCCAGGGTCCTCGGGATCGGCGTCGCTGACATGGTCAGCACATCGACGTTGGCGCGCAGCTTCTTCAGCTGCTCCTTGTGCTCCACACCGAAGCGCTGCTCCTCGTCGACGATGACCAGGCCCAGGTCCTTGAACTTGGTCTCCGAGGAGAACAGCCGGTGGGTGCCGATGACGAGGTCGACGGAGCCCTCCCGCAGCCCTTCCAGGACCGCCTTGGCCTCGGTGTCGGTCTGGAAGCGGGACAGCGCCCTGACGTTGACAGGGAACTGGCTGTACCGCTCGGTGAACGTGCCGAAGTGCTGCTGGACCAGGAGCGTGGTCGGCACGAGGACCGCGACCTGCTTGCCGTCCTGAACCGCCTTGAAGGCCGCGCGGACCGCGATCTCGGTCTTGCCGTAGCCGACGTCGCCGCAGATCAGCCGGTCCATCGGGACCGACTTCTCCATGTCTTCCTTGACCTCGGCGATGGTGGTGAGCTGGTCGGGCGTCTCGGCGTACGGGAAGGCGTCCTCCAGCTCCCGTTGCCAGGGGGTGTCCGGGGCGAAGACATGGCCGGGGGCCGCCATCCGCGCGGAGTACAGCTTGATCAGGTCGGCGGCGATCTCCTTGACCGCCTTCTTGGCGCGCGCCTTGGTCTTCGTCCAGTCGGCGCCGCCCAGCCGGTGCAGCGTCGGGGCCTCCCCGCCCACGTACTTGGTGACCTGCTCCAGCTGGTCGGTGGGGATGTAGAGACGGTCGCCGGGCTGGCCGCGCTTGGCGGGCGCGTACTCGACGAGGAGGTACTCGCGGGTGGCGCCCTGCACGGTGCGCTGCACCATCTCGATGTAGCGGCCCACGCCGTGCTGCTCGTGCACGATGAAGTCGCCGGCCTGCAGCGTCAGCGGGTCGATGGTCTTGCGGCGGCGGGCCGGCATCCGGCCCAGCTCCTTGGACGCCGCCTTCTGCCCGGACAGATCCGTCTCGGTCAGTACCGCGAGCCGCAGCCCCTGGTCGACGAAGCCGTTGTCGAGGGAGCCGCAGGTCACGTGGACCAGATTCGGCGCGATCTGCGACAGCTCGGCTTCCATGCGCGCCGGGATGCCCTCGCCGCCGAGCACCTCGACGGTACGCGCCGCCGGGCCGTGCGCCTCGGTGACGAACACCGTGCGCCAGCCGTCGGCGAGCCACTGCTTGGTGTCGGCGAGCGCCCGCGCGGTGTCCCCGCGGTAGGTGTCGGGGGCGTGCATGCCGAGTTTGAGGGTGTCCCCGGCCGCCGCGACATCGGCCGCGGTCATCCCCTCACCGGCGGCGTCGGACCCGATGTCGCCGGAGGAGAACTGGCTGACCGACCACCACATCATGTCCAGCTCGCGCGCCCGCTCCCGGACGTCCGCGATCCCCCACAGCGAGGCCGCGTCCACGTCGATGGGTGCCTCGCCGCCGCCGGCACTGGCCGCCCACGACGCCTGCAGGAACTCCTGGCTGGTGGCCACCAGGTCCGCGGCCCGCGTCCGGACCCGCTCCGGATCGCACACCACGGCCATGCTGCCCTTGGGCAGCACGTCCAGCAGAAGTTCCATATCGTCGACCAGGACGGGCGCGAGGGACTCCATGCCCTCGACGGCGATGCCCTCGGCGATCTTGCCGAGCAGCTCGCCCAGCTCCGGGTGCTGCTCGGCGAGCGCCGCTGCCCGCGTCCGGACGTCGTCGGTCAGCAGCAGTTCACGGCACGGCGGCGCCCACAGGCCGTGCTCGGCGACCTCCAGCGACCGCTGGTCGGCGACCTTGAAGTACCGGATCTCCTCGACGTCGTCGCCCCAGAACTCCACCCGCAGCGGGTGCTCCTCGGTCGGGGGGAAGACGTCCAGGATGCCGCCGCGGACCGCGAACTCGCCGCGCTTCTCGACCAGTTCGACGCGCGTGTAGGCGGCGGCCGCCAGCCCGTCGACGATGTCGCCGAGGTCGGCGCTCCCGCCCGAGCGCAGGCTGACGGGGACCAGGTCCCCCAGCCCCTTGACCTGCGGCTGGAGCACGGAGCGGATGGGCGCGACGACGATCGAGACGGGGCCCGCCACCACGTCGTCCGCCCGCGGGTGGGCGAGCCTGCGCAGCACCGCGAGGCGGCGGCCGACGGTGTCCGAGCGCGGCGAGAGCCGCTCGTGCGGCAGCGTCTCCCAGGACGGGAACTCCACGACGGAGTGTTCCTCACCGGCCGGCATCAGAGTGCGCAGCGCGGCGGCCAGGTCCTCCGCCTCACGGCCGGTGGCGGTCACCGCGAGGACCGGCCGGCCGGCGTCGCGGGCGAGGGCGGCCACCGCGAAGGGACGGGCCGCGGGCGGGCCCACCAGATCCACGTGCGGACGGTTCCCGTCGGCCGCGGCCTGCACCGCTTCGGCGAGCGCCGGGTCCTGTACGACGGCGTCGAGCAGACCAGTCAGGCTCATGAAAAGGCTTCCGTCCCAGCGAGGCGAACAACGCGAGCAGCCCGACACGTCGAACGGGCCGGGGTTGCCCACCTTACGCCCGCCCACCGACACCCCGCGGCCCGAGCGGATACGGGCCCGGGGCCCCCGGCGGCCAGGAGTCCGCACCGCGGCCGGCGGCCCGAGGCGAGGGGACACCCCCGCCCGCCGCCGCTCCACGGTCCGGGCGTCCACCCACCGAGAAGCCCCGTTCCGCCCGGTGACCCCACATGGAATGGTGTCGGCTACACACAACTGCGGAGGGGGCCCGGTGAGCCGCACCACGAGGAACAGCGCCAGCACCACGGACCGGGAGACGGACTGTCCGGACCCCACCGGCACCGCGGCGGGAGCGGCCGGCACGCGCAGGCGCGGCCCGGTCGTCGCCGCCCTCATGCTCGGCATGGCCCTCGCCGCCCTCGACTCCACGATCATCGCCACCGCGATCCCGCAGATCGTCGGCGACCTCGGCGGCTTCTCCGTCTTCTCCTGGCTCTTCTCCGGCTACCTGCTCGCCGTCACCGTCACCCTGCCCGTCTACGGCAAGCTCTCCGACACCTTCGGCCGCAAGCCGATCCTGGTCACCGGCATCGTGCTCTTCCTCGTCGGCTCGCTGGCCTGCGCGGGCGCCTGGAACATGGCCTCCCTGATCGCCTTCCGCGTCCTGCAGGGCCTGGGCGGCGGCGCCCTCCAGGGCACCGTCCAGACCATCGCGGCCGACCTCTACCCGATGAAGGAACGGCCGAAGATCCAGGCGAAGCTCTCCTCGGTCTGGGCCACCTCGGCGGTCGCGGGACCCGCCCTCGGCGGCCTGCTCGCGGCCTACGCCGACTGGCGGTGGATCTTCCTGGTCAACCTGCCCGTCGGCGCGGTCGCCCTCTGGCTGATCCTCCGCCACTTCGTCGAGGACCCGCGGCGCGGGACGGGGAGCGAGGCGGGGGCGCCCGTCCGCCGCGCCCGTGTCGACTGGCCCGGCGCGCTCGCCATCTTCGCCTGCGGCGGTCTGCTGCTGACCGCCCTGGTGCAGGGCGGCGTCGCCTGGCCCTGGCTCTCCGCCCCTTCGCTGCTGCTGTTCGCCGGCAGCGCGGTGTGCGCGACGGCCACCGTCCTCATCGAACGCCGCGCCGCCGAACCGATCATCCCCGGCTGGGTCTGGCGCCGCCGCACCATCGCGGCCGTCAACCTCGCCCTGGGCGCCCTCGGCCTGCTGATGGTCGCCCCCACCGTCTTCCTGCCCACCTATGCCCAGTCCGTCCTGGGCCTGGGCCCCATAGCCGCCGGCTTCGTGCTCTCGGTGATGACCCTGAGCTGGCCGGTCTCGGCCGCGTTGAGCAGCCATGTCTACAACCGCATCGGTATCCGCAACTGTGCGGTCATCGGCATCGGCGCGGCCGGGCTGATCCTGCTCGTCTTCCCCCTGCTGCCCTACCCGGGCGCCGCCTGGCAGCCCGCCCTGATCATGCTGGCGCTCGGCGCCGCCCTCGGACTCTTCCAGCTCCCTCTGATCATCGGCGTGCAGTCCTCCGTCGGCTACGCCGAGCGCGGCACCGCCACCGCCTCGATCCTCTTCTGCCGCCAGGTCGGCCAGTCCATCGGCGCTGCCCTCTTCGGCGCCGTCGCCAATGCCACGCTCAACGACCGCCTGGCCCACGCCCCTCGGGAGATACGCCCCGGGCTGCCCGGCGACCTCGACGCCGTCTCACACGCACTGGAGCGCGCCGGCTCCCTCACCGCCCACGCCACCGACTACCTGCGGCGGGCCGTCGACACCACCGTCGACCACGTCTACCTCGGCGCCGTCGCGGCCGCCGCCCTCGCCCTGACCGCACTGCTCCTGCTGGCGCCCCGTCACTTCCCGGTGCACGCCGACGCCCGCACGGCGCGGGAGACGGCGGAGGACACGGACGGCGGGCCGGGCACCCCGGGAACCGCGATCGCCTCGGGCGCCACGGACGTCCCTGGCTCGGGAGCCTCGGCGAATGCCCCCGAGGCCGGCACGGGTGCCCGGGCCGGGACCACGACCGGGGTGAAGGACGGGGCCGCAGCGGTACGGGCCGAGCCGACCGAAGCCCAGGCGGGGCACCCGGGCGAGGCGGCGGCTCAGTCCTGAATGCGGGGCAGCTCGGTTTCCAGGGTGTCTTCCTCGTCGGGGTCCACGGGAGACCTGGTGTCGGCCGGCCCCGCCTCCTCTCCGTCGTCGAGCCCGGCGTCCGCGTCCGCTGCCTGTCCGGTTCCCGTGTCCGGCCCGGTAGGCGTGCCCGAGACGTCGCCGTAGTCGGAGGCGATGTCCTCGTTGTAGTCGTAGACGCTGTCGACGTCGTAGTCGTAGGTGTAGGCGTCCTTGCCGTCCTCCTCCGGGGCTCTGCCGTGCTCCGCTTCGGGCTCCTCCTCCGCGTCGCCGACGTCCGCTCCGTCAGCGACGTCCATGCCGCCGTCGTCGGCGTCGTCGGCGTCGTCGGCGTCCCGGCCGGTCGGGTCGTCCGCGGCCAGGGGCCCGCGCTCCCGCTGCGGGGCCGGCGGAGGCACCGTCGCCGCCCCGGGCCCGCCGGCGGCTCCGTCGCCGGCAGCGGAGGACGCCGCCTCGGGCGCCACTCCCGGCAGCCACTCCTGCACCACCCCGGGCCCGGCCTCGCCGTCCTCGGCGCTCGCCTCGGCGAGCGTCGCGAGGCTGTCGCACACGTGCGCCATGTGGGCCCTGACCTCCTCGCGCTCCTCCTCGTGCTCGCGCAGGATCCGTTCCGTCGTGCGCTCGATGCGCTCCACCTCGGCGCCGGCCTGGGCGAGCAGCTCCGCGCCCCTGGCCTCGGCGTCCTCCTGCGCGTGCCGGAGTGCCTCCTCGGTCTCGGCGTGCTCGCGCCGGCACGCGTCGAGCCGGGCCTCGCCCTCCGCGTCGAGTTGCTCGATGCGCCGGTCCAGCTCCGCCTCCCGGTCCGCGAGTTCACGGCCCGCCGCGTCCCACTCCTCGGCCTGCCGGTCCTCCTGCTCCTCATACAGCCGCGCGGTGCGCCGGCGCACCTCATCGAGCTCCCGGCCCGCCTCGCCGCGCCACTGCTCGGCGTCGAGGGTGGCCGCGTCCGTCAGGGCGGCCGCCTCGGCCCAAGCCGCCTCCTGGACGTGCCGGACATACGCGTCCGCCTCGGCGTACAGCGTGTGCGCCGCCTTGTCCGCCGCGTCCCGGACCTCGTCGGCGTGGACCGCGGCTTCGTCGCGGGCCCGCTCGGTCGCCTCCGCCGCCTCGGCCAGCAGCCGGGCGGCCTCGGATTCCGCGGTGGTCAGGATCAGCTGGGCCTGTTCGCCGAGGGATTCGTACCGCTGCGGCGGCATCTGCGCCAGGTACGCGCGCAGTTCCGTCAGCTCCGCCGCCATCTCGTTCGACAGGACGGTCAGCCGCGCGGCACGCTCCCAGCACGAGTCGCGGTCCACGGAGAGTCCCTCCACGCGCCGGTCGACATCGTCCTGCCGGTAGCCACGTCCTCGTACGGTCTCGAACCCGTGAGGCGAAACCGATGCACTCATCCCTCAAGCCCCTCTCCGCCGCGCACAGCAGTCGCGCGGTCCCGCACGGTTCCGCACAGTCCCGCGCACATCTTTGTGGATCTGCCCGAAGCGGCCCTATCGCGACACTCCGCCCATCTCATCCCACCAGGATGCGTCAATTGTCGCCGGAAGTCGGAATTGGCTCATCGTTGCGCAAGGCGCGGAAGAGTCGCCGCGCCGCGATGTCGTCCCACAGCAGCACGGATCCGGAGCCCGGGACGGACACGCCGGAGCCCGAGAGCGGAACCGTCGTCGCCGCGCCGTCGCCCCCTGCGACGCCCTTCATCGACCAGCCGAGACCGGCCAACTCCCAGACGCCCGAGCCCTCGTCCACGGTCATCGCGCCGAGCGAGGCATCCAGCACCGACACCAGCCGGAAGGGGTTGAGCAGGACTCCAGGGCCGAGCATCTCGCTCGCCACCGCGCTGATCAGCTGCCGCTGCCGCTTCACCCGTCCGAGGTCGCCCGCCGGGTCGCTGTAACGGGCGCGTACGTACGCCAGTGCCTGGGTGCCGTTCATCTCCTGGCACCCCGCCCGGAAGTCCGCCCCCGACTTCTCGTCCCGCAGCGGCTTGTCCGGGCACAGCGTCACCCCGCCGAGTGCGTCGACGACCTGGACGAAACCGAGGAAGTTCACCTCGGCGTAGTGGTCGATGCGCAGTCCGGTGGCCTGCTCGACGGTCCGGGTCAGCAGCTTCGGCCCGCCGTCCGCGTACGCCTCGTTGAGCTTTCCCCTGCCGTGCCCCGGCACCGGGAGGTAGCTGTCGCGGGGCAGGCTGACCAGCGAGGGCCCGTGGTCGCCGGAGTGCAGCAGCATCAGGGTGTCGGTGTTGCGGCTCCCGCTGTTGCCGACATGCAGCTCCCGCCGCTGTTCGGGCGTCAGCCGGGCGCGGCTGTCCGAGCCGATCAGCAGCCAGTTCGTGCCCTTGCCCGCGGCCGGACGGCCGGCGTGGCCACCCAGCGCGTCCACATGGCGCACCTGCCTGCCGGCCCACACGTACAGCACCGCCGTGCCGGCCAGCAGAAGCACGACCAGCGCCAGCAGCGTCACCAGGATCCGCCGGGGCCAGGACCAGGTGCGGTGCCCGCCGGGCGGCGCCGGGTGCCGTCGGCCCTTGCGCCGCCTCCGCCCGGCCCGGTACAGCGTCGTCGACGACTGCGGCGACGGCGGTGGCGGCTGACCCATGTACGCATGATCCCGGCGCCCGCTCCGGCCCGCAGGCGGAAGAGCGGCAGGTAGCCGTACGAGTGAGGGCGGACCACCCGTCAGGAGGACGGCGCCCGGAGGGATCCGGCAGGCCGTCGGCGGACGGCCCGGCCCTCGCCGAGGCAGGCGGGTGGGTGGGCTCCGAACGGGCTGCACCGTCGAACCGGCAGCCCGGAACCGGGTCCGGGACGGGCGGCTTTTCCTGACCGCCCGTCACCAGCTCCCGAGGGCGGGCGTTACAGCAACCCGTCCCACATCTGCTCCAGGAGCACCGACCACCAGGTCTCCGGCGAACCGAGCGCCGGCGGGTCGAGCGCCACCAGCTGCGCCTGGAAGTCGACGGTCCAGCGGCCGGCCTGTTCGGGCGTCAGCCCGAACCGCAGCCGCCACATCCGCCCCAGCATCGCCAGGCAGCGCACGAACTCCGGCAGCCCGGTGTTGACGAACTGCGGCGCCGCGGGCTGCCCGCCCGGGCCGCCCTCCATGGGGATCGCCACGATGTTCGCCGTGCCGTACTGCACACACAGCTGACGGCCGAAGTCGTTGCCCATCACCAGATACGAGCCCGCGTCCGACGCCGGCTGCACCATCCGCTCCGCCGCCAGCTCCGCCAGCGTCGGCACCGGGCGTCCCGGCTGCGCCTGCGCCCAGAAGAACGGCCCGAAGTCGACCGGCAGCCCGGCCCACACCAGCGTCTGGGCGACCACGTCCGGTACGCCGTGCCGGGAGACCGCCCGCTGATCGAAGCGGAAGATCCCCTGCGGGCCGAAGGACTGCTCCAGCTCCTGTCCGATGGCCTGCGGCGGCACCGGCGGCGCCTGCTGCACCTGCGAGGGATGCGGCAACGGCGCCCGCACCGGAGCCGGCCGCGCCGGTCCGTCCGCGACCTGGTGCAACTCGCCCTGATGCTCGATGAGATGACGCACGCCCTGCTGGCGCGAGGCATGGTCCCTGCCGTACGCGGCGGTGTGGCTGATCCGCACCTGCGGCCAGTTGTCCCGGACCATCCGGGCGCAGTAGCCGCCCGGCAGATCGCAGCACTCCAGCTCGGTGTGCAGCTCCAGCACCTGCTGCGGCGGGATGTTCATCCCCCGCAGCTCGTGCAGCAGCTGCCACTCCGGGTGCGGCAGACCGGGCGCCGAGCGGCGCACGATCTTCTGCTCGGAGCCGTCCGGCGCGCGGTAGCTCAGCACCGCCATGTAGCCGGGGCCGACCGTCGGCAGGCCGCTCGGCGCCGGCGGATAGCCGTACGCACCCGGGCCGCCGGGACCCGGCGCACCGGGCGGGGCCTGCGGGCCCGGAGCCTGCGGGGGCACCGGTGCACCGGGAGGCGGTCCGACGGGCCCGGCCGACGGCGGCATACCGGGGCCGCCGGGGCCTTCGGCCAGGGCCGCGCCGTCGGCGAGCATCGTCGCCGCGGCGTGCACCCCGCCACCGCCACCGCCTGCGGCGGGCGGCGCGGGCGGGGCGGACGGCGGCGGGGGCGGGCCGCCCTGGCCGGAGCCACGACTGCCCGCTGCGGCCCCGGGCCTGCCGGGCGGCCCCGGAGGCTTGGGCGCGCCGGGCACCCCGGGGGGCGCGGGCGGCGGCGGCACCCCGGGGCCGCCCGCTCCGCCCGGACCGCCGGAGGCGCCCGCGAGCTGATTCTGCAGGGCCGCGCCGTCGGCGAACATCGTCGCGGCCGCGTGCACCCCGCCACCGGGCGGGCCGTCCGAGCCGGCAGCGCCGGAGCCGGGCGCTTCGCCGTTCCCGGGGCCGTCCACCGCGCTGAGGTCCAGGTCCGCCGCGTCGAGCTGCGACACCATCTGGGTCGGTACGTACCCACCGGCCGGCGCACCGGACGCGCCGGGGCCGGACGGCGTGGGACCGCCGGGCGCAGGTACCTCCGCCTTGCTCGTCTCGGCGTTCGCGATCTCCGCTGGGCCCTGGCTCCGGCCGGCGCCGGGGATGCCGGGCGCACCGGGAGGCGGCGGCCCCGCGGCGTTGCCGGGCAGCGAGGAGCCGTCCGCCAGCATCGTCGCCGCGGCATGCACGCCCGCGGGCGGGGCAGGGGGCGGCGGCACGCCGGGGCCGGGCACGCCGGCCCCCTCGGGCGGCGGCACATCGGCGGCCGGCGGACCGGACGGCGGCGGCAGATCGGGCAGGGCGGGCGCCACCGGCGGGGCGGGCGGCATCGGCGGCGGCGCGGGCGGCCCGCCCGGGCGGCCCTGACCGGCGGCGCCGTCCTGGCCCTCCGGCCCGCCGGTCCCCGGCACCTGCACCGCGGGCGCGACCTGGGTACGCGGCAACTGACTGCCGCCGCGCAGCAGTTCGGTCTTCGCCTCCGGCCGCGTGCGCGGCGGCGGAGCGTCGTCGTTCTCGTCGAGATTGGCGAGCGGCGGCGCGAACACCGTGGCGGGCAGATCCACCGAACGGTCGTCGGCCCCCGCGCCACCGGTCGTGTCCGCCGCGGCCCACGGCGTCTCACCGGACGCCTCCGCCGCACCGTGTCCACCGGCAGCAGGACCCGGCGCCGCGCCGGCCTCATCGGCCCGCGCGAACGCGCCGGAACCGCCGTCGACCAGGCCGTCCTGCGCCCCGG
Organism: Streptomyces sp. NPDC048248; assembly: GCF_043201875.1. Lineage (NCBI taxonomy): Bacteria > Bacillati > Actinomycetota > Actinomycetes > Kitasatosporales > Streptomycetaceae > Streptomyces > Streptomyces sp. NPDC048248. The sequence continues at coordinate 90,725 of NZ_JBICZL010000004.1, forward strand.
CACCGTTCACGTTGACGCCCGCCCAGGCGTCCGTGGCGCCCGAAGGAGCCGACGCTGCCTCGGGCTCGGGCGCCGCGGCGGCCGGCGCCGCGCCCCCGTGCTGCCGCCGGTCCGGAATGCCGATCGCGTCCGCCGCCTCCTGCAACCACTCGGGCGGGGTCAGCAGGAACGACGTGGCCTCCAGATCGATCCGCTGCGGCGGCGGCTCGGCCGCGCCGTGCCCGCCGTCCGCCGCGGAGCCGTACTCCTCCTCGTAGCGCCGGATCACCTCGCCCACCGGCAGCCCGGGCCACAGCGTCGTCTCGCCGCTGTCCCGCGCGATCACCAGCCGGCTGCGGCCGCCGTCGCCGCGCGGGCCGCCCTCGCGGTCCTCGGCCCAGGCCACGAAGCCCAAGTCGAACTCCCGCACCCGCACCTCGCGGTGCTGCGGCGCCGGCACCTCGCCGTTGACCCAGCGCTCCGCGCGCTCCTGCGCCTGCGCGAACGTCACCATCGCGCTCACCCCTCCACCGGAACGGCGTGCGCGAAGCCGCCGTCCACCATCAGGTTCGCCACGGTCTCCAACTCCGGCGGATTGCCCGCCAACCGCTGCAGGAACTCGTCGAAATCCGCACCGCACGGCAACAGCAGCCGCTCCACCCGCTCCTGCACCGACCAGCCGTCCCGGTCCCGCGCATCGTCGTACGGGCAGAACCACACCGACCCCAGCGCCTCGCCGCGCACCTTCACCGCGACCACACCGCCCTGCACGAACGCGACACCCAGGTAGTCCTTGGTGAAGTGATCCCGCAGGCACTTGTTCACGTAGACCAGATCGTTCACCGCCGCGTCGTCACGCACCGTGAAGAACGGCTGGTCGACCAGCAGGCCCAACTCGGCGTCCAGGGCCGCGCCCACCGGCGCGCACCCGCCCGCCGCCTTCAGGAACGCGCGGTAGGCACCGGGCAGCCGGTAGCCCAGTGCCTCTTCGGCCTGCGCCAGCTGCTCCTCCCCCACCGACAGATCACGCAGCGGCAGCTTGAAGTGCACCGGCCGGGTCTCCTGCAACGGCCGCGTGCCCCGCTTGCCGTGCTCCACAGCCGTCGTCGCCAGCCCGCCGTGATGCCGCAACAGCGCCTTCACCTCGACGGGAACCAGCTCCATCCGCCGGGTACCCGCGACGTGGTGCCAGGTCCAGCCGTGCGGCGTCGCCACCGCCGGTACGTCCACCCACAGCTCGTGCCCCTGGGCGTGCAGCGCGGCATTCGCGGAGACGTAGTCCGTCAGCCGCAGCTCGTCGACCCCGAAACCCTCCGGCGGCTCGGCGATCTCCGCCGCGGCACGCGCGTACGGCGAGAACTCCGGGAATCCTCTCCCGTCCATCCGCACACCCGCCGGATACCGCGCGGCGCGGACCGGATCCGGAAAATGCACGACCTGCCCGGCATAGGCGGTGTTCGGTGGCGCGGGTTGCCCCCCGGCCTGAGGGCCGGGAAGTGCCCCCAGCCCGAGCCGACCTGTCGTCATCGCGTCTGCCCCCTGGCTGAAGCTGGCTTTGACGCACAGCCTATGCCGTGCCGCAACACCCTCCCCCCGCGCCCGCCCCCGCCCGTCAGCCCGCCGACACGCCGCCGTCACCCCCCGGCCCCGCGCCCCCTACCCGCCCGCGCACCACCCCGCCCACCAGCCCCGTTGCCCGTGCAGCAGACGGACTGTCACACCCCAGTGACATCACCGACAGCACCTCCGACTACCGCAACGCCCAGCACATTTGGCAGGCTGACCCCGCAACCGGGGGATTGCAGGGAGGGAAGCACGACCATGAGCACCACCGCGCACCACACCGCCGCCAACGGCGACCCCCGCATCGGCTGGAGCGGCACCGCCGACACCGATCGGGCCCCCGCGCTGCGCCACCGCCGCGACGGCATCCTCCCCACCGTCGGCGCGGCCCTGTCCGTACGCGGACAAACCCTCACCTGCACCGCGGGCAAGGCGGAACAGCCCCCCGCCCTGCACCCCCTCGTCCAGGACTTCCTCGACACCCTGGGCACCGCACAGCGCGAACGCTTCACCGGCCGCTGCCCCGAAGCCGTCCTGCTCTCGCGCCACCTCACCTCCGTCGAGGCCGGCCGCGGCAAACGCGCCTCCCGCAAACCGCTCACCAACGGTGAGGCCCGCCGCTCCCTGAAACACTCCAAGATCACCGCACGTCACATCCGCGAGGACGGCGACCCCCGGCACGGCAGCTACGCCCCGCCCTGTCGCTCCTGCGACGCGCTCCTCGCCCACTTCGGCGTCATGCCCGTCGGCGGCACGACACCCAACGGGAGCTGACCGCCACCATGCCGCCCGCCACCCCGCGCGCCTCCGCCGTCCCCGCGCCCGCTCCCCCCCACGACCGCGCCGGCTCCACCCGCTTCCCCCCGGCCGTCGACATCGCCCTCCAGGAAGCCGGCTGGCAAACCGGCCGCTGGGACATAAAGCAGGCAGAGCACTGGGCCGACTCCCTCCGCGCGCATTCCTCCCCCGCGGGCCACCGCCACACGGTCTTCCCCGCGGCGGTCGAGGCCTGGGCGGAGTTCGGCGGACTGCGCATCGCCGGGCCGGGGCCCGGCCGCCACATCGCCCCCACGCCGTTCATCATCGACCCCCTGCACGGCCTCCACCTCGCCCGCACCCTCGGCGACCTCGGCCGGGCCCTCGACACGCACGTCGCGCCCCTCGGCAGGGAAGAAATCCCCACGCCCGACGGCGCCCCCACAGGCCAGGCGATCCTCGCCATCGACGCCGAAGGCCGCGTCTACAGCCTCGACCACACCGGCGACTGGTACCTCGGCGCGAACATCGACGTCGCCCTGGGCACCCTCGTCCTCGGCACCCGCCCCAGCAGGCTCACGCTCGCCGGCTGACCGCGGACCCACCGGGCGACGAGCCCGCCCGCCCTGCGCCGCCGGGACGCCGCGACGTCGACAGCCCCGCAAGCGGGTCCCGGGACGCGCCACCCACGAGCGCCGTCACCGAGCAGCGTCAGCGCTGCGGCATTACGCCGCTCCGCGGCACGCGGGCACCACCGCCGACACCCGGAAGCCCCCCGCCTCCGTGGGCCCCGACACGAAGACGCCGCCCAGGGCCGTGACCCGCTCCCGCATCCCCAGCAGACCGTTGCCCCCGCTGGGCAATCCCGCGTCGGTCGCCCCACGCGCCGACGGACCGTTCTCCACCTGCACCGCCAGCTCGCCGACCCGGTGCGCCACCCGCACCCGCGCCCGCGCACCGGGCGCGTGCTTGTGCACGTTCGTCAGCGCTTCCTGGACCACCCGATACACGGTCTGCTCCACTCCCGGCGGATAGCTACCGGCGGCGTCCCCGGCCTCCGCGGGCTCCGCGGCCCCGTCGTCCGCCGCGCCGTCCGCCCCCTGCACGGAGAAGTCCACGACCATCCCGGCCGCCCGCGACTGCCCCACCAGCTCCCCCAGCTCCGCCAGCCACGGCCCCTCCCCCTCGGGCTCACCTGTCGCCGGCTCCGGCCCGGGCGCTTTGGCGCCCCGCACCGCGGCACCGGCCATCGCCGCCTCGGACGACGACACCGGCGCCCCCGCCGACGACCTCACCTTCGCCTGCGACGCCACCGCCACCAGCCGCTCCGGCGCGTCCGACGCCGGGGCCCGTACGGCCGATCCGTCGGCCGTACGCAGCACCCCCAACATCTCCCGCAACTCCGTGAGCGCCTGCCGGCCCATGTCCCCCACCAGCGCCGCGTTCTTCGACGCCTTCTCGGGGTCCTTCAACGCCACCGCCTCCAACGCCGCGGCATGCACCACCATCAGGCTCACCCGGTGCGCCACCACGTCGTGCATCTCCCGCGCGATCCGGGTCCGCTCCTCGTTGCGCGCCCACTCCGCGCGCTCCTCGGCACGGTCCGCCAGCAGCGACAGCTCCCGCTCCAGGCCGTCCGCCCGCTCCCGTAGGCTCTCCACCAGCCGCCGTCTGGCCCCCACATACAGGCCCCACAGCACCGGCGGCGCCGTGACGACCAACCCCACGGCCACCGCCATCGCCGGGACGAACCACACCGGCGGGTTGAAGTCCTCCTGTGACGCCACGTCCTGCCGCATGCTGAGGAAGGTCGTGATCAACGTCCCCACGACGGTCATCCCCGCCAGGAGCGCCGTGATCCGACGCGGCACATCCGAGGCGGCGAGGGTGTACAGCCCCACCACGCCCAGCAGCGCGCCCATTTCCGCCGGCATCACCGCGATCGACACCAGCACCACCGCGATCGGCCACCGCCGCCGCACCAGCAGCACCGGCCCCGCCACCACGCCGAGCAGCGTTCCTGCCGCTTCCGGCACCTGCGCCTCCTGCGCGAAGCGCGCGCCTTCCAGCACGCACTCCACCGTCGAAGCGAACGCCAGGAAGACATCCAGCACGGCGCTTCGCCGTCGGGGCCACCACCACGGCCCGGCCGTTGGCGCGCCTCTCACACCCGGTCCTGCACTTGCCCCCGTTGCGGTCATACCGACCAGCCTACGGGCGGTCGCACCCATTCCCCCGAGGAGTTCCCACCACGTGCCGGACCCGTTACGAGCCGTTACCGCCGGATACCCCTCGAACTATGGAATCGCCCGTATTTCCGCCCCCGCCGGCCCGCCCGCACGGCAACCTGCTCCCGTGACCGCCCCCTTCGACGACACCCCCGGCGAACTCCATCGGCGGCGCCCGGCCGTCCGGTGGCACACCGGAGAGGGGCGCAGGGGTTTCCCTGCGGTCCGGGTGCTACAAAGTGCGGGGCTATACCGTCGCATCGAAGGCCGGCGGTACGGCATAGTGTGGGAAGCCGAGCGGCTGGACTGACGCACTGTCCGGTTTGGCTCGCTATACCATCCCCTGTGGTGTAATTGGCAGCACTGAGGCTTTTGGTGCCTTATGTCCGGGTTCGAGTCCTGGCAGGGGAGCCCAGCAATATCCGGGTCCTGACCACCAGGTCAGGACCCGTCCGCGTTTCGGCTTCAATACGCCCCGGTATCCTTCGGGTGACCACCACCCGAAGTAGCCAAGAAGCCGAAGGGCATCCCCGTGAGCGCCAACCGCCCGGCAGCCGTCGTCGTTCTCGCAGCGGGTGAGGGAACCCGCATGAAGTCGGCGACCCCAAAGGTCCTGCACGCGATCTCCGGCCGCTCCCTCGTCGGCCATGTCGTCGCCGCCTCCCGCGAGCTGGACCCCGAGCACCTCGTCGTGGTCGTGGGCCACGCCCGTGACCAGGTACAGGCGCATCTCCTCGACGTCGACCCCGGCGTCCGCAGCGCCGTGCAGTACGAGCAGAACGGCACCGGACACGCCGTCCGCATGGGCCTGGAGGAGCTGAGCGACGACGGCATCACCCTCGACGGCACCGTCGTCGTGGTGTGCGGCGACACCCCGCTCCTGACCGGCGAGACACTGCGGACCCTGAGCGAGACGCACGCCGCGGACGGCAACGCCGTCACGGTGCTTTCGGCCGAGGTCCCCGACTCCACCGGCTACGGGCGGATCGTGCGGGACGGCGCGACCGGCGCGGTGACCGCGATCGTCGAGCACAAGGACGCCACCGACACGCAGCGCGCCATCCGCGAGATCAACTCGGGCGTCTTCGCCTTCGACGCGAAGCTGCTGACCGACGCGCTGAGCAGGGTGCGCACGGACAACAGCCAGGGCGAGGAGTACCTCACGGACGTGCTGGGCATTCTGCGCGAGGCCGGGCACCGGGTCGGCGCCGCGGTGGCCGCGGACCACCGGGAGATCCTGGGCATCAACAACCGCGTCCAGCTGGCGGAGGCACGCCGTCTGCTGAACGAGCGGCTGCTGGAGCGGGCGATGCTGGCCGGCGTGACGGTGGTGGACCCCGCGACCACCTGGGTGGACGTGACGGTGGACTTCGAGCCGGACGCGGTGGTGCACCCCGGCACGCAGCTGCTGGGCGCGACGGTGCTGGGTTCGGGCGCCGAGGTGGGCCCGAATTCGCGGCTGACGGACACGGTGGTCGGTGAGGGCGCGGTGGCGTCGTTCACGGTGGCCGAGGGTGCGCGGATCGGCGCGGGCGCGAGCGTGGGCCCGTATGCGTACCTGCGCCCGGGGACGGTGCTCGGCGAGCGGTCGAAGGCCGGCACGTACGTCGAGATGAAGAACGCGTCGATCGGCGAGGGCACGAAGGTGCCGCACCTGTCGTATGTCGGAGATGCGACCATCGGTGAACACACGAATATCGGTGCGGCGAGCGTGTTCGTGAACTACGACGGCGAGGCCAAGCACCACACCACCGTCGGGTCGCACTGCAAGACGGGGTCGGACAACATGTTTGTGGCTCCTGTCACGATCGGGGACGGCGCGTACACCGCCGCCGGCTCGGTCATCACCAAGGATGTGCCCCCGGGTTCGCTGGCGGTCGCGCGAGGCCAGCAGCGGAATATCGAGGGTTGGGTCGCGCGCAAGCGGCCCGGAAGCGCGGCTGCGCAGGCCGCTTCGTCCGCTCGCCAGGAGTCCGCAGGCGAGCGGTGACCGTGCAACGGGTGCGCCGTGCGGGGCGTACCGTGATTAGCGCACGCAAACAGGGATTCGAGGAGATTTGCTGTGACCGGGATCAAGACGACCGGCGAGAAGAAGCTGATGCTCTTCTCCGGCCGCGCCCACCCCGAGCTGGCCGAGGAGGTCGCGCACCAGCTGGGTGTGGGCCTGGTCCCGACGAAGGCGTTCGACTTCGCCAACGGTGAGATCTATGTCCGCTATCAGGAGTCGGCGCGCGGCGCTGACTGCTTCCTGATCCAGAGCCACACGGCTCCGATCAACAAGTGGATCATGGAACAGCTGATCATGATCGATGCGCTGAAGCGGGCCTCGGCCCGGAGCATCACCGTGGTCGTGCCGTTCTACGGATACGCGCGTCAGGACAAGAAGCACCGCGGCCGTGAGCCGATCTCGGCGCGGCTGATCGCGGACCTGATGAAGACGGCGGGCGCGGACCGCATCGTCACGGTCGATCTGCACACGGATCAGATCATGGGCTTCTTCGACGGCCCGGTGGATCACCTCTTCGCGCTGCCGGTGCTGGCGGACTATGTCGGCGCGAAGGTCGACCGCGACAAGCTGACCGTGGTCTCGCCGGACGCCGGCCGGGTGCGGGTTGCGGACCGCTGGTGCGACCGCCTGGGCGCGCCGCTGGCGATCGTGCACAAGCGGCGCGACAAGGACGTGGCGAACCAGGTCACCGTCCACGAGGTCGTGGGCGATGTGAAGGACCGGGTGTGCGTCCTGGTCGACGACATGATCGACACCGGCGGCACGATCTGCGCGGCGGCGGACGCGCTGTTCGCGAACGGCGCCTCGGACGTGATCGTGACGGCGACGCACGGCGTGCTGTCGGGTCCCGCTGCGGACCGGCTGAAGAACTCGAAGGTGAGCGAGTTCGTGTTCACGAACACGCTGCCGACGCCGAGTGAGCTGGAACTGGACAAGATCACGGTGCTGTCGATGGCCCCGACCGTCGCGCGGGCGATCCGTGAGGTCTTCGAGGACGGTTCGGTGACGAGCCTCTTCGAGGAGCAGTGAGTTCAGCTGTGACGTAGGTCGGCATTGATCGACTTGGGGGCGGCCTTCCCGCCGGGTAGACTCACGGAGTTGCTCGGCGAGGGAGGCCGCACTTCTTTGTGCGGCTGGTCCGTTATCGACGCGCTCTTCGTAGCAGGTCTGTCGTGGGCCGGGTAACGGTCAGCAGTTTCCTGAGATACGAGGAGTGCAGTCATGGCTGAGGTCAAGATCGCCGCTGAGGTCCGCAGCGACTTCGGTAAGGGCGCGGCCCGTCGTACGCGTCGCGAGAGCAAGGTTCCGGGCGTGGTCTACGGCCACGGTGACAAGCCGCAGCACGTCAAGGTCGACAGCCACGCGCTGATGATGGCCCTGAAGACCCCGAACGTGCTGATCCGTCTGGACGTCGACGGCAAGGACACCCTGGTCATCCCGAAGGCCGTGCAGCGTGAGGCCATCCGCGGCTTCCTCGTGCACGTCGACTTCCTGGCCGTCCGCCAGGGCGAGAAGGTCACCGTCGAGATCCCGATCCTGACCGAGGGCGACCTGGCGCCGGGTGCGAACCTGCTCGAGCACCTGCTGAACACCCTGCCGGTCGAGGCCGAGGCGACCCACATCCCGGAGTCGGTCACGATCTCCGTGGCGGGCCTGGACGCCGGTGACTCGGTGCAGGCGAAGGACGTCACCCTGCCGGCCGGTTCGACGCTGGCCGTCGAGGACGACGTCGTCGTGCTGCAGGTTGTCGCGGCGCAGGCGGAGGCTCCGGCCGAGGAGTCCGCCGAGGCGGGCGACGAGGCCGAGCAGGCCTGATTGCCGTAGCAGTACAGCGCTCTGTCCAGCCGCTGCCGCGCGCCTTTGGGTGCGGGGTGGCGGTTGGGCTGTTTCATGGGCAGTGGCCCGTGACCGGCCGCTCGGTACGCGGTGGGCGGCGGGCGGTTGACGGGGTTCGGTGTGGTGGCGGTTGTGGGAGTGGGAGAGATGACGGACGCAGATCCGTGGCTTGTGGTGGGGCTGGGTAATCCGGGGCCGGAGTATGCGGCGAATCGCCACAATGTCGGTTTCATGGTGGCGGACTTGCTGGCGGAGCGGATGCGGGGCCGCTTCAAGGCGCACAAGTCGCGGGCACAGGTGGTGGAGGGCCGCGTCGGCGCGCCGGGGCCCGCGGGCCGTCGGGTGGTGGTGGCCAAGCCGATGTCGTTCATGAACGTGTCGGGTGGGCCGGTGACGGCCCTGCGGGACTTCTACAAGGTGCCGGTGTCCAACATCGTGGTGATTCATGATGAGTTGGACATCGATTACGGTGCGCTGCGGTTGAAGTCGGGCGGCGGCGACAACGGGCACAACGGGTTGAAGTCGATCACCAAGTCCTCGGGGCCGGACTATCACCGGGTGCGGTTCGGGATCGGGCGTCCGCCGGGGCGGATGCAGGTGGCCGACTTCGTGCTGAAGGACTTCTCGTCGGCGGAGCGCAAGGAACTCGGTTACTTCGTGGACCGTTCGGCGGACGCGGTGGAGGCCCTGGTGATCGAGGGTTTGGAACGGGCGCAGAGCACGTACAACACCTGATCCGGACAACGTGGGTCAGGCCCTGACGAACCGCAGGTGACAGGTTGACCGACCGCAGTCGGATGGCCAAGGATCGCCGGCATGCCCAGTAGCACTACGCGCACCAGTTCCGTCCGCCGCAGCCGCACCCGGCGGGCGGGTGAGAGTGCCTATGGCGCGTTGCTTGTCGTACGGACGGTGCTGATGGGGTTGTTGGCGCTGCTGCTGTTGGCGGCGGGGGTGTGGACGTCGTGGAACACCGCCCAGTACGCGATGCTCGTCAAGGCGCAGGAACGCGGCACGATGACGGTGGCGCGCTGTGAGGACGACAAGTGCACGGGTCCGTATGTGCCGACCGAGGGGGACGGCAAGGCCCGGCCGAAGGTGTCGATCGTGGAGGCCGCCGCGCCCGACGAGGGCCAGCGGGTCGAGGTGACGGTCGAGCCGGGGACGGCGCATGCGGTGCGCACCGGGCCGGCGGGGATTCTGCACGCGTGGGTGCCGTTCGCGGGAGCCCTGTTGCTGGCCGCGTTGGTGGTGGCCGGTGGGATGCGGCTGCGGCGTACGGCGTGGGTGATGGGCTTGTGCGGTGCGGTGCTGCTGGGAGCGGCGTTCGCGGCGCTGCAAGGGATTTAGGCAGAAGCCGGGGTTCCCGGTTCGGCAGACGGCAGCGGCCCGTCCCTTCGTGAGAGGGGACGGGCCGCTGCCGTGTGGTGTGTCTGTCGTGGCGCGGTGCCGGGTCAGCCGGTGTTGCGCAGGCCGGCGGCGACGCCGTTGACGGTGAGCAGCAGGGCGCGGGCGAGGACCGGGTCGGCCTCTTCGCCGCGGGCCGCCGCCTCGCGCTGACGGGCGAGCAGGGACACCTGGAGGTAGGAGATCGGGTCGAGGTAGGCGTCGCGGATGTGGAAGGTCTGCTGGAGAACGGAGTTGGAGTCGAGGAGTTCGCTCTCGCCGGTGATCCGCAGGACTTCCTGGACCGTGAGCTCGTGCTCGGCCTTGATGACCTCGAAGACGTGCTTGAGGTTGTCGGGGACGAGGGTGTCGACGTAGTGCTGGGCGATCCGCAGGTCGGTCTTGGCCAGCGTCATCGCGACGTTGGACAGGAAGTTGCGGAAGAAGTGCCAGTGCTCGTGCATCTCGTCCAGGACGCTGTCCAGCCCGGCCTCGCGGGCGGCCTTGAGGCCGGTGCCGACGCCGAACCAGCCGGGGACGATCTGGCGGGACTGCGTCCAGCCGAAGACCCACGGGATGGCGCGCAGGCCGTCGAGTCCCGCGCCGCTGTCGGGACGGCGCGAGGGGCGCGAGCCGAGGTGGAGTTCGGCGAGCTGGTCGACGGGGGTGGAGGCGAAGAAGTAGGCGGGCAGGTCGGGGTCCTCGACGAGCCTGCGGTAGGAGCCGTGGGCGGCGTCGGAGACGGTCTCCATGGCCGCGTCCCAGCGGGCGAGGGCCTCGTCGGACTGGCGGGGCTCGGTGTGCAGGGCGGAGGCCTGCAAGGTGGCCGCGACGGTCAGTTCGAGGTTCTCCCGGGCGAGGGACGGCACGAGGTACTTGTCGGAGATGACCTCGCCCTGCTCGGTGACCTTGATCTCGCCTTCGAGGGTGCCGTAGGGCTGGGCGAGGATCGCGTCGTGGGAGGGGCCGCCGCCGCGGCCGACGGTGCCACCGCGGCCGTGGAAGAGACGCAGGCGTACGCCGTGCCGGTGGGCCACGTCGCGCAGCAGGCGCTGGGCGCGGTGGATCTCCCACTGGGAGGTGGTGATGCCGCCGAACTTGGAGGAGTCGGAGTAGCCGAGCATGACCTCCTGGACGTCGTCGCGCAGGGCGACCAGGCGCCGGTAGGAGGGGTCGGACAGCATCTCGTCGAGGAGCTGGTCGGCGATCTTCAGCTCGTCGGTGGTCTCCAGGAGCGGCACGATGCCGATCTTGGCCCAGCCGGCGTGCAGGTCGATGAGGCCGGCCTCACGGGCGAGCACGGTGGCCGCGAAGACGTCGTCGGAGCCCTGGCACATCGAGATGATGTAGGACTCGATGACCTCCGGTCCGAAGGTCTCCTTGGCCTTGACGATGGTGCGGAAGACGCCCAGGGTCTTCGCGCCGGCTTCGTCGAGGGGCGCGGGGGTGGGCGCCAGGGGCCGGCGCGAGCGCAGTTCCTTGGCCAGGAGCTTGCGGCGGTAGTCGCGCGGCATGTCGACGTAGCGCCAGGACTCCTCGCCGAGGCGGTCGAAGAGCTGGCCGAGGGCGTGGTGGTGGGCGTCGGCGTGCTCGCGGATGTCCATGGTGGCGAGCTGCAGGCCGAAGGCGGAGATGGTGCGCAGGGTGCGCTCCAGGCGGCCGTCGGCGACCAGGCCGCCGCGGTGTTCGCGCAGCGAGTTCTGGATGAGCGCGAGGTCGTCGAGGAGCTCCGCGGTGCCGAGGTAGTCGCGGCCGGGGACGTGGGGGGTGTCCCCGGCGAGGCGCTCGCGGGTGTTGACGAGCTTCTGCTGGATGCAGGTGGCCTTGAGCCGGTAGGGCTCCTCGGAGTTCAGGCGCTTGTAGCGGGGGCTGATCTCCGGGATGAGTTCGAGGTCGCGGCGGAGGGACTCCAGGAGCTCCTCGGTGGCTCCGCAGTTGCGAATGGAGTTCGACAGGGCGCCGCGCAGTTCGTCGACGTGCTCCAGGGCGTCGGTGATGCCGTGCTCGTGCTGGAGGAGCAGGACGTCCCAGGTGACCTGGGGGGTGACGTTGGGGTTGCCGTCGCGGTCGCCGCCGATCCAGGTGCCGAAGGTCAGCGGGCGGGTGCCGGCGGGCAGCTCGGTGCCGGCGCGCTCCAGTTCGGCGGCCAGGTCCTCCAGGACATCGCCGACGGCGCCGCGGCCGAGCTCGTCGAGGTAGTAGATGGCGTTGCGAGCCTCGTCGGTGGGCTCCGGGCGGGCGACGCGCAGCTCGTCGGTCTGCCAGATGAGGTCGATGTTCTCGGCGAGGCGGAGATCGGCGCGGCGTCGCTCGGCGGAGTCCGTGAGGTCCAGCAGCTCGGCGACCTTGCGGAGCTTGGTGAGGACGGAGCGGCGGGCGGCCTCGGTGGGGTGTGCCGTGAAGACGGGGCGGACGCCGAGGTGGCGGGCGGTGTCGCGCAGGTGCTCGGGGTCGGCGTCCTTGAGCATGTCGGCGGTGCGGGCGAGGATGCTGCCCTCCGCGGCCCGGCGGGAGCGCAGCTCGCGGCCCCGGTAAACCTGCTCGGTGACGTTCGCGAGGTGGAAGTAGGTGGAGAAGGCGCGGACGAGCTTGGCGGCGGTGGCGAGGTCGGTGTCGCCGAGGAGCCGGGCGGCGGCTTCACCGTCGGAGCGGGTCAGCGCGCGGACCCGCTCGACGAGGTCCAGGAGTTCCTGGCCCTCCTGCCGGAGGAGGGTTTCGCCGAGGAGGTCGCCCAGGCGCCGGATGTCGGCGCGCAAAGCGACGTTGTCCTTGTGGTCGCTCACACCGCTGCTGTCGCTCTCGACGCCGGACCGGTCGTACCGGCCGGACTGCGTGGACGCGAGGTCGGCGGAGGTGTTGTCGGCACTGCTCACAGGTGCGGCTCCTTGCAGTGATTGAGCACGTCTGATTAGCGGGCGGGTTGCGGACCGCGCTGTCCGACGTCCCCAGGATAGGTCTCCCCAATCTCGGCGGATCACACCGTCCGATTGCTGGGCATCATTGCTATCGGCGCAGGTGTGAGCCCTGTCACGCCGCGTCCGCGGTACGGTCACGCCGCGTGTGGGGCGGTGTCACGGCCTTGCTCGTGGCGGTGTCGCTGCCATACTTACGAAACCGTAGGTTACGGTCCCGTAGCCGTAGCCGTGCCCCCGAGCCCCCCGACGAGGGACACCACATGACCGCAGGACCAGAGACCGCCGAAGAGTCACCGATCTCCGCCGGTACACCGCTTCCGTCCGCCACGCTCGGCGGTGACAGCAAGGGATCCGTCGAACAGATCACGCTGCTGTTGTTCATCACGGTGCCGTTCGTGGCGCTGCTCGCAGCGGTGCCGCTGGCCTGGGGGTGGGGGGTGAGCTGGCTGGACCTGGGGCTGATGGTGGCGATGTACTACATCGGCTGCCACGGCATCACGATCGGCTTCCACCGCTACTTCACCCACGGCGCCTTCAAGGCGAAGCGGCCGCTGCGCATCGCGCTGGCCGTCATGGGCTCGCTGGCGGTGGAGGGGCCGCTGGTGCGCTGGGTGGCCGATCACCGCAAGCACCACAAGTTCTCTGACGCCGAGGGCGACCCGCATTCGCCGTGGCGCTTCGGCGAGACCGTGCCGGCCCTGATGAAGGGCCTGTGGTGGGCGCACATCGGCTGGATGTTCAACGAGGAGCAGACGCCGCAGCACAAGTACGCTCCGGACCTGATCAAGGACCCCGCGCTCCGGGCCGTCTCCCGTCAGTTCGTCCTCTGGACGGTGGTCTCGCTCGCGATTCCGCCGCTGGTGGGCGGTCTGGTGACCTGGTCCTGGACGGGCGCGCTGACGGCGTTCTTCTGGGGCTCCCTGGTGCGGGTGGCGCTGCTGCATCACGTCACGTGGTCGATCAACTCCATCTGCCACGCGGTCGGCAAGCATCCGTTCAAGTCGCGCGACCGCTCCGGGAACGTGTGGTGGCTGGCGGTGCTCTCCTGCGGGGAGTCCTGGCACAACCTGCACCACGCCGACCCGACGTGCGCGCGGCACGGCGTGCTGAAGGGTCAGCTGGACTCCAGCGCCCGGCTCATCCGCTGGTTCGAGAAGGCGGGCTGGGCGTACGACGTCCGGTGGCCCAGCGCGGCGCGTGTCGAGTCCCGGCGCAAGGACAAGGCCGCTCAGGCTGCATGATTGACGGGTGGCGATCGACGGCAGCAGCGTGAGCAACAGCAAGGGCACGAACTCCTCCGGCACGGGCTCCAGGCGGACCCGCAGGGTCCGGATGACCGGCGCGGAGCGCCGTGAGCAGCTGCTGGACATCGGTCGCACACTCTTCGCCGAGCGCGGCTTCGAAGGCACCTCCGTGGAGGAGATCGCGGCGAAGGCCGGTGTGTCCAAACCGGTGGTCTACGAGCACTTCGGCGGCAAGGAGGGCCTGTACGCGGTCGTCGTGGACCGCGAGATGCGCCAGCTGCTGGACATGGTGACCAGCGCGCTGACCGCCGGCCACCCCCGCGAGCTCCTCGAACAGGCCGCGTTCGCCCTGCTCGACTACATCGAGACGTTCACCGACGGCTTCCGCATCCTGGTCCGGGACTCCCCCGTCGCCCAGTCGACGGGCACCTTCGCGTCGCTGATCAGCGATATCGCCACGCAGGTCGAGGACATCCTGGGCCTGGAATTCAAGGCCCGCGGCTTCGACCCGAAACTGGCCCCGCTCTACGCCCAGGCCCTGGTCGGCATGGTCGCCCTGACCGGGCAGTGGTGGGTGGACACCCGCAAGCCGGAAAAGGCTGACGTCGCGGCTCATCTGGTGAATCTGGCCTGGCACGGTCTGGGGAATCTGGAGGCTACGCCGCGGTTGATCGGGCATCGGAAGAACTGAGGGGCGGGCGCCGGGAGGATTGCGACTATCCACTTTGCGCCCCGGCCCTGCCTTCGGGGTTGCGGCCAGAATTCCGCCTCGCCCTTGATGCCCGCGGTTCAGGACTGTCTCCCGATACCGCGGGCTCTCGGGCGCCGCCTGGGCGTCACAGGAACGCTTTGCACTGTTGGGCAGCAACAGACGGGGCGGCGAACCGCTGGTCGTTGGCCAAGTGGTCAGTCACCGCGGACCGCACGTGCTGCCCGCTTCCCCTCCCGCTGCCAGACGGCGAGCCCGGGAACGGATCATTTCCTTAACCCGACACCACTCCTGTTTCAGGGAGTTCCCGGCAGCTGCCCAAGCCGCGAAGGATCGTCATTGTATCCGTCGTCCTCGCGCCATTGCGGCGCGCCGGAGATGACGAAGCTGGAGATCCCGTCACCCAATAGATACAGGCTCTCCACGTCGACCTCAATGTCCAGTGCTTCACCGATCCGGCGAGCCTCCTCGCCCGTTCCCCGCCTTATCGTAAGCCCCTCATAAACCCGCTGAACACACAGGCGCTCAACTCCCGCGAAAAGAATATCGATACGGGTGCCGTATTCTTCGCGGGAGCTCCTCAACAAGAGTCGTCGATGACTTACAGTGTACTGCCAGACTTTGAACAGCCGATCCGATTCATAAATATTACCCACGCGATTAACCTATCCCTTGCCTGGCTTTCTCGGCACTATAGCACCCCAATCCGGCTCGGGCATTGAAGATCTAGGCATCTTCTCCCCGTTATGGTAAAAGTCTACGTTATTCCAGTCAAGATTTCCGAGCCTTGCATGCCAGGCCAGCTCATACATTTCCCACTGCGTAGCCTTGTACCCTCCCCACGGGGCGCCAGCTTTCACGGCAGACTCGAATGCCTTCGCATAATCACCCGTATCGGCGTGCTTAAATCCGTCGAGAGCGACTGCCACTTTACCGTTATTCCGCAATCTATCGGATACCTCGCTCTGCCACCAGGCAATCGGTCCGTAAGGACCGTCAGCCACGACTTGAGCATATTTTGAATCGTTGAAAGTGATGGATCCATCAATGTCTTTGGCTAGCTTCTCGCACGGGTCATGAATCCCCAGAACCAACACCCCGCACGGACTCAGCCCTAGTGGATCTGTCCACGCGAACGGGTTTGAGACATATGCGTACTGGTTGGGATCAGCAGCCAGACCGAGGGGGTCAGCGCTGAAGTAGCGACCGGTCTCCGGTTCATAGTAGCGGTAGAAGTTGTAGTTCAGGCCGGATTCTGAGTCGAAGTAGTGCCCGGGGAAGCGCAGTGGCGTGTAAGCCGCACCATCGGCGGCCCAGGTCGCGATACCGCCCAATGTAGAGCGACGTCGCCAAGCGACGTTTCCGATCTCGTCAACAAGTTCAGTTGGGGTTCCGACGAGATCGGTGATGATGGCGAAGAACCGCTGGTCTATTTCCTGCTGATCCGCATTTAAGGCGGTTTTCCTTTCGGTCTGAGCCAGCGGATGCCTGCCGTCATAATCCCAGGTGAGTGTGACGCCATAAAGCGAGTCGGCGGATTTCGTTGTCTGTTCGGCAAGATTGCTGCCGTCCCAAGTGAAGTCAACTTGCTCAAGGATCGATCCGTCAGCAGCCAGCCGCTTCTTCGCTACCCGTCGGCCGAGCGGGTCGTAGAGGTAATTCCACAACTGACCGTCTGGAGTAACTACACTGGTGAGGCGGTCCTCAGCGTCCCAGGTGTAACGCCACGTGTCGGGTTGACGAGACAGGCGTTTTTTCTGGCGGAGAGTGACGCGCCCTTGTGCGTCGTATTCGTAGCGCATGTCTCCGGCGCGCGCGATTCGAGTTCCGGTGTAGGTGCGCTCGCCCCGGGCCTCAGGGGCCGGGTGATGGTCGGGCCAGGTGGCGTGGGTCTGATTTCCGGACGTGTCGTAGGCGTAGGTCTCGGCCCAGTTGAGGGCGGATACCGCGGTGACGCGGCCAGCGGTATCGAGCGCGAAGCGGTGAAGACCGTTGAGGTGGTCGTCGATGCCAGTGAGATAACCGTCGGCACTGTAGGTGTAGGCGCGGCGTTGGATAGTTTCCGACGCTGTGGTGACGTGCTGGTCCGTAAGGCGACCGATGGCGTCGTAGCTGTGGCGGAAGGTGATGTCGCCGAGGGCGCGGGAGATTTCCCGGCCAATCATGTCGTGGGTGAAGGCCAGAGTGCGCCCGGAGGTGTCAAGTCTGGCGCGCCGCCCCATGGCGTCATAGGTCCATCGGCTGACCGCGCCGGTGGGGGTGGTGCGGCCTGTCCGGCGTCCCAGAGGGTCATAGCAGAAAGTGCTGGTGCGGCCGTTCACAGTCTCGGCAACGATCCGGCCGAACTCGTCGCGAGCATAGGCGAGCTCACATTCCGGTCCTGTGATTTCAGCCAGGCGACCGGCGGCATCGTATGAAAATCTGGTGAGCGCATCCTCGACGCGTTTGGTGATTGTGCAGCCCAAGGCGTCGTGGGTGAAGAGAATCGTATGGCCGAGTGCAGTGGTACGTGAGGTCAGCCGACCTGCCGCGTCGTGTGTGTAAGTCTGCGTGCGGTTGTCGAAGTCCGTCTCGGATATCAGGCGGCCGGCCATGTCGTACTCATACCGCCAGGTCAAGCCCTGTGGGTTGGTGACCTTCATGAGTTTGAGTTCGGTGTCGTGCACGAACTGGTGGCGTGCACCGTCCGGGTCGGTGCGCGCCCTCAACTGGTCGAAGTGGTCGTACTCGAAGGTGGTGGCCCGGCCCAGAGCATCGGTATGGGTGGTGCAGTTGCCCTCGCCGTCGTAGGTCCAGGATTCCTGAGTGCCATCCGGGTTCTGGCGGGCCGCAAGAAGCCCTTCGGGCGTCCATTGATAGCGGGTGGTGTTGCCGAGTGGATCGGTAACGGAGGTGGTGCGACCGAGGCGGTCCCTGCGGAAATGCGTGGCGGTGCCAGAAGAGTCGGTGACCGTACGTGGGAGACCCGCCTCGTCGCACTCGATGCGGGTGGTATTGCCCAGCGGGTCGGTGACGGAGGTGAGGTAGCCGCGCGCGTCATGGGTGAAGCGCGTGGTTTGGCCCGCAGGGTCGGTAACAGCGGTCCGGTTACCCTTGGCGTCGTACTCCTGACGGAAGGTGAGGCCATCTGTTCCCGTGACTTCCGCCGGGAGGCCCAGTTCGGTGTAAGTGGCCGTACTTCCTGAGCCATCCGGGCGGACGATCGAGGTGACGTGCCCATTCTCGTCATAGGCCAGGTGCGTGGTGTTGCCAAGGGGGTCGGTGATCTGGCAGGGGCGATCGTTTGCGTCGTAGGTGGTGCGCGCGGTGTTCCCGAGTGGGTCAGTGACCGCTATGACCTGTAGGCGATCGTTGATGAGGTACCGGGTGCGAGCGCCTTCTCCATTGGTGTGCGTGGTGACTTGCTGCCCGGTCGCGGGGTCGGCCTCGCTGTAAGTGAACCGGTTCGCCAGGTGCCCCTCAGCGCCGAATTGGGAAGTGCACCGATGGCGATGGTCGTAGGTGTACTCGTAGCGGGAGTCGTTGGAGTCGACCCAGGCGGTCATGCGGTGCTCAGCGTCGTACTCGAACCGTGTCACTGCTCCGGTGGAGTCAGTGACACAGGTGAGATTGCCCGCGTCATCGTGTCCGTAGGTCCTGAGCAGCTGATCCGAGCCATCGTCCGCCGCGCCTGCCAGGTGCAGGGTTGCCAGGCGGCCGTGGGTGTCGCAGGCGAGCTTGAGTTCGTAGCCGGCACTGTGGCGGATCGCATAGGGGACGCCGGTCTCGTCCGCGTAGTCGAAGGTGATCCGGTGGCCGTTGCGGTCGCAGAACTCATCGGGCAGTGCGACGCCGGGGGCGTGCAGGGCGTCACTGAAGTAGCGGGTCTGGCCAGTCTCCGGGTCATGGATGGCCCAGTCGCCCTGCTCAGTGCGCGTCAGTGGCCAGCGCGGACCGTTCTTCGGCAGGACCTGCTCGTCGGTCTGTGGGATGGCATAGCGCAGGAGCATCCCTGCGTCGGTGACGAAGACGACCTCTTCGGAGTCGATCTCCAGGCGCTGATCAACGGTGGAGGACCAGGATGGCCCAATGTGCCATCCGATGCGGGTCGATGACTCGTATCTGCGAGTGAACAAAAGAGGCAGAGCGCCAGGCAGCGCGATGTCGGTCTGGGAGAGGAACACCTTCCCCGTTGCAAGGTCAACAGGGTCTGTGCCGTCCGTACACATCCCCTCGTCCTTGCGGGTTTTGGCGTGCGGATGGTCAGCATCCGCCTCCTTGGCGGCCTCGCTCCTCGAGTGGCTTTTGCCCGGTGCCTCCGAGCCCCGTGACGTCTTCCCCCCGGAACTTGCGCCACCTCCGCCGGGCGCCTTGGGGCCGTTTTTGCCGTCCTTGCCGATGCCTTTGAAGTGGTCGGCCAGGCCCTTGTCGTTGTCGTGGTGGTTCTTGGCCATCTGTTTGACGCCGCGGGTCATGTTGTCGTCGAGGTGTTTGGCGGTCTTCTTGACCGCGTCTTCGATGCCTTCGATGACCTTGTCGAGCATCGTGTTCGCCGCGTCGGCGATGGCGTCCTTGCCGCGGGTGCGGCCGTGGTGGCTCTTGGCCCGGCCGATTTTGCTGCCGGCCTTGTTGCGGAACGTGCCGCCCGCGCTCTGCAAGCCGGTGACGGCCTTGTCGTGCTCCTCCTTGTCGAAGCTGAAGCCGCCACCGCCACCGCCACCGCCACCGGCACTGCTGCTGCCGCCCCCGCCGCTGCTGCTCGAGCCGCCACCGCCACCACGGCGGCCTCCTGCGCTGAGCAGCTCCATCGGATTCTCGGCGGCTGAC
This sequence comes from Streptomyces sp. NPDC048248, assembly GCF_043201875.1. Lineage (NCBI taxonomy): Bacteria > Bacillati > Actinomycetota > Actinomycetes > Kitasatosporales > Streptomycetaceae > Streptomyces > Streptomyces sp. NPDC048248. The sequence continues at coordinate 110,155 of NZ_JBICZL010000004.1, forward strand.
TTCGCGGAATCCTTGGCGTCCTGCACGCCCTGGCCGAAGCCTTCCTTACCGGCCTTGGCAGTCTGCCCCAGGTCCACGCCGTCCTGCACACCCAGGGCATTGGCGCCGAGCTGGACGACCAGATCGCCGACCATCGCACCGAGCGCCTCCTCGACGGGAGTGAGCGCCATGCTGATGACCTGTTCGGCGACCGCCTGGCAGACCTCCTTGAAGAGACGCTTGACGATCACCCGGGTCGCCTGCGTCGCCGCCAGCGCACCGACCTCGGACAGGCCGAGGGTGAACGGGGCCGCAGCCTGCGCAGCGATCACTTCTGCCGCGAGGATGCCCAGTTGGACGAGAGCGCCGATCTTGGCGCCCTCGATCAGGACCGCGACCCCGTCCATGGCGGTGGCCGCCATCCGCCCGCAGTCGGCAAGCCCCTGGAGGTGCTTGCCGTTGATCTTGCCCCAGTGCGCGTTCAGCGCCTCGATCGCCAGCGAACCGCCCGCCGAACCCACCAGGCCCTGGACGGCGGTGTGCGCCTCGTTCCTGCCTTCGTCGATGTCGTCGGCGAACTCCCGCATGGCCGTTGCCATCTCGCGGTAGTCGTCCTCATCCACATTCGGCCACGACACACCAATGATGTCGAGAACCTCATCCGCCCACCCAGGCAGCACAACACCCACGACTGACCACCCCCCCGTACAACATCTGCCAGATGATCAAATGCTTCCATCTGGACGACCGGGTTCTCAAGCGCACTCTGCGCCACCCTGTCCGGCCGGTATTCCCACAACAGGCCCCGGGGCGCCGGGGGCGAAATCAGCATTTGTCGCAGGCCGAATTGTCGTCCCAGTGACGGCGGCGGCCCGCAGCCGTCAGGTGGACGCAACTGCCTCGGACCACGCGGGCACGGAGCTTGGGGATCTCCGTCCAGCCGAGAACGCCGACGTAACAGGCACGCAGCGCGTCATCGGCGTCGGGAGGTATGGCGAGGTGGTTGTGTCGAGCCGGTGGCCATGGCGATTCGCCTTCGAGGCCGGCTCGAGGGGAGAGGGTCGGGGAACAGCGAGGTGTGGCACCTGCCGGACATGGTGACGGGGGCGGTCTCCCGTCGAACTCCTCGAACCCGGCGCTTCGCCCTTCGACTGCGTCGCGGTTTCACGGAAGGTTTCCGCATCACGTCCGGGAGGCGTGCAATTTCACTCCGGCTATGCGCGCGACCACTCCAGACAATTTGCCCTGGCCATGACAGAGCACTGCCGCCCTTGCCCCTCCCACCCCTGCCCAATATGTCTGACCTGGCCGCATTCTCTCCGCTCCCTCTGACCCCCTGAAAGCCGGCGCCGGCCCACATGCCAGCGGACACGGAGCGTCGCACCGCCTGTGACCTGCACCGCCCGCGGGCGGCAGGTGCCGGAGGTCGCGGACCACCGGCATGCCGAGGCCTTCCCGGTCCAGGGCTCGGGGGGACGGCCTTGATCGAGCCAGTGATCGCGCCCACAGGGTCGCTCCGGGGTCAGCTCAGGGGTTTGCGGGCCACGGCGAAGATGCGGCGGAAGGGGAAGACCGTGCCGTGACTGCCGGTGGGGTACGCCTTGCGCAGCAGGTCGCGGAATTCGGCGAGGAAGGCGTCGCTTGCTTCGGGATCGTCCTCCAGGGCCGTGAGAACGGGGCGCAGGGCGGTGCCCTTGACCCAGTCCAGGACGGGGTCGTCGCCCTGGAGCAGCTGGACGTAGGTGGTCTCCCAGGCGTCCGTGTCGCAGCCGAGGTCGGTGAGGCGCTGGAGGTAGTCGGCGGGCTGCAGGATGTGGACGAAGCGGCGGCCGTGGGTGTCGAGGCGGTCGCGCCATCGGGGTGCGTCGCACAGCTCGCCGAGCAGGGCGTGGCTGGGTGCGGTGAAGTTGCCGGGGACCTGGAAAGCGAGAGTGCCGCCGGGGTTGAGGGCCTTTATCCAGTGCGCGAAGGACTCGGAGTGGTCGGGCACCCACTGGAGCGCGGCGTTGGAGACGATCAGGTCGTACGGCTCGTCGGGCACCCAGTCGCCCGCGTCGGCGGGGGCGAAGTCGAGATGGCCGCCGCCCGCGGTGGGGCCGGCGTGGGTCTCGGCCTCCTTGAGCATCTCGGGGGAGCTGTCGTAGCCGGTGATGTGCGCGTCGGGCCAGCGTGCGGCGAGCAGGGCGGTGACGTTTCCGGGACCGCAGCCGAGGTCGGCGATGCGTGCGGGGCGTTCGTGCCGGGGCAGGTCGGGTATCCGGGCGAGGAGGTCGAGGAAGGGGCGGGTGCGGAGCTCGGAGTGGCGGAGGTACTGCTGCGGGTCCCAGGTTGGCGCGACGTGCATGTTCAAAACCCCTTTGCGGGAATGCAGGCTGGCACAGGTTGTTTCAGGCCGCCTCGGGCAGAACCCGGGCTCGCGCCGACGATGCCCAATAGTCCGGGAAAATATATCTCGACGTCAAGAGACTCCACATCGACAGACCCTTTACACTGATCGTCATGGAGGACGAGGTCGACCGACTGGTCGCAGCATGGCGCCGCGAGCGCCCGGACCTCGACGTGGAACCACTTGAGGTCCTCAGCCGTGTTTCCCGGCTGGCCAGACACCTCGACCGGGCCCGCCGCATCGCCTTCTCCGAGGTCGGCCTGGAGCCGTGGGAGTTCGACGTACTCACCGCGCTGCGCCGGGCCGGGGCGCCCTATCAGCTCTCCCCCGGCGCGCTGCTGACGCAGACTCTGGTCACGTCCGGCACGATGACCAACCGCATCGACCGGCTCGCGAAGAAGGATCTCGTCGAGCGGCTGCCCGACCCCAGCGACCGGCGCGGAGTGCTGGTCAGGCTCACTGCCGAGGGCCGCGACAGGGCCGACCGTTCTTTGGCCGGACTGCTGGCCCAGGAGCGGGCCATTCTGGCCGAACTCTCCCGTCAGCAGCGCAGCGAACTGGCCGGTCTGCTACGCCGGTTGACCGGCCCGTTCGACAACATCCCGGGCTGACGGCCGCCGGGCGCACGGCTTCCGCCCGCCCGAGGTCCTCTTGCCCGCCGCCTGCCGGTGGGCTTGGATTCGCGCCATGAGCCAGCACGCACCGCACCCGGCGCCCGATGGCCCCTACGGCAAGCGGTTCCAGGGCCGTACGGTCCTGGTCACCGGCGCGGCGGGCGGCATCGGGGCGGCCACGGCCGACCGGCTGGCGGCGGAGGGCGCGGGCGTACTCCTGCTGGACATCGACGACGGACGCGGGGAGCACACCGCGCGGCGCATCCGGGCGGCCGGCGGCCTGGCCTCCTACCAGCACTGCGACGTGGTGCGCGAGGACGACTGGCGGAAGGCTGTGGAGGCGGCGCGGCAGCGCTACGGCCCCGTCGGCGGACTCGTGAGCAACGCCTTCCTGCCCTACGTCGCGGCCGCCGACCGCACCCCGCTCGCGGACTGGGAACGGCAGCTCGCGGTGAACCTCACCGGCTCCTTCCTCGGCGTCCGCGCCGCGCTGGAGGACCTGCGCGCCCAGCGCGGCGGCGTGGTGCTGATCTCCTCCGTGCATGCGCTGATGGGGCTGCCGGGCCGCCCGGCCTACGCCGCGTCCAAGGCCGGACTGACCGGCCTCGGAAGGCAGTTGGCCGTCGAGTACGGGCCCGAGGTACGGGTCAACAGCGTGCTGCCCGGCCCGGTCCTGACCGCCGCGTGGGACGACATCGGTGACGACGAACGCCAGGCCACCGCCGAGGAGACCGCGGCCCGGCGGTTGGGGCGGCCCGAGGAGGTCGCCGCCGCCATCGCCTTCCTGCTCTCCCCCGAGGCGTCGTTCGTCACCGGCGCGAGCCTCGTCGTGGACGGCGGCTGGAGCGTGTACAAGAACTCCTCTTGAACTTCGACCCAGGGGGTCCGATGGGCATCCGATTCGGCGGCGACTACAACCCCGAGCAGTGGCCGGAGGAGGTGTGGGCCGAGGACCTGAAACTGATGAAGGCGGCCCACGTCACCATGGTCACCGCGGGGATCTTCTCCTGGGCCAAGGTCGAACCCCGGCCCGGCGCCTACGACTTCGGCTGGTTCGACCGCGTCATGGACGGACTGGCCGGCGCCGGCATCGAGGTCTGTCTGGCGACGATGACCGCCTCACCGCCGCCCTGGCTCTCCCGCAAGCATCCCGAGATCCTGCCCGAGGGTCCCGACGGGCAGCGCCGCTGGCCCGGCGGCCGGCAGCACTACTGCCCCTCCAGCCCCATCTACCGCGAGCACTCCGTCCGCCTCGTCGAGCACCTCGCAGACCGCTACGCGGGCCATCCGGCGCTCGCCCTGTGGCATGTGGGCAACGAGTACGGCTGCCACACCCGGCAATGCTTCTGCGACGTCTCCGCGGCTGATTTCCGGCGCTGGCTGCGCGAGCGCTACGAGACCGTCGACGCCCTCAACGACGCCTGGTCGACGGCCTTCTGGTCGCAGGCGTACAGCGACTTCGCGGAGGTGCTGCCGCCGCGTGCGGCGCCGACCTTCCCCAACCCCGCGCAGCAGCTGGACTACCTGCGGTTCGGCGACGACGCGCTGCGGGCCTGCTACCTCGCCGAGAAGGCGGTGCTGGACCGCCGCACCCCCGGGGTGCCGGTGACGACCAACCTGATGCCGCAGCACAAGCCCGTCGACGCGTTCGCCTGGTCCCCGCACATGGACGTGATGGCGCTGGACTTCTACCAGGACCCGCACGAGCCCGACGACCACGTCCGGGCGGGCTACGCCTTCGACCTGATGCGTTCGGCGCGCTCCGGACAGCCCTGGCTGCTGCTGGAACAGGCCCCTGGCGCGGTCAACTGGCGTCCCCGCAACGGCCCCAAGCCGCCGGGCGCGATGCGGCTGTGGAGCTGGCAGGCCGTCGCCCAGGGCGCGGACGCGGTGCTCTACTTCCAGTGGCGGCAGTCCCTGGGCGGCGCGGAGAAGTTCCACTCGGCGATGCTGCCGCACGGCGGCACCCGCACCCGCGTCCACCGCGAAGTCAGCGCCCTGGGCGCGGAGTTCAAGGCCCTGCCGGGCATCGCCGGGACGCGGTCGCGCGCCGATGTGGCCCTGCTCGCGGACTGGCACAGCTGGTGGGCCCTGGAGCTGGACTCCAAACCGTCCACCGCGCTCGACCACTCCCGCATCGCGCTGGCGCACTACCGGCCCCTCTTCGAGGCCGGCGTGGCCTGCGACGTACTGCCGCCGGACCGGGAGCTTTCCGGATACCGCCTGGTGGTCGTGCCCAACCTCTACCTGCTCACCGCGCGCGACGCGACCCGGCTGGCCGGCTACGTACGCGGCGGCGGCCGACTGGTGGTGTCGTTCTTCTCCGGCATCGTCGACGAGCACGACCGGGTGCACCCCGGCGGGTACCCGGCGCCGCTGCGTGAGCTGCTGGGACTGCGCGTGGAGGAGTTCTGGCCGCTGGAGGCCGGCAGGACGGTGGCGGTCGAGGGCGGGGCCTGCGCCGGGCGGGCAGACCTGTGGTCGGAGGCCATCGACCTCGAAGGTGCCGAGGCGCTCGCGCGCTTCACCGAAGGAGACCTCGCCGGACGGCCGGCGGTGACGCGCCACACGTACGGCCGCGGCACGGTCTGGTATCTCGGCACCCGGCTCGAACCGGGCCCGCTGCGCGCCCTGCTGGACGACGTACGGGCGCACGCCGGGGTGACTGCCGTGCTGCCGGACCTGCCGGAGGGCGTCCAGGCCACCGTCCGGGAGGCCGACGGCGGGCCGCACGGCCGGTCCCGGAGGTACACCTTCCTGCTCAACCACCGGACCGAGGCCGTCGACGTCGCGCTGCCCCGGCCGTTGTCGGACGCCCTCGCCGCGGCCGCCGGCGTGGGCAGCGCCGCGCCCACGGACCGGATCACCCTGCCCGCCCGGGGCGTCGCCGTCCTGACCGCCCCGGAGCCGGAACCGGAATCGAACGCCGCCGAAGGCCCGGCCTCCGGCGGATAGCCGCGGGCGGGCCGGTCAGGGCACCGGGACCGTGGCCGCCGCGGCCGTCACCGTCTCGATCTCGACCGGCCCGACACCGGCCCGCCGGGCGAGCGCCACCGCCGCGAGGGTGGAGTGCACACCGAGCTTGCCGAGGACGTTCTGCATATGGGTACGCACCGTGTGCGGGGAGAGGAACAGCCGCTCGGCGACCGCCTTCCGGCCCAGGCCCGCCACCATGCAGCGCAACACCTCGCGCTCGCGCGGCGTCAGCGACTCCACCAGCCGCTCGCTGTCCGACCGGTGCTTTCGGGCGGCCGTCAGCTCCCGCAGCACGCCCGTGAGCAGCGCGGGCGGCAGATGCGTCTCGTCGCGCAGCACACCGCGGATGACGGCCAGCAGCCGGGAGAGCGAGCAGTCCTTGGCGACCCACCCCGACGCGCCGGCCTGCAGGGCGACGGCCGCGCGGCGCGGGTCGTCGCGCTCGGCGAGGACGACGGTGCGCAGATACGGATGGCTGGTGCGCAGGCCGGAGACCAGCGCGATGCCGGCCGGCGGGGCGCCGCGCGCCGCGCCGTCGCGGGCGGACGGCTGCGGCGGCACGACCGCCAACGGCGCGCCGACGGCTGCCAGGTCGGCGTCCACGAGCAGCACATCGAAGCGGCGGCCTTCGGCTGCCGCCCGCTCAAGACTGCGCAGGGCGGCCGGAGCACTGCCCGCCGCCGCCACGTCGACGTCCTGTTCCGCCGCGAGCGCGGCCGCCAGGGATTCGGCGAAGATGCGGTGGTCGTCGACCACCAGAACCCGGATGCGTTGCACGGAGACCCCCTGTCTCGGTGAACGGACCTTAGCGGGCACGACGCCGGTATTGAAGATCGCCTCGGCCGCACGGCTCGCGCCGTGCCGCATGACTACCCCGCCCCGGTGTTCGCACCCTCCCCCCTCGCCCGCTCGACGAGGAGGAGTCCAGCTCGCCCGCTTGTCGTAGCCGGCCCCCACCGGCGCTGGACTCAGGGTACGGACGAGGTGGGGCAACGGAAGGGTATTGGCGAAACTGCTCCCCCCGAGCCCGGGTGCGGCGCCCGGCACGGCCGCGGCCGCACCCCGGGCGCGTACTACGCCAGGCGGCACGCCCCCGCGCCCGGCACCGCGGTGAAGATCCGCGGCGCGGTGTGGCCGGCCGTCGCGAAGGCCGTGGTGACCGCGTCGGTGACTCGCTGCGCGTCCGCCTCCTCGACCAGCACGATCGCCGAGCCGCCGAAGCCGCCGCCGGTCATCCGCGCCCCCAACGCCCCCGCCGTGACTGCCGTGTCGACGGCGAGGTCCAGCTCGGCACAGGAGATCTTGAAGTCGTCGCGGAGTGAACGGTGACCTTCCGTCAGCAGCGCGCCGATGGCGCGGGTGTCGCCCGCGTCCAGCCGCGCGACGACCTCTTCGACGCGGTGGTTCTCGGTGACGATGTGCCGTACGAGGTCCTGGACGACCGGTTCGCCGGCGAGTTTCGGCAGCGCCTCGGGCAGAAGCGCGTGCGGCACATCGCGCAGGGCACGCACTCCGAGCGCCCGCGCGCCACGCTCGCAGCCGGCGCGCCGCTCCGCGTACGCGCCGTCCCCCAGCTCGTGCTTGACCCGGGTGTCGACGACCAGGAGCCGCAGCCCCTCGCCCGCCAGGTCGAACGGGACCTGGCGCAGGGAGAGGTCGCGGGCGTCGAGAAAGAGGGCGTGGCCCGGCGTGCAGCAGGCCGCTGCGGTCTGGTCCATGATCCCGCAGGGCACTCCGACGAACGCGTTCTCGGCCCGCTGGGCGAGCTGCGCCAGCCGCAGCGGTTCGAGGCCGAGCGCGTACAGGTCGTTGAGGGCGAGCGCGGTGACGACCTCAAGGGCGGCGGAGGAGGACAGTCCGGCTCCGGTGGGCACCGTGCTGTCGAAGTGCAGGTCCGCCCCGCCCACCGGCAGGCCGGCCTCCCGCATCGCCCAGGCGATGCCCGCCGGGTAGGCGGCCCACCCCCCGTCCGAAGCGGGCCGCAGGTCGTCGACGCGCAGTTCGACGATGCCGCCCTCGGCGCCGCCCGAGTGCAGGCGCAGCACTCCGTCGGGGCGGGCCGAGGCGGCGGCGATGGTGGTGTGCGGCAGAGCCAGGGGCATCACGAAGCCGTCGTTGTAGTCGGTGTGTTCACCGATCAGGTTGACCCGGCCGGGCGCCGCCCAGACGCCCTCGGGCGCGGCGCCGTACACCGCGCGGAACGCCGCGGCGGTGCGGGGTGCGCCGTGCGGGCGCTCGGTGGCCGGGGCGGCGGCTTCGTGAACGGTCATCAGGACTCCCTTGTCCGGTCGAGATACTGCGCGAACTCCCAGGCGTCGGCGACGATGCCGGCGAGGTCGGCACGGCTGGGCGACCAGCCGAGCCGGTCGATGGCGGTCCGGGCCGAGGCCACCAGAACGGCGGGGTCGCCGCCGCGGCGGGGGGCGACGATCTCGGGGATCGGGTGCCCGGTGACCTTGCGCACCGTCTCGATGACCTCGCGCACGGAGAAGCCGTTGCCGTTGCCGAGGTTGCAGATCAGGTGCTCACCCGCGGTGGCCCCGTCCAGGGCGAGGAGGTGGGCCTCGGCGAGGTCGGCGACGTGAATGTAGTCGCGTACGCAGGTGCCGTCGGGGGTGGGGTAGTCGTCGCCGAAGACGGAGATCGCCTCGCGCTTGCCCTGGGCGACCTGGAGGACGAGCGGGATGAGGTGCGACTCGGGGTCGTGGCGCTCGCCGCAGGTGCCGTAGGCGCCCGCCACGTTGAAGTAGCGCAGCGAGACGGCGGCCAGGCCGTGGGCGGCGGCCTCGCCGGTGATCATGTGGTCGACGGCGAGCTTGCTGGCGCCGTAGGGGCTGGTCGGCGCGGTGGCGGCGGCCTCGGTGATCGGGGTGACGGTGGGCTCGCCGTAGGTCGCGGCGGTGGAGGAGAAGACCAGGGTCCGCACGCCGGCGTCGCGCATGGCCGCCAGCAGGTCCATGGTCCCGCCGACGTTGTTGCGCCAGTACTTCTCGGGGTCCGTGACGGACTCGCCGACCTGGGAGAACGCGGCGAAGTGCAGCACCGCGTCGTACGAGGGGTCGAGCACGCGGGCTGCGTCCTGGATGCGGCCCTCGATGAAGCGGGCGCCGTCGGGGACGCCTTCGCGGTGGCCGGTGGACAGGTCGTCCAGCACGGTCACCTCGTGGCCGGCCTCCAAAAGATGTGCCGCAACGACACTGCCGACATATCCCGCACCGCCTGTGACCAGGTACTTCTTGCTCACTCGCTCGCTACCTCTCGCAGTCGCTCGGCCGCGGCCTCCGGCGGCACATCGTTGATGAACACATTCATGCCGGATTCGGAACCCGCGAGAAACTTCAGCTTGCCGGAAGTGCGGCGAATGGTGAAAAGCTCGAGGTGGAGCGCGAACTCGGTGCGGTCCGCGGCCCGCACCGGCGCCTGGTGCCAGGCGGCGATGTAGGGCGTACGGACTGCGCCGGTCCGGCCCTGCGGGCTGTCGCCCTCCCCTGCCTTCCCCCTCTCGCTTGCGCCGAAAATCCGGTCGAACCGCCGCAAGACTTCCAGATAGATCTGTGGAAACTCTGTGCGCGCGGCCTGTTCGAGGGCAAGCAGGTCAGGAACCCTACGTTTGGGGTAGAGGTGCACCTCGTAAGGCCAGTGGGCGGCATAGGGGACGAACGCCGTCCAGTGCTCCCCCTCCAGCACGACACGGCGGCCGTCGGCGGTCTCGTCGGCGAGGACGTCGTCGAAGAGGTTCCGGCCGCCGGTGGCCTCGCGGTGCGCGGCGAGCGAGGCGAGCATGCGCTCGGTGCGCGGGGTGACGAACGGGTAGCCGTAGATCTGGCCGTGCGGGTGCCCGAGGGTCACGCCGATCTCGGCGCCGCGGTTCTCGAAGCAGAAGACCTGCTCCACGTCCGGGAGTTGGGACAGCTCCGCGGTGCGGTCGGTCCACGCCTCCAGCACCAGGGCGGCCTGCTCCTCGGTGAGGTCGGCGAACGACGCGTCGTGGTCGGAGGTGAAGCAGACCACCTCGCAGCGGCCGCTGTCGCCGGCGAGGGAGGGGAAGCGGTTCTCGAAGACGGCCACGTCGTAGTCGGGCGCGGGGATCTCGGAGAGCCGGCCGTCGCGGGAGGGGCACAGCGGGCATTCGTCGGCCGGCGGGTGGTAGGTGCGGCCCTGGCGGTGCGAGGCGATGGCGACGGAGTCGCCGAGCAGCCGGTCGTGGCGGATCTCGGAGGCGGTGGACACCGGGTCGAGGGGGCGGCTGTCGCACTCGTCGCGGACCGCGTCGTCGCGGGAGTCGTAGTAGATGAGCTCCCTGCCGTCCGCGAGCCGGGTCGACGTCTTCTTCAACGGGAGCTCCTCCACGCTCTGACCAAACACAAACAAACACAATGAAGCACAAGCCAACAGTGGCGTCAATGTCGAGGGAGCTGCGGCGGGGCTCGGGGGGAGCGCCCAGAAAGAGCTCGAACCCCATACAGGGGCAGGATCGGGCAAACCGACGTAGTGGATCACTATCAAACAAACTGAACCAACAAAAGTGTTCAGTTTCGGAGGACCCACGCGTAGCTTTTTGTTCGTTCAGATCGAGCACACCGCTGTGTCCTGGGGGCGACCCCAGATTCTCGAAGAGAGTGCCCCATGATCACCTTGGCCGAAGGGCTCCGGCTGCCCACCAACGGGCTCGACTACACCATCCTGGCCATCTACTTCGTCGTCGTCCTCGGCATCGGGTTCGCGGCCAAACGAAGCGTGAAGACGAGCCTGGACTTCTTCCTCTCCGGCAGGTCACTGCCCGCCTGGGTCACCGGTCTCGCGTTCGTCGCCGCGAACCTCGGCGCGACCGAGATCCTCGGTATGGCCGCCAACGGAGCGCAGTACGGGGCCTATACGGTCCACTGGTACTGGATCGGCGCCATCCCGGCGATGGTCTTCCTCGGCCTGGTGATGATGCCGTTCTACTACGGCTCCAAGGTCCGCTCCGTACCGGAGTTCCTGCTGCACCGGTTCGGCCCGTCCTCGCACCTGCTGTCGTCGGTCATCTTCGCCGTCTCCTCGGTGCTGATCGCGGGCGTGAACCTCTACGCCATGGCGATCGTGCTGCAGGCCCTGCTGGGCTGGCCGCAGTGGGTGGCGATCGTCATCGCCGGCTTCTTCGTCCTGGCGTACATCACCATCGGCGGCCTCTCCTCGGCGATCTACAACGAGGTGCTGCAGTTCTTCGTCATCCTCGCCGCGCTGATCCCGCTGACCATCGTCGGCCTCAAGCGCGTCGGCGGCTGGGACGGCCTGACGGACTCGCTCTCCTCCTCCCACGGCGGCGCGTTCCTCACCGCCTGGGAGGGCACCGGCATCGGTGAGGGCAACCCGCTCGGCGCGAACTGGCTGACCATCGTGCTGGGCCTGGGCTTCGTGATGAGCTTCGGCTACTGGACGACGAACTTCGCCGAGGTCCAGCGCGCACTGTCGGCGAAGAACCTCTCCGCCGCCAAGCGCACCCCGCTGATCGCCGCCTTCCCCAAGATCTTCATCCCCCTGGTCGTGGTCGTCCCCGGCCTGATCGCGCTGGTCATGGAGCCGACCCTGGGCAAGTCCAAGGACGGGCTCCAGTACAACGACGCCATTCCGGTGCTCATGCGCGACCTGCTGCCCAACGGCGTGCTGGGCATAGCCGTGACCGGTCTGCTCGCCGCCTTCATGGCGGGCATGGCCGCGAACGTGTCGTCCTTCAACACCGTCTTCACCAACGACATCTGGGCCGCGTACCTCAAGAAGGGCCGCGAGGACGGGTACTACCTGAAGACCGGCCGGGTGGTCACCGCCGTCGGCGTGCTGATCGGCATGGGCACGGCCTTCATCGCCTCGTCCTTCAGCAACATCATGAACTACCTCCAGACGCTGTTCTCCTTCTTCAACGTGCCGCTGTTCGTCGTCTTCATCATCGGCATGTTCTGGAAGCGGACCACCGCGGCGGCCGGCTTCTGGGGACTGCTGTCGGGCACCGTCGCCGCGATGGTGAACTACTTCTGGCTCTACAAGCAGGGCATCATCGCGATCCCCTCCGAGCAGGGCGCCAACTTCGTCTCCTCGATCGTCGCGTTCGTCGTCGGCGCCGTGGTGATGCTGATCGTCACCCTGGTCACCAAGCCCAAGCCGGCCGCTTCCCTCGCCGGCCTGGTCTACGGCTCCAGGTCACCCGGCATGGAAGAGCCGCCTGCCGAGGGCGACGACGCGTGGTACCGCAAGCCGGCCCTGCTGGGCTGGGGCGCGGTCGTCCTGGCTGCCGTCTGCTACATCCCCTTCTCCTTCTGAGCCTGCCGAGGAACGCACCATGAGCGACTACCAGCACGAAGTCGAGGAACTGGAACGCGAGTCCGCGAGTGCCGCGCGACTCTTCGACGTACGGCGCATCATCGGCGGCCTGTTCGTCGTCTACGGCGTGATCGTCACCATCGCCGGCATCACGGCCTCCGACGCGGACCTCAAGAAGGCCCAGGACATCAACATCAACCTGTGGACGGGCCTGGGCATGCTCGCCCTCGGGCTCTTCTTCCTGATCTGGATGAAGCTGCGGCCGGCCGTACCGCCGACGGTCGCGGAACTCCAGGAGGAGACGGGGGACGGCCCCGCGGCCTGACCCCGCCGTCCGCTACGGCGGCGGGGCGCCACCCTCCGGTTCCTCCGGTTCGTCCGTCCCCGCCGCCGCGGCCACCGCCCCGACGGCCGCGGCCCGCTCCAGCAGCCCCGTCCGCGCAGCCAGCGCGGCGGCCTCCAGCCGCGAGCCCACCTCAAGCTTCATCAGCACCCGCTGCACGTGGGTGCGCGCGGTACTCGGCGCGATCGCCATACCCGCCGCGATCAGCCGGGTGTCCTCGCCGTCCGCGACCCGCATCAGCACCTCGACCTCGCGCGGGGTGAGCAGTTGCAGCAGCCGCGCGCCCTCGTCGTCCGGCTTGGCGACGGGGTGCAGCAGCTCCTCGAAAGCCTGCTGCAGCAGCTGCGGCGAGATGGCCGCCTCCCCCGCACGCGCCTTCATCATGGCGCGCTCCACGCCTTCGATCCGCTCGTCGTTGCGCACATACCCAGACGCCCCGGCCGCGAAGGCGGCAGCGATACCGCGCGGACTGGGCACCGGCCCCAGCACCACCACCGCGACCTGCGGCCGTTCCTTCTTGATCCGCACGATCGGGTCGAAGGCACCCGGCTCGGCGGGCGCGGCCGTCCCCAGCAGGCACACCTCTGGCGCCCGGCTCACCACCAGATCCGCGGCGCCCGCGCTCGGCGCGGCAGCAGCCAGCACGCGGTGCCCGCGCAGCTTCAGGGCCGAGGCGAGCGCCTCGGCCAGCAGCCGATGGTCATCGACCACCATGAGCCGCACGCCCATCGAACAACCCCCTCCATCCCCGGCGGACCCGCCCCCGGCCCCCGCCGGGCCCCTTGTCCCCGGGAAGCTACACGCTCGCCCGGCCGAGCGCGCCCCCTACCGGAGAGAAGCCCCCGGAATGCGGGACTCCCGGCCAATCGGGGCCGGTTGGCACCCCAGCGAGCAGGCCCGCGACGGGCAGCCAGGCACCACTTGGCGACACAGAAGCGGGGCGGTCGGGACGGCTTCCGGCGTTGCCTGGCGAACGCGGTAGGGGCGTAAGGCCGCTTGGGCTCACGGGCATCGAGGCCATCGGATACCGAAGAAGAATCATTGAGCATAAAAAGAACCCGCGACCGGTTTCCGTCGCCGAGGGTGCTCAGCGGCGCTGTCAGTGCCATATGTCAAAGTAGGTTCAGTAGTTGGGGTGAAGTATCGGGGGAGGGTCGTCATGTCATTGGCCGATGAAGTATTGGCAGTTCACGCGGGAGAGCCGGACCCGGCCGCGTTGGTGGGGGAGTTCCGGCGTACGCATGTCCTGCTGCCGACCGTCAACGACACGCTCATGTCAGCCGAGTTGGGCGGCATTCGCTGGCTGTATGCGTTCACCGACGAAGCGGCGATGTCCCGCTTCGCTCTCTCGCGGGGCGACGCGCCGGGCACGGAGTGGCAGTACCTGACCGCATCCGGGGCGCGCGTCCTTGACGTGCTGGTTCCGGCCATCGAGGGGCCGATGGGTGTGGCGCTGGACGCGGGTAGCGAGCACGGGATGCTCTTCCCGCCGGTGGCCGGAATCGTGCCGGACTCCGTGGCCGTGGACATATCTGACGCACCGCAGGGGGGAAACGCCTAAATGGGTCTGATCGGCGGTTCGGGGTATCACCTCGAACCTGAGGCGTTCGAGCAGCTCACCAAGGGCATCAAGGCCGCTACGGCCGAGCTGAAAGAGTTGGGCTTCGATATGGAAGCGCAACTGGGCCGAGGCTTCGACAAATTGTCCCTGGACAGCGTGGAATGCGGTGATGACGATCTCGCTGCCGTTCTGGATTCGTTCTGCGAGCGCTGGGGCTGGGGCGTTCGCGGTCTGATGCAGAATGCCAACGAATTCTCGCAGAAGCTGGGTATCACCGCCGGTTTCTATTACGAGCAGGAGCAGTACGCCTCCGACGCGCTCAAGCAGACCGCGAACGCCGCGTGGGGCGACCCGACCCTGACCGCCGAGCAGCTGCACAAGCGGTCCTGGGGGGATGTGGCCAACCCCCTGTCGCAGTTCAAGGACGCGGACTGGGACCCGAATTCGCAGAAGTCGCGGGAGGGTTACGGACGGGTGGTCGAGGCGGAGCAGCAGTTCGGTCACGACGTCACCTCGATCCCTGACCGTCTCATGAACGGCGGGGAGGACCCGTCGGAGACCACGGCCAAGCTGGAGCCGAACACGCCGCCGCAGGCGCACAAGGGGGAGCAGAAGTGAGCTGGCTGGGGGATGCGGCAAACGCGATCGGGGACGGCGCGAGCAAGTTCACGAACGCCGTGGAGCGCGGCGCCGGCGAGGTCGTCGAACACGGCTCCGACATCGCCGGGGACATGCTGGAGACGGTCGGCGCGGACGACGCCGCCCATGCCGTCCGCTCCGGCGGCGCGAAGGTGGCGGGCGCGCTGGGCGCCCATGTCGATGAGCGCCAGCTCGGCGAGAGCGAAGACCCCAAGGAACTCATCCACGGTGACGCCGAGAAGATCAACGAGTCCGCGTCGCACCTGAAGGACTTCTCCGCCGCTTTCGACCGGGTCGCGAACGGCATGCGCAAACTCGGCTCCGGCCAACACTGGACCGGTAAGGCGGCCGACGCCTTCCGCGAGAAGTTCGACATGCACCCCAAGCAGTGGATGCACGCCGCCGACGCCTGCGACGACGCCCACAAGGCCCTGAAGGCTTATGCGGAGACGGTCACCTGGGCTCAGCACAAAGCCTCGGACGCCATCGACAAATACCGACACGCGCAGGAAGCCACCCGGCGCGCGGTGGATGCGTACAAGGCGAAGGTCGACACGTACAACGCCAAGGTCGACGCCTATAACGCGGCGATCTCACGCAACGCCGACCCCGGAGACGAGCCGCAAAAGCCCGTCGCCCATACCGACCCGGGCGCCGAGGGCCGCGAAACGGCCCAGGACATGCTCAAGGAAGCCCGCAGCCAGCGAAACGAAGCCGCCGCACGCGCCCGTAACGCCATCAAGGGTGCCCTGGCGCACGCGCCGGAGAAGCCGGCGTTCACCTCCCTGGCAGGCGCAGCGATATCGGACTTCGGCACCGCGTTGCCCGCCGCGAACATGCACCTCATGGGCGGCGCCCTGAAGGCCGCGGCGGACACCGTCAAGCTGGGGCGCACGGTCAATCCGCTCGACCCCTACAACCTCACCCACCCCTGGCAGTTCGCCTCCAACGTCTCCACCACCCTTCTCGGCCTGGCCCAGGCCCCGCTCCACCCCATCGACACCGCCAAGAGCGTGGTCGGATCAGGGTGGGGAAGCGACCCGCTCGACTCGTTCAGCGCCGCCGTCGTCAACGTGGCGGGCGGCAAGGGCGCGGGAGGGCTGGCCAAGGGGGCGGCCAAGGCGGGCGCGAGGGACGCTGCCGAAGGCGCGGCCCGGCAGGCCGCCAAGGAGGGCGGCAAGCGGACCATCATGGACCGGGCCCGCACCCGGTGGTGCAAGACCTTCGGCAACGACCCCATCGACATGGCCACCGGCCGGATGATCCTGCCGCAGACCGACATCACCCTCCCCGGCAGCCTCCCGCTCTCCTTCACCCGCACCTTCGAGTCGTCCCACCGCACCGGCCGCTGGTTCGGCCCCACGTGGATGAGCACCGTCGACCAGCGCCTGGAAATCGATTCCGAGGGCGTCATCCTCATCGGCGAGGAGGGCAACTTCCTCCTCTACCCCCACCCGGCTGTAGGCGTGCCCACCGTGCCCGTCGAGGGCGAGGGCCGCCCGCTCGAACGCACCCCGGACGGCGACTACGTCCTCACGGACCCGGCCTCCGGCATGCGCTGGTACTTCACCACCTGCACCGAGGGCCTCGCCGTCCTCGACGAGATATCCGACCGCCGCGGCAACCACCACACCTTCGACTACACCGAAGACGGCACCCCCACCGCCATCACCCACAGCGCGGGCTACCGCCTCCTGCTCACCACCGACGAGGGCCGCATCACCGCCGTCCACCTCGCCGGCGCAGCCCCCGACGGCAGCGACCAGCTCCTGATGACGTACGGCTACGACGAGGCCGGCAACCTCATCACCACCACCAACTCCTCCGGCCTCCCGCTCCGCTTCACCTACGACGACGTCGGCCGCATCACGTCCTGGACGGACACCAACAACAGCAGCTACACCTACGTCTACGACGACCAGGACCGCTGCACCTCACAAGGCGGCATCGAAGGCCACCTCCGCGCCCACTTCACCTGGGGCGAACCAGACCCCGTCACGGGCCTACGCACCAACTTGTTCCACAACTCCCAGGGCGGCGTTACCCGCTACGAGGTCAACGAGCGCCACCAGATCGTCGCGGAGACCGACCCCACAGGCGCCACCACCCGCACGATCCGGGACGCCAAGCACCGCATCCTGTCGACCACCGACCCCCTGGGACGCACCACTCACTTCACGTACGACGACGAGGGCCGCCCGGTGAGCGTCACCCTCCCCGACGGCTCCACCGCCAACACCAGCTACAACGACCTCGGCCTGCCCCTGAGCACCACCGGTCCGGACGGCACCACCTGGACCCACACCTACGACGCCGCCGGCAACCGGACCGCCACCACCGACCCCACGGGCGCTGCCACCACCTACACCCACGACGCTCGCGGCCACGTCTCCTCGGTCACCGACGCTCTCGGCAACACCAGTCACCTCTACTGCAACAAGGCCGGTCTACCGCTCACCGTCACCGACCCGCTGGACGCCATCACTCACTACCGCCGCGACGCCTTCGGCCGCACCACCTCCGTCACCGACCCCCTGGGCGAGACCACCCACATGGTGTGGACCGTCGAAGGCAAGCTGGCAGCCCGCATCGACCCCACCGGCGCCACCGAGGAATGGACCTACGACGGCGAGGGCAACCGCACCTCCCACACCGACGCCATCGGCCAGACCACCCACTTCGAATACACCCACTTCGACCTGCTGACGGCCCGCACCGACCCGGACGGCGTCCGCCACACCTTCACCCACGACACCGAACTACGCCTCACCCAGGTCACCAACCCGCAGGGCCTGACCTGGAACTACGCGTACGACGCCGCCGGCCGCCTCACATCCGAGACGGACTTCGACGACCGTGTGCTGACCTACACGCACGATGCGGCGGGACACCTGGTCGCCCGCACTAATGCGCTCGGGCAGATCACCTCTTATACCCGCGACCCGCTGGGTCGGATCGTGGGGAAAAATGTCGATGACCAGGTCACCACCTACCGATACTGCCTGGCAGGCCGCCTCCTTCAAGCAACAAGCCCTAACGCAACTTTGACCTACCAGCGCGATCGACTAGGCCGTGTCGTCACCGAGACTGTGAATGGGCTTGTGATGTCGCATGCATATGACGCCCTCGGGCGTCGCACGCACCGCACCACGCCCACTGGCGCAACTAGTACCTGGATTTATGACGCCGCCGGTAATCGCACTTCCCTGACCACGTCTGGCCACACCCTCAATTTCGAACACGATGCAGCAGGACGCGAAATCGTCCGCCAGTGTGGCGAAGCATTCACCCTGGCCAACACCTGGAATGCCACTGGACGTTTGTCAGGTCAGTCTCTGACTGGCGCTGATTTCAGCACCATCCAACGCCGTCAGTACACCTACCGCCCAGACGGTTACCTTGTCGGCATCGACGACCACCTTAATGGCCCGCGCACTTTCGACGTTGACGCTGCAGGACGTGTAACTGCAGTTCGCGCCCAGGGCTGGTCTGAGGGTTATGTCTACGACCAGGCAGGTAACCAGGCCGAAGCCAACTGGCCCGGTAGCCACCCCAGCTCGGAGGCGCGCGGCACACGTAGCTACGCCGGTACCCGGATCACCGGCGCTGGCCAGGTCCGCTACAAACACGACATCCAAGGCCGCGTCATCTTCCGTCAGAAGACTCGCTTGTCCCGCAAACCCGAAATCTGGCGTTACACCTGGGATGCTGAAGATCGTCTTACCACGGTCACCACTCCAGACGGGAAAGTATGGCGCTACTTGTACGATCCACTAGGCCGTCGCATGGCCAAACAGTGTGTAGCGGCTGATGGATCGATTCTTGAGCAGGTCATCTTCACTTGGGACGGAACTAATCTCGCGGAACAATCCAGTAGCTGCGCGGCGCTCCCGCGCGTCACCCTCACCTGGGATCACGACGGAATTCGCCCGATTAGCCAGACCGAGCGTAAACCTCGGGCCGACTCGTGCCAGGAAGAAATAAGCCAGCGCTTCTTCGCCATCATCACTGACCTCGTAGGCGCACCCACCGAACTCGTCGACGAGACAGGTGCCATCGCATGGCGCACCCGAAAAACCCTCTGGGGGACCACTGCATGGGTCCGTTCAAGCACTGCCTACACCCCCCTCCGCTTCCCAGGACAATACTTCGATAACGAAACTGGACTCCACTACAACTATCATCGCTATTATGACCCCGAAAGCGCGCGATACCTCTCTGTTGACCCTCTAGGCCTCACCCCTTCACCCAACGCCACCACCTACGTTCACAACCCACACACTTGGAGCGATCCCCTCGGGCTAAGCCCATGTGAACCCTCCAAGGGGAACCCCAACGGAAATCTGTCGGACCCCCTCCCCAGGGGGATGAACAACAAGATCGCTTCGACCTACGACCGCGTGAAGGAAGGCGAAATCCCCTCGCACGACATCTATCAAGGACGTGAGCATCCGTGGTGGGCAGGTTCCAAGGAGTACCGTGTGCCCGGCAGGCCGGAATCTGACAGAATACTGGAAAAGGAGTTGCCTAACGGCGTCAAAGTATACGGTTGGACATCTACGCATTATCAGAAGATTCAACGATTCGGCGCACCCCATTTCCCTGACTCGGGGTGGAAACAGTAGCCTTTCGACCAATAATTCGACGGCGCTTAATATCGCCGCACCAGTTTCGTCTGCGAGTGGAATATGTCGGGTGAATTTCCCGTGCTGGTCGAGGTTGATTTTCCATTGTACGCGGTATCCGATGAAGGTACCGGCAATGTACTTGTCGCAGCTGAAGAAGTGGAGGGGTTTTTTGTCGATCCGGAAGAGGAGCCGACAGAAGTAGCCTTCCTCAGGGCTCATGAACTCAACAAAGGTAGGCGGAGGACTGAAGACGCAGTACTGGAAATCATGAATCGTCGCCAGGAGAAGATTGGCGAGTATTTCATCGGCCGTGTTGTCCTCGGCGATACGGGACAAGAGTCGCCAGACGGCAAAATTTCGCGCGTCCCGTACCAGTACTTCGGAAATCGATGCGAGTATCCTGGAGCTGAAAAAATTTGGCAACGCTGGGCAACGGGTGCCACCCTGCACAAGGGTGAATGGCTTCAGTGGCCGGTCAGCTATCAGAGCGCCTGGCTGCACGTTGTGCAGAATTCCTGGTTTGCCTCGAATCACGGGAGCGCCCAGGTTGGAGTAGATTGCGTCGCACATTTGGACGGTACGAATATCTCTACGAGGTCGGGGTTCTTCTGTGCACTGGGCGAGGCGGTTAATGGCCCTGGTGGGTACTTTGGATCGAATCTTGACGCCCTGGCAGACTGCATCGCTTCACGCTTCACCAAGGGTTCTACGGTGAAAATTGTTTGGAAAGATTTTGATACATCTCGAGAGCTACTGAGTGACGCCTTCCTGGACTCAGTCATGGGAGTCATACGCGAATCTCGCGTGGATATTACTGTTTGCTGACTTCGAATTGAATCTCCCATGCGACAGCTGATTCCCGCTCCAGCCGTCGTCCCCTCCCGCGGTGATCGTCTCGACGACCTTGCGCGGCACTCGAAGGCCCCGCTCGAAGAATTTGCCGGGCCTCTGCGAGGTGCAGCGCACACTTCTGCGCCAGGCTCGTACACGGGTTCCTTGTGCTCAGCCCCGAGCTCGATCCCGAGGATGCTCGCACGGTGACCGCTGCACGCTGACAAGCTGGTCCTATCCGAGCCGGGCCGATGTCACCCACCCACGAGATCCACGCCTTGGCGCACGACCTCGCCCCCATGGTGGGCAGCATCCCGCCCAAGCCCAGGTGCAGCCGGACCAGGTATAGCAGCCCTGCCAGGTCACCGGCCGGGCCGGACACCAGGACGCGTAATGTCCACCGGCTGCCCGCGCCGCTCCTGAGACAGGGCGCCGGCCGGTGACCCCACGGGCAGGGCTTCGGTCTTCGGCACACCGCTGCTCGATCTCGGCGGCCTTGCATGTTGCGGCTCCCGGGCCCGCCAGCGGATGCGAACCAAGGGCCGCACAAAGCCGTCGGCGTACCTGCCCCCTACGCCTCCTCCGCCAGTTCCAGCCAGCGCATTTCCAGTTCGTCCTTCTCCGCTGTCAGTTCGCGGAGTTGGGCGTCGAGGCCCGCGACCTTTTCGAAGTCGGTGGCGTTTTCGGCGATTTGGGTGTGGAGTTTGGTTTCCTTGGTGACGATCTTGTCCAGCTGGCGCTCGATCTTCTGGAGTTCCTTCTGGGCGGCGCGGTTGACGGCGGCGGCCTTCTTGGGCGCGGAGGTCTGCTGCGTGGCCGCCGGGACCGCGGCGTCGATCACCTGCTTGCGGCGCTCCAGGTACTCGTCGAGGCCGCGCGGGAGCATGCGGAGCGTGGCGTCGCCGAGGAGGGCGTGTACGCGGTCGGTGGTGCGCTCGATGAAGTAGCGGTCGTGGCTGATGACGATCAGCGAGCCGGGCCAGCCGTCGAGGAGGTCCTCCAGCTGGGTCAGGGTCTCGATGTCGAGGTCGTTGGTGGGCTCGTCGAGGAAGAGGACGTTCGGCTCGTCCATGAGAAGGCGCAGGATCTGCAGGCGGCGGCGCTCACCGCCGGACAGGTCGCCGACCGGCGTCCACTGCTTCTCCTTGGTGAAGCCGAACTTCTCGCACAGCTGCCCGGCGGTCATCTCCCGGCCCTTGCCCAGGTCGACACGGTCACGCACCTGCTGGACGGCCTCCAGCACCCGCAGCGTCGGGGCGAGTTCGCCGACCTCCTGGGAGAGGTAGGCGAGTTTGACGGTCTTGCCGACGGTGATGCGGCCGGCTGCCGGCTGCGCCTCGCCCTGGGTGCGGGCCGCCTCGGCCAGGGCGCGGAGCAGGGAGGTCTTGCCGGCGCCGTTGACGCCCACGAGGCCGATCCGGTCGCCGGGGCCCAGCTGCCAGGTGAGGTGCTTGAGCAGCACCTTGGGTCCTGCCTGGACGCTGACGTCCTCCAGCTCGAAGACCGTCTTGCCCAGGCGGGTGTTGGCGAACTTCATCAGCTCGGTGGTGTCGCGGGGCGGCGGCACGTCCGCGATCAGTTCGTTGGCGGCCTCGATGCGAAAGCGCGGCTTGCTCGTACGGGCCGGGGCGCCGCGCCGCAGCCATGCCAGCTCCTTGCGCATCAGGTTCTGCCGCTTGGCCTCCTCGGTGGCGGCGATCCGCTCACGCTCGGCCCGCGCGAAGACGTAGTCGCTGTAGCCGCCTTCGTACTCGTGGACGTCGCCGCGCTGGACGTCCCACATGCGGGTACAGACCTGGTCCAGGAACCACCGGTCGTGGGTGACGACCACGAGGGCGGAGCGGCGGGCCCGCAGATGCCCGGCCAGCCAGGAGATGCCCTCGACGTCGAGGTGGTTGGTGGGCTCGTCGAGGACGATCAGGTCCTGCTCGGCGATGAGCAGCTTGGCGAGGGCGATGCGGCGGCGTTCGCCTCCGGAGAGGGGGCCGATGACGGTGTCCAGGCCGTGGGTGAAGCCCGGCATGTGGAGATCGCCGAAGAGGCCGGTCAGGATGTCGCGGATCTTGGCGTTGCCGGCCCACTCGTGGTCGGCCAGATCGCCGATGACCTCGTGCCGGATGGTGGCGGCCGGGTCGAGGGAGTCGTGCTGGGTGAGGACGCCGAGGCGCAGGCCGCCGTTGTGGGTGACGCGGCCGTTGTCCACGTCCTCCAGCTTGGCGAGGATCCGGATCAGGGTGGTCTTGCCGTCCCCGTTGCGTCCGACGACGCCGATCCGGTCCCCCTCGTTGACGCCGAGCGAGACACCGTCGAGCAGGGCACGGGTCCCGTAGACCTTGCCGACGGCTTCCAGATTGACGAGGTTGACGGCCATCTCACTCCTGCGGTGGTTCACATGAATCGACCATCCCAGCCTAGTCGGCGTGCGGAAGGGCTCGGCCCGGGCGTGAGGATGCGGACCGAGCGGGCGCGAGGAGACGGGCCGACGGCCCTGCGAGCGCCCGAGAGGTCCTGATCGCCGGAGGCCGTGATCGCCGTTGGATAGCGTGCTCGTCATGACTTCGGACACGGGTGCGGAAGTAGAGACGGAACGCGGGCTGGTCTACGGGCCGAGCGGCAAGCAGCTGGACGTCCATCGTCCGGCGGGGGCGTCGCGGCCGGCGCCGACCGTGCTGCTCTGGCACGGCATCGGGCCCGACGAGCGGGAGGTCCTGGAACCGCTGGCGCGGACCGCGGCGGCCAACGGCCTGCTGGTGCTCGTACCGGACTGGCGCTCGGACGCCGCGGACGGCGGCCGGTCGCAGCTGCTGGAGTCGCTGGCGTTCGTCCGCGAGCAGGCGGTCCTGCTGGGCGGTGACGGGGAGTCGTTCGTGCTGGCCGGCTGGTCGGCCGGGGCGCCGTCGGCGCTGAGTGTCGCGCTGAGGCCCGAGGTGGCGGACGGCTGGCGGCCGTCGGCGGTGGTCGGTGTCGCGGGCCGCTACGACCGCCCGGCGTTCACCACCGGCGCGGTTCCGCTGGCCGATCTCGCCGCGGGCCTGGACCCGGCCGTGCCGGTCCACCTCGTCCACGGCAGCCGCGACGCCCTTGTGGACGCCCGGCACTCCCGCGACCTGGCGGAGGCGCTGCGCGCCGCGGGCCGCCCGGTGACGCTCCGGGAGACCGGGACCGACCACGCGGGCGCGATCATGACCGAATACGACCCCTCGACGAACCGCTGCCTGCCGACGACCGCCGAACACGCCGTACAGGCAGGCCGGTTGGCGGCCGAGGTGCTGGCCGCGGCGGCCGCTTAGCGCCCCGGCCCGCCAAGCGCCGAGGCCGCTGCCCGGACGGCGGTCGCCCGGCGTCGCGGCGACCGCCCGGGGCGCGTCCGCGAAGCCCGTCCTCCGTCCGGAAGGCGGGGCCGGCGGCGTCCGGTGCACTGCGCTCGTTGCACTCGCTCCGTCCCGGCTCGGAGTCGCCTTCGGAGGCCGAGCGCGATCGCAAGGCGCAGGGTCGTCCTCGTAGTGGGTCTACGTGGCGATCCCAACAGCGCAGCGAGCGTGCGCGCCAGGCGCGCGGGCCGGCCGGGACAGCACACCTAGAGCACCGTCGAGCCCTGTGCCGGGGAGTCCGCCACCCTTACCGCGCGGCAGGTGCCGGAGGCGAGCAGTGCCTGGGCCACCTTCTCCGCCGCCCGGGCGTCCTCGACCAGGTACGCGGTCGTCGGCCCGGAGCCGGAGACCAGCGCGGCCAGGGCGCCGGCGTCCCTACCGGCCTTGAGGGTCTCGGTGAGCTCCGGGCGCAGGGAGAGCGCCGCCGGCTGGAGGTCGTTGGCCAGCGTCGCGGCGAGCGCGGTGGCGTCACCGTCGCGGAGCGCGGCCAGCAGTTCGGGGGCCGCCTCCGGCTCGGGTACGCGCGTGTCCGCCGTGAGCCGGTCGAACTCGCCGTAGACGGCGGGGGTCGACAGCCCGCCGTCGGCGACAGCGAAGACCCAGTGGAAGGTGCCGCCGACGGCCAGCGGCGTCAGCAGCTCGCCCCGGCCGCGGCCCAGCGCCGCCCCGCCGACCAGGCTGAACGGCACATCGCTGCCCAACTCGGCGCAGATGTCGAGCAGTTCCTCGCGGGAGGAGCCGGTCGACCACAGGGTGTCGCAGGCCAGCAGCGCGCCCGCGGCGTCCGCGCTGCCGCCGGCCATGCCGCCCGCGACGGGGATGTCCTTGGTGATGTGCAGGTGGACGTCCGGCGCGATGCCGTGCCGGGCCGCGAGCAGCTCCGCGGCGCGGGCCGCGAGGTTCGTGCGGTCCAGCGGGATCCGGTCGACGTCGTGGCCCTCGGCGGTGATCCGCAGGGCGTCCGCCGGGGTGGCGGTGACCGTGTCGTGGAGGCCGACGGCGAGGAAGACATTCGCCAGGTCATGGAAGCCGTCGGGGCGGGCCGCGCCGACGGCCAGCTGGACGTTGACCTTGGCCGGCACCCGTACGGTGATCGGGCCGCTCATGCCGATGCCTCCCTGATCCCCCGGGTGCCCCCCGGTCCCTTGTGTTCCGCGATCCGCGCGAAGTCCTCGACGGTCAGGGCCTCACCACGGGCCTGCGGCGAGACGCCCGCTGCGACCAGTGCGGCCTCCGCCGCCGCGGCCGACCCGGCCCACCCCGACAGGGCGGCCCGCAGCGTCTTGCGGCGCTGGGCGAACGCCGAGTCGACGACGGCGAAGACCTCGTCGCGGCTCGCGGAGGTCTCGATCGGCTTGTCGCGGCGTACCAGGGAGACCAGCCCGGAGTCGACGTTGGGGGCGGGCCAGAAGACCTTGCGGCCGATGGAGCCGGCCCGCTTGACCTCGGCGTACCAGTTCGCCTTGACCGACGGCACGCCGTAGACCTTGTTGCCGGGACGGGCTGCGAGCCGGTCGGCGACCTCGGCCTGCACCATGACCAGGGTGCGGTCGATGGTCGGGAACGTCGCCAGCATGTGCAGCAGCACCGGCACCGCGACGTTGTAGGGCAGATTGGCGACCAGGGCGGTCGGCGCCGCACCGGGGAGCTCGGTGACGTGCATGGCGTCGCGGTGGACGAGCTCGAAGCGGTCGGCGCGCTCGGGCATCCTGGCCGCGACGGTGGCCGGCAGGGCGGCGGCGAGCACCTCGTCGATCTCGACGGCGGTGACCCGGTCGGCCGCCTCCAGCAGCGCCAGGGTCAGCGAACCGAGTCCGGGGCCGACCTCGACGACGACATCGTCGGGGCGGACGCCGGCGGTCCGCACGATCCGGCGGACGGTGTTGGCGTCGATGACGAAGTTCTGCCCGCGCTGCTTGGTGGGGCGCACGCCCAGCGCGGCGGCCAGCTCGCGCACATCGGCGGGTCCCAGCAGAGGCCCGGACTCGTCGGTGGTGCTGCTCTCAATCATGCCGAAGCCTCGCTGCGCGCCGTCGCGGTCGCCCGCCGTGCGCGCCTTTCCGTTGTTCGCTCGCTGCGCTCGTTCACCGGTGAAGCTTACGGCCGCAGACCGGCCACGGGCTCGCCCCCCGGGTGATGTAGAGCTTCTTGGCGCGGAAGGTCTGCTCCTGGGCCGGTGCGTCCTGCGGGCGGCCGGTGCCGCCGAGGCGCCGCCAGGTGGCGACGTCGAACTGGTAGAGGCCGCCGTACGTGCCCGAGGCGTCGACGGCGTTCGGCCGGCCGCCCGCCTCGCACTGGGCGAGCGCGTCCCAGGCGAGGTGGTCGGCGCCCCGCACCGATGTCGGCAGGATCTTGGTGCCGATGTGCACGATCTGCGGCCGGGGCTTGCGGACGACATGGGTGCCCAGCCGCTTCGGCTTCTCCGCGACGCCGTTGACGGTGCGCAGCCGGTAGGCGACCCGCCGCACGCCGGGGCGGCCCTGCTGGACGACGGCCTCCGTGCCCCGGGTGAGCTGCGGGTCGATCCGCTTGATCGTGCGGAACGGGACGGACTCCTCGCGGATCTCCCTGGACCCGGTGATGCGCAGCACCGAGACGGTCTGGCCCTCCCGGGGGAAGCTGTCCTGCGGCACCGAGGTGGTGTCCTCGTCGCGCAGGGCCAGTCCGGCTTCGGCCAGGGCCTCCCGGACGGTGGCGGCGTTGGTGCGCACGCGGTACTCGCGGCCGTCGGCGAGGAAGACCACCGAGCGTTCGGTGCGTACGGCCAGCTCCAGGCCGTGCCGGTCGATGCGCCGGGAGCGGGAGAGGGAGAGGTGGGCGCCCTCGGCGCGGACGCCGAGCTGGCGCAGGGCGCCGTCCACCGTGTCCGCGGTGGTCCACACCTGGCGGCGCTGTCCGTCGATGGTCAGCACCACCGGCCGGCCGTGCCGGACGACGATGTCGTCGCCGCTGCTGAGCGCGGTGCCGGGGGCGGGAGCGACGATGTCGTGCCGGCCGATGTCGAGATCCTCGTCGGCCAGCAGGTCGTCGACGTCGTCGGCGAAGGTGTGCAGGGTGCGCGGGGTGCCGTCGACGGTGAGCCGGACGGCCTTGTCGTGGGCGATGAAGGCGGTGGTGCCGCCGGCGAGGAAGGCGACGACGAGGGCCCGCGGCAGCAGCCGGCGCAGTGCCTCGGGGGAGGTGCCGTGGCGCCTTCGGCCGCCGGTCCGGCGGCCGGCCCGGCGCGCGGCGACCCGGCTGCCCGGGACGGGGAGGACCGGTGCGGGCAGGAGCGGTGCGGGCCGGAGGCCGCTGGGGGACGGTGCGGGCGCGGCCCCGGTCTGCCGCGGTGTCAGGACGGTCGGGCCGGGCGGGCCGGAGGTGGTGCGGAGGTCGTGGCGCTGGTACGGCGCCCTCTGCACGTACGGCGACTTCACCTCGAACGACGCCTTGGGCTCATACGGAGCCTTGGCCTCGTACGGGGCCTTCACTTCGTACGGTGCCTTCACTTCGTACGGTGCCTTCGCCTCGTACGGCGATCCGGTGGCGCCCGGGTTCCGGCCGCGCCGGCCGCGCGCGGCGCGGTGGCTGCTCTGCGAATGACTCACGACGCTCCACATGCCACAGATGCGGTGGACGGCCGAATGTAGCGGAGCGATGGTGACTCTCCAAAGTCGACCCGCTACACAGCGTCACCACCGGACGTCGTTCGCCCGCTCCGGGGGGCGGTCAGCAGGCGAAGGCGCGCGCTGTATTGGCCGCGACTGCCGTGGCCATCGCGTCCTCCGTCATCCCCTTGACCTCGGCCATCGCCCGGAGGGTGACCGGAATGAGATACGGCGCGTTGGGCCGACCGCGGTAGGGCGCGGGGGTGAGGAACGGCGCGTCGGTCTCCACGAGCACCAGTTCGGGAGGGGCAACGGCGAGCGCATCGCGCAGCGGTTGGGCGTTCTTGAAGGTGACATTTCCGGCGAAGGACAGGAAGTAGCCCGCCGCCGCGCAGATCTTCGCCATCTCCGCGTCGCCGGAGAAGCAGTGGAAGACGACCCGCTCGGGCGCGCCCTCCTCGCGCAGGATCCGCAGGACGTCCTCGTGCGCCTCCCGGTCGTGGATGACCAGGGCCTTGCCGTGCCGCTTGGCGATCTCGATGTGGGCGCGGAAGGACCGCTGCTGGGCGGCCATGCCGTCCGGTCCGGTGCGGAAGTGGTCGAGGCCGGTCTCGCCGACGCCGCTCACGTGCGGGAGGGCGGCCAGCGCGTCGATACGGGCCAGGGCGGCGTCCAGCGCACTGTCGCCGCCGGGCTCCCTGGCACCCTGCCGCGACCATCCGTCCGGGTCGCCGAGGACGATCCTGGGCGCTTCGTTGGGGTGCAGCGCGACGGTTGCCCGCACGCTGTCGTGGGCAGCGGCCGTGTCCGCCGCCCACTGCGAGCCCGCGAGGTCGCAGCCCACCTGCACCACGGTGGTGACGCCCACCGAGGCGGCCTTGGCGAGCGCTTCCTCGACGGTGCCCTCCTGCATGTCCAGGTGGGTGTGCGAGTCCGCGACCGGTACCCGAAGCGGTTCGGGCAGCGGCGGCGGCGCGTCCTTGGCGGGCTTGGCCGCCTTGCCGGGTGCGGGAGTCTGGGCTTGCTGTGCCATGGCCGCGATCCTACGAGGACCGCGGCCGGCGGCTCACTTGTGGTGGTGCTGGAAGGGACGCAGCAGGTCGGAGAGGTGCCAGTGGTGGCGTCCGGCGGGCTCCGGGGTGCGCTCGGCGCCCTGGTCGGCGGCCGGGTCCGCCGCCGTGCTTCCGCTCGCGCTCCCGGGACCCCGGCGCTGGTGCAGTCCGGCGATCGCGTCGGAGACCATCGAGACCTGACCGGCACGCATGATGCGCACCACGTTGCCGCCGCAGTTCCGGCAGACGGGCTGGGTCAGTGGGGACGGCACGCGCTCGCCGTCCGCGTAGTAGACGACGTGCAGCTCGCCCTTGGCGTCGACGGGGTGGGCTATCTCGTAGGCCTGCTCCCAGCCGTGGCCGCATCGCATGCAGGCGAAGGCGTACGCCTCGTGTGCCGTGGGCTCGCTGTGCCGGGTGGGGCCGGCAGTGCTGCCGGTGGCCGGGCCGGTTTGTGCGATCTCGCTCATGTGCCGCTCCTCTTGTCCGCTGGACAAGGTCTTTGGGGACCGAACGTCGAACGTCCCACCCTCAGTGGACGCCTTTCCCGGCCGCGGCGCACCAGTCCTTCTTCCGTATTGGCCCAGATTTGGCAGGCTGTAGGGAAAAGGCCCCGCTGTGGGGGCCTTCGCTTTACCTTCCAGGCCGGTCATTTACCTTCCGGCGGGTCGGTTCGCGCCGTGGCCTGCGCGGAACCTGCGCCCGGCCCTGCGCCCGGCCCTGTGCGGCGCCTTCCTAGGAATTCTTCGCGACACCCTTCGCGGCGTTCTTCGCGGCGACCACCGCGTCGAACACCTCGCGCTTGGGCAGTCCGGCGTCCGCCGCGACCGCGGCGATGGCCTCCTTGCGCCGCTCCCCCGCGTCCTCGCGCACCTGGACCCGGCGCACCAGCTCCTCCGGGGCGAGGTCCTGCGGCCCGGTGTCCGGGGCGCCCTCGACGACGATGGTGATCTCACCACGCACGCCCTCCGCGGCCCACGGGGCGAGCTCGCCCAGCGGCCCGCGCTTGACCTCTTCGTACGTCTTGGTCAGCTCGCGGCAGACCGCGGCCCGCCGGTCCGCGCCGAAGACCTCCGCCATCGCGGCGAGCGTGTCGTCCAGGCGGTGCGGGGCCTCGAAGTAGACGAGGGTGCGGCGCTCGTCGGCGACCTCCCGCAGCCGGGAGCGACGCTCGCCCGGCTTGCGGGGCGGGAAGCCCTCGAAGCAGAAGCGGTCCACCGGCAGGCCGGACACGGCGAGTGCGGTGAGCACCGCGCTGGGGCCAGGCACCGCGGTGACCTTGATGCCGCGCTCGACGGCGGCGGCGACCAGGCGGTAGCCCGGGTCGGACACGGACGGCATCCCGGCGTCGGTGACCAGCAGGACCCGCGCGCCGCCGGCCAGCGCGTCGGCCAGCTCGGGCGTCCTGGCCGCTTCGTTGCCCTCGAAGTACGACACCACCCGCCCGGTCGGCGCGACCTCCAGCGCCTGCGTCAGGCGGCGCAGCCGGCGGGTGTCCTCGGCCGCGATCACATCGGCGGCGGCGAGTTCGGTGGCGAGCCGCGGCGGGGCGTCCGCGACGTCGCCGATGGGCGTCCCTGCAAGTACCAGCGTTCCAGTCACGCCCCCATCCTCCCAGCCCGTTCGGACCGCGCCGCGCCGTGAGACGCCGGAACCCGTCCGGCGGCGCGGGCGCACCGGTCCACAGGCGGTTTCCCTACGATGGGCCGGGTGACGAGTGACACCGCGGCCGACGCCGACGCCCATCGCGCCGGGGAGCCGGCCAAGCAGCCCCCGGGGTGGCAGCGGCGGCTGCGCCGCTTCGGGTACGTCCGCCGAGGTCCGGCCGATGTCCGTGAGCGGCTGGTGCCCCCGTTCCCCACACCCGGCAAGCGGGTGTGGGCGGTGCTCGGCGCGGGCCCGGCCGCCGCCGACCGGCTCGCCCGCTGGTCGGGTTGGACCGGTCCGCTGTTGGTGGCGCTGTTCGCGGGGATCCTGCGGTTCTGGGACCTCGGCTCCCCGCGCAAGGTGATATTCGACGAGACGTACTACCCCAAGGACGCCTGGTCGCTGCTGCAGTACGGCTACGAGGGCACCTGGGCGAAGAACGCCAACGACGCGCTGATCGGGCACCCGGCGAAGATCCTGCTCACGCCCGAGCACTCCTATGTGGTGCACCCGCCGATGGGCAAGTGGCTGATCGCGGCGGGTGAGTGGGCGTTCGGCATGAACCCCTTCGGCTGGCGGTTCTCGGTCGCCCTGCTCGGCACGCTGTCGGTGCTGCTCATCTGCCGCATCGGCCGCCGGCTGCTGCGTTCGACGGCGCTCGGCTGCCTGGCGGGGACTCTGCTGGCGGTCGACGGGCTGCACTTCGTCATGAGCCGCACCGCGCTGCTGGACCTGATCGTGATGTTCTGGGTGGTGGCCGCCTTCGGCTGTCTGCTGGTCGACCGGGACCGCACCAGAGCCCGGCTCGCGGCGGCACTGCCGGTCGACGGGGGTGGTGTGGCGCGGCCGGACGCGGACGTCGGCGACCGGCTGCGGCTGGGATGGCGACCGTGGCGTATCGCGGCCGGGGTGTGCCTCGGCCTGTCCGCCGCCACGAAATGGAACGGCCTGTACTACCTCGCGGCGTTCGCCCTCATGGCGGTGTTGTGGGACCTCGCGGCCCGGCGTACGGCCGGCGCACGGCACCCGTTCCGCGCGGTGCTGCGCCGCGATGTGCTGCCCGCCTTCGGGTCCACCGTCGTCGTCGCGCTCGCCACCTACCTCGCGTCCTGGTCCGGCTGGCTCGCCACGAAGGGCGGCTACTACCGCGACTGGGCGACGAGCCCCGACGGGCGGACCGGCTCGTGGACCTGGCTGCCGGACTGGCTGCGCAGCCTGTGGCACTACCAGACCGAGGTCTACTCCTTCCATACCGGACTGACCACACCGCACACCTACCAGTCCAACCCGTGGAGCTGGCTGGTCCTCGGCAGGCCGGTGTCGTACTTCTACGAGGACCCCAAGGCCGGCCAGGACGGCTGTACGGCCGCCGAGGGCTGCGCGCGCGAGGTGCTGGCCCTGGGCACCCCGCTGCTGTGGTGGGCGGCGTGCTTCGCGCTGCTGTACGTCCTCTACCGCTGGCTGTTCCTGCGGGACTGGCGGGCAGGTGCGATCGCCTGCGGTATAGCGGCCGGCTATCTGCCCTGGTTCCTCTACCAGGAGCGGACGATCTTCCTCTTCTACGCCGTGGTGTTCGTACCGTTCCTGTGCCTGGCGCTGGCCATGATGACCGGCGCGATCATCGGGCCACCGGGCTCGTCGGAACGCCGCCGGACCATCGGCGCGGTGGGCGCGGGCGTCCTGGTCCTGCTCATCATCTGGAACTTCATCTACTTCTGGCCGCTCTACACCGGCGAGCCGATCCCCAAATCGGCCTGGCACAACCGGATGTGGTTCGACACCTGGGTGTAGCGCCACTGACGCGACGGGCCCGGCACCTCGTGGTGCCGGGCCCGTGTCGTGGGAACGCCGCCCTGAAGCGCCGTCGTGAGAACTCCGGTTCAGCCGCGGTAGCGGGCGCGGCCGAGTGCCGCGGCGATGGTCAGGGGGACGGTCAGCACCGCGGCCGTCAGAAAGAGCCCCTGGTAGGCGTGGTGTTCCGCGGGTGCGGCGGCGAGGGTGCTGGCCAGGGCGCTGCCGACGTAGAGGGCGAGTCCGAACATGGCGACGCCGGTGGCGCGGGCCGTCGGGGAGAGTGCGGTCGCCCAGGACTGGATCGTGGAGTGCATGAACGACCAGCCGCCGCCGAGCAGCAGCGCGGTCAGCACCAGCGCGGGTACGGAACGGCTCGCGGCGGCGAGGCCGAAGGCCAGGGCCATCTGCACCCCGCCCACCACGATCAGCCGCACGGGCGTCCACCGTCCGACCAGCCGCTTGACCATCTGGGCCGCCGACATCGAGCCCACGCCGTACAGCGCGGAGACCGCGCCGGCCAGCGTCGCCGAGGCGCCCTGGGACTCCAGAGCGGGGGCGACGTACGTCAGGAAGCCCAGCAGGACGGCGCCTTCGAGCATCGCCACGGCCATCACGTACCACTGCCAGCGGGAGCGCAGCACCACCCGGATCGGGGCGAGCAGGGAGCCGGCCGGCGGGCGGGCCGGCTCCGGCAGGCGGCGCAGGGCGACGGTCAGATAGAGGGCGATCAGGCCGGGGAGCGCGAAGACCAGGCGCCAGCTCACGTAGTGCGCAAGAGCTCCGGCGACGACCGTGGCCACCGCCGTGCCCAGCGCGAACGCGGTCATCAGTTCGCTGAGCGGCCGTTGCCTGACCTCGGCGGGCACGGTGTCGCCGACGTAGGTGATGGACGCCGCGATGGAGGCGGCGAAGAAGGCGCCGGCCGCGGCGCGGGCGACGATCAGGACGGGTGCGTCCGGCGCGAGCACCGAGGCCAGTGAGGCGACGGCGGCCCCGGCGAGCGACAGGCGCATCACCCGTACCCGGCCCAGGCGGTCGCTGGCCAGGCCCCAGACCGGCTGCATCAGGCCGTACGCGAGGAAGTAGCCGCTGGCCGCCAGCATCACGGTCGGAAGGGAGACGCCGAGTTGACTGCCGATCAGCAGCAGCATCGGTGTGATGCAGAAGCGGTCGAAGTTGCTGACGAAGCCTGCCGCGCGCAGCAGTCGTAGGGCGGCGGCGGGTAAGCCGGGGGCGGGGGTGCCGGGGCTGTCAGGGGCGCCGGTGGTGTCGGTGGTGCCCGTGGTGTCGGTGGCGCGGGTTCCGATGCCGGGGGCGGCGGGGTCTGTGGTGCCCAACGAAAGGCTCCTCTCCGTTCCGTGCCGGTCCGCTCGGGCCGGCGCGGTTCCAGCCCATCACCGGGGCGGGCCCTCGCCGGACCTCAGCCGATTACCCTTTGTCACACCCTGCCGGGCGCTCCGCGGCGCCGGGCGCATGAGCGGGGACACGGGCGGGGACTGCGGTGACAGCGGTGACAGGGCAGCGGTGACAGGGCAGCGGTCACGGGGAGGAGCGGCCGGCATGCGCGGCGTCGGACCGGCGGAGAACGCACGGGCGGGCACCCCCGCCGGGAGCGGACCGGCGAGCGGGCCGCGCCGCGAGCTGGGCGCCTTTCTGCGTTCACGCCGCGAGCGGCTCGCCCCGGACGAGGTGGGGCTGCCCGGCTCGCCACGGCGCCGCACCCCGGGCCTGCGGCGCGGCGAGGTCGCCGAGCTGGCCGGGATCAGCAGCTCCTGGTACGCGTGGCTGGAGCAGGGCCGGGTCCGTACGTCGGAGCAGGTGCTGCGGTCCGTGGCGCGCGCCCTGCGGCTCGACGCGGACGAGACCGCGCACGTCCTGTCGTTCGTGGAGCGCGCCGAACCGGCCGGGCAGCCGCCGGGCTGGGTGTCGCGGAACCTGCTGTCACTGGTGGAGACGCTGGCGCCGAACCCGGCCGTGGTGCTCGACCCGCACTGGGACCTGCTGGCCTGGAACAGCGGCTACGCCGCGCTGCTCACCGACCCGGCCCGGCTGGCGCCCAAGCAGCGCAATCTGCTGTGGCTGGTCTTCCGCTGGCCGCCGGCCCGCACGCTGCTCGCCGAGTGGGAGGGCGAGGCGCGAAGTCTGCTCGGCCAGTTCCGTGCGAAGGCGGCCCGCCACCCCCAGGACGGCCGGTACGCCGAGATCACCGACGAGCTGCTGGCGGATCCGGACGCGGCCCGGTGGTACGAGGGCCGGGAGACCTCGGCCTTCCATCCCGCCGTGCGGCATTTCCGCCACCCGGTGGCGGGTGATCTGCGGCTGCGGTACGTCAAGCTCGCCGCCGTCGAGGAGCCTGGCCATCACTTCCTGGCCTACCTCCCCGACGACCGGGCGACGGAGACGGCGGTGGGCAAGCTCGCGGGGCAGCGTCGCGAGGGGGGATGACGGCGGGGTGCGAGCGACGGGCCGGGCACCGCGTGTGCCCGGCCCGTCGGCTCGCCGCCGCACCGGCGGTCAGCTCGTCAGCACCGCCTTCATCACCGAGCCGTCGGCGACCGCGGTGAGCGCGTCGGCGTGCCGCGCCAGCGGGAAGGGCGTCACCAGGCTCGCGAGGTCGAAGCGGGCGGTGAGCGCGGGCAGCAGCCGCACGTACTCCACGAGGTGGGCGCCGGTGAAGGCCCAGGAGCCGATGACGTCCAGTTGCCGGTGGACGATCTGGTGCGGGTTGACGAGGGTGTCACCTGCGTCCGTGTACTGCCCGATGACCAGGTACGTACCGCCCCGGCGGGCCAGCGTGAGGCCCTGCCCGACGGCGGCCGGCACCCCGGCGCACTCGATGACCAGATCGGCGCCGCCCCCGCCGGTGGCGGCCCGCACCTCGCGGAGCACCTGCTCGGGGTCGTCGGCGCCGGCGATGTCCAGGTGCACATCGCCGATGCCGGCAGCGGCGGCCTGGGCCAGCCGCCCGGCCGGCCCGCCGACGACGATGACCTTGGCGGCCCCGGCCAGCTGCGCGAAGGCCGCCGCGGCCAGGCCGACCGGGCCGCTGCCCTGGACCACCACCACCTCGCCGAGCCTGACGGGCCTGCGCTCGGAGAGGGCGTGGGCCACGGTGGGCCCCGCGCAGGCGAGCGACATGGCCGCGAGCGGGTCGGTGCCGTCGGCGACCTTGACGACGGTGGTGCCGGGCTGCAGCACGATGTGGTCGGCCCAGGAGCCGGACAGCTCGGGGCCGTCGGCGAGCGAGCGGTTGACGCCGTAGGTGCGCCGGTTCTCGCACAGGGTCGGTTCGCGGTGCAGCCGGCAGGGCGGGCAGACGCCGCAGGCGATGGAGGAGGCCCACATCACCGTGTCGCCCTCGGCCACCGGCGCGCCGGTGGCGTCCCGGTGCGCCCCGGGCCCCAACTCGTCTATGACGCCGAGCCCTTCATGGCCCAGGACGAGCGGTACGGGTATGTCGAGGTGCCCCTGCCGCAGGTGCAGGTCGGTGCCGCAGATCCCGCCGTAGCCGCAGGCGACGACCATCCCGCCGTCGGGGGCCTGCGGCAGGCCGAAGGTGCGCAGCCGCAGCGGCTTGCCGAACTCCTCCAGGACGACGGCGCGTCCGGTGCGCTCGCTCATGCCGTCACCGCCCGCAGGGACTCGGAGAACGGCGCGGGCAGGGCGCGCAGCGGCTCGGTGTCGCGGCACACGACGTAGTCGGGGCGCGGGTCACCGGCCGGCCGCGGCAGGTTGGCGGTGTCGTTGTAGGTCGCGATCAGCAGCCGGCGGGCGAACGGCGACATGTTGGGCGCCGAGCCGTGCACGATCTCCGGGGAGAAGAGCACCACGGAGCCGGCCGGGCCCTTGGGGCTGGTCATGCCGTGCCGGTCGACGTGTTCGGCGAGCTGCTCGGGGGTGAGCGAGATGTCGTCGGGGTCGAGGTGCTGATCGGACTTCGCGGCGTCCGCCCGGCCCTCGCGGACGAGGCCGCCGCGGTGCGAGCCGGGCAGGAAGATGACCGGGCCGTTGAACTCGGTGACGTCGTCGAGGAAGACGCCGATGTTGACCTGTCGCGGTGCGGGCAGTTGGTCGGCGAGGCGCCAGGCGAGGTAGTCCTGGTGCCAGGCCCACTTGTCGCCGCCGAAGGCCGGCTTGGCGTTGATCTTGAACTGGTAGATGTAGACGTCGTCGGTGAGCAGCTGCTGGACGGGCGCCAGGATGCGCGGGTCGCGCACGAGCCCGGCGTACTCCGGCTGCCGCTGGTGCGAGGAGTAGACTGCACGGACCTCCGTGCCGCCCTCCTCGGTCACGACCTGCGGGCCGGGGACCTCGCTGTCGCGCGCGAAGGCAGCCCGCAGACTCTCCACCTCCTCCACGTCCAGGAGGGATTCCAGCATCAGGAATCCGTTGTCGTGGTACTGGTCGACCTGTGACTGGGTGAGTCGCATGAGTGTCTTCTTCTCCTGAGGATGAGGGGAAATCCGTCGGGTCTCGGGGCGGGCCGGTCAGCCCATGAAGTGACCGCCGTCGACGATGAGTTGCTGCCCGGTGACGTATCCGCTGCGTGCGGTCACCAGGAATTCGAGGGCGTCGGCCATGTCCCGGGCGGTGCCGAGCCGGCCCCGGGGGATGCTCTCCAGCACGGCGGCCCGCCGGTCCGGGTCGTCGAGCCGGTAGCGCTCGGTGACCTCCTCGGTGTCGGTGAAACCGGGGAGCAGGGCGTTGACCCTGATGTGCGGGGCGAGTTCGAGCGCCATGCACTTGGTGAGCTGGAGCAGTCCCGCCTTGCTCGCGCAGTAGTTGGCGCCGTCCGGGCGGGGGCGGAGGGCGGTGGTGGAGGCGATGTTGACGATGCTGCCGCCACCGGCCGCGGCCATCGTGGGGGCCAGGGCGCGGCTGAGGTGGAAGGGGCCGGAGAGGTTGGTGGCCAGGACCGTGTCCCAGTCCTCCTCGGTCATGGACAGGAACGGCCGGTCGCGGTTGACCCCGGCGTTGTTGACGAGGACGCCTGGTGCGCCGTGCGTATCGGTGATCCGTGCGCACACCGCCCGGATCTCGTCGGGGCGGGCGAGGTCGCAGCGCAGTGCCTCGATCCGCCCGTCCCCGGACCGTACGGTCTGCCGTGCGGCGTCCTCGTCGTCGCGGTAGAGGGCGATCACCCGGTGGCCGAGGGCGGCGAGCCGCAGGCTCAGCTCCCGTCCGATGCCCCGGGTGCCG
Source organism: Streptomyces sp. NPDC048248 (assembly GCF_043201875.1). Taxonomy (NCBI): domain Bacteria; kingdom Bacillati; phylum Actinomycetota; class Actinomycetes; order Kitasatosporales; family Streptomycetaceae; genus Streptomyces; species Streptomyces sp. NPDC048248. The sequence continues at coordinate 147,059 of NZ_JBICZL010000004.1, forward strand.
CCGCTGACCACGGAGGTCGTCATGAGGGCTCCCTTAAGTGAGCGGACGCGGGGGTCAGTTGGCGATCAGGTCGCCGCGGATCAGCCCGGCGCCGTCGGGTACGGCCGCCGGGTCACCGCCGAGGTCGGCGACGGCGTTGTGCTCGTCGACGAAGACGACGCTGGGGACGAAGGCGGCGGCCTGCTCGTTCTTCATGGCGGCGTAGGCGATGATGATCACCCGGTCACCGGGGCTGATGAGCCGGGCGGCCGCGCCGTTGATGCCGATCACGCCGGAGCCGGCCCGGCCCTCGATGACGTAGGTGGACAGCCGGGCGCCGTTCTCGATGTCGACGATGTCGACCTTCTCGCCGGGCAGCAGGTCAGCGGCCGCCATCAGGTCGGAGTCGATGGTCAGCGAGCCGACGTAGTGCAGGTCGGCCTGGGTGACGGTGGCGCGGTGGATCTTCGACTTCATCATGGTGCGGTACATGGCGTTCCTGTCTTGTGTGGTGACTCGTGTGATGGGTGGTGCGGATCGGGTGGGCGGCCGGCCGCTCAGCCGGGCCAGGTGGCGTAGCGGCGCCGGCCGTACAACAGGGGGGCGGCGCCGGACGCCGGGTCGGGTGTCTCGGTGCGCAGGACCTCGCCGATGACGACGGTGTGGTCACCGGCCGGCACCAGCCGGCTGACGCGGCATTCGGCGAGGGCGTGCGCGTCCTCGGCCAGCGCGGGCAGCCCGGTGGCGGGGGCGGGCCGCCAGGGGACGGTCCGGAACCGGTCCGCGGCGGGCCCTGCGAACGCCTCGGCGGCGCGACGGCCGTCGCCGTGCAGGAGGTTGACCACGAAGGCGCCCCGAGCGACGAGCACCGGCAGGGTGCTGCCGGAGGTGGAGGCGCACACCAGCAGCTGCGGCGGATCGAGGGAGACCGAGCACAGGGCGGTACACGTGAAGCCGTGCGGTGTGCCCCGCTCGTCGGCGGTGGTGATGACCGCGACGCCGCTGGGGTGGGAGCCCATCAGGGCCCGGAAGGCGTCCCGCGTCACCGTGCGCGCCTCGGCGTCGGCGACCGGGGTCACCATGCGAAGGCCCGCGCGTCGTACAGGTTGACGCCGACCGCGGCCTTGCCCAGGTATTCCAGGCACTCGTGCGGCTTGGCCGGCATGACGGAGGCGAACGACGCCTCGCGGATGAGGCGCTCCAGCGGGTGGCTGCGGCTCACGGCGGCGGAGCCGCAGATGCGCAGCGCGTCCTGGGCGAGCTGCTGCCCCACCTCCCCGACGACGTACTTGGCCGCGTGCACCATGGCGTTGGCCTCCAGGCTGCCGCGCTCCGCGTCGACCAGGTCGCCGGCCTCGTGCAGCAGCGCGCGGGCCGCCCGCAGCCGGGCGGACATCCGGCCCAGCTCCTGCTGGATGACCGGAGATCCGGCGCGGTCGGGGTTGGCGGTGACGTGGTCGGTGGTGTGCCGGAAGAGGGCTTCGGCGATGCCGAGGTAGGCGCCGGTGTAGCCGGCGATCATCCAGTGCGGCTCCCGTACGACCTTGAACAGCGACATGCCTTCGACGCCGAGGTAGAGCCGGGAGCGGGGCACCCGTACCGCGTCCAGGGTCATGGCGGCGGTGCTGGTGCCGTACATCGCCGACATGCTGTGCACGGCGCCGAAGCCGACTCCGGGGTCGTCGGCGGCGACGACGAAGTGCGAGACGTCGCCGGTGTCCTCGGTGCCGTCGTCGGCGGCGGCCGCGACGACGTAGTAGTCGGCCACTCCGGCGAGGGAGACGAACGACTTCTTGCCGGTGAGCAGGTAGCTCTCGCCGTCGTCGGAGAGGCGGTAGCGGGTCTGCATGCCGCGGAGTTTGGCGCCCCGGCCGGCCTCGGAGGTGGCGGAGGCGAACAGTTTGCGGCCCCGCACGACCTCGTCGAGCATCCAGGCGCGGAACCGTTTCGCGGCGGGCGGCAGCGCGGTGCCCGCGGCGTCCGCGAGGGCGCCGATGACGACGTGGTGCATGTTGAATCCGAGGGCGGCGGCGCCGTTGTGCGTGCCGAGTTCGGCCAGCACCCGCCAGTAGTCGCCGAAGCCCAGGCCGGCGCCGCCCGCCTCGCAGGGCGCGAGCAGCCCCAGGAGGCCGGAGTCGCGCAGGAGGGCGTAGGTCTCGTGACCGTCGCGGCGGGCGGCGTCCACGTCGGCGGCGAGCGGGGCGAGGGCGGCGCCGGTCTCCGCGGCGAGTTTGAGGATGTCGTCCAGATGTGTCGGCAGCGTCATCGAAGTCCTCCGGGTCAGTTCTCGACGGGTAGGCCGAGTTGCCGTGCGATGCCGACCCGCAGCAGGTCGTTGGGGCCGGCATAGGTGAGTGCGGCCATGGGTCCGGCCAGGTCGGCGGTCAGCTCGGAGTCGGTGAGGAAGGCCCGCACGCCGGACAGCGCGGTGGCGTGTTCGGTGAGGCGTACGTAGTCCTCGGAGACCGAGATCTTGGTGAGGGCGGCTTCCGCGGCCAGCTGCCGGGCGGGCGTTCCGGCGTCGAGCCGTGCGGCCATGGCGTACAGCTGGACGCGGGAGCGGTGCAGTGTCAGCGCCATGTCGCTGACGCGGGCGGCGACCTGGTGGCTGGCCCCCATGGGGCGCCCGAAGTGGTCGCGGCCGCACGCCCAGTCGACGGTCCTGGCCAGGGTGCGGTGCATCGGGCCGAGGGCGTAGCCCAGGATCACCGAGCGCTCCCAGGCGGTGGTGGAGGCCATCACGGCCAGGCCGGATCCCTCCTCGCCGATCAGCGCGCCGGCCGGCAACCGCACGTCGTCGAAGAGCAGTTCCCCCATCGGGACGGTGGGCAGCGCGGTCTTGTCGAAGGTCTCGCCGCGGGAGACGCCCGGCAGGTCGAGGGGGAAGAGGAAGGCGGACAGCGCGAAGGGCGAGCGGCCCTCGGCGGTGCGAGCGAAGACGATCGCCCGGTCGGCGACCGGTGCGGCGGTGATGAAGGTCTTGGCGCCGTCGAGGACCCACCCGTCGCCCTCGCGCCGGGCGCGGGTGGCCATCGACAGCGGGTCGCTGCCTCCCTTGCGCTCGGTCAGCGCGTGGCAGAGCAGCACCCCGCCGTCCTGGACGTCGGCCACGGCGCGCCAGGCGTCCTGGGAGAGGGCGGCGCGCAGCGGGAACTGCATGCCGAAGAGTTGCGAGGCCAGGGCGTAGCAGAGGCCGGGGTCGACGCCGGCGAGGCCGATGCCCTCGATCGTGGCGAGCGCGCGGGTGACCGGTCCCGGTGCCTGGTCCGACGGGTCGGCGAGGCGGAGCACGCCGAGGTCGGCCATGGCCTGCCACTGCGTGGCGAAGTCCTTCTCCGCGACCTGTTCCCACGCCGGTGCGGCGAGGTCGCGGTAGCGGTCGACGAGTTGCTCGGTGCGCGGGTCGCCGGTGCGCAGCGGGCCGGCGGCGGTCATGCGCGGCCCTCGCCGGTGAGGGCGCCGATGGCGGTCCACAGGGCCTTGGGCGTACGGAAGTTGGCGGCGACGATCTCGGTGTCGGGCAGGGTGACGCCGGCTTCCTTGTCGAGTGCGGCGACGATCTCCATGATGGCCAGCGAGTCGATCAGGCCCCTCTCCAGAAGGGGCGTGTCGGGGGTGAGGGACTGCGGGTCCTCGCCGCGCGCCCAGGTGATGCGGCGGCCGATGAGGGTGCAGAGGTCTTCGACGGTGTTCATGTACGGCTCTCCTGAAGTGGTGCGGGGGCGGTGGCCTCGCTCAGGGCGCGGCGGTCGACCTTCCCGCTGGTGGTGGTGGGCAGGCTGGTGACGGGGACGACCCGGTCGGGCAGCATCCGCTTGGGCAGGACGGCCCGCAGATCGGCCAGGACCTCCCGTTCACCGGCGTCGGTCCTGGCGTAGACCCAGATCTGGCCGGCGTGCTCGCCGACCTTGGAGACCACGGCCGCTGTGGCGACACCGGGCAGTTCGAGGACGGCGCTCTCGATGTCCAGCAGGTCGATGCGGTGGCCGCGTCGTTTGACCTGGGAGTCGCGCCTGCCGCGCAGGAAGACGCGGCTGTCGGAGGTGATCCGGGCGATGTCGCCGCTGGCGTAGGCACGGCGGGTGACGCCGTCGCGAAAGGTCACCGTGACGGTCGGGTCGCTGAGTTCACCGCCGCGCAGGTAGCCCTGGAAGACGGTGGGCCCGGCGATGAACAGCTCGCCCTCGCCGTCGGTGGGCCGCCCGTCCTCGTCGAGGACGTCGAGGTGGACGCCGTCGATACCGCGGCCGATGGTCAGTTCCTGGTCGGCGCTCCAGTCGGCCGGGACCCGGTGGTAGGTGCAGGCGTTGGTCTCGGTGGGTCCGTAGAGGTTGTAGAACGGCACCGTGCCGAGGAGCCGCAGATACCGCTCCAGCAGCGGCGGGGCGAAGGCCTCCCCACCGAACGCGGCGATGCGCAGGCCGGGCGGCGGAGTGTCGGCGATGCCGCCCTGCTGGAGCATGCCGTGGTAGAGGGAGGGCACGGCCATGAAGGCGGTGATGCGCTGCTCGGTCAGCCAGCCGACCACATCGCGCGGGAAGGCGCGCAGCAGATCGGGCATGAGGACGGTGCAGGCGCCCGCGGCAGCGGCGCTGAACAGGTCGAAGGTGGTCAGGTCGAAGGTGAGGGCGGCCTGGGAGCCGATCCGGTCGTCCGGGGTGAGCCCGAACTCCCCCGCGGCCCACAGGGCGTAGTGCGCGACGTTCTCGTGCGAGAGCAGCACACCCTTGGGCCAGCCGGTGCTGCCGGAGGTGAAGAGGATGTAGCCGCCGCGGTCGGTGGGCGCGGGCAGCGGCGCCGGCCGCTGGTCGGGGTCGAGGACCCGCAGCCAGTTCAGTCCGTGGGCCAGAGCGCCCTCTTCGGCCCGCTCGCCCCCGCGGGCCTGGGCAGCGGCCCGGTGGCCGGCGGCCAGCGCGCGGTCGGTGGTCAGCAGCAGGGACACCCCCGCGTTGTGCAGCATGCGGGCGGTGCGCTCGGGCGGGTCGGCGGTGTCGAGGGGAGCGGTGACGGCACCGGCCCGCAGAGCGCCGTAGAGAGCGATGACGGTGGCCGGGGTCTTGGGTGCGTAGACGCCGACCCGGTCCCCCGGAGCGACCCCGGAGTCGACCAGCTGCGCGGCCAACGCATTGACGGCGCGGTCGAGTTGGGCGTAGGTCCAGCTCTCGCCCTGGCCCTCCAGAGCGGTGCGGTCGGGGTGGGTGTGCGCGGAGCGCGCCAGCAGGGCGTCGAGCCGCGGGGTGCTCGCGCCGGTCACCGTGCCGCCTCCGCGGAGGCGGTCGCCGGGTGGGCGGCGAGGAAGGCGCGGGTGGTGTCGATGACGAGCTCCGGGCAGACCAGGTAGGGGTAGTGGTCGCAGCCCTCGGGGACCAGCCGCTGCACGGGGCCGCGTACCGAGCGCCCGACGGAGTCGAGCTGGTCGAGCGAGCCGTACTCGTCCGCGTCACCCTGGATCATCAGGACGGGCGCAGTGACGTCGAGGTCGTCCTCGATGGACCAGTCACGGAAGCCGGGCGAGAGCCAGACCTCGCTCCACCGCTCGAAGACCGTGCGCGGTTCGTCGTGCACCAGCGCCATCTTTTTGGCGAGCGGCCCGGCTTCGTAGGAGGCGCGGGCGGCCTCGATGCCCAGTCGGTTCTGCTCCTCGAAGTACATGTGCGGCCCCATGGCGACCACCGCGGTGGCCGGGCGCACGGAGGCGTACAGCAGGGCCATGGACGCGCCGTCGCTGTGCCCGACCAGCACCGGGCGGTGCAGGCCGAGGTCGTCCAGGAGGCCGGGCAGCACGTGGTGGGCGTGCTCGTGCATGTAGCGCGGCGTGCGCGGCAGGGGGTCGGGGCCCGAACCGCCGTTGCCGTGGCGGGAGTAGACCAGGGCGCGCCGTCCGGTCGCGGCGGCGAGCCGGGCGGGGAAGCGGCCCCAGGCCGCGATGCAGCTGAGCCCTCCGTGCAGGAACACCAGGGGCGCCAGGTCCTGGTCGCCGTCGGTGAGGACGTATTCGAGGGGACCGTTGCGCGTGTCGATTATCGGCACATCAATATCCTTCTCGGTGGTTTGCGGTATCAGAATGGACATTCCGGCGGATCCGGCCGGTGACGACCTCGGGGCGGCGCGCGAGGGCGCAGAGGAATCCCGGGCGGCAGGCGGAATGACGGAAAGAGATAGTTGACCGGTGAACATTTGAATAGGCAGCACTGAGCCCGCCCGCACATCGCGTGTCCGGCAGCTCGATGCGACGCACCCGGCATTTCCGCAGGGCCGGCACGGCGATGCGAAGACAGCGCACCGCAATGCAGCCCAATTAACGGCGGCGCGAACCGCCGGAACAGCGCAGGGCGCCGTGAGAAATCTTTACGGAATGATTACGGAAAGAGCGAGCGAAGAGCCGAACGCAGCGCGCCCGGAAGCAGGGCGTCAGAGGAACGGAAAGGCGCACGCAGGCGACATCGCGGCGAAGCCTTCCGGAAATCCGCTAGCCGCGACCAGGGGCCCGGCACCGCATGCCGACCGGCCGGGCCGACCGCCACGCTCCCCCGCAGGCCGCCGCTCCCCGGCATCCGGCCGTGCCGGCGGGACGGCGGATCGACCCTGCCGACCGGCCGACGGATTCTTTTGCGTTTTCTTTGTCCAGCTTTTCCGAATCGCCGACCAACTGCCTGCTGCGGAAATTCTGCATCACTTACCCCCGTTGCACACATGGCTGTACACCCGCAGACGTCAGGTCATGGGTACCGGCCGTTACGCACTTCGCCGGGCACCCCGTCCGCTCGGTGACACCAGAAGACTAGACAGCCCGCCGGGGTTGGAGAAATGACATTGCTGCATCACCTATACGCTCCAAGAATGAACATCGACCTGCGTCACCTCCGATGCTTTCTGGCCGTCGCCGAGGAAGGCGGGTTCACCGCGGCCGGCCGCCGTCTCCATCTCGCCCAGCCGACCTTGACCCGGAACATACGGACGCTGGAGGAATCCCTCGGCGTCCGGCTCTTCGAACGCACCACCCGCAGAACGGAACTGACCGACAAGGGCGGAAAGCTGCGCGACGCCGTCGCCCCGCTGCTGCACCAGCTCGACTCGGTCCTCACCGATCTGCGCGAGGGCGAGCGACTTCGGGTCGGCTTCAGCTGGGGCCTTCCGGAGGGCTTATCCCGTCTCGCCACCCGGTTCACCGACGAGACCGGGGTCGATGTCGAGTTCGTCCGCTGCGACACCCCGCTGGCCGGCCTGGACACCGGCGTGGTCGATCTGGGGCTGCTGCGCGGCGAGACGCTCCCCAAGGGGCTGCGCGGGGTGTTCCTTTACGAGGAGCCACGCATCGCCGCGGTCCCCGCCGGCTGGCATCTGGCCGACAGCACCCGGCTGGACTGGTCAGAACTGGCGGAGTGGCCACTGGTCATCAACACCGTCAGCGGCACCACCTTTCCCGACATGTGGCAGGACGGCAGCCGCCCGGTGATCGGCGCGGAATGCCGCAACTTCGACGAATGGCTGGAGAAGGTGGCCGCCGGCCTCGGCGTGGGCACCGCACCGGTCTCCGCCGCCCGGCGCTACACCCACCCCTCCGTCCGCCTCGTCCCGCTGACCGGCGCCCCCACGGTGCGCGCCCACCTCGCCCACCCCTCGCACGGCGCGCACCCACAGGCGGCGCGGTTCGCCGACCGCGCCTGGCGGGCAGCGGGCGAACTGCCGTCCGGTGACGCGGACGGCAGACCGAAGGCGGGAGTGTGACACACCCGTGTCACAGATTGTGGACAGCGTGTCACCGGACCGTGCTCCGATCGAGACTCACGGTTTCCCCGTGTCCCTTAGAGTGCGACGCACGTTCTTGTGTGCGTATTCAAGGACGAGGCACTCGGGAGGGAATCGGTGGCATGCGCCGTGAGGTGAAGTACGGGCTGATCGGCGGATCGGTTGCCCTGGTGGCGGGAGTCGTCGGCGGCTTCACGCTGTTCGGCGGCTCGGACGAGTCGTCCCCGCAGGAGGTCAGGTCGGCGGACGGCGCACCGGGCGACAGCTCGCCCAAGGTGAAGACGGGCCCGCTGACCTCCGCGGAGGTCCACACCACCACGCGGGCGTTCCTGACCGCCTGGCAGTCCGGCGACGCCTCGAAGGCCGCCGCGCTGACCGACAGCCCGGACACCGCGAAGAGCGCGCTGGAGACCTTCAGCAAGCAGGCGAAGTTCTCCAAGGTGACGCTCACCCCCGGCAAGGCCACCGGTGGCACCGTGCCCTACACGGTCGCCGCACGGATCGACTTCAAGGGAGCCACGGCGCCCGTCTCGTACCGCACCTCGATGGACCTGGAGCGCGACACCTCCACCGGCAAGCCGCGCGTCGCGTGGAAGCCCGCGGTACTGCACCCCGACCTGGCCAAGGGCGACGAGCTGCGCACCGGCGAGGCCGAGGCACCGCCGATCAAGGCCGTGGACCGTAACGGCACCGAGCTGACGCCCGCCTCCCACCCGGCGCTGGCCGGCGTGCTGGAGAGCCTGCGGGACAAGTACGGCGACAAGACCGACGGCAAGCCCGGCGTGGAGCTGTTCATCCACCGCGCCAAGGCCGCCAAGGCCGCCGAGCAGCAGCCCGACAAGACGCTGAAGGTGCTCTCCAAGGGCACCCCCGGCACGCTCAAGACCACCTTGGACGCGGGGCTCCAGACGGCCGCGGAGAACGCGGTCAAGGGCAAGAAGGAAGCGTCCGCGACCGCGATCAAGCCCAGCACCGGAGAGATCCTGGCGATCGCCAACTCCCCGGCGAAGGGCTTCAGTGTCGCCACCCAGGGCTCGCTGGCCCCCGGCTCGACGATGAAGATCGTGACGGCGGCGATGCTGATGGACAAGGGGATGACGTCGCCGGGCAAGGCGCACCCGTGCCCCAAGTACGTGACCGTCGGCGGCTGGAAGTTCCAGAACCTCGACAAGACCGAGATCCCCAAGGGCACCTTCGCCCAGAGTTTCGCGGCGTCCTGCAACAACGCCTTCATCTCGCAGGCGGAGAAGCTCAGCGACGACGATCTGACGAAGGAGGCCAGGGACGTCTTCGGCATCGGCCTGAACTGGCAGACCGGCATCCCCACCTTCGACGGGAACGTGCCGGTGCAGAGCGACGCGCAGATGGCGGCCTCGCTGATCGGCCAGGGCGGTGTGCGGATGAACCCGCTCAACGTCGCCACGCTCGCCGCGACGGTCCGCGCCGGCTCCTTCCACCAGCCGTACATCGTCTCGCCGTCCCTCGACAACCGGACGCTCGCCAAGGCGCCGCGCGCCATGAAGCCCGGCACCGCGGCCGGACTGAAGTCGCTGATGCGGCTGACGGCGACCTCCGGCACGGCCGCCGAGGCGATGTCCGGCGTCGGCGGTGACATCGGCGCCAAGACCGGCTCGGCCGAGGTCGACGGGCAGAAGAAGCCCAACGCCTGGTTCACCGCCTACCGCGACGACCTGGCCGCGGCGGCCGTCGTCCCGGCGAGCGGCCACGGCGGCTCCAACGCGGGCCCGGTGGTCCGCGCCATCCTCACCGCCGGCTGACCGGGACGGGGCGCCCGCTCGGGCGCCCCGGTGGAATCGGTTCGCATGGCCCGTACAGCTTTCGCTAGCGTGCGGGCCATGAGCGATTCCGCGTCCCCCACGCCCACCGCCACGACCACCGGCAGCTCCCCGGCTCCTCCGGGAGGCTCCACGCCGCCCGCCGCACCGGGCACGGCCGACGAGGCCCGCCGGGCCGCCGACGTGCGCGAGCGCACCGCGTGACCCCGCTCGTCGTCGTCGCGGTCCTGATAGCCGCCGTCACCCACGCCGGGTGGAACGCCATCGCCCACGGGATACGCGACCAGCTCCTCGCCTTCACCCTCGTCGGCGGCGGAGGCGCGCTCTGCGGTGCCGTCCTGGCCGCCTTCACTCCCCTGCCGGCCGCCGGCGCCTGGCCCTTCCTGCTGGGCTCCGCCGTCCTGCACGTCGTCTACCAGGCGCTGCTCATGCAGTCGTTCCGGCTGGGCGAGTTCGGCCAGATGTACCCGATCGCCCGGGGCACCGCGCCGCTGGTCGTCACGGTCCTCGCCGCCGTCTTCGTGCACGAGATCCCGGACACGTGGGCGCTGACCGGTGTCGTGCTGGCGTCGGCCGGCCTGGTCGGCGTCGCGCTGTGGGGCATGCGCGGCGCCCGCCCGAAGGGCCACGAGGGCACATCGGGCCCGTCCGTCCAGTGGCCGGCGATCACCGCCGCCCTCGCCACCGGGCTCGCCATCGCCGCGTACACCACCGTCGACGGCCTCGGTGTCCGCGCCTCCGGCACCCCCCTCGGCTACATCGCCTGGCTGATGGTCCTGGAGGGGATCGCCATCCCCGCCTACGCCCTCGCCACCCGCCGTCGCGCGCTGCTCACCCAGCTGCGCCCGATCGCCCTGCGCGGGCTGCTCGGCGGAGTCCTGTCGGTCTTCGCGTACGGCCTGGTCCTGTGGGCGCAGACCAAGGCACCGCTCGCCCCGGTCGCGGCCCTGCGGGAGTCCTCCATCATCGTCGGCGCCGCCATCGGCGCGGTGTTCTTCAAGGAGCGCTTCGGCGCGCCGCGTATCGCCGCGGCGGGTCTGATGGTCGTCGGCATCGGCCTGATGCTGCACGCGGGGTAGGCGCGCGAGCCGGCGCCCGGGACGGCTGCCCCGCCCCGGCTCAGCCGCCCTTCAGCGCCTTGCGGAGCTCGGTGTTGGCGATCAGCACCCCGCCGTCGACGGGCAGGGTGATGCCGGTGACCCAGGCTGCGTCGGCCGAGGCCAGGTAGGCGACCGCGGCGGCGATGTCCTCGGGGCGCCCCACCCTGCCCAGCGGATAGGCCCGCGCGGCGCGGCGCAACGCGTCCTCGTGCCCGTCCCAGTTGGGGGTGTCGACCGTCCCCGGAGCGACGAGGTTGACCCGCACACCCCGGGGCGCTGCCCGGCCGGCGAGGGTGCGGGTCAGACTTGCCAGGCCGGCCTTCGCGGCGCTGTAGGCGTGATTGCCGAAGTCCTGGATGCCGTTGACGGACCCGATGTTGACGATCGCGCCGCGGCCGCCGGCGGCGGCCAGGTGCGGCAGCGCGGCCCGTGCGCAGCGGAACGCGCCGCCGAGCGTGATGTCGAGGTCCGCCGCCCAGTCCTCGTCCGGCTGGTCCTCGAACTCCGGGGTGTCGGGGTGGCAGGAGCAGGCGTTGTTGACCAGCACGTCGAGGCCACCGAACCGCTCGGCCGCGTACGCCACCGCGGCCTCCACCGCGGCCCGGTCGGCCACGTCGCACGCCCGTGCCTGGCCGTCGCCACCGGCCGCGCGGATACCTTTCGCGGCGCGTTCCGCGCGCGCTCCGTCGCGGTCGGTGATCAGCACCCGGGCCCCCTCGTCGGCCAGCCGCCGCGCGGTGGCCTCCCCGATGCCCCGGCCCGCGCCGGTGATCAGCACCCCGTACCCGTCGAATCGCCGCGTCATGGCTCCGCCCTTCCCGCCGCACACCGTCCGGCCGGGCGCCCCGGCCTGTGTGCTCTCTACCCAGGACGGGCGCCGGGGCTCATCCCGCGGCGCGGACCGCCGCGGCCAGGCCCCGCACCAGCGCCTGGGCGCGCGGGTCGGCGGTCACGTTCTGCTGCATCCCGTTGGTGGTGTAGCCGAAGGAGAGACCGCTCTCGGGGTCGGCGAAGGCGAGGGAGCCGCCGCGGCCGGGGTGGCCGAAGGAGCCCCGCGCCAGGAGCGGGGCCGCCGCCCCGTGCAGCATGAAGCCCAGGCCGAAGCGGGTGTTGACCACGAGGGTGCGGTCGGGCCCTGCGGACTCCTCGGTACGGGCCAGGGTCAGCGTCGCGGGGGCGAAGAGGCGGGGGTGGCCGTCGACGGCGCCGATGAGGGCGGCGTAGCAGCGGGCCAGGGAGCGTGCCGTGGCGATGCCGGCGGAGGCGGGGAGCTCGGCCTCGCGGTAGGCGGCGGCGTTCTCGTCCGGTGCCGGGGAGATCGCGGCGAAGGCGCGGCGGGTCAGCGAGGCCGGGTCGAGGTAGGCGTCGGTGACGGACTGCTTGGGGCGCACCCGCAGGCCCGACGAGGCGGCCGGGGCGGGCGTCTCGATCTCGGCGAGCCGGCCGACGCGGGAGTGCAGCGCGGGCGGGAGCCCGATCCAGAGGTCCAGGCCGAGCGGGCCGGATATCTCCTCGGCGATCCAGCTGCCGATGCTGCGGCCGGTGATGCGCGCGACCAGTTCGCCGATCAGCCAGCTGTAGGTCTGCGCGTGGTAGCCGTGGTCCTCGCCGGGCGTCCAGGCGGGGGCCTGGGCGGCGACGGCGGCGGGGCCGCTGACACCGTCGACGGCCTGCTCGGGGGTGAGCGGGGTGTCCAGGACGGGCAGCCCGGCGCGGTGCGAGAGGAGGTGGCGGACCAGGACACGGTCCTTGCCCGCTGCCTTGAACTCGGGCCAGTACGTGCCGACCGGCGCATCCAGGTCGAGCTGTCCGCGCTGGTGCAGCACGAGCGGGACGACGGCGGCGATGCCCTTGCTCGCGGAGCGCACCAGCATCGCGGTGTCCGCCTCCCAGGGCGCGGCGGGCCCGTCCTGCGGGCCGTCGGAGGCCGCCCCGTCGGCGGGGACGTCCGGCCCGCCGTCCCCGTGCTTCGTGCCGCCCCACAGGTCGACGACCTTGCGCCCGTGCCGGTACACGGCGACGGCCGCGCCCCGCTCACCGCGCTGTGCGAAGTTTGCCGCGAAGGCGTCCCGGACCGGCTCGAAGCCGTCCTCGACCGTGCCCTGGACGTCCACCACTGATTCCTGCTTCCCACTCATCCGTCGCGTCGGTGACCCATCAATGGTGCAACGTGCGGATCAGTGCTGGTGACCAGGGCCTCGGTGGGTGGGGTTCGTCACAGGGGGAGCGTCACCGAGCGCGGATCGAATCCGAAGGGCAGTTCGAGGCGGTGGGTGCGCATCAGTTCCGTGTCGCACAGCAGGTCCTGGGTGGTGCCGTCGGCGGTGATGACGCCGCCGGACAGCACGACCGAACGCGGGCACAGCTCGAGCGCGTACGGCAGGTCGTGCGTGACCATGAGCACCGTCACGTCCAACGACCGGAGGATGTCGGCCAGTTCACGGCGGGACGCCGGGTCGAGGTTGGAGGACGGCTCGTCCAGGACGAGGATCTCCGGGCGCATCGCCAGCACCGTGGCGACGGCGACCCGGCGGCGCTGACCGAAGGAGAGGTGGTGCGGGGGCCGGTCGGCGTACTCGGCCATGCCGACGCGGGTGAGCGCTTCGGTGACGCGGGCGTCGAGTTCGGCGCCGCGCAGCCCGGAGGCGGCGGGCCCGAAGGCGACGTCCTCCCGGACGGTGGGCATGAACAGCTGGTCGTCGGGATCCTGGAAGACGATGCCGACGCGGCGGCGGATCTCGGCGAGATTGCTCCGCCCGACCGGCAGCCCGGCGACGGTGACCGTGCCGGCGCCCGCTTCGAGGATGCCGTTGAGGTGCAGCACGAGGGTGGTCTTGCCGGCGCCGTTGGGCCCGAGCAGTGCGACCCGCTCGCCGCGGCCGACGGTGAGGTCGACGCCGAAGAGCGCCTGGTGGCCGTCGGGGTAGGCGTAGGCGAGCCCGGCGATGTCGAGGGACGGGGCGGGCGGTGCGGTGCTCAAAGGGTCCATCCCAGGAGGCATACGGCGAGGGCGGTGGCGGGGAGGGCGGCCGCGCGGGTCCATTGTGCGCGGCTCGCGGTCGTCTCGGCGAGGACCGGCATGGTGCCGGTGTAACCGCGGCTGACCATGGCGAGGTGCACCCGCTCGCCGCGCTCGTAGGAGCGGATGAACAGGGCGCCGGCGGACTTGGCGAGCACGCCCCAGTGGCGTATCCCGCGCGCCTCGAAGCCGCGGGAGAGCCGGGCGATGCGCATCCGCCGCATCTCGTCGGTGATCACATCGCCGTAGCGGATCATGAAGGAGGCGATCTGCACGAGCAGCGGCGGCATCTTCAGGCGCTGCAGGCCGAGGAGGAGTTCGCGCAGTTCGGTGGTGGAGGCCAGGAGGACCGACGCGGCGACGCCCAGCGTCCCCTTGGCCAGGATGTTCCAGGCGCCCCAGAGGCCGGACTCGCTCAGGCTCAGTCCGAGGACGGTCACCCGTGGGCCCTCGGCGACGAACGGCATCAGGACGGCGAACGCCACGAACGGCACCTCGATGAGCAGCCGCTTGAGGAGGAAGCCGGCCGGGACGCGGGCCGCGCCCGCCACCGCGGCGAGCAGCACGGCGTACAGCCCGAACGCCCAGATCTGCTCGCGCGGGGTGGAGACGACGATCAGGACGAAGCAGAAGACGGCCGCGATCTTGCAGTGCGGCGGCAGGGCGTGCACCGGCGAGTGCCCGTGCCGGTAGAGCTTGTGGGCGTGGCCCGCGCCCATGTCAGGCGCCGCCGTGCGGACGGGCCTCGGCCGGGTGCCCGTCGGAGCTCGCGGCCCTGCGGCGGCGCAGCACCACGAACACGCCGGTGCCGACGGCCAGGGTCGCGCCCACGCCGATCACCCCGGCCAGGCCGCCGGACAGCCGCGGATCGGCGAGGTTCTTGACTCCGTAGTCGGCGAGCGGGGAGTCCTTGGCCGCGTGGTCCTCGGCCTTGGCGTCGATGCCCTGGTCGTGGGCGACCTTCTCCAGGCCGTCGGGGCTGGCGGAGGCGTAGTAGCTGACGCCGCCCGCGCACACCAGGGCGGCGGCGAGGCCGGCCAGCCAGACGCCGCGGGCGGAGCGGCGCGGGGCGGAGACGGGCGCGGGGGCGTCGTCGGCGGGGGCCGCGCCCGCGGTGGCCACCGCGGGCTCGGCGGGAGTGGTGTCGCGGGCGGCCGTGCCGAGGTCACCTGTGGCGGGCGCCGGGGCGGCGGGCGCCGTCACCGGCGCGGTGCGCAGCTCCAGCGGCTTGGTCAGGCCGCGTGCGCCGTGGACCAGGTCGGGGCGTACCGCGATGACGGCGCCGACGGTCAGCGCGGTGATCGCGGCCTCTCCGATGCCGATCAGGACGTGGACGCCGACCATGGCGGTGAAGACCTTGCCGATCGGGACGTCGGCGGTGCCGCCCAGGGCGTACAGGCCGGTGAAGGCGACCGCGGCGGCGGGCACCGAGACCAGGGCGGCGACGAAGGCGGCGGCGGTGACCGAGGAACGGCGGCGCGGGAGGACCTTCACCAGGCCGCGGAAGAGCAGGTAGGCGACGACGGTGGTCACGATCGCCATGTCCGTGATGTTGACGCCGAGCGCCGTCAGCCCGCCGTCGGCGAACAGCACGCCCTGCATGAGCAGCACCACCGACACGCACAGCACGCCGGTGTACGGCCCGACGAGTATCGCCGCGAGGGCGCCGCCCAGCAGATGACCGCTGGTGCCGGCGCCGACGGGGAAGTTGAGCATCTGGACGGCGAAGATGAACGCGGCGACGAGGCCGGCGAGCGGTGCGGTGCGCTCCGCGCCGCTGCCCGTGCCCCGGCCCGCACCCGCCAGTTCGCGCCGGGCGCCGCGCAGGCTGACCGCGACGGCGGCCGCGGCGACCACACCGGCCGCGGCCGACACCGGCGCGTTGATGAATCCATCGGGTACGTGCATCTCAGGGTCTCCGCTTCAGCTGTGCAACCCCCCTATGTTCGGGCCTCCTGCAAAGTGCTTGCAAGAGCGCCTGCGATGCGAGACGGCCACGGCGGCCGTGGTGGGGACGCCCCGGGCAGCGGTGTTCGTCCACCATGGCCGGGCAAACAGTGACGAGCGGGCGGATAACGCCGTTCCCGGCCACCGAGCCGGGAATCCGGACCTCCGGTCGGCTCTCCGTCCGCATGAGATCACTCACTGCGCGAGGAGAGGGCTTCAACCGTGGTGGGGGGCTCGCGGCATACCGACCGTGCCCGCGATGCCGGCCGCCCGGGGCCACCGAGGGAAAGGAAGGGCCCGGCGACGGCCCCGTCCTCACGGGAAGCCGCCACCGGGCCCTTCATTTGCGCGCCGCTCCCGTCCCCACGGGCGGGCGCAGGCTCCGGAGCCGCTCCGCTCACACAACGGTCCCGGAGTTCTCGGAGGCCGGCGGCGGTCCGCCGCCGGCCTCGGTTCAGACGCCCAGCGCGGGGAGCACCACGGCGTCGACATAGGCGGAGAGGAACGCGGCATCGGCGCTGCGGTCCTCGATGAGCTGGCGGGTGACGAGCGCGCCGATCAGCATGTGCGCGGCGAACGGGAGCGCGGGGCAGTCGGCGGCGATCTCGCCGCGGTCGATGCCGCGCTGCAGCATCGCGTCGAGGCCGGTCACCTCGGGGTCGAGGAGCACCTCGCGCAGTGCCCGGTGCAGATCGGGGTTGCCGTGCACGGCCTGCCCCAGACCGCGCATCAGGGCGGCGTCCTTGGCCAGCTGCCCGTCGTCCGCGCGGCGCGCCAGCTCGGCGAAGTCGCCGCGCACACTGCCGGTGTCGATGTCCGCGGTGCTGACCGGCTTGGAGTGCCGCAGGGCCGTGGCGACCAGCTCGGGCTTGCCCTGCCACTGGCGGTAGAGGGTGGCCTTGCTGGAGCGGGTACGCGCCGCGACGGCGTCCATGGTGAGCGCGTCGTAGCCGACCTCGCGGAGCAGGTCGAGGACGGCGGCGCAGAGCTCGGCCTCCCGCTCGGGTGCCAGCCGGCTGCGTCCCATGGCGCACCTCCTGCTCGGACCGTACGGGCGCCCGACGAGGCGAACGAAACGGTTTCGTACACCACGACGTTACCCGCGGCCCCGGCGAATCGGGAGCGTTTCCCACGTGGTCCCCGTCACCAGGCCGAGTTGCCGCGGGGTGCCCGGCCCGAAACGATGGGGGCGTGAGCGACGCACGCGAGACCAGCGCACCGCACCTGGAGCCGAGCCCCGCCACACCGCCTGGCCGGCTGCGCCGGATGCCCGCCCCGCCGGGCCCCCCGCCCCCCTCGTACCTGCGCTTCCCGCACCTGAGCGGCGACACCCTCTGCTTCGCCGCTGAGGACGATCTGTGGGTGGCCCCGATCGCCCCGGACGGCGAGGAGCCGGGCCGTGCCTGGCGGTTGACCGTCGACCGCACCCGCGTGAGCCACCCCCGCTTCTCCCCCGACGGTCGGCACATCGCCTTCACCACCTGGCGCAGCCTCGACCCCGAGGTGCACCTCGCGCCGGTCGAGGGCGGCCCGGCACGGCGGCTGACGTACTGGGGCAGCACCGACGCCCGGGTCTGCGGCTGGACACCGCCCGACAAGGAGGGCAACGCGCAGATCCTCGCGGTCTCCTCGCACGGCCAGCCGTTCTCCTATTACTCCTGGTCCTACACCCTGCCCACCGACGGCAGCCCCGGGCGCCAGCTGCCCTGGGGGCCGGTGTCGGACCTCGCAGTCGCCGAGTTCGACGGTGAGCGCCGCACCCTGCTGCTGACCGGCAAGCCACCGCACGAGCCCGCCGCGTGGAAGCGCTACCGCGGCGGCGCCATGGGCCGGATGTGGCTGCACGGCACCCGGCTGATGCCGGACCTGCGGGGGCACCTCGACGCGGTGATGTTCGTCGGCGGCCGGATCGCCTTCCTCTCCGACCACGAGGGAGTCGCCAACGTCTACTCCTGCCTGCCGGACAGCACGGACCTGCGCCGCCACTCCGACCACGCCGACTTCTACGCCCGGCACGCCTCGACCGACGGCTCCCGCATCGTCTACCAGTGCGCCGGCGACATCTGGCTCATCGACGACCTGAGCCCGGACGCCGTGCCGCGCAAGCTGGCGGTGCGCCTGGGCGGGCCACGCGCCGGGCGGCGCACCCACCAGGTCCCCGCCGCCTCGCACGTCACCTCGCTCGCGGTGGACTCCACCGGCCGGGCCAGCGCGGTCGGCATCCGCGGGAGCCTGTACTGGCTCACCCACCGCGACGGCCCCGCCCGCACCATCCACGACATCCCCGGCGTGCGGGTCCGGCTGCCGGAGATGCTCGGTTCCACCGGCCGGATCGCGTACGTCACCGACGCCGAGGGCGACGACGCCATCGAGATCGCCAATCTGCCCCGCGCCAGCGGCCCCGGGGAGCCGCGCCGGCTGGCCACCGGGGAGCTCGGACTGGTCCAGGAGATGGTCGCCTCGCCGGACGGCGAACGGATGGCCGTCGCCTCGCACGACGGCCGGCTGCTGCTGGTGAACGTCGCGCGCCCGGACGCGGTCGCGACGGAGCCCAGCGAGCCGGCCGGCACCGAGGGGGCGGCGGACGCCGCCGGCGGCCCCGGCGCCTACCGCGACCCGGGGCGGCCCGGCGAGGTCGCCGAGTTGATCCGCTCCGCCAACGGCCCCGTGCGGGACCTCGCGTTCTCCCCCGATTCGCGCTGGCTTACCTGGTCGCACCCGGGCATCGGCCGCACACTGCGGCAGATCAAGATGGCCAAGCTCGCCGACCGTACCCTCGTGGACGTCACCAACGGCAGGTTCGAGGACGAGCAGCCGGTGTTCACCCGCGACGGCCGCTATCTGGCGTTCCTTTCCTGGCGGGGCTTCGACCCGGTCTACGACGTGCACACCGGCGATCTGTCCTTCCCGCTGGGCTGCCGGCCGTATCTCGTCCCGCTGTCGTCCGCCACCCCGTCCCCCTTCGCGCTGTCACCGGAGGGACGGCCGGCGGCCGGCGGGCTCGACCCGGCGGAGAACCCTCCGGGCGAGGAGGGCCCGGTGCTGGTGGAGGTGGAGGGGCTGTCCGAACGGGTCACGCCCTTCCCGGTCTCGGCGTCCAAGTACTCCTCCCTCGCGCCGGTCAGCGGCGGCGGACTGGTCTGGCTGCGCTGGCCCATCTCCGGTGCGCTGGGCGAGACCTTCGCCAACCCCGACAACACCTCGGGGCAGCCCACCCTGGAGCACTTCGACCTGACCAAGGCCCGGCGCACCGAACTCACCAGCTCCCTGGACCAGTTCGCGCTGAGCGGGGACGGCACCCGTCTCGTCGCCAACGACGAGGGAGACCTGCGCGCGGTGCCGGCGAACGAACTGCCGGACAGCGACTCGACGGTCTTCCTGGACCTGCGGCGCATCCTGCACGACGTGGATCCCCCCGCGGAGTGGTCCCAGGCGTACGAGGAGGCCGGCCGGATCGTCCGGGCGTACTTCTGGGAGCCGGGGATGTGCGGCATCGACTGGGACGCGGTGCTGGAGCAGTACCGCCCGCTGCTCGACCGGGTGGCCTCTCCCGACGAGTTCGCGGACCTGCTGCGCGAGGTACTGGGCGAGCTGGGCACCTCGCACGCCTACGTCGTCGGCGCCCGCCGCAACGAGGGCCCGCCGCACTACCAGCGCGCGATCGGCCTGCTCGGCGCCAACTTCGCGTGCCGGGAAGGCCGTTGGGTGCTCCAGCGCATCCTGCCCGGCGAGTCGTCGGACTCCAGGGCCCGCTCCCCGCTGGCCGGTACGGGCATCCGCGAGGGCTCCGCGCTCACCCATGTGGACGGCCGCCGGGTCGATCCGGTGACCGGCCCGTACCCGCTGCTGGCCGCGGCCGGCGGCACCACCGTCGAGCTGACCTTCTCCCCCGCCGACGGCACCGGCCCTGCCCGCCGGGTCGCGGTGGTCCCGCTCATCGACGAACGGCCCCTGCGCTACCAGGACTGGGTGGCCAAACGCCGCGAGGTGGTACGCCAGTTGAGCGGGGGCAAGTGCGGCTATCTGCACATCCCCGACATGGGCGGCTCCGGCTGGGCCCAGTTCAACCGCGACCTGCGGATGGAGGTCTCCCGGGCCGCGCTGATCGTGGACGTACGCGGCAACGCGGGCGGCAACATCTCCGAGCTGGTGATCGAGAAGCTCACCCGCACCATCCTGGGCTGGGACCTCACCCGCAACGCCGAGCCGGTGTCGTACACCGGCAACGCGCCGCGCGGCCCGGTGGTCGCGGTCGCCGACGAGATGACCTCTTCCGACGGCGACATGATCACCGCCGCCTTCAAACTCCAGGGCATCGGCCCGGTGGTGGGCATGCGCACCTGGGGCGGAGTGGTCGGGATGACCGGACGGCACCGGCTGGGCGACGGCACCGCCATCACCGTGCCGATGAACGCCGCCTGGTTCCGGCTCTACGGCTGGGGCGTGGAGAACCACGGCGTGGACGTCGACATCGAGGCCCTGCGCTCGCCGCTGCACTGGGCGGAGGGGCGCCATCCGCAGCTCGGCGTGGCGGTGCGTACGGCGCTGGAGCTGCTGGACCGCCATCCCGCGGCCATGCCGCCGGACCTCTCGGACGTCCCCGACCTCCGCCGGCCGCCGCTCCCGCCGCGCGACGGCTGACCGGGCGGGCTCGCACCGAGGGGCGCACCCGGTGATCGGGTGCGCCCCTCTGCTGCGCGTCACGCGGGGCGTTCAGGACACCCGCGCCGGTCAGCTGCGGAGGCCGTCCTGCATCTCGTCGCGGACGCCCTGGCCCGGCTCGCGGCCCGGCCGGCCGGGCTCACGGCCCTGCTGTCCGCGCTCGCCGGGCTGCTGGTCACGCTCCTCGGGCTCGGTCCGAGCGCGGTCCTCGGCGGTGCCCATCTGACGCTGCGCCTCGTTCTTGAGCCGCTCGGCCTTGTCCCTGAACTGGTCTGCGAGACCCATGCTGTCCACTCCTGTGAGGGGTGTCGGGGATCGGACCCGATCAGCCTCACATGAACGGACATTCGTCGCATTTCGATCACCGGACGCCACCGTCCGTAGCCGCCCGCCCGGCGGGCGGTCCTCCCGGCCGCCTTACCTGTTCGTTCGCGCCTTCTCGTCGGCCTCGCCGCCCGCGCCGACCAGACCGACCCGCATCCCGTCCAGCCGGTTGCCGAACCGCCGCATCTCGCGCTGGCCCACCGAGCCGATGACCGACGGCAGATAACCGCGGATCGACTGCATACCGCGCAACCACCACTGGCCGTAGACATGCGGGGAACGCCGCTCGATGCCCGCCACGATCCGGTCGACCGCCGGGCCCAGCGGGTAGGTCTTGTTGGACGGCCAGGGCAGCCGGGACCGCAGCTCGCGCATGATGTCGTCCTGGTCGGCGCCGCGCACCATATCGGTGTCGGTCCAGCTCAGATAACCGACGCCGACCCGTACGCCCTTGTAGCCGACCTCGGCACGCAGGCTGTGCGCGAACGCCTCCACGCCGGACTTGGACGCGCAGTACGCGGTCATCATCGGGGCCGGGGTGATCGCGGCCAGCGAGGCGATCTGGAGGAAGTAGCCGCGGGACTCCATCAGCACCGGCAGGAAGGCGCGGCCGGTGACCGCCCCGCCGATCAGGTTGACCTCGATGACCCGCTTCCAGGCGACCGGGTCGGAGTCGACGAAGGGACCGCCGGTCGCCACACCGGCGTTGGCGACGACGACGTCGACCTTCCCGAAGCGGTCCTTGACCTCCCCCGCGACCTGCGCCATCGCCTCGTGGTCGGTGACATCGGCGTGCCAGTGGTGCGCGGGGCCGTGCAGCGACGCCGCGACGCCGCGCAGTTCGTCCGGCTCCAGGCCGACCAGCGCGAGGGTGGCGCCGCGCGCCGACAGCTTGCGGGCCAACAGCGCGCCCACCCCTCGGGCCGCGCCGGTGACGACGACGACCTGTCCCTCCAGCTTCCTGCTCGCGCTCATGCCGACTTCTCCTTCTTCTGCCGCGTGCCGCCCCGGGGAGGCGGAACCGCGGCCCGGGCGGTCTGCGTGGTGTCCAGATGGTCCCGGACGAGTTCGCGGATGCGGCCGATGACCACGTCCGGCGCCTCGATGGGGGTCATGTGCCCGACGTCGGGCAGCTCGGTCAGCCCGCGGAAGTCGGGCAGGACCGAGGCCAGCCGACGGGCGTGCACGATCGGGGTGAGCCGGTCGGCGGTGCCCGCGATGACGGCGGTCGGCACGTCCAACCGGGCCAGCGAGCCGGTCAGTTCGAGCCCCGCCAGCACCTTGCCCCAGCGGGACCGCACGCCGGGCCGGCAGGCGTGCACGATCCGGGCGCAGGCCTCGATCTGCTCGGCCGTGGCCCCGGGTCCCATCGTGGCGTACTTCAAGGCCCGCTTGCCGACCGGCGTGACCGGGCCGAGCGGCGCACGGGAGGTCAGCATCAGCCGGTGTGCCCGGCGGCGGCCGCCGGGGGTGCGCAGCGGGATGACCCGGGACTCCGCGGCGAGGTCCGCGCTGCCGGTGCTGCACAGCAGGATCGCCGCGGCGCGCTCGGTCAGCTGGGGCCGCTCGGCGGCGGCCATCGCCGTCATGCCGCCCATGGAGTGCCCGGTCAGCACCGCCCGTTCGCCCGCCTCCAAGGTGGCGTCGAGCACCGCGGCCAGGTCGTCGGCGAGCGCGTCGGTGCTGTAGCCGCCCGGCCCGGCGGCCGGGCTGCGGCCGTGCCCGCGCTGGTCGTAGACCACCACCTTGTGGTCGTCGGCGAGATCCCGCACGACCGGGGCCCAGAAGGCGGTCGAGCAGGTCCAGCCGTGCGCCAGCACCACCGCGGGGGCACCTTCGGGGCCGTGGACCTCGGCGTGCAGCCGGGATCCGTCGGGCGAGGTGACGGTCAGCTCCCTGCGCGGGGCGGGCGGCGCGTACGGGCCCGTCGTCACGTGTCCTGGCCTGCTCATGCCGCCACCTCCGCGGGCTTGTCACCGGCGGGTCCCGCGGGCCGTGCGGCGGGCACCCGGAGCACTTCGTATTCGGCGAGGTCGACCTGCCGGGTCACCTTCCTGAACTCCGACGTGGTACCCGGCCAGGCCGTGGTGTTGCGCCCGCTGGAGTCGAGGTACCAGCTGTCGCAGCCGCCGGTGTTCCACACCGTGCGCTCCATGCGCTTCTGGATCATGCGGGTCCACTCCTGCACCGCGGACGTCCGGGCGCTGAGTGCGATCTTCCCGCCGAGGGTGTCGAGTTGGCGCATGTAGTCGACGAGGTAGTTCAGCTGTGCCTCGATCATCAGGATCATCGAGCTGTTCCCGAGGCCGGTGTTGGGGCCGATGATGGTCAGGAAGTTGGGGAAGCCGGCCGCGCTCGCGCCGCGCAGCGACTCCATGCCGTCCTTCCACTCCTCTGCCAGCGTCGTGCCGTTGGCGCCGGTGACGCGCTGGGCGATCGGCATGTCGGTGACGTGGAATCCGGTGCCGAAGACGACCGCGTCGGCCACGGTCTCACTGCCGTCCGCGCCGACCAGGACGTTCCCCCGCACCTCCTTCAGCCCGGATGCCACCACGTCCACATTGGGCTGGGCGAGCGCCGGGTAGTAGGTGTTGGAGAGCAGGATGCGCTTGCAGCCGATGCGGTAGTCGGGAGTGAGGGTGGCGCGCAGCGCCGGGTCCTTGACCGCCTTCTTCATATGGGCCTTGGCCAGGACCTCGATGAGGCCCAGCTCGTTGGGACGCTTGGTGAAGGCGCTGACCTGCAGCTCCCTGATGCCCCAGAGCAGTCCGCGGCGCGCGGCGCGGGTCGCCGGGACCTTGTCGTGCAGCCACCGCTCGGCCGCGGAGATCTTGCGGTCGGCGCGCGGCAGCACCCAGGCCGGGGTGCGCTGGAAAAGGGTCAGCCGGTCCACCGTCGGCTGGATGGCCGGCACGATCTGGATGGACGAGGCGCCGGTGCCGATCATGGCGACACGCTTGCCGCGCAGGTCGTAGTCGTGGTCCCAGCGGGCGGAGTGGAAGACCTCGCCCGGGAAGGCCTCCAGGCCCGGGATGTCGGGGATCTTGGGATCGGACAGCGGCCCGGTCGCCGAGACGACCACGTCGGCGGTCAGCGCGCCGCTCGCCGTCTCGACCTCCCAGTGCAGCTCGTCGTTGCTCCACCGCAGGCTCTGCACCTCGGAGCGGAAGCGGATGTGGGGGCGCAGCCCGAAGGTGTCGGCGACCTGCTCCAGGTAGGCGCGGATGTGCGGCTGTCCCGAGAAGTTCCGCGGCCACTGCGGGTTGGGCGCGAAGGAGAAGGAGTACAGGTGCGAGGGCACATCGCACGCACATCCCGGATAGCTGTTGTCCCGCCAGGTACCGCCCACCGAGTCGGCCCGCTCCAGGACCACGAAATCGGTGATTCCCGCCCGGCGCAGGCGCACGGCCGCCCCCAGACCACCGAATCCCGATCCGATCACCGCCACCCGCACATGCTCGTGCTCGCGCTCGGCCATGCCGCCGCCTCCCGAGTCCGCATCGATCCCGCCAGCAATCACTGGCACGATTGGAGAGTAGGCCAGCTCCGTACTGAGCGGTAGGGGTCTGGCGCAGGGAAGTTACCGACGGTTGCACCTCGGTCCTGAGGTACACCCCCGGCATAGGGTGAGCAGGTGGCAGCGAACAAGAACGCGAACGAGGAGCGCGAGCAGCGCGAATTCCGCATGCCCGAGCTGGCGGCGGAAGCCGGCATCACGGTCCGCACGCTGCGCTTCTACCGCGAGCGCAAACTCATCCCGCCGCCGCGCCGCGAGGGCCGCGTCGCCTGGTACAACGAGCACCACCTCGCCCGGCTGCACACCATCGCCGCCCTGTTGGAGCGCGGCCACACCCTCGGCGGCATCGCCGAACTGCTCTCCGCGTTCGAGAGCGGCCGGGACGTCGGCGAACTCCTGGGCCTGGAGGACACCATCGTCGCGCCCTGGTCCGAGGAGACCCCGGTCCGCCTCACCCCCGAGGAGCTGGCCGACCACTTCAGCGGCGACGTCACCGTGGAGAACCTCGCCACCTCCCTGGACATCGGCTATCTCGCCGTCGACGGCGACGAGTTCGTCCACATCAGCCGCCGCCTGCTGGACGCCTCAACCGAGCTCGTCGCCGCGGGCGTCCCGCTCGCCGCGGTGCTCGACGCGGGCCGCCAGGTCCGGGTCCACGCCGACGCCCTCGCCGACATCTTCACCACCCTGATCCGCACCCACGTCCTGTCCGACGTACTGGATCGCGCCGCGGACGGCCGGCCCCCGGGCCCGCGCGAGGTCGACCGCATCGCCGAGACCATGGAGAAGCTCCGCCCGCTCTCCAAGGGTGTCCTCGAAGCGGAACTCTCCATGGCCATGGACCGCCGCACCCGCCGCGAACTGGACCACTGGCTGGGCACACGGGAGCCCGGCGGGGCGGACGCCGGAACGCACACGGACACGACCGGGAAGCCGGACGCCGGGGGCGGGAACGGCGCGCCGGGCTCGGATCCGGCGCCCGGCGACAGGGACTGAGGCACGCCGCCGGGCGGGGAATCCGCTCGCGCCGACTACAGGTCGTAGACCACCGTCACCGGCGCGTGATCGCTCCACCGCTGGTCGTAGCTGGCCGCGCGTTCCACGTACGCCTTCACCGCACGCCGGGCGAGGCCCGGCGTGGAGATCTCGTAGTCGATGCGCCAGCCGGCGTCGTTGTCGAAGGCGCGACCGCGGTAGGACCACCAGGAGTACGGGCCCTCGGTGTCCGGGTGCAGGGCGCGGACGACGTCCACGTAGCCGCCCCGGTCCGCGTCGAGGACCTCCGTGAGCCAGCCGCGCTCCTCCGGGAGGAAGCCGGACTTCTTCCGGTTGGCCTTCCAGTTCTTCAGGTCGGCCTCCTGGTGCGCGATGTTCCAGTCACCGCAGACCACCACCTCACGGCCGTCCCCAGCGGCCCGCTCGCGGAGCGCGACGAGGTACGGCAGGAACTCGGCCATGAACCGTTCCTTCTCCTCCTGCCGCTCCGTGCCGACCTCACCGGAGGGCAGATAGAGGCTGGCGACGGTCACGCCGGGCAGGTCCGCCTCGACGTACCGCCCACTGCCGTCGAACTCCGCCGACCCGAATCCCACCTGGACGCGCTCCGGCTCGCGCCGCGTGTAGAGCGAGACCCCGGCCCGGCCCTTGGCGGCGGCCGGCGCGTGCACGGTGTGCCAGCCCTCGGGCTCGCGCACCTCATCGGGCAGCTGGTCGGTCTCGGCCCGTACCTCCTGAAGGCACAGCACGTCGGCGTCGGTCTGCGCCAGCCACGGCACGAAGCCCTTCTTGGCGGCGGCGCGCAGCCCGTTCACATTCACAGAGGTCACGGTGAGCATCCCGGCACGATACCCATCCCACGGAGAGCGTCGCGCCACCCACCCGGACACCCGTACGATTCCGACAATGGAGATCCGCCCTGTGCGCTACGACCACCCCGACGCGGTCGCGCTCGACGAACTGGTCCAGCAGGAGTACGTCCGCCGCTACGGCGACGGAGACATGACACCGCTGGACCCGGAGATGTTCACCCCGCCCCACGGGACCTACCTGCTCGCCTACGAGGACGGGCGCCCGCTGGCCACCGGCGGCTGGCGGCGGCAGGAGGACGTGGCGGAGGGGTACGCGGCGGGCGACGCCGAGATCAAGCGGATGTTCGTGGTCGCGCAGGCCCGCGGGCGCGGCCTCGCCCGGCGGATCCTGGCCGCCCTCGAAGCGGACGCACGGGCCGCCGGCCGCACCCGCATGGTGCTGGAGACGGGCACCGAGCAGCCGGAGGCGATCGCGCTGTACACCTCGAGCGGCTACCGCATGGTGACCAAGTTCGGCTACTACCGCACCTACGAGCAGAGCCGCTGCATGGCGAAGTCGCTGCTGACCGACTGACGGCGGGGAGCCCCCTCCCCGTCCCCGTTCTTGTTGACATCGCTCCGGGCCCCTCCCCATACTCATTCCACTAATGAACTAGTTAAAGGGGGGATCCCGTGAGCGATACGAGCCCATGGGCGATCGAGGCCGCCGGCCTGGGGAAGAAGTACCGGCGCGGCTGGGCCCTGCGGGACTGCTCCTTCCGGCTCCCGGCCGGCCATGTCTGCGCCCTCGTCGGGCCCAACGGCGCGGGCAAGAGCACCTTTCTGAGCACCGCGACCCGGCTGGTGCACCCCACGGCCGGAACCCTGAAGCTGTTCGGCGTGCCGGTCTCCGACCCGGCCGTCCTGGAGCGGGTCGCCTTCCTCGCCCAGGACAAGCCGCTCTACCCGCGCTTCACCGTCGCCGAGACCCTGCGTCTGGGCCGCGAGCTGAACCCGCGCTGGGACCAGGCCCTCGCCGAGCGCATCGTCCGGGCCGGAGACGTGCCCCTCACGGCCCGCGTCGGCACCCTCTCCGGCGGCCAGCGCACCCGCGTCGCCTTCGCCCTGGCCTTCGGAAAGCGGCCGAACCTGCTGCTGCTCGACGAGCCGATGTCCGACCTGGACCCGCTCGCACGGCACGAGATGTCCGGGCTGCTGCTGGCCGAGGCCGCCGAGCACGGCACCACCGTGCTGATGTCGTCCCACATGCTCTCCGAGATGGAGGACATGTGCGACTACCTCGTCGTCCTCGCCGAGGGCCGGATCCGGATGGCCGGCCTGACGGAGGAACTGGTGCCCGCGCACGTCCTGGTGACCGGCCTCGCCACCGACGGCGCGGTCCCCGAGGAACTGAACAGCCGGCACACCGTGGTCGAATCCCACGTCACCGGGCGGCAGTTCACCGCCATGATCCGCCCCGGCGGCCCGATCGACGACAGCTGGGAAACCGCGGAACCCGACATGGAGGAGGTCCTGCTGGCCTACCTCCGCTCACCCGGCGCACCCACGCTGATCGCGGACGAGGCGCGCGTCGACGGACAGCCGGAGGCCGCCGCATGAGCACCTCCGGTACCCACACCACCAACACCGGCACGGACGGTAGGAACATGACGAGCGCCGCCCCGGCCGGCACCCCGGCACCCGCCGACACCTCGCGGCACCCGGTTCTGCGCGGCCTGCTCTGGGTGGTCTGGCACCGGCACCGCAACGCACTGCGCGCCGGCATCCTGGTCACCCTCCTGGCCTGCGCGCTCTTCGCCTACCAGCGTTTCGAGGTGATGGACTTCCTGCAGGCCAAGGGCGGCGACCCCACCCCCGACGACGACCTGCTGATGGAGTTCCAGGAGAAGTTCAGCTCGCAGTTCAGCATGGACACCCAGTTCCTCCAGTTCGTGCCCGCCGTCGTCGGCATCTTCTTCGGCGCACCACTGATCGCCGGCGAGCAGGAACGGGGCACCATCAAGCTGCTCACCACCCAGTCCACCGGCCGCGGCAAGTGGATCGCCGCAAGCATCGGGCTGCCGCTGGCCGTCGCAGTGCTGTGCACCGCCGCGCTGACGGCCGCGTTCACCTGGCTCTGGTGGCCGTCCCGCAAGGTGGCGCTGTTCGGCGACTGGCTGCAGGGCGGCGCCTTCGAGAGCACCGGCCCGGTCCTGATCGCCATGACGCTCTTCATGACCTCCTGCGGCATCGCCATCGGCATGCTGGTCAAGCGGGTCGTACCGGCCATGGTGCTCACCGCCCTCTTCGCCGCGGTGACGTCCGTGGCCTGGGACGAGCGCCTGCGCGCACAGCTCGGCACACTGCGCAGCATGGTCTGGCCGTACAACGGCGAGAGCCCGGACCTGCCGGCGGGCGCCGTACAGATGGACGACTGGGTGGCCACCGCCGACGGCAAGCTGTACGGCTTCAGCACCTGCGCCGGCGACAACACCGAGGCATGCCGGGCCGAGCTCGGCATCGTCGACCGGGTGACCCAGTACTTCGCTCCCGATCAGATGGCCGGGATGCAGTGGCTCGGCGCGGGGATCCTGCTGGCCCTGACCGCGGCGGTGCTCACACTGGTCGTGTGGCGCGCCCGTAGGCGGCCGCTCTGAACCGCGAGCCGCGCCGCGAGCCGGGTGGCGCTTTGACACCCGGCTCGGCCGCCCCGATGATCAAGCGGTCGCGGTGGGCCCCCGCACCGCCCCACGCGCGAGAACCAGAGAGGTGGTGAGCGTCGTCGAGTTCCGCATCGACCGCCGCAGCGGCGTCGCCACCTACCTCCAGATCGTCCAGCAGGTCCAGCAGGCACTGCGGTTGGGCATCCTGGTGGAGGGCGACCGCCTGCCGACGGCCGCGCAGGTCGCCGCCACCACGAAGGTCAATCCGAATACGACGCTCAAGGCCTACCGCGAGCTGGAACGCGAGGGCCTGGTCGAACCCCGCCCCGGTCTCGGCACCTTCGTCAGCCGCACCCTCGCCCGCCCCGAGTCGGCCGCCGACGCCCTGCTGCGCGAGGAACTGCGCTCCTGGATGGACCGGGCCCACTCGGAGGGCCTGGCCCGCGAGGACGTGCAGGCATTGCTGAACTCCGTACTGCAGGACCGCTACCCGGACAGCTGAGCCCAGCGGTCCGGGTGCCGCCCGGCCCCGAGCGGGAGCCGCCTCAACAGAGGGCTCCCGCTCCGCCGTTCACCTGATCGTCTTCCGCCACGGCGGCTGCTGTACGTTCCTGCTGTACACAGGGCTGGGCCGAGCTTGGCGGAGGGGAACCGTGGCAGGAATCGGCTTCGTATTCATCATGCTGCCGTGCCTCGCCATCATCAGCTTCACCTGCTTCGCCGCGTGCCGCGCCCAGCGGCACAAGGCTCTCAAGCTCCTGGCTCACGTCTGCCTGGCCGTCGGGCTGACCGCCGCCCTCACCCCTGTGGCCTTTGTGATCTGGCTCTCCACCCTCTGAGTGCACGGGCCAGTTGGGCGGGTGGCCGCTGCACGCCCCCTGCCCCACGACGCGAAAAAAGCCCCCACCGGATCACTCCGGCGGGGGCTTTGATGTCTGCGGTGGACCTGAGGGGACTCGAACCCCTGACCCCCTCGTTGCGAACGAGGTGCGCTACCAGCTGCGCCACAGGCCCTTGCGACGAGTGAAACTCTAGCATCTCGATCGCGGTGCTCGGAAATCGCTTCCGGTGCTGGTCAGCGAAGGGCCGTCACTCGTTCGCGGCGCGCGGGCGCTCGTCGTCCTCGTACTGGTCGAAGAGGGGAGTACGGCCGCGGGCCCGGCGGCCGGAGCCGGTGGGGCGGTCCTGCTGCGAGGTGTCCGGCTGGGGGTGGTCGGGGGCGGAGCTGGACCGGGCGGAGCTCCAGGCGTCGTCGGCTTCGAGGTCGACATGGCTGGTGGCGCGCGGGGCGACCGGCGCGGTGACATACGTCGGGAGGGGGACCGGGACGGGCTCCCAGCTGCCGGACGCGGGGCGCGGACGTTCGCGTTCGCGCTGCTGGTCGACCCACTCGGCGTGGTCGGTCTCCTCGACCAGGGCGCGGCGGCCCGCGGTGTGCGCGGGGGTCGCGGCGCGCGGCGGCTCGGGGGCGGCCGGGGCGGGGTCAGTGCGGGCGTCGCCCGGGTGGTCGTCGGCGGGCGGCTCGTCGGCCGCCGGCTGAGGGCGGGGCCTGCCCTCCCGCAGCCGTCGCGCCGCCGCCTCCGCCTGGCGCTGGTCCATGGTGAACGTGAAGCGGCGCCGTTCCTGGCTGCGCAGGTAAATGATGTACGCGCTCAGGAGGAGGGCCGGGATGCCCGGCGCCCAGAGGAAGGCGATACCGCCGACCGCGGCGACGATGGCGCCGATGGTGAAGGTGAGGAAGAGGATCGTGATGGAGCGCCGGCGTCGGGCGAGGACCTTGGCGCGCTTGGTCCGCTCGGCGGCAGTGGGGCGCGAGGGGTTGGGCTTGACGCGAGTGTGGGTGGCGGCCTCGGAGGCTGCGGGGTCGCCGAAGGGCCGGACGTCGGCCGCGGCGGCCGCGGCGTCCGGGTCCTGCTCGTCGCCCGCATCGTCGGCGGGGCACTCCTCCAGCCCCTTGGCGTAGCG
Organism: Streptomyces sp. NPDC048248; assembly: GCF_043201875.1. Lineage (NCBI taxonomy): Bacteria > Bacillati > Actinomycetota > Actinomycetes > Kitasatosporales > Streptomycetaceae > Streptomyces > Streptomyces sp. NPDC048248. Next base: position 177,567 of record NZ_JBICZL010000004.1, read on the forward strand.
GCGCTGCATGGCCGCACGTCCCGACAGGAGCCGGATGGCAGTGCTGAAGCGCTCGGTCGGACGGGCCTCGTTGAGCTCGTCCTGCCTACGGAGCCACATCGGCACCAAGTAGGCGGCCCAGGCCCCGACGATGACTGCGTAGATGAGGCCGCTGCTTCTCACAACTCACACGGTAGAGGGGTTTGCGTGGGGCCATCCGCCAATTGAGCCGGTGTGTCGCACGATCTGGCTGATATCTCGAACTTTTTTTGTGATTGTTGAGATCAGCAGCCCGCGAATCCGGTCATCCCGTGAACAATTTCGAACACATATTTTATTTGTGGGGTGTGCCGGGCTTCTCGTGCCGCCAGCGGTGGAGCAGCCCCTCGGGCACCTCTTCGGCGGTCAGGGCGAATACCGCGTGGTCACGCCAGGCCCCGTCGATGTGGAGGTAGCGCGGGCGGATGCCCTCCTCGCGAAAGCCGAGTTTCTCCACCACGCGGCGGCTGGGGACGTTCTCCGGCCGAATGCAGATCTCGATGCGATGCAGGCCGACCGAGCGGAAGCAGTGGTCCACGGCGAGCGCCACGGCGGTCGGGATGACACCGCGGCCGGCCACCTCGCGGTCCACCCAGTACCCGACGTGCCCCGAGCACATCGATCCCCAGGTGATGCCGGCGACGGTCAGCTGACCGACGAGCCGGCCCCGGTACTCGACGACGAAGGGCAGCATCCGGCCGGCGTGCGCCTCGGCGCGCAGATGACGGACCATCTGGCGGTATGTCGGGCGGTGCGGTGGGCGGGCGCCGGGCGGCGCCGGCGGGATGGTCGCCTCCCAGGGCCGCAGCCAGTCGCGGTTGCGGCGGTTGACCTCGCGCCAGGGCCGGTGGTCGCGCAGCTTTATCGGGCGGAGGGAGACGTCTCCGTCCGTCAGGACCACCGGCCAGGGCGCGTTCAGCTCGGGCTCCCGGACGGTCTGGGGTGGTCGCCGCCGCGGACCTGGTCGACGGCGTGCGGCAGGAGGTCGGCGAGGACGGCGAGACCGTCGCGGACGCCGCCCGTCGAGCCGGGCAGGTTGACGATCACGGTGCGACCGGCGACGCCGGCCAGCCCGCGCGAGAGCGCCGCTGTGGGCACCTTCTCCCGGCCGGCGGCGCGGATCGCCTCGGGGATGCCGGGGATCTCGTGGTCCAGGACGCGGCGGGTCGCCTCGGGGGTGCGGTCGGTGGGCGAGATGCCCGTGCCGCCGGTGGTCAGCACCACGTCGTAAGCGGCGGCGACGGCGGCGCGCAGGGCCGCCTCGACCGGGTCGCCGTCCGGGACGATTTGCGGGCCTTCGACCTCGAAGCCCATGGCGGCCAGACCGTCGACCAGCAGGGGGCCGCCCTTGTCCGCGTAGACACCGGCGGCGGCGCGGTTGGAGGCGGTCACCACCAGGGCGCGGGGCGCGGTCACGGCCGGCTCCAGTCGCCGGACTTGCCGCCGGTCTTCTCCTCGACCCGGATGTCGGAGATGACCGCGGCCTTGTCGACGGCCTTGACCATGTCGACGACGGTGAGGGCGGCCACCGAGACGGCGGTCAGCGCCTCCATCTCGACGCCGGTGCGGTCGGTGGTCTTGACCGTGGCGGTGATCTCCACGGCGTCGTCGGCGACCGAGAGGTCCAGCTTCACCCCGGAGACGGCCAGGGGGTGGCACAGCGGGATGAGGTCGGGGGTGCGCTTGGCACCCATGATCCCGGCGATCCGGGCCGTGGCGAGGGCGTCGCCCTTGGGTACGCCCTCGCCGCGGAGCAGTTCGATGACACGCGGCGAGACCAGGACGCGGCCGCGGGCACGGGCGGTGCGGGCGGTGACGTCCTTGTCGGAGACGTCGACCATGCGGGCCGCGCCCGCCGCGTCGAGATGGGTGAGGTGTTGCTGGCCGCTGCTCATCGTTCTCCCGGTCCGGACTGCCGCCTGTGCGACGACACCGTACCCGCAGCGGCCGCGGGCTACCCGAGCAGCAGGACGTCCACCGCGTCGCCCCGGGCCACCTCGGTGACGTCCTCGGGGACGATGATCAGGGCGTTGGCGTGCGCGAGTGCCTTGATCAGGTGGGAGCCGGCGCCGCCGACGGGGGTGACCTGGCCGGCCGCGGAGTCGTAGGAGCCGCGCAGGAACTGCCGTTTGCCCTGGGGCGAGGAGGCGATCGCTTCGGTGCATTCGGCGCGGGCGGTGGGGCGGTGCACGTCGCGCAGGCCCATCAGGGCGCGGATGGCGGGGCGTACGAACAGCTCGAAGGAGACGTAGGAGCTGACGGGGTTGCCGGGCAGGGCGAGCAGCGGGGTGCGGTCGGGGCCGATGAGGCCGAAGCCCTGCGGTTTGCCGGGCTGCATGGCGAGCTTGCGGAACTCCACCCGGCCCTCCTCGGCGGACAGGCCGGCCAGGGTCTCCTTGACCACGTCGTACGCGCCGACGCTGACGCCGCCGCTGGTGACGAGGATGTCGGCCCGGATGAGCTGGTCCTCCAGGGTGGCGCGCAGCGTCTCGGCGTCGTCGGCGACGGCGCCGACGCGGTAGGGGATGGCGCCGGCGTCGCGGGCCGCCGCGGTGAGCTGGAAGCTGTTGGAGTCGTGGATCTGGCCGGACCCCAACGCCTCGCCGGGCTGGACGAGTTCACTGCCGGTCGACATGACGACGACCCGGGGGCGGGGGCGGACCTTGACCGTGCCGCGGCCGATGGCGGCGAGCAGGCCGATCTGTGAGGCCCCCAGGACCGTGCCGGCCCGAAGGGCGCTCTCGCCGGCCCGGACATCGCTGCCGCGGGCGCGGATGTGGGCGCGCTCGGCGACCGGGCGGTGGACGCGGACCTCGCCCGCGGCGCCCTCGGGTGCGGCGCTGTGGGCGCGCATCGTGGCGACCGGTCCCTCGCCGGTACCGCCGTCGGTCCATTCGACGGGGACGACGGCCTCGGCGCCGGGCGGCACCGGGGCGCCGGTCATGATGCGGGCGGCCTCCCCGGGGCCGACGGGCGGCAGTTCGCCGTTGCCCGCCGCGACATCGCCGATGACGGTGAGAGCGGCGGGGAACTCCTCGGTGGCGCCCGCGACATCCGCGACACGGACGGCATAGCCGTCCATGGAGCTGTTGTCGAAGGGCGGCAGGGCGACCGGGACGGTGATGTCCTCCACCAGCACACAGCCCTGGGCGTCGAGGAGTTGCAGCTCGATCGGCTCCAGCGGGTGGATCTTCGACAGGACGTCGTCGAGATGCTCGGCCACCGACCAGACGCGGTCCTGGTGGCTGGTCTGGCCGGTGGTGCCGTTCAACGTCTTACATCTCCTCGGTGACGAAACTGCGCAGCCAGGTCCTGAAGTCCGGACCCAGATCCTCACGTTCGCATGCCAGTCTGACAATGGCACGGAGGTAATCGCCACGGTCGCCGGTGTCATAGCGGCGTCCCTTGAAGACGACGCCGTGCACCGGGCCGCCCAGGGACGGGTCGGATGCCAGTGCCTGGAGGGCGTCGGTCAGCTGGATCTCGCCGCCGCGGCCGGGCTGGGTCTTGCGCAGCACCTCGAAGACGGCCGGGTCGAGGACGTAGCGGCCGATGATCGCGAGGTTGCTGGGGGCCTCGGACACGGCGGGCTTCTCCACCAGGTCGGAGACCCCCACCACGTCGGGGTCCGCGGTGGGGATGGCGGCCGCACAGCCGTAGAGGTGGATCTGCGCGGGGTCGACCTCCATCAGGGCGATGACGGAGCCGCCGTGCTGCTCCTGCACCTCGATCATGCGCTGCAGCAGCGGGTCGCGGGGGTCGATGAGGTCGTCGCCGAGGAGCACCGCGAAGGGCTGGTCGCCGACGTGCGGCGCGGCGCACAGGACGGCGTGGCCGAGGCCCTTGGGGTTGCCCTGGCGCACGTAGTGCATGGTGGCCAGGTCGCTGGATTCCTGGACCTTGGAGAGCCGGGATTCGTCACCCTTGCGGTGCAGCGCCTCTTCGAGTTCGTAGTTGCGGTCGAAGTGGTCCTCGAGGGGGCGCTTGTTGCGTCCGGTCACCATCAGGACGTCGTAGAGCCCGGCGGTGGCCGCCTCCTCCACCACGTACTGGATGGCGGGCTTGTCGACGACCGGGAGCATCTCCTTGGGGGTGGCCTTCGTGGCAGGGAGAAACCGGGTGCCGAGGCCGGCTGCGGGAATGACAGCCTTGCTGATCCGCGTGTGCGATGGAGTCATGCGCGCCACCATAACCGGCCCTATCGGAAGGATGATGAGGGTCTGGTTAATACGGCATGAGAGTGGGAGCAAGGGCGCACAGTGAGTGTTGACGACGATAGAAAGCGCAGGTTGCGGCGAGATCTCCTGGAGATGAGGAGAGCATTGCTGCCGGGTGTCGTGTCGGAAACGGGTATTGCGCTGGCCCGGCGGACGCTGGAATTGGAAGAATTGCGGGCGGTGTCGGGGACGACCGGTCGGCGCGATGGTGAAAAGACCCCCGACGCGCCACTCCCCATTGCCGCACTGACCGTCGCCGCGTACGTCTCGATCGGCTACGAGCCCTCCACCCATGACCTGTTGGACCGGCTGCACGCGGCCGGGGTGCGGGTGCTGCTGCCGGTGCTGCTCCCGGACAACGACCTTGACTGGGCGGCCTACGAGGGTGCCGCGCATCTGCTGCCGGCCGACCGCGGGCTGCTGGAGCCGGACGGGCCGCGGCTGGGTCCGGAGGCCGTGACGGGGGCCGATGTGGTGCTGCTTCCCGGCCTGGCGGTGGACGGCCGGGGGCTGCGACTGGGGCGCGGTGGCGGCTCGTACGACCGGGTGCTGGCGCGCCTGGAGCGGGCCGGTGCCGATCCGGCGCTGGTGGTGCTGCTGTACGACGCGGAGGTCCTGGAGTCGGTGCCGGTCGAGCCGCACGACCGGCACGTGCACGCCGCGGTGACCCCGTCGGCGGTGCACCGCTTCGCGCGGGCGGAGGGCCTGGGGCCCTGAGGCCGGGCGCGGCGCGGGCTCTGCGTGCCCGGGCGCTTCCCCGAACGCCGTGGGGGGGGGGGGGGGGGGGGGGGGCGCCCCCCCCCCGCCCCCCCGGGGGGGGGGGGGGGGTGGTGGGGGGGGGGGGGGGGGGGGGGGGGGGGGGGGGGGGGGGGGGGGGGGGGGCGGGGCGGGGGGGGGGGGGGGGGGGGGGGGGGGCGGGCCCCGGCCCCCCCCCCCCCCGCGGGGGGGGGGGGGCGGGTGGCCCCCCCCCCCCCCACGGCGTCCTGTACGGCGGCGGTGCCACCGCGCCCCTACGGTGACAGCGTCAGCGTGTCCTTGGCGGCCTTCTTGACGGCCTGCTCGCTGAAGGCCCAGGGCAGCAGCTCGCCCTTGGCCCACTTGTCGGTCTGGTCGTAGTAGTGGGCGCTGTAGGCGTGCCCGGAGGCGCCGGTGAGGTTGATCCAGCGGGACTTGTCGAGGTCTGCGAGGTTGACGACCATGCGCATCGACGGGACCCAGGTGACCTTGTAGCCGCCCGCGGCGTTCCAGCCGGTGGCGTCGACCGCGGCCTCGCCGCCGCCGAGATTCCACGGGCCGCGGTTGAACAGGCCCTGCAGGAAGCCGGGTCCGTCGGTGCCCAGGGTCTGGTTCTTCAGGAACATCTGGTGCAGCCGGCCCCAGCTCCAGTTGTCGATGTTCTTGCCGAGCTTGCTGGTCAGCTCGAAGCGGGCTTCCTGCATGGCGTGCGCGAGGAGCTGGTCGCGGTTGGCGTCGCCGGGGCGCCCGGCCCGGTCCTCGGTCTTCCACCAGGCGTTGCCCGGGTCGTCCAGGAGCGGGCGGACGACCTCGTACCAGCGGTCGCCGCCGTCGGGCTGCGCGGAGTCCGCGGCCCGCTCGCCGCATTCGCGGACGAGCTTGTCGAGGTCGTCGGCAGGGCCGGTCTCGTTGGCGGGGCGGACGTTGAGGCACTGGCCGTCGACCCGCAGTTCCTTGGGCATCTTGTTGCCGAAGGCGAGCTTGAGGGTGTTGCGCCAGACGGCGTTGAAGTAGGCGGCCGCGGCGGAGTCGGGCTCCTGGGTGAAGTCCCAGCCCTCCAGCAGCTGCTGGGCCTCGCGGACGTACGGATCCTTGATGTCGATCTTCGTCAGGTAGGGCGTCAGCAGCCGGGCGATCTCACTGCTGTTGTCCATCTGGAAGGTCTGCATGTCGTCCGTGGAGACCTTGCCGCCGTCCTTGATCTTCGACTCGATGAGGTCGTTGATCCGCTGGCTGCGGGCGCCGTAGCCCCAGTCCTTGGTGAGCAGGTAAGGGTATTTGTCCTCGTCGACGACGGCCTGGTTGGCGGTGACGATGTAGCCGCGCCGCGGGTTGTACTCGTAGGGCAGGGCCTTTTGCGGGATGTAGCCGGTCCAGCGGTACTTCGGGTCCCAGCCCGGCGCCGGGTAGGTGCCGTCGCCCTTGCCGCGGACCGGGACGGTGCCCGGGGCCTGGTAGCCGATGTTGCCCTTGGTGTCGGCGTAGATCAGGTTCTGCGAGGGCACCTCGAAGTGCGCGGCGGCCTTGCGGAAGCCGGTGAAGTCCCTCGCCCGGTTGAGCTCGAAGACGGCGTCCATGGACCGGCCGGGGTTCAGGGCCGTCCAGCGCAGCGATATGGCGTAGCCGTCGCCGCGGTCCGGTGCCGCGTTGCCGACCGGAGCGCTCTTGCCGACGGTGGACATCTCGTCGTCGCGGTCGGAGACGATCGGGCCGTTGTTGGTCGAGCGGACGGTGATCTCGCGGCTGGCTCCGCCGGCGACCTTGATGGTCTCCTTGCGGGTCGTGAACGGCTGCTGCATGTTGTCGTAGAGGTAGCCCTCGGAGTTGATCTTCTCCAGGTACAGGTCGGAGACGTCCGCGCCGAGGTTGGTCATGCCCCAGGAGATGTCCTGGTTGTGGCCGATGACGACGCCGGGCATGCCGGCGAAGGTGAAGCCGGAGGCGTCGTAGTTGCAGCGGGGGCCGGTGGTGCGGCAGTGCAGGCCCATTTGGTACCAGAGCGAGGGCATCTGCGGCGCGAGGTGCGGGTCGTTGGCGAGCAGCGGTTTGCCGGTGGTGGTGTGGTCACCGGAGACGACCCAGGAGTTGGAGCCGATGCCGTTGCCGTTGGGGCCGAGCAGTGCCGGGATCTTGTCGAGGGACTTGGACAGCGAGGAGAGCTGCGACTGCAGCCCGACGGCCGCTCCCGCACCGGTGCCCGCCGGGGTGGCGTTGGCCGTGCTCTTGGGCCGGAACTGCTTGGTGGCCGGGTCGACCGCGCCGCCTTCGACGATCGGTTTGTTCCGCTTGTACGGGTACTTCGGGTAGAGCTGATCGATCTGCGCCGCGCTGAAGCGACTGGTCATCAGGGACCGGTCGATCTCTTCCTGCATGTTGCCGCGCAGGTCCCAGGCCATCGCCTTGAGCCAGGCCACCGAGTCGACGGGGGTCCACTTCTCGGGCTTGTAGTCGTTCTGGAAGTCCAGTGCCGCGTACTCCAGGGACAGCGCCGAACCCTCGTGGTCCTTGAGGTAGGCGTTGACGCCGTCGGAGTACGCCTGGAGGTACTTCTTGGTGCTGGGCGACAGCTTGGTGTCGTACTCCTTCTGCGCCACGTCGCGCCATCCGAGGGTGCGCAGGAAGGAGTCGGTCTCGACCTGGTCCTTGCCGAACATCTCCGACAGCCGGCCCGACGTCATGTGGCGGCGTACGTCCATCTCCCAGAAACGGTCCTGGGCCTGGACGAACCCCTGGGCGCGGAAGAGGTCCTCGTCGGTGTCTGCGTAGATCTGCGGGACACCGCGGGAGTCGCGCGATACGTCGACCGGGTTGGTCAGGCCCGGGAGTTTGAGCGAGCCGGTGGTCTCGGGGAACGAGGCGCGCACCGTGCTGACGCCCCAGAACGCACCGAAGCCGATGCCCGCCACGAGCAGAAGCACGACCGTGATCAGTACGAGGCGGCCGCGCCGCCCCTTCTTCTTTTTGGGGGCTGGGCCGGACTTGTTGGCGGGCATCTCTGTCCTTCGAGGGGCAGGGTGGGAGTGCTGGAGGCAACCATAGGCGCACGGGTTCGGCGACCCCTACGCGGAGTCACCGCCAGCACGTCCAACTTTCAAGTAATGGTAAATTGTTAGTCTCAGTAACTAGATACGGTAAGGAACGCCCGCGCCCGCAACCCGTGCAAGGAGGGACCAGCTCCTGACTGTCGACCACCTCAACGAACTCCTGCTGATCTGCTCGCTCGTACTGCTCATCGCGGTTGCTGCGGTACGGCTTTCCTCGCGCAGCGGGCTCCCCAGCCTGCTCATCTACCTGGGGATCGGCATCGCCATCGGACAGGACGGGATCGGCGGCGTCGTCTTCGACAACGCGGAGCTGACCCAACTCCTGGGCTATGCCGCCCTGGTCGTGATTCTCGCCGAGGGCGGCCTGGGCACGAAGTGGAAAGAGATCAAGCCGGCGCTGCCACGGGCGGCGCTGCTCTCGACCCTCGGTGTCGCGGTGAGCGTGGGGGTCACCGCGGCCGGAGCGCATTACCTGGCCGGCCTGGAATGGCGTCAGGCGCTGCTGATCGGCGCGGTGGTGTCCTCGACGGACGCCGCCGCGGTCTTCTCCGTGCTGCGCAGCGTCCCGCTGCCCGCCCGCCTGACAGGCATCCTGGAAGCCGAATCCGGCTTCAACGACGCCCCCGTGGTCATTCTCGTCGTGGCCTTCTCCGCGGCCGGACCCTTCGAGCACTGGTACGTCCTGCTCTGGCACATCGCCCTGGAGCTGGCGATCGGCGCCGCCATCGGCATCGCCATCGGCTGGCTCGGCGCGTACGGCATGCGGCATGTGGCGCTGCCCGCGTCCGGCCTCTACCCGATCGCCGTCATGGCCATCGCCGTCTCCGCCTACGCGGCCGGCGCCCTCGCGCACGGCTCGGGCTTCCTCGCCGTCTACCTGGCCGCGATGATCCTCGGCAACGCCAAGCTGCCGCACGCACCGGCCACCCGCGGATTCGCCGAAGGGCTGGGCTGGATCGGCCAGATCGGCATGTTCGTCCTGCTCGGTCTGCTGGTCACCCCGCACAAGATGCTCGACGACGTCGCGCCCGCGCTCGTCATCGGTCTGATCCTGACGATCGTGGCCCGGCCGACGTCGGTGTTCGCGAGCCTGCTGCCGTTCCGGATGCCCTGGCGGGAGAAAGCCCTGCTGTCCTGGGCGGGACTGCGGGGTGCTGTGCCGATTGTGCTGGCCACCATCCCGATGGTGAGCGACGTCCCCGACAGCGAGCGGGTCTTCAACATCGTCTTCGTCCTCGTCGTCGTCTACACCCTCATCCAGGGGCCGACCCTGCCGTGGCTCGCCAGGCGGCTGCGGATCGGGGCGTCCGGGGCCGCGGGAGAGACCGCCGACCTGGGCATCGAGTCGGCACCGCTGGAGCGGCTGCGCGGCCATCTGCTGTCCACGTCCATCGGACCCGGCTCCCGGATGCACGGCGTCGAGGTCGGCGAGCTGCGGATGCCCGCGGGTGCGGCGGTCACCCTGATCGTCCGGGACGGCACCAGCTTCGTACCGGCGCCCACGACGGTGCTGCGGCGCGGGGACGAGCTGCTGGTGGTGGCCACCGACCCGGTGCGGGACGCGGCCGAGAACCGGCTGCAGGCGGTCTCGCAGGGCGGCAAGCTGGCCGGCTGGCTGGGCACCGGGGGCGCCGGGGGCGCGCGCCCCTCCCCGCCCGCCGGCGGCCAAGGACCCAAGCGGCAGAGCGGCACGGTCCTCCGCCGCCCCGGGGCCCCACGGGACCGGCCCCCCAAGGGCCGCGGCCGGCGCTGACCGGCGCCGGGCCGACGCCCACGGCCACCGACGTTCGTCGGCCGCCCGAATGTGCTGTAGATCTCCACGGATCCCAAGGAAATCCGCGTGAAGCCCTGGTTAATCCCAGGGCTTCACGCGCTTCGGCCTGTAGTATGAAGAGGCAAATCAACGAACCACCTCTGCCTGACGCAGAGCTGGCGCGACCGCTCGGCGGCCGCGGTCCCCTGCCACACGCAGCCATCACCTCAACGGTGCGGACCACGCGGTATCACTCGGTCCTGCGCGAGAGGACAGCTCTCGGCGCGTTCCCGTGACGACCTCGCGGCTGCGCGCTACCAGGCAGCAGAAAGGCCCGGCCGTGGCATCCGCGGTCAAGGAATCCCGTCCCGGATACGGAAAACTGCTGCGCACCCCCGGTGCATGGACGTTCCTGCTGCCCGGCTTTCTGGCCCGGCAGCCCTTCGCGATGCTCACGATCGGCATCGTGCTGCTGGTGGAGAGCACCACCGGCTCCTACGGCACCGCCGGCACCGTGTCCGCCGCCACCGGCGTCGCGATGGCGCTGTTCGCCCCCCAGGGCGGCAAGCTCGCCGACCGCTTCGGCCAGCGCGCCGTGCTGCTCCCCGGTGTGCTGGTGCACGTCGCGGGCGTCGCCGCGCTGATCACCCTGGCCCTTGCCCACGCCCCCCTGTGGGCACTGCTCACGGTGGCCGTGCCCACCGGAGCCTCCACCCCGCAGGTCGGTCCGATGGTGCGGGCCCGCTGGGCTTCCCGGCTGGGCGGTTCGCCGCTGATGCCGACGGCGGCCGCCTTCGAGTCGGTGACCGACGAGTTCACCTTCGTCGTGGGCCCGGTGCTGGCCACCGCGCTGTGCACCGGCATCCACCCGGCGGCCGGCCTGGTCGCCGAGGCCGCGCTGACCCTGGCCGGCGGGCTGCTGTTCGCCTCCCAGCGCCGCAGCCAGCCGCCCGTGCACCGGCCCGCGGACGGTGACCGGCCGCGCGTCTCGGCGCTCTCGCTCCCCGGCGTACGCGTCCTGATCGTGGCCTTCTTCGGCATCGGCTCCGTCTTCGGCGGCATGCAGGTCTCGCTGACGGCCTTCACCCAGGACATCGGGCAGCCCGGTATCAACGGCGTGCTCTACGGGATCTTCGCGGGCGGCAACATGCTGGCCGGCATCGCCTGCGGCGCGATCGCGTGGAAGGTCGGCCCGCGGCGCCGCCTGCTGGTCGCCTACGGGCTGCTGGCCCTGGCCACCACCCCCCTGTGGGCGGTGACCGCGGTTCCGCTGCTCGGCGCCGTCGGCCTGCTCGTCGGCCTGTGCATCGCCCCGGCCCTGATCACCGGCTACACGCTCGTCGAGTCGCTGGTGCCTGCCACTGCCCGCACCGAGGCGTTCACCTGGCTGACCGGTGCGGTCGCGCTGGGACAGGCCGGTGCCGCCACGGCGTCCGGCCGGCTGGCCGACGGTTTCGGCCCGAGCGCCGGATTCCTGGTGCCGCTGGCCGGTACGGCGCTGGCCCTGACGGTGCTGTTGGCGCTGCGCGCCCACCTGCTGCCGCGCTCCTCGACCTTGATCGTCGGTTCTGCCGCTGCGGGCTCCGCCGCCACCGGCGGACAGTCCTCGCACGACACCAAAGCCGGCCCTCTCGACGCCTCGGAATCGGCCACCGACGCCTGGGCGCAGGGGCCGCGGGAGCACGGCGGTGGACGTGGAGTCGGTCACCGTACGCCGGTCGCAGTGGACTGACGGGCAGGAATACTGCACTATGGATCGTCGTTAGCACTCAACGACTGAGAGTGCCAGGAGGAAGTCACAGTGCCGACCTACCAGTACCAGTGCAAGGAGTGCGGCGAGGGCCTCGAGGCGGTGCAGAAGTTCACCGACGACGCGCTCACCGACTGCCCGAGCTGCAACGGACGCCTCAAGAAGGTGTTCTCCGCGGTCGGCATCGTCTTCAAGGGATCCGGGTTCTACCGCAACGACAGCCGCGGCTCGTCGTCCAGCAGCACCCCCGCGAAGACCGCCTCCTCGGATGCGTCGAGCTCCTCGTCCAGCAGCTCCGACAGCAAGTCGACGTCGTCTTCGTCGTCGCCTTCGTCCTCGTCGTCGTCGAGCGCTTCGTCCTCGCCGTCGTCCGGCAGCAAGGCGGGCTCCACGAGCAGCAGCTCGGCCGCCTGACACGCTTTCTCCCGCACCCCGCCGTCGCCGACGGCGGGGTCCGCCGCGTTCCGGTCCCCTTCGCCGGCATCCGCTGTCAGCCGGCTGCCCCTCCCCGATAGTGTGACCGGCATGGCTGACGCGGAAATTGGTGTCATCGGCGGCTCGGGGTTCTACTCCTTCCTCGACGACGTGACCGAGATCACGGTGGACACTCCCTACGGGAGCCCCAGCGACTCGCTGTTCCTGGGCGAGGTGGCGGGCCGCCAGGTCGCGTTCCTGCCACGGCACGGCCGCGGACACCACCTCCCGCCGCACCGCATCAACTACCGCGCCAATCTCTGGGCCCTGCGCTCGGTCGGCGTCCGGCAGGTACTCGGCCCGTGCGCCGTGGGCGGGCTGCGCCCCGAATTCGGCCCCGGCACGCTCCTCGTACCGGACCAGCTCGTCGACCGCACGAAGGCCCGTACGCAGACCTATTTCGACGGCGTCCCGCTGCCCGACGGCAGCGTCCCCAACGTCGTCCACCTGACCTTCGCCGACCCGTACTGCGCCGCCGGGCGCCGGGCCGCGGTGGCCGCCGCCCGGGGCCGCGACTGGGAGCCGGTCGACGGCGGCACCCTCGTCGTCATCGAGGGCCCCCGCTTCTCGACCCGCGCGGAGTCCCGTTGGCACGCGGCCCAGGGTTGGTCCGTGGTCGGCATGACGGGCCAACCCGAGGCCGTCCTGGCTCGTGAACTCGGCCTTTGCTACACCTCATTGACGCTGGTCACCGACCTGGACGCGGGCGCGGAGGCGGGCGACGGCGTCTCCCACGGCGAAGTGCTGGAGGTGTTCGGCCAGAACGTCGGCCGCCTGCGCGAGGTGCTCTTCGACGCGGTGGCCGCCCTGCCGGGCAACGCCGAGCGCGAGTGCCTGTGCGTGGGCGCCCACGACGGCTGGAACCTGGGCATCGAGCTGCCCTGAGGGCCGGCGCTTCCGGGGCCGGAGCTTTCGCTCACGGCCCCGGGGCTTTCTCATGCGATCCCGGGCGTTCTCATCGGGTCCCGGGCCTTGTTCATACGGCCCCGGTCATCGCTTGTAACCAGGGTCCTCCGCTGACGACCCCGGCTTCCTCCTACGACCCCGGCCGCTCTGAATGCCCCGGTCCGCGGGGAGGCCGCGGCCTCCGGGGAGGCTTCTGCCGCCCTCCGAGGAGCCCTGCCTCCCTCTGACGGGTGGCCGAGTTGTCCACAGCGACGTGGTTGTACACAGCCCTGCGCGGGCCGCGGCGGATTCCGGCACGGTGGTGATCACCGAGACCGAATCCCCCACCGCAGGCGGTGATCACCATGCTCCGTTCCTCCACCACCGACCCACACCTCTGTCCGCTCCCGCTCCCCGCGCCCCCGTCGTGTGAAGTGCCGCACTTCCCTCCGGTGCGGGCGGGCGGCGGTCGGCGCCGGTGGCGGCCGACAACCCGGCTGCGGGTGATGGCCGCGGGCCTGGCGATGGCGGCCGCAGCACTGGCCTGCGGGCTCGCGCAGGGTGTGGCAGACACGTCATCCGGGCCGCTCTGTCCGACTCCCGCGGCCGACGGAGGGCGGTAGCCGTGCGGCAAGATCGAGTGGCATCTGTCCGAATCGCACGGAAAACTGCTCCGGGTGGCTGGGCACCTGCCGCATGCCGCTGGGGGCAGCCCCGCACCGGTATCGCCGTCCGGGGCCGTGCGTTACCCGACTTCCGCCGGGTCCGCAGCGACGCGCCGGCCGATCGCCGGTTCGAGTGGCGCGATTGGACATCTCCGCCCTGCCCTGCCGTAAGTTGCGGTGCTGACCATTGGTGCACCGTCCGTAGTGAGCAAGGAAAGAGGCTGCAAGGTGAGCGAGAACCAGGGCGTCCTGCAGGGGTTCAAGGAATTTCTGATGCGCGGCAACGTCATCGAGCTCGCTGTCGCGGTCGTCGTCGGTGCGGCGTTCACGAACATCGTCAATGCCGTGGTCAAAGGCGTCATCAACCCGATCATCGGCGCGCTCGGTTCGCAGAACCTCGACAACTACAAGACGTGCCTCACCACCTGCCACATCGGCAAGAAGACCAGCGAGTACACCGACGGGATCTACATCCTGTGGGGCTCGGTGCTCAGCTCCGCCCTGACCTTCCTGATCACCGCCGCGGTCGTCTACTTCCTCATGATCCTTCCGATGACCAAGTGGAAGGCCCGCCAGGACGCCAAGAAGGCGATCGCTCCGGCGGACCCGACCGAGATCGAGCTGCTCACCGAGATCCGCGACGCGCTGGTCGCGCAGCGCGAGGGTTCCTCGGCTCCGCACTCCTCCACCTCGGCCACCGTCATCGCGCAGAAGCGGCAGTACTAGCGGGCACCGCGGACCGGCACACGCCGCCCCATCGCCTCGCTCAGAGGTGGTGGGGCGGCTTTTCGTCGAGGAAACGGGCCAGGTCGGCGGCGCTGTCGGAGCCGGCTGAGGGCCGCTCGCCCCAGCCGCGGTCGGTGTCGTCCGAGGACTGCCGGCTCAGCGGGTCGTCGAAGATCAGCGCCGCGGGCCGGGGGGCCGGACGCGCGGGGGGCGAGGCGGGCGCGGGAGGCGTCGCAGGCTCGGCGGTCTCCGCGGCGGGCTGCTCCGAGGCATCCTGCGCGGCGGCGCGCTGCTGGCTCTCGGGCGCCGGGGAGGACTCGGCCGATTCGGGTTCGGGGGTGGTGCTCACCTCTTCAGGGTACGGGCGCGCGGCCCGCGCAGGGGCCCGCCCGCAACCTGGACAGCCCGGATACGGCCGTACCACCGCCGTACCGACCCCGCCCCGCCCCCCTCCGACACATCTACCGGCAGGCCCTCACCTGCGCCTCGGGGTGCCCGCCATGGCCGCCGACGGTGACACCCGAGTCAGCGTGCCCGGCCCTTCTCCCCCGGTTCGCCCGCGGCTTCTGTCGCCTCCGTGCGGGCTGCGGCCGCGGTGCTTGCGGCGTGGCCGCCTCTGCTGGGCGGGCTGCCGCTGTCCATCGGTCCTTGTCATGGGTGGGGACGCGATGGGGCGGGCGGTATTGGTCGTGCGGATGCGTCGGCGGCCCCTGAAGAGCATGACCGCGCCTCAGCCGCCGGTTCCGGGGAGACGGCGAGGCGGGGAGATGGGCAGGGGCCGCCGGGGCATCGCGCGACGGGACGCTAGGGCAGGCCCGGGCCCGTGCAGTGGACGTCGGTCGGGGGCTGAGTGCCGTCGAGGAGGTAGTTGGCGACCGTGTCGTCGACGCAGGCGTTGCCGCGACTGGCGAAGACGCCGTGGGAGTAGTCGTCTTCCAGCGTGATCAGCCGCGCGCCGGGGAGGGTGCGGCGCAGGGCGTAGGCGCCTTCGAGGGGGGTGACCGGGTCGTGGGCCGAGGCTACGAGGAGGGCCGGCGGCGCGTGGGGGCTGCCGAGCGGGGTGCGGTGAGCGGGCCCGCGATGCCAGTAGGCACAGGCGGAGGCTTCGAGGCCGGTGAGGATCGGAAGGGGGTCGAGGCGACGTAGGCGCCGGATGTCGGCAAGCACGTCCGCGGGGGCAGGTCCGGGGCCGTCCGCGCACTTCACGACGCGGTTGGCTGCTTCGTAGGTACGGGACGCGGGCCCGGCGAAGTCCTCGGCGGGGCGTAGCCCGGTGACCGTGCCGTCGCGCAGGTAGCGGTGCAGGCCGTCACCGAGGGCGGCCCAGCGCTCGGTGCGACCGAGAGCTCGGTAGACGGCGCGGTCGAACGCGGCGGGGCCGAAGCCGTCGACGGGATGACGCGCGAGGCCGGCGCGTACGCGGGTGTAGGCGAGGCGGACGGCGCGAGGGGTGTTGCCGAGGCCGTAGCGGTCGGGGTCGCGTGCCAGCCAGCGGAAGAGGGTGGCGCGTTGGCGGAGCAGTGCGCGGGCCTGGCGGACGTCGAAGTCGTGCCAGGACCAGGGGCCGACGACGCTGTCGAGGACCATCCGGCCGACGCGGTGGGGGTGGGCCGCGGCGTAGGCGGCGCCGAGGTAGCTGCCGTAGCTGACGCCGAGGAAGCCGATGGTGGGTTCGCCCAGGGCGGCGCGTAGTGCGTCCATGTCGTGGGCGGTCTGTTCGGTGGACAGGTGCGGCAGCGCGGGGCCGACGGTGTGGGCGCAGTCGGCGGCCAGGCGCCGGAGCCTGTCGAGGTGGTCCTTTTCCTCGTGGCCGTCGCGGGGGAGAGGGTCGGCGCCGGGGGCGTCGAAGAGGCCGCCCATGGGGCCGCAGTCGGCGGGGGTGCTGAGGCCGGTGCCGCGGGGGTCGAAGCCGATGACGTCGTAGGCGCGCTGTACGGACTGCGGGAGTTTGGCGCGTTTGGTGACGGCGTACGGGAGGCCGGAGCCGCCGGGTCCGCCCGGGTTGACCAGGAGGACGCCGCGGCGTTCCGCAGGGGTGCCGGTGGCGCGGACCCGCGAGACGGCGATGTGTATCTGCGGGCCGTGCGGGTCGTGGTGGTCGAGCGGTACGGCGAGCCGGCCACAGGTGACCCGGGCGGGTGGGGCGGGCTCCGGTACGGAGCTGGGGCACGGCCCGAAGGCGAGGGGCGGGGGCGGGGCGGGGGCGGGGC
This sequence comes from Streptomyces sp. NPDC048248, assembly GCF_043201875.1. NCBI lineage: Bacteria > Bacillati > Actinomycetota > Actinomycetes > Kitasatosporales > Streptomycetaceae > Streptomyces > Streptomyces sp. NPDC048248. The sequence continues at coordinate 194,044 of NZ_JBICZL010000004.1, forward strand.
GGGGGGCGGCAGGGAGGGGCGAGACCGCGGTGAGGGTGACGGTAACGGCCAGGGAGAGCACGGCGGTTGTGGGGGCCGCGTGGCGGCGTCGGGATATCGGGCGCGGCGAGGGTCGGAGGCGTGGGCGAAGTCGCGGCGGGAGGAGTGGGGAGGGCATACGGCGCTCCATCGGGGAAGGGGCGGGATCAGACATGACAATGAAAATGATTATCGATATCGTGTGGGCTCGGTCAACCGGATCCACGGCCCGGGGCTCGCCCTGCCTGCCCGGATCCCTCAGCGCGGACGGAGAGTCATGGGGCATCTGTTGATGGTCGAGAGCTGGGTCGGGGCGATGGGCCGGCTGCTGCCACGTGCGATCACCGAGGCCGGGCACACCTTCACCTTCCTGACCCGTGACCTCCAGCACTACCTGCGCTCCGCGCCCGAGGGGGTGGAGCACCCGCTGCTCGGCGCCCGTCACGTCCTCACCGCCGACACCAACGACCTGCCCGCACTGCTGCCTCATGTCGCCGACCTGCACGCCGCGTTGGGCTTCGACGGGGTGCTGAGTTCGTGCGACTACTACCTGCCCGCGGTGGCCGGGATCGCCGAGCACCTCGGCCTGCCGGGTCCGAGCGCGCGTGCGGTGACCACCGCCTGCCGCAAGGACCGCACCCGCCGCGCCCTGGAGGCTGCCGGCCTGCCCGGTCCCCGCTTCGCGGTCTGCGACGGCTTCGCGGCAGCGGCGGTCGCGGCGCAGGAGGTCGGCTATCCGCTGGTGTTCAAGCCGGTGGACCTGTGCGCCGGGATGTTCGTACGCCGGGTCGACGACGAGGCCCAGCTGGCCGAGGCGCACCGCGCCCTGGACGCCTTCCCGGTCAATGCCCGTGGCCAGCTGCGCTCCCCCGCCGTGCTGCTGGAGGAGCTGCTCGACGGGCCCGAAGTCAGCGTCGAGACGGTGTCGTACGGAGGTGTGACGCGAGCGGTCGGCGTGACCGACAAGAGTGTGGGCGGTGCGCCCGCCTTCATCGAGACGGGCCATATGTTCCCCGCCGGGCTGGACTCCGAGGGGACGGCGGCCGCGGTGGAGACGGCGGTCGCGGCGGTCTCGGGGCTGGGCCTGGACCAGGTCGTCGCCCATACGGAGATCAAGCTGACCGCGGCCGGCCCCCGGGTCGTGGAGGTCAACCCGCGTCCGGCGGGCAATCGGATCACCGAACTCGTCCGGCATGTCACCGGCATCGACCTCGCCGGCGCGTGCGTGGACCTCGCCCTGGGGCGCGAACCGGACCTGTCCACCCGCTCGACGGGCGTACGCAGCGCGGCGATCGGCTTCCTGCTGCCCCGCGAGGACGGCGTCCTGGAGGGCTATGACGTGGGGCGGGGAGGTCCGGACGGGCTCGGTGAGTCGCGTGAGGAGGAGAGTGTCGCCGTGCCGGGTGATGTGTCTGACGGCAAGGGCAAGGGTGTCGCCGTGCCCGGCGAGGTCCGTGAGGTCGGGCAGGGCGACGCGCCTGACGCGGCTCCCTGGAGCGCGCGCGAAGGCACGGCCGTTGGTGCAGCCCCGGCCACGCCGACTGAGGGCGCCGCCTCTGGAGTGCGCTCCGGCGTCGCGGGCCTGGAGGCCCTGCCCGGGGTGCTGGAGGTGCGGCTTGCCGAGCCCGGCGTGCGGGTGCGGGCGGCCGGGGACAACAACGGCTACTTGGGCCACATCATGGCTGCCGACACCGAAGGCGGCGGGGCACGCCACCGTGTCGCCGAGTTGCTGGCCACGGTGCGGCCGCGGGTGGCGGCCCGATGAGCGTGCGTGCGGACGGTCCTGGAGCGGCCCTGGAGATGCATGAGGGCAGCTGTGCGTCCACGGAGTGGGGCGCATCTGCGGACACTCCCCGGCGGCCGGGTGCACCTCACGGCGTGTTGACCGGATGGGACAGCCTCGAAGCTCTGCAAGAGGCCGTGTCGGCAGGCCGTTTGGGGCCGGACCCGAAGGGGGTGCGGGTCTCCACAGCCTTCGCCACCAGTCAAGCCGTACGCCACGAGGGGCGGGGCAGCGGATACCGCAACGAGGTGCTCAGTCTGCGGCTCGGCGCCGCCGTCGGGTCCTGTGCGGCGGAGCCGGGTGCGTTGCCCGCCACGGCCGTGGAGGACGCGGTCGGCGCCGATGTGGCGTCGCTGCTGTCGCATCCGCTCCGGGTGGTGCGGACCGCGGCCCTGGACGCGTATCTGATGCACATCGCGCCGCACACACCGGAGAACGGCGCCCGGCCCGTCGCCTTGCCCGCAGGGTCGTCGCTCTCGAAGTCCCGGGCCAGGGCACGGGCCGTGGTGGAGCTGCTGGATTCCGGGGCGCTGCCTCCCGGGGGCCGCGTACTGGTCGTCGGCGTCGTCAACTCGCTTCTTGAGGCGCTGCGTTCGAAGGGCCTGCGGTATCTGCCGTGTGATCTCAAGGGCGGCAGGACGGAGTGGGGCGAGCCGGTGGTGACCGACGCGCTCGACGCGGCCGGCGGCTGTGACGCGGTGCTGGCCTCCGGTATGACGCTCGGCAACGGGACGTTCGAACCGCTGCGTGCCAGGACCGCCGCGCACGGTCTGCCGCTGGTCCTGTTCGCGCAGACCGGCAGCGCCGTGCTGCCCCGGTTCGTGGGTGCGGGCGTGCATGCCGTGTGCGCCGAGCCCTATCCGTTCTTCTGGCTCGACGGCGGTCCCGGAGTCATCCATCGCTATGGGGGAATGCCATGACCACGTCCGCACCCGACGCCACTTTGGAGTCCGTCCTGTGTACGGGGGCGCCGCACCCCTGCGGCGCTGCCGGGCTCGGTGACCCCGGGCTGCTGGGGCTGCTCGGCCGTACGCCACTGGCCAGGATCAGTGGGGATCTGCCGTCCCCGCAGCCGGGGTTCTGGGCGAAGCTCGAAGGGCACGGTGTCGGCGGGATGAAGGCCCGCGCCGCGGTGTCCATGCTGCGGGGTGCCCGCGACCGCGGTGAGCTGCGGCCCGGTGCGCCGGTGGTGGAGTCCACGTCCGGCACCCTGGGCATCGGTCTGGCCTTCGCCGGGCAGGCCCTGGGCCATCCCGTGGTGCTGGTCGGTGACACCGAGCTGGAGCCGTCGATGCGGCGGCTGCTGCGGGCGTACGGGGCGCGTCTGGAACTCGTCGACCGGCCTGCCGAGCCCGGTGGCTGGCAGGCCGCCCGGCTGGGCCGGCTGCGTGCTCTGCTCGCCGAGCTGCCCGGCGCGTACTGGCCCGACCAGTACAACAACCCCGACAACACCGCAGGTTACGGCTCCCTCGCCGCGGAGCTGGTCGCCGAGCTGCCGCATCTGGACGTGCTGGTGTGCAGCGTGGGCACCGGCGGACACAGTGCGGGGCTGGTCGCTCCGTTGCGCCGCCGCTGGCCGTCGCTGCGGCTGATCGGCGTGGACGCCACGGGTTCCACGATCTTCGGCCAGCCCGCCAGACCCCGGCTGATGCGAGGTCTTGGCAGCAGCATCCATCCGCGCAATGTGGCCTACGAGGCGTTCGACGAGGTGCACTGGGTCGGTCCCGCGGAATCCGCGGACGCCTGCCGGCGGCTCGCCCGTACGTGCTTCGTCAGCGGCGGCTGGAGTACCGGCGCCGCCGCCCTGGTGGCCGCATGGGCCGCGCGGATGCAGCCGGGGGCGGTCGTCGCCACTGTCTTCCCGGACGGGCCGCACCGCTACCTGTCCACCGTCTACGACGAGGACTTCACCTCGGCACACGGCGTGGACTGTACGACGGCACACCGGCGCCCCGTCGAGATCGCCCACCCGGCCGCGGCGGAGGCCACCGGCTGGACGCGGTGCACGACGGTGGTCGACCCGTGCGAGGCCCGCCGGGACGGGGGCGAGTCCCCGGCCCCGGAAGCGACCCGAGCCGCCACCGGGTCGATCCACCCCGCATCCGTGCCCGCGCCGGCCGCCCCGGGTCGGCCGCATCCCCCGCAGGAGGCCCCCGCATGAAGACCACCGTGCGCGTCACGCGCCTCGAACTCGCCGAGCCGCTGCGCATCTCGCGCGGCACGATGGCGGCCCGCGACGCCGTCTGGCTCACCGTCGAGCGGGGCGGGCTGCGTGGCCACGGAGAGGTGGTGGCCAGCGCCTACTACGGGCTCGACGCCCAGGCCCTGGTGCGGCTGCTGCGCGACGCGGCCGCCGGCATCGAGCGTTGCGGCGACCCGGAGACCGCGCTGGGCGCCGTACGCGGCGGTGAGCTGCCGGGCCCCGATACGTCGCCAGCGGTGATCGCCGCGGTGGAGTCCGCGCTGCTCGATCTCGTCGGCAAGCGCGCCGGCGCTCCCGTCCACCAGCTCCTGGGGTCGCTGACCCCGCCGGTCGCCGCGACCGCCCGCACCATCGGGATCACCACCACGGAGCGGGCCGCGGCACTGGCCGCCTGCCTTGCATCGAGCGGCTTCACCCTCCTCAAGGTCAAGGCGGGGTCCGCCGATCCCGAGGAGGACCTGGCACGCGTCCGCACCATCCGTGAACACGCCCCGTGTGCACGCCTGTTGCTCGATCCGAACGGCGCCTGGAGCGTTCCGCAGGCGGCGGAACTGCTGCCGCGCTACGCCGCGCTCGGCGTCGAGGCGGTCGAGCAGCCGATCGCACCTGGCGATCCTGAGGCGCTGGCCCGGCTCGCGGCCCGCTCGCCGCTGCCGCTCATCGCCGACGAGGACGCCGTCTGCTACGAGGACGCACGGCGGCTGGCCGGCCGCGTCCAGGGCGTCAACGTCAAGCTCGCCAAGTGCGGCGGGGTCCATGCGGCGCTGCGCATCGCGGAGTTGCTGGCAGGCAGCGGTACGGATCTGATGCTGGGCTGTCTGACCGCGAGCACACTCGGCATCGCGCCCGCGGTCCATCTCGCCGACCGGGCCCGCTGGGTCGACCTGGACGGCCATCTGCTGCTCGCCCGCGACCCGTGGACCGGTATCGGGGGCGGTGACGGCACCGTGGGTGCCGGCGAAGGGGTCGGCCTCGGCATCAGGCCCCGCGCGCCGGGGCGCTCCGCGGTGGCCGGCCCGGAAGGAGGGCGGCGTCGTGCGGACCTGGCATGAGATACGCGAGTTCCCGCTCGCGATACGTCTGCTGCTGGTCAACCAGCTGGGTGTGAACACCGGCTTCTATCTGCTGATCCCCTATCTCGCCACTCATCTGGGCGAGGACCTGGGGATGTCGGCGGCGGTCGTCGGGATCGTGCTGGGCGTCCGCAATCTGAGCCAGCAGGGGATGTTCCTCGTGGGCGGGTCGGCCGCCGACCGGCTGGGCGCACGCGGCGTGATCATCGCCGGGTGCGGGCTGCGGGCCGTGGGCTTCGCCCTGTTCGCGCTCGGCGACGGTCTTTTGGTGCTGCTCGCCGCTTCCGTGCTCAGCGGGCTCGCCGGGGCCCTGTTCAACCCGGCGGTCCGCGCCTACCTGGCCCAGGAGGCGGGTGGCCGCACCGCGGAGGCGTTCGCGCTGTTCAATGTCTTCGCGACGACGGGTGCGCTGATCGGGCCGCTGCTGGGCAGCGCACTGCTGCTCGTCGACTTCCGGGCCTCGGCGCTCACCGCTGCGGCGATCTTCGCGCTGCTGACCGTCGCGCAGGCGCTCGTACTGCCGGCCCGCGAGGTGCCGCCGGCGACGTCCGGGGTGCTCGGGGACTGGCGCGAGGTGGTGGGCAACCGCGCGTTCGTGGCGTTCGCGCTGGGCATGGTCGGCATGTTCACCCTGGAGAACCAGCTGTATCTGCTGCTGCCCCAAGGGGCGCGGCAGGCGACCGGCTGGGCGGGAGCGGCCGCGCTGGTCTTCCTGACCGGGACGCTCGCCAGTCTGACGCTGCAAATGCGCCTGACACGGGCATTGCGACAGCGCGGCAGCAGGGGCCGGTGGATCACCCTCGGGCTGGTGCTGATGGCGCTGGCGTTCGTGCCCCCGATGACGGTGGCGGGCGCGGGCCGCCCGGAAGGCGCCGCGCAGGCGGTGCTCGGTCTGCTGCCGGTGCTGGCGGGTGCGTTGCTGCTCTCGCTCGGCGTGATGATCGCCCAGCCGTTCGTCATGGAGCTGATACCGGGCTTCGGGCGATCGACGCTGACGGGGACCTTCTTCGGCGTCTTCTACGTCGTTTCGGGGGTGGCAGCGGCGGGTGGGAACGCCCTGGTCGGCTGGGCGATGGACGCCGGAGCTGAGCGCGCGGCGCCGTGGCTGCCGTGGGCCTGCTGCCTGCTCTTCGGCCTGGCGTCGGCAGCCGGTGTCGACCGGCTGCGGCGGCGGCAGGCGCTGCCGGAGCCCGGGTCCGAATCGGCGCCGGGAGCCCGTACCGCGACGTCACCGCAGCCGTCACCCGCATCGCCACCGCCATGTGAGAAAAGGAGCGTGCAGTAGATGACGCACGGCGAGACAACTCCGCATGACAACGCATCTGTTGGTGTTCACTCCGGCGCCTTCTCCGGCAGCGACCCCGGTCAGAACCTGCTCACCGACCACCCCGAGCTGTACGAGGCCCGGTTCCCCGATCCGGAGGGGCTGGCCGCCCGCTGGGTGGAGGCCACGCTGCGCCGCCACGGAGCCGGGAGACGGGTGCTCGACCTCGGGTGCGGGACCGGCCGGGACGCTGCGCGGCTCCAGGCGGCGGGCCGGCAGGTGGTCGGCGCCGACCTCTCGGAGGCGATGCTCGCGCACGCCCGCAGCCATCATCCCGGGCCCGCCTATACCCGCGCCGACCTGCGTCGCTTCGACCTCGGTGCACGCGCCTTCGACGCCGTCGTCTGCCTGGACAGCGCGCTGCTGTACTGCCACACCAACGACGAGCTCGACGGCCTGCTGGATTCCTGCCGACGGGCTCTGGAGCCGGGCGGCCTGCTGGTCGCCGAGCTGCGCAACGGCGCGTACTTCCTGGGCCGTACGGACCTGCTGGACGCGCCGACGGAGCACACGTTCACCTGGCGCGGCACGGCCTACCGGGCACGGACCACCCTGCGCGTGGACCGCACGGCGCAGCTGCTGCGCCGCAGCCGGATCTGGTCCACCGACGACGGCTCGCAGCCCGTGGAGCAGCGCTCCGCCTGGCGGCTGCTGTTCCCGCTGGAGTTGCGGCGCTTTCTGACCGCGCACGGCTTCACGGTGCTCTCGCTCCACGACGGTCCGGGGCCGCGCACCGCACCCCGCTGGCAGGAGAGCGACGTGCCCGGCGACCGGACCGACGCGGACCGTCTGCATGTCGTCGCGCGGCTGACGACCGCGCCCTGACGACCTCCCACGTCCGCGTGACGACCTCGCTCCGACGACGTGCCGTCCCCACCCACCGAGCGCCCGCACACCCGGCGCCCGGCCCCAGCTTCCTTTCCGCTCACAGGAGTTGCCGCCATGAGAAACGATCCGCCGTCCCGTAAGCCCGATGCCGACGCCCGGCCCGACACCACCCACATGACTGACAACACCGGTCCTGCCGGGGCGCGTGCCGTGAGCTCGTGGGCCGCCCTGCGCCGTCGCGGTTTCCTGGCCGGGGCGTCGGGCGCCGCCGCCTTCGGCGCCCTGGCACTCGCCGGCTGCGGCTCGGGCGGGGACTCCGGCGACGGATCCGGAGGCGACGAAGGGCCGCCGCGGCGAGGTGGCAGGCTGCGGGCCGCGTTCGCCGGTGGTGGCGCCAACGAGACCCTCGATCCCCATCTGGCGAGTCTGTTCTCCGACGCCGCCCGCGCCAAGGCCCTCTTCGACAAGCTCGCCGACTTCGGCGCGGACCTGGCACCGCGGCCCCGGCTCGCCACGAAGTGGGAGCCGAACAAGACACTGGACCGCTGGACGGTGACCCTGCGCAAGGCCACGTTCCACGACGGACGGCCGGTCACCGCCGCCGATGTGCTGTTCAGCTACCGCCGCATCGCCGACCCCGAGAAGGCGTTCCGCTCCAAGGCCGACCTGGAGCCGATCGACCTCGCGGCGAGCCGGGCCGTCGACCGGACCACCGTGGAGTTCCGGCTGAAGCGCCCCACCGCCGAATTCCCGGACATCCTGGCCGCGTTCGGCGCGTACATCGTGCCGGAGGGCAGCGACTCCTTCACCGAGCCGGTCGGCTCCGGGCCGTTCCGCTTCGTCTCCTTCTCCCCCGGCAGGCGTACCGTGCTGCGCCGCTTCGAGGACTACTGGGACGGCGCCCCCCACCTCGACGAGCTGGAGTTGGTGGCCGCGGGCGAGGAGTCCGCACGGATCAACGCGCTGCTCGGCGGACAGATCGAGTACGCCCACGAGCTGAGCCCGGCCACGGCGCGCGCCCATGAGCGAGGCGGCCAGGTGCGGATCATCCGGTTGCGGAACAGCGCGATGCAGGCGTTCGCGATGAAGACCGACCGGCCGCCGTTCGACGACAAGCGGGTGCGTGCGGCGTTCTTCCTGATCGCCGACCGCGCGGAGCTGGTGCGCGGTGCGCTGTCCGGCGCCGGCGAGATCGGCAACGACCTCTTCGGCAAGGGCTACGCCTACTACGCGGACGGGCTGCCGCAGCGCGAGCAGGACCTGGACCGCGCCCGCCACCTCCTCAAGGCGGCCGGCGCGGAGGACCTGCGGGTCACCTTCGACACGTCGGACGTCGCGGCCGGATTCACCGAGGCGGCCGGCATCTTCCGCGACCAGGCCGCGAAGGCCGGGGTGCGGGTGACGGTGCGCAACCGCAACGCCGACAGCTACTGGAGCGACATCCTCGACTCCGGCACGCTCTGCTCCTACCGCTCCGGAGCCATGCCCATCGAGATGCACATCTCCCAGCGGCTGCTGACCGGCTCCACCACCAACGCCACCCGGTGGCACCACAAGGACTTCGACGCGCTCTACCGGCAGGCGCAGTCCACCGCCGACCGCGCGGAGCGGACCGCGCTGTACGGGCGGATGCAGCGCCGGCTGCACGCCGAGGGCGGCTTCCTGGTGTGGGGATTCGCGGACTGGCTCGTCGGGACGGCCACCAACGTCCGGGGCGTCGCGCGGCAGGCACCCGCCAACTCCCTGGACTGGGCCCGCTTCGACAAGGTCTGGCTGGCATGAGCGGCCTGCGGTCCTTCGTGGCGCGGCGGCTGCTGCTGGGCGCCGGCCAGACGGCGGCCGTCGTCCTGCTGGTCTTCGCGCTCACCGAGGCGCTGCCGGGCGACGCCGCGGTCGCGCTCGCCGGGGACCAGCCGGACCCGGAGCGTATCGCCGCGATCCGATCGACGATGCAGCTGGACCGGCCGGCATCCGAGCGGCTTGCGCACTGGGCCGGGGCGCTGCTGCGCGGCGACTTCGGCCATTCCCTTGTCACCGGCCGCCCGGTGACCGGGTATCTGGCCGACGGCCTGGGGCCGACCCTGCTGCTCGCGACGCTCACCGTCGTCCTGCTGGTGCCCGTCGGGGTCGGCCTCGGCGTGCTGGCCGCGCGGCGCGAGGACGGGCGTGTCGACCGAATCATCAGCGCGGTGACCCTCGGGGTGTACGCCGTCCCCGAGTTCGCCTTCGGTGTGCTGCTGGTGTTCGTCTTCGCGCTGCGGCTCGACTGGCTGCCGCCGACGGCCGTCGGCTACGGCGGCGATCTGCTCGCCCACCCGGCGGCGCTGGTGCTCCCGGTGGCGGTGCTGCTGGCCCGCCCCGTGTGCTCGATCAGCCGGCTCGTCCGGGCCGGCATGGTCGACGCGCTCGCCTCGCCGTACGCGGCCCAGGCACGCCGGTACGGCATCGGTCCCGGCCGGATCCGCTGGGCGCACGCCCTGCCCAACGCCGTGGCCCCCGCGGCCCAGCAGCTTGCGCGGACCGTCGACTGGCTGCTGGGCGGCGTCATCGTCGTCGAGGCGCTGTTCGTCATCCCCGGCCTCGGCACGGTCCTGCTGGACGCGGTATCGGCCCGGGACCTGCCGGTGGTGCAGGGCCTCGCGGTGGTGTTCGGCCTGGTCACCGTCGTCCTCAACCTCGGTGCCGATCTGGTCACGCACCGCCTGGCGCCGCGTACGGGGGTGGCCGCGTGAGTCGCCGTCACCTTCGTGCCGCTTCGCCTTCGAGGCTGCACTCCCGCTCCCCCGCCCGGTTCGCTCTCGGGGCGGTCCTGCTGGCGGTGCCACTGCTCCTCGCGCTGCTCGGCCCCGTGACGGCCGGGCTGCCCGGCCCTCGCGGGGCATCGTTCACGACCGGCGGCGGGCATCCGCTGGGCACCGACTTCGCGGGCCAGGACGTCTGGCGTCAGCTGCTGCTCGGCGGCCGGTCCGTGGTGGTCATCGCGCTCGCGGCGACCGTCGCGGCGTACGTGATCGCGCTGCCCCTCGCCTTCAGCGCCGCACTCACCCACCGGGCGTGGCTGGAGGAACTGCTGATGCGGCCGCTGGATGTGCTGCTCGCGGTGCCGTCGCTGCTGATGGTGCTGCTGGTGGCAACGGTGTTCGCACCGGGCGCTGCGGGGCTGGCATTGCTGGTGGCCCTGATCAATGTGCCGGACGCGGCCCGCTTGGTGCGGGCCGCGGCGGCGGAGGCCGCCGCCCGCCCGGCGGTGGAGGCCCTGCGGCTGCAGGGCGAGAGCTGGTGGCGGATCGCCGTCGGCTACGTGGCCCGTTCCTGTCTGCGGACCCTGGCCGCCGACGCGGGCGTACGGATGACCGGGGTGCTCTACCTCGTCGCCACCGCCGCCTTCCTGGGCGTCGGCGTCGATCCGGACGCCGCGGACTGGGCAGTGATGGTCGACCGCAACCGCACGGGCCTGTTCGTCCAGCCATGGGCGGTGGTGGTGCCGGCCCTGCTGATCGTGGCCCTGTCGATGGGCACCAACCTCCTAGGCGACACCGCCCTCGCGGAGCGTTCCGCGCCACGGCTCCCTCGGGGCGGCCCCCGCTCCGGCGCCGCCGCCCCCGCTCGCCACTTTTCTCGTGTTTCCCGTTCTCCCCGTACGACGAAGGGATCGGCCAGGTGACCGCGCAGACGGACCCCGGCGACAGCCCGGACGACCCCGCAGCGGCCGTGTCCGGGCTGCGGATCGAAGTCGAAGGACGGCGGATCGTCGACGGCGTGTCGCTGACCGCGCGGGCAGGCACGGTCACCGCGCTGGTCGGCGCATCCGGCAGCGGCAAGACCACCACGGGCCTCGCCCTGCTGGGCGAGTACCCGCCCGGCGCGCGGGTGGACGGCGAGGTGCGGGTCGCCGGTGGCGGGCCGGTCGGGTACGTACCCCAGCATCCGGCCGCGGTCCTCAACCCTGCCCGCCGGGTCGGTGCGCTGTTGTACGACATCGCGCGAAGCGGGCTCCCCGGACTCCCGCTCCGGCAGCGGCGCTCCGCCGCCCGAGCGCGTGTACTGGAGTCCCTCGCCCTGGCCCAGTTGCCCGAAGGGGACGCCGGAGAGGCCCTGTTGCGCCGCTTTCCGCACCAGCTCTCCGGTGGCCAGCAGCAGCGGGTGGTGCTCGCACAGGCGCTGCTGCTGGGCGCCCGGGTGATCGTCGCGGACGAGCCGACGACGGGCCAGGACGCGCTGACCAAACGCCGCATCGTGGCGGAGCTGGAGCGGATGGTGCGCCAGGGCATCGCCTTGGTGCTCCTCAGCCATGACCTGGACGTGGTCCGCGCCCTGGCCGATGAGGTGGTGGTGCTGCGCCAGGGACGCGTGGTGGAGTCCGGGCCTGCGGGACGGATCCTCCTGGCGCCGGAACACCCGTGGACCCGCGAACTCCTCGCCACCGGGCCGGAGATACCGGAGCACCGGGCTCCCGGACGGGGCGAACCCGGGCCTGGCGGCCAGGGCACCGAGAAGGGCGACGCACCCGCTCCCGGGCTTCAGCTGCGCATCGCCGCCGCCCGCTACCGGGGCCGCTCGGGCAGCAGGTCGGACGCGCCCCCGGCGGACCGGTCGGCACGCCGTGGCTCCGTGGTGGCACTGCGGGACGTATCGCTCGACGTCGCGCCGGGGTCCTGCCTGGCGGTCGTCGGCCGGTCCGGCAGCGGCAAGACGACGCTCGGTCGTTGTGTCGCCGGGCTGCACCGCGACTGGGACGGTGCGGTCACCCTGGACGGGGAGCCCCTGCCGCACAGTGTGCGGGACCGGTCGGCGGACCGGATCGCCGCGCTGCAGTACGTCTTCCAGGACGCGCGGGCCGCCTTCGACGAGCACCGGACGGTGCTGGCACAGACCGCGCGGACGGCGGTACGGCTGCGGGGCGTGCCCGGAGCGAGGGCGCGGGAGGAGGCACGGGCGGCGTTCACGCGGGTCGGATTGTCGGCGGAGCTGGTCGAGCGGCCGCCCGGCCGGCTGTCGGGCGGCGAGCTGCAACGTGCGGCACTTGCCCGGGCGTTGCTGGCGCGCCCCCGGGTGCTGGTGTGCGACGAGATCACGTCGGGTCTGGACGCGGCGAGCCGCCGGGGCATCGTCGAGCTGCTCGGCGAGCTGCTGCGGGAGCGCACCGGGACCGGTCTGGTGCTGATCACGCACGATCTGGACACCGCGGCGGCGCTTGCGGACCGGATCGCGGTGCTCGACGGCGGCGAGGTGGTCGAGGCCGGGCCGGCCGCGCGGGTACTGACGGCGCCCACGCATCCCTTCACCGCCTCGCTGGTCGCGGCGGCAAGATGGCGCACTGCCGCGGCGCTCCCCTGAGGGCGCCTCGCCGCGGCGCTCACTGCGCGGCGAGGGCCTCGTGCCACCACCGGTCGCGGCCGGGAGTCCAGGACACCGGCCGCGCACAACGGTTCACCACCAGGACCGTCCGCCCCCGGCCGGCCCCGCCACGGGCCAGCGCATGGTCGAGCAGCGGCTTCACCGGCCGTATCGCGCCGTCCCAGAACGCGGCGTCCGCGGTGATCACCACCCGGGCGTCGCAGTCACGGGTGCGGGCGGCCAGTTCGGTCACGGTCAGCGAGACCGGCAGCGTGGTGCGTATCGCGTCCAGCCGGCCGCAGGCGAGCGTGGCGATCACCGATTCGGGCACCAGCGGCAGATGCACCGCCACCCGGTCGCCGGCCCGCACCCCGAGCCGGGTGAGCGCGGCGGCGGCCCGCTCGGCCTGATCGAGGAGCATGCCGTGTGTCAGCTCCTCCATACGGCCCGGCTCCCCGGACCAGGTGAGGGCGATCCGCGACGCCTGCGGGTCGTGAGCCTCCCGGGCGTTTCCTGCGTGCTCTGAGATCACACTGCGCAACATGCGCTCAGCATGGAGAGCGGCGATCAACGATCGCTGAACGTCCGCTGTACGGGCCCGTGCCGCATACCGCGGCGCCCCGCGCCTTCCTGCCCGCCCTCCGGCACTCCCATTCCCCCGGCCGCCACCTTTTTTGCACAGGTCGAGGCGGGAGGTGGCGTGCCGGACGGCGACGGCCTGTGGCCCGTCACCCCACGCGCGCCCCCAACGCCTCGTAGCCCCCCGCCACATCACACACATCGGCGAACCCACGGGCCTCCAGCAGCGCCGCCGCGATCACCGACCGGTTCCCGCTGCGGCAGTACAGGACGACGGGGCGGCGCCTGTCCAGCTGCGTGAGGTGGTCGCAGAGCGTGGCCAGGGGGAGGTTGCGCGCACCGGGAAGGGCTCCCGCGCCGAACTCGGACGGGTTGCGCACATCGATCAACTGAGCGCATGAGTCGGGAAGTTCGTCCATGCCGATGCGGTGGCTCACGGAGGTCAGGGCGGGCTCGCGGGCCAGGGCCCCGGCCGGGTCGGGGATGTACCCGAGGACACGGTCGTAGCCGATCCGGGCGAGGCGGAGGCGTGCTTCGTCCTCCGTGCCCGCGTCGGCGAGCAGCACGATCGGCGTCCCCGGTGCCACGACGCTGCCGGCGTACTCCGCGAAGCGGGTGTCCAGGCTCGTGTGCAGGGAGCCGGTGAGATGGGCCCGGGTGTAGACGTCCAGGGGGCGGCAGTCGAGGAGCGCGGCGCCGTGCTCGTCCCGGGCCGTCAGCGCCTCTTCCAGGGTGAGGGCGGCCAACGGCGTGGGCTCCAGCAGAGGGTGGCCGTCACGGTTGAGGGCCGAGTCATGGGCGAAGTAGCCCGGTGTGGCGGGCTGGCCCGCGGTGACCAGGCGGACGAACTCGTCCTCGGGCATCGGCTGCAACGCGTAGTTGAGGCGGCGCTGGTCGCCGATGGTGGAGCTGGTCTCGGTGGAGAGGTTGCGGCCGCAGGCCGAGCCGGAGCCGTGCGCGGGAAAGACCCGGGTCGCGTCCGGGAGGGTGAGGAGTTTGGTGTGCAGGGAACGGCGGAGCCGGAGGGCCATGTCGTGCGGGCTGTGTCCTGCGGCCGAGAGCAGGTCGGGGCGGCCGACGTCGCCGACGAAGAGGGTGTCACCGGTCAGCACACCGAACGGCACCTCGTCCGCGGCGTGTTCGCGTACCACCAGGCAGATGGACTCCGGGGTGTGCCCGGGGGTCGCCAGCACGGTGAGGGTCACGCCCCCGCCCCCGGCAGCCGGATCCGTCCCCGCGACCGCGGCGCCGACGGCGCCGGTTCCGAGGTCGAGGCATTCGCCGTCGCGTAACCGCCGTATCGGGAAGCCTGTCGCCGCGGCCTCCCCGAAGGCGATGGTGGCGCCGGTCGCGCGGGCCAGTTCGAGGTGCCCGGAGAGGAAGTCGGCGTGAATGTGCGTCTCGATGACGAGTTCGATGCGCAGACCGGCCGCCTCCGCGTCGCTCAGATAGTCGTCGATGTCGCGGCGCGGGTCGACGAGAACGGCCCGTCCGGTGCTCTCGTCCCCGATCAGATACGACGCCTGGGAGAGGCAGTCGAGGTAGTACTGCGCGAAATACACGGTCGGCCTCCAGGGACGCGGCGACCCGCGCGAGTCCTACGGGCGCCGACGGAAACGGTGCGTTGTGCGGATGCACGGATGTACGTACATTAAGGAGGCGAGTGGGCGACGACAAGCCCGCTCGGCGCCAACCCACGTGCGTGCACGCCACTTCGACCCGGCGCCTGCTCGTAGTGGACAGCGCCACCTGCTCCCGGAGGACGACATGACGACCGAGCCGCCGGAGGGCGCCCACGGCCCCCGGCCACTGGACCGCCGCTCACCGCTGCCCCTGTGGGCCCAGCTCTTCGCCGACCTGCGCCGCCGCATGGATGCCGGCGCGTTCACCGAGGAGTTCCCGGCCGAGCACCGGCTGACCGACGAGTACGAGGTCAGCAGGCACACCGTCCGCGAGGCGCTGCGCAAACTGCGCGACGACGGTCTGGTCATCGCCGAGCGCGGCCGCGCCAGCCGGCTGGACACCCGGCGCATCCAGCAGCCCCTGGGCTCGCTCTACAGTCTCTTCCGGGAGTTGGAGGGCCAGGGGGTGGACCAGCGCAGCGAGGTGCTGCGGCTGGAGCGGACCGCCGACGGGACGATCGCGGAGCAGCTGGGGCTGGTCCCCGACGCACCCCTGATCGTGCTGGAGCGCCTGCGGCTGGCGGACGGCGAGCCGCTCGCCCACGACACCGCCTATCTGCCCGCCGCCCTCGCCGAGCCGCTGCTGGACGCCGACTTCGGGCACACCTCGCTCTACGGCGAACTGTCGCGGCGGTGCGGGGTGAAGGTCAGCGGCGGCCGGGAGCGCATCCAGCCGTTCCTGCCCGACATCCGGCAGGCATGGCTGCTGGGCCTGGCCGACCGGGAGGCGGCGTTCGCCATCGAACGGCTGGGCCGGGCCGGTGAACGGCCGGTGGAGTGGCGCGAGACGGTGGTGCGCGGGGACCGGTTCACGTTCGTCGCCGAGTGGTCCGGTGACAGCCGGTCCGTCGCCCTCGCCCCGCGGGCCTCGTGTCCGTCCTCATAGCCGTCACGGCGCTCCCGTGCGGACTGTTGATCGGTCTGCTGCTGGGGGCCCTCGGCGGGGGCGGTTCGATCCTCGCCGTGCCAGCCCTGGTGTATGTGGCGGGCCAGTCGCCGCACTCCGCGACCGCCGGCGCCCTGGTGGTGGTCGCGGTCGGCGCGGTCACCGGTCTGGCCTGCCACGCGGCCGCGGGCCGGGTCCGCTGGGCGACCGGCGCGGCCTTCGGCACGCTGGGCACCGCCGGCACCTACCTCGGCTCGCGCTGGAGCGCGGCGGTGCAACCGGCCGTCCTGATGGCGGCGTTCGCGGGATTGATGTGCGCGGTGGCGGTGGCTCTGCTGTTACGGGGCCTGCGGGAGCGGCGGGCCGCTCAAGCGGCGCGCGGAGGCGTGGTCCAGGCGCCTCTCCCGCCGCTCACCGGGGGCGCAGTCTCCCTCCGCTCCCGTCCCGTGCGTGTCACCGCGACCGCCTCCGCCGTCGGCCTGCTCACCGGCTTCTTCGGCGTCGGGGGCGGTTTTGTCGTCGTGCCCGCCCTGACGCTGGTGCTGGGCATGGAGATGCCCCTGGCCGTCGGCACGTCCCTGCTCGTCATCGTCGTCAACTCCGCGACCGCGCTGGCCACTCGGGCGGGCAGCGGCGTCCTGGACTGGCCGCTGCTGGCCGGCGTCGCGGCCTGCACGGCGATCGGCAGCTACGCCGGCAACCGGCTCGCCGCCCGTCTGCCGTCGCAGGTGCTGAGCACCGCCTTCGCCTCGCTGGTCGCCGTCCTCGCCGTCGCCCTGGCGGCCACCGCCGTCCCACGTCTCTGACACCGGCGCACCCGCCTCATCCCCCACCCGCCCATCCGCCCAGGAGGTTCGCATGACGCCCGCCACCGCCACCCC
The DNA here is from genome assembly GCF_043201875.1 of Streptomyces sp. NPDC048248. NCBI lineage: Bacteria > Bacillati > Actinomycetota > Actinomycetes > Kitasatosporales > Streptomycetaceae > Streptomyces > Streptomyces sp. NPDC048248. The sequence goes on from NZ_JBICZL010000004.1 coordinate 210,638, forward strand.
GCCCCACCACCAGGTCCTCATCGTCGGAGGTGGCACAGCGGGCATCACGGTCGCCGCCCGGTTACGCCGGGCCGGCATCCGGGAGATCACCCTGCTCGAGCCGTCCGAGACACACTGGTACCAGCCGCTGTGGACCCTCGTCGGCGGCGGCCAGGCCCCGCTGCGGGCCGCGCTGCGCACCGAGGCGGACGTCATACCGCCCGGCGTGCGCTGGCTGCGCGAGCGTGCCGCCGCCGTCGATCCGGTCGCCCGCACCGTCACCACCGCGTCCGGCCGGGTCCTGTCCTACGGGCGCCTGGTCCTGGCGCCCGGACTCCAGCTCGACTGGGACGGCGTGCCCGGCCTGGCGAAAGCCCTCGGGCACGGCGGCGTGACCAGCAACTACCGGGCCGATCTCGCCCCGCTCACCTGGGAGATGATCCGGCGGATGCGGCGCGGCACGGCGGTGTTCACCATGCCGTCCGGGCCGGTGAAATGCGGTGGCGCCCCGCAGAAGATCGCCTATCTGGCAGCCGATTACTGGCGCAAGCGCGGCGTTCTGGACGCCATCCGCACCGTCCTGGTGATCCCGGAGCCCGTCCTTTTCAAGGTGCCGGTCTTCTCCCGGGCACTGGAGGAGACCGCCCGGCGGTACGGCATCGAGGTGCGGCTGCGGTCGGAGCTGACCCACCTCGACGGCGCGGCCCGCGAGGCGGTGATCACCGACCACACGGACGGCTCGACCGAGACCCTCCGCTACGACCTGCTGCACGCCGTACCACCCCAGCGTGCCCCCGAATGGCTCGCCGACGGCCCGCTCGCCGACCCCGAGTCCCCCTACGGATACGTCAAGGCCGACCGGGAGACCCTCCAGCACCCGGACTTCCCGCAGGTGTTCGTGCTCGGCGACGTCGCCAATCTGCCCACCTCCAAGACCGGTGCGGCGATCCGCAAGCAGGCCCCGGTCGTCGTCGCCAACCTGCTCGCCGGACTCCGCGGACGCCCGGCGGCCGCCCGCTACGACGGCTACACCTCCTGCCCCCTGGTCACCGCCCGGCACAAGATGCTGCTCGCCGAGTTCGACTACGACCTGCGGCCCGCTCCGTCGATCCCGCTCCTCGACACCACCCGCGAACGTACCGACATGTGGTTCCTCAAGCGCTACGGGCTGCCGCGGCTCTACTTCAACGGCATGCTCAAGGGCCGCGCCTGAGGCCACCGGGGGCCGGGGCCGGTCGCCCGGCTCCGCCCCCGGGGCGTCCCGGTCCCCCTTCTCAGTCCACCGCGACGATGTCCGCCACCACGCACCCGATGTTGTCCGGCGCCCCGGCCGCGTGGGCGAGCGCGACGAGGTCCCGGACGGCCTCCTCCGGATCGGCCGCCGCGCTCAGCGTCCGCCGTATCTCCTCGGCCGGTACCACCGCCGACAGCCCGTCGGTGCACAGCAGATAGCGCTCGCCCGGCCGGGCGTCCAGCAGCTCCAGGTCGGGCGTGAACTCCGCGCCGCCGTGCAGCGAGCGCAGCAGCAGGGCGCGCTGCGGATGCGACGGCGCCTCCTCAGGGGTGAGCCGGCCCTCGTCGATTAGCGACTGCACCAGGCTGTGGTCGTGGCTGAGCCGCACCAGCCCGGAAGCCCGCAGGACGTACGCACGGGAGTCCCCGACGTGCAGCAGCGCCAGTTGGGAGCCGGAGCGCAGCAGCGCCGTCAGGGTGCTGCCCGTCGCCGCGTCCTCCGAGGGGGCGGCTCGGTGCGCCCGGTGGGCCGCTTCCTCCAGGGCGGTGAGCAGGTCCGTGGCCGTCAGATCCCGTCCTTCCAGGGGTCGGAGTTCCTGAAGGGCGGCAGTCGCGGCCCGGCCCCCGCCCTCGCCGTAGCCGTCGGCCACGGCGAGCAGCCGCGGTCCCGCGTGGGCCGCGTCCTGGTTGGCCGGACGGACCAGGCCCCGGTCGGTCAGAGCGGCGCTGCGCATCGTCACGGGGGTGTGAGGTTCGGTCATGGCGGTGTCCTTCCTGGACAGCTGGTCGACGAGGAAGGCGGCCAGGTCGCGGCGGGCCGCGGTGTCGGCCTCGACCTGCGCCCAGTACGCGGCGACCAGTTCGGCCGCCGGGCCCGGTGCCCGCTCGCACACCTCGCCAATGCGGGCCAGCGGCATGCCGAGCCGGCGCAGCCAGGCGACCAGCCGGGCACGCTCCAGCTGGGCCGGGGCGTAGTGGCGGTAGCCGGTGAACGGGTCGACGCGGGCCGGCGCCAGCAGACCGAGCTCGTCGTAGAGGCGCAGTGCCTTCGGCGAGAGCCGGGACGCGCGTGCGAAGGCTCCGATGGTCAGCAGCCCTGCGTGCTCGCCTCGCCGTTCGCTGCCGCCCTGCCCGTTGCCGTCCACCTGTCCGCCCTCCTCGTACCGGGCGCGTCGCCCGGCCCGGCCGATGCTGGGGCTTCCCCCAAGGACAAGGTCAAGCCGTCCGCCGGCGCCGCTCGGGCGTGCCGGTTCGTCAGTCCCGCGCCGGGTCCAGCCGGCTGAGCGCCGCCGTCGTCAGCGCCTGCACGCCCATGGTCAGGGTCGGCCGGACGACCGGCACGAAGCGCGGCGAATGGTTGGAGGGGATGTCCTGGGCCAGGCGTCCCGCCGCCAGTGCCGTGCGGAACTCCTCCGGGTCCCAGCCGCCGAGCCACCAGTAGTAGAGGGGCGCCTCGGCGGCCGTCGCCAGCAGTCCGACGTCCTCGCTGCCGGACGCCGGGTCGTAGGCGAACAGCCGCTGCTCCCCGAAGAGGCCGGTGAAGGTCTCGTTGACCTTCCGCAGCGTGACCGGGTCGTTGACGGTGACGGGGAAGGAGTCCAGGATCTCCGTCTCCGGTGCCCGCTCCGCGCCGGAGGCCGCGGCCTCGGCACGCGCGATGCGGTCGATGGCGGCCAGGACCCTCGACCGCACCGTCTCGTCGAAGCTGCGCACACTGAGCCGGACGACGGCCAGGTCCGGGATGACGTTCGCGCTGTCCCCGGCGTGGAAGGAGCCGACGGTGACCACGGCCTGGTCCTTGGGCGCGACCTCCCGGGCCACCACGGACTGCACCCGCTGCACGAACGACGCCGCCATCACGATCGGGTCGACGGTGGTCTCCGGCCGCGAGCCGTGCCCGCCGCTGCCGTGGAAGGTGATCTCCAGACTGTCGGCGGCGGCCATGCAGGCACCGGGGCAGTACGCGATCAACCCGGCGCCGAAGGGGGCGACGTGCTGGGCGAGCACCACGTCGGGGACGGGCACCAGCTGCTTGCTGTAGAGGCCGTCGTCGAGCATGGCGCGCGCCCCGTTGCCGACCTCCTCGGCCGGCTGGAAGAGCGCGATCAGGGTGCCGGACCACTGCTCCCGGCCGGCCGCCAGCAGATCGGCGGCACCCAGCAGGCAGGTGACATGGACGTCGTGGCCGCAGGCGTGCATCCGGCCCTCGGCCGTGGAGGCGTACGGCAGGCCGGTGCGCTCGGTGACGGGCAGTGCGTCCATGTCGGCGCGCAGCAGGACGACGGGTCCCGGGCCGTTGCGCAGTACGCCGGTGACACCCGTGCCGCCGATGCCGGTGGTGACCTCGTAGCCGCACTCGGTCAGCCGGCGGGCCGCCTCGGCGGCGGTGCGGGTCTCGTGGAAGCCGAGCTCCGGATGGCGGTGCAGGTCTTCGTAGAGCGCCACGAGGTCCGCGAGGCGGGCATCGAGCGGGGCCAGGACGGAAGCGGGGAGAGTGTGGTCGCTGTCGCTCATACGCGCATTCGACCACGGAGCGGGCCGCCCCCGGGCGGCGGTCCGCGCGACCGGCTTCACCCGGCCGGGCCTCTTCCGGCGACACGACACGCCGCTTCCCCCGCGCCCCTCGTAGGAGGTGTCGCCCACCCGCGCTGTACTGAGGGGCCCGGTCCGTCCGAGGACCACGAGCAGTGCAAGGAGCCGCCATGACCAGCGCGTCCGGCCCGCCCCTCCCGGCCCCCGTCGAGCGCGCCCTGCGGGCCGCCAACGACGGCGACACCGACGGCTTCCTCGCCGCGTTCGCCGAGCACGGCGCGGTGGACGACTGGGGGCGGGAGTTCCGCGGCCCCGCCGCGATCCGCGGCTGGAGCGACGCCGAGTTCATCGGCAAGCAGGTGACCTTGGAGGTGACCGGCGCACGGTCGCAGGGGCCCACCACAACGGTCAGCACCCAGGTCGGCGGGAAGGGCTTCAACGGTCCGTCCGACTTCGCCTTCACCGTCGAGGGCGACCGGATCGCGCTGATGCGGATCACGGGCTGACCGGCGACGGCGTTGTGACACCGGACGACAGGAGCTGACATGCCGGTCTCCATGCGGGCGCGCAGCCGCCACGAGGCGCACCGCTCCGCCACCCCGCTGGAGCTCTTCTTCGACCTGTGCTTCGTCGTCGCCATCGCCCAGGCCGGCCGGCAGCTGGTGCACGGCCTGGCCGAAGGCCACCCGGGGCACGGCATCACCGCCTACCTGATGCTCTTCTTCGCCATCTGGTGGGCCTGGATGAACTTCTCCTGGTTCTCCTCGGCGTACGACACCGACGACGCGCTCTACCGCGTGGTGACCCTCGTACAGATGGCGGGCGTGCTGATCCTGGCCGCGGGCGTGCCGCGCGCCTTCGACGACAGCGACTTCCTGGTGACCTGGCTCGGCTACCTGGTGATGCGGCTGGCGATGGTCACCCAGTGGCTGCGGGCCGCGTACGGCGCGGAGGGTGCCGAGCGGCGCACCGCGCTGCGCTACGCGCTGGGCGTGTCGCTCTGCCAGGTCGGGTGGCTGACGCTGCTGTTCCTGCCGTCCGCCGCCGCGCCCTGGGCCTTTCTGATCATGGCTCTGGCGGAGCTGTCGGTGCCGACCCTGGCCGAGCGGGAGCGCCAGACGACCTGGCATCCGCATCACATCTCCGAGCGCTACGGCCTGTTCACCATCATCGTGCTCGGCGAGACGATCGCGGCGGCCACCGTCGCCGTACAGACCGCCCTGGACGAGAACGACGAGCTGGGCACCCTGCTGCCCATCGCGGGCGGCGGCCTCCTGCTGGTCTTCGCCGCGTACTGGATCTACTTCGCTGTGCCCATCCACCTCCACCTGCGCTCCAACCGCCAGGCGTTCGTGTGGGGCTACGGCCACTACGCCGTGTACGGCTCGGCGGCCGCGGTCGGCGCGGGGATCGAGATCGCGGTCGAGGAGTCGAGCGGGGCGGCGCATCTGTCGGTCCTCGCCGCGTCCGCCTGCGTCACGGTGCCCGCCGCCCTGTTCCTGTTCACGGTGTGGCTGATCCACTCCCGGCACCAGAAGCGCGGCACCGCCCAGCAGCTGGTCCTGCCGGTGTCCTCGGTGCTGATCCTCGCCTGCACCTTCGCCGGGCACTGGGCGGTCCTGGCGGCCGGCCTGGTGGCCTCCGTCACCGTAGCCGTCGGCGCCACTCTGACGGCCCGGCAGGGCACCGCCCTGGTGGAGCAGTAACGGCACGGCCCCGGTCACCCGAGTCGGTCACGGCCTCCGGTGGGAGTTCCCCCGTTAGCGTGCCGAACGGCCGTCCGCGGCCCCTGGCCGCTGCCATACACCCGTCCGCCGGACAGGTCCCCCATCCGCTTCACACCCCACCTCCCGGGCCACCCACCGACCCGATCCGCGATGGCTGCAACTCTTGTAATTCCAGACGCAGTTGCCCCCATTCCCGGCCATCTTTCCACCCCAGGACAGCGCGGCCATCCCCTCACCCGATCACCCGTCCACCCATCAATTACCCGTCAAAAAGCCACACTTCCGGGGACGTCACCCCCTCACCCCTCACCCTTGACCCCCTGCACCGCGTGCGCCTTCACGGAGACACGGTAGGGTGCATATTGCCCTTTTTATGCCCGGCGTGTCCCCCACGGGAACACGGGCCGTCCACCCGTCCGCACCTGAGGAGACGCCCGCCATGGCCGCCCGCCACGCTCAGTCCCGCGCGCGCAGAAGGCTGTCCCGGCGCAGCAAAGCCGTCAGTTCATTCGCCCTCACCACACTCGTCGGCACCGCCCTGTGGGCCTGGCCGGCCTCGGGCGACGACCACGACAGCCTGACGGACGCCAGGAACGGCACCCCCAAGAGCGCCGCCGGCCCGGAGACTCCCGCCTCCCCGCGGACCGCGCCGAACGCCGCCCCGGCCCCCCGGTCGATCCCCGGCCTCAGCGAAGCCACCCGGAAGCAGATACCGGCCAACTCCCGTCAGGCACTGATCGTCACGGGCAAGAGCAACGACTCCTACGACTCCCGTGTCGTCCTCTACACCCGCGCGCAGCGTTCCGGCGACTGGCGGCCGGGCCCCTCCTGGCCCGCGCACAACGCGGCCCGCGGCTGGACCGACGATCACCGCTACGGCGACCTGCGCTCCCCCGAGGGCGTCTACACGCTCACCGACGCGGGCGGCCGACTTGCCCCGCCGGAGGGCACCAAGCTGCCCTACGACCGCAATGGGAGCTTCGTCGCCAGCGGCACCGGTGTGGAGGGCGAGCCGCTGGCCGGCGCGTTCGATTACGTCATCGCCATCAACTACAACCGTGTCGCCGGCACGTCCCCGCTGGACCAGCAGCGCCCGCAGGGCCCGGGGAAGGGCGGCGGCGTCTGGCTGCACGTCGACCACGACGGACCCACCCAGGGGTGTGTGTCCCTCAAGCCGGGGGCCATGCGGGAACTCCTGCGCACCCTCGACCCGGCCCTGCACCCGGTCATCGTGATGGGTCCGGCGGGCCACTGACCGCCCGTCGGGCCGCACGGCCGCGTGGTACGCATGGGTCATGGCGGACGCGGAGCGGGGACCGGACGGACGGAACGCACACGACGAGCGGAGCGAGCAGGAGGACCGGACGGCGGACGCGCCCCGCCCTCCGGGCCCGCTCGACGCCTTGACCGATGTCGCCGGCATCCGGGTGGGCCACGCCCAGCGGATCGGCGGCGGACACCTGACCGGCACCACCGTCGTCCTCGCCCCCGAGGGCGGTGCGATCGCGGCCGTCGACGTCCGCGGGGGCGGCCCCGGAACCCGCGAGACAGATGCGCTGGATCCGCGCAATCTCGTGCAGCACGTCGAAGCGATCGTGCTGACCGGCGGCAGCGCCTTCGGCCTGGACGCCGCCTCGGGGGTGGCCCGCTGGCTGGAGGAGCAGGGCCGGGGCTTCCGCGTCGGGCCGGATCCCGCCCAGGTCGTGCCGGTGGTCCCGGCCGCCGCCCTGTTCGACCTGGGGCGCGGCGGCGACTGGCGGGCCCGCCCGGACGCCGCGCTGGGCCGTGCGGCGGCGGACGCCGCCGCGGCCAGTTCCCCGGGCGCTGTGGTGGCGCAGGGCAACACGGGCGCGGGAACGGGCGCGGTGGCCGGCGGACTCAAGGGCGGTATCGGGACGGCGAGTGTGGTGCTGCCGTCGGGTGCCACCGTCGCCGCCCTCGCCGCCGTCAACGCGGCGGGCTCATTCGCCGATCCGCGGACCGGCGCCCTCTACGGCCGGCAGGCCGAGGGTCCCGCGGCCTTCCCGGCCGCCTCGGTGCACGCCACCGCCCGGCGCCGGCTGGCCGAGGCCGTGCGGATCTCGCAGGACCGCTCCGCGGCCTCGGTCCGGCCGCCCCTCAACACCACGCTCGCGGTCGTCGCCACGGACGCCGCCCTCACCCGCGCCCAGGCACACAAGCTCGCCGGAACCGCGCACGACGGCCTGGCCCGCGCCGTCCGCCCGGTCCATCTGCTCTCCGACGGCGACACGGTCTTCGCCCTGTCCACGGGCACCCGCCCCCTGGCCCCCGACGAGGTCCTCGCCGATCCGGCGTTCGGGGTCCACGCGCAGGCCGGCGCCCTGAACGAGATCCTGGCCGCGGGGGCGGACGCGGTGACGCGCGCGGTGGTCAAGGCCGCCATCGCGGCGGAGACGGTGGACGGTCCCGGCGGGCTGTTCCCCTCCTACCGGGAGCTCTACGGCGACTGACGGGCAGCGCGCCGCCGCGCGCGGGCTGCTGACGCCGTGTCCGGGTGAGCCGACGCACCACTGGCAGCCTCCGGGCTCATGACTGCCCCGTCAGACCCCCGCAGCCCCCAGCAGCGCACCCGCCCCGTACGTCACCGCCATCGCCAGCGCGCCCCCGGCCACGTTGCGCACCACGGCCCGGGCCACCGGCGCCGCGCCCAGCCGGGCGCTGGTCCAGCCGCACAGGGCGAGCGCGGCGAGCACCGCGGCGACGGTGACCGGCAGCCGCAGCGCCACGGGCGGCAGCACGATGGCCAGCAGCGGCAGCAGCGCACCTGCGGTGAAGGCGAGGAAGCTGGCGCCGGCCGCGTGCCAGGGGTTGGTGAGTTCATCGGGGTCGATGCCCAGCTCGACCTCGGCGTGCGCACGCAGTGCGTCCTTCTCGGTGAGCTGCTCCGCGACTTCGCGGGCCAGCTCCTGGCTCAGCCCCTTGTCCTCCAGGAGTCCGGTCAACTCCACGAGTTCGGCCTGGGGTTCGCGGGCGAGCTCGCGCTTCTCCTGGGCCAGCGCCGCCTTTTCGGAGTCGCGCTGGGTGGAGACGGACACATACTCGCCCGCGGCCATCGACATCGAACCGGCCAGCAGCCCGGCCAGCCCCGCCGTCAGCAGGGCGCTGCGCGCGTCGGTGGCGCCGGCGACACCGACGACGAGGCCGGCCGTGGAGACCACGCCGTCATTGGCGCCGAGGACGGCGGCCCGCAGCCAGTTGAGGCGGCTGCCGAGCCCGCCGCCGTGCGCCTCGTCGTGCTCGGGTGTCTCAACAGTCACCGGCCGAGCGTCTCACCCAGGGCCTTCGTACCCCGCCCCGACGCCCCCGCATCGTCCTGAATTCGCCGGTGGTAGAACGGCCGTATGTCCGTACCTCCGCCTCCGCCCACGCTTGTCCAGCCCGCCCCCCGCAAGCCCGCTCCGCGCCGCCGCCTGTGGTGGCACCGGCTGATCCTCGGGCTCTGGTACCGGCCGGTGGAGGTCATGGACGAGGCACGGGACCGCAGCGCGTGGAGCGCGGCGGTGCTGATGTGCTTGATCAGCGGCGGCATAGGGGTGTTGACGGTGGAGGCGTTCCGTCAACAGTGGTCCGCCAACCGCACGATGGCGTTGCAGCTCGCCGGGCTCGCCGAGGCGGGCGTGCTGGCGGCGAGCTTCGCCCTGGGCGCCGTGACCCATGCCATCGCCCGCACGCTCGGCGGCAACGGCCGCTTCGCGCCGACCGCGAGCCTGTTCATCGTGCTGTTCTGGGTCACGGACCTGCCGCGTCTCGCGCTCGCCGCACTCCTGCCGGCCGGCACCACGTTCGTGCAGGCGGCGACCTGGACGACCTGGGGGTTCGGCTACGTCCTCGCCGTACTCCTCATCCGGGGGCAGCACCATCTGCCGACCAGGAAGGCGGCGGCCGCGGTGTCGGTGCAGATGCTGGCCGCGCTGGCCCTGCTCAAACTCGGGCCGGTGCGCTGAATCCCGCTGGGGCCCGGCCGTCGGGCCCCGGGCCGAGCACACACCGTGCCGCCGGTATTCGCGCGCTCGCCTGCCGCACGTCAGCGGACGTGCGTCAGCTGCGGCTCGTCAACTGCCGTACGAGACCGGCGAACGCCTCCCGCTCCGCCTCGCTCAGCTGCACGCTCTCCGACGGCGGCCCGGCCGGGCCGGTCTGGCGCGGCACGGAATCCAGCAGCTCCTTGGCGCCACCCCCGGCCGGCGCCTCGTCCCGCTCCCGCCGCATCAGTCTGAGCAGGCCGGCGACCCAGACGACGAGGGCGACGAGCAGGACGGCGAAGCCGATCTGCTGCAGAAGCGCAACGGAGGGGTGCATACGGGCCTCCAGGACGGGCGGGGCACGGATCAGATCCCAGTAGACACCACACTTCGGGCCTTTCGACAGGAGGATTAGGGGACTTACGTCCCGAAGTGACGCACGTCCTATGACATTTCATCGCTTTCCCGGCATGCCACACGAAGCGCGCTCCGAAGTACACCGGAGTGCACCGGAGCGCACTCCCATCCGCCCCTCACCCCTCCGGCGCGGCAGGGTGCCTGCCACCCCCTTGGACACCCCGGAGGCTTCCCCCGGGCGAAGATCACCCTTGACGATGGCCGCACACCGTCCGCGACGTGAGGAGTACGCACGTGCCGCAGCCGCCCGAGCCGCAGCCCTTGCCACCCGCCGGCGCCGGCACCGGGCACGCCGCCCCTGCCGGGCCGCCCGCCCGCGCGCTGGACGGCATCCTCGTGGCCGACTTCAGCCGGGTGCTGGCCGGGCCGCTGGCCGCCGCGACGCTCGCCGACCTCGGCGCCGAGGTGATCAAGGTGGAACGACCCGGCGCCGGCGACGACACCCGGGCATGGGGACCGCCGTTCGCCGCGGACGGCACCGCCGCGTACTTCGACGCCGCCAACCGCTCCAAGCGCGGCCTCACCCTGGACCTCGGTGACCCGGACGACGCGGCCGCGGCCCGCGAGTTGGCGCGCCGGGCCGACGTGCTGATCGAGAACTTCCGCCCCGGGTCGCTCGCCAAGTACGGCCTGGACCAGGCCAGTACCCGCGCCGCCCACCCAGGTCTGGTGCACTGCACGATCACCGGGTTCGGCTCCGGCGAGGGCGCCCGTCTGCCCGGCTACGACTTCGTCGTGCAGGCCGTCGGCGGCCTCATGAGCATCACCGGCGAGCCAGGCGGCACACCCCTGAAGGCGGGCGTCGCGCTGGTGGACGTACTGACCGCCAAGGACGCCACCACCGGCATCCTGGCGGCGCTCCGGCACCGCGACCGCACCGGCGAGGGACAGCTGGTCGAGGTCAACCTGCTCTCCTCCCTCCTCGGCTCGCTGGTCAACCAGACCTCCGGGTATCTGGCCACCGGCCGCGACCCGGGACCGATGGGCAACCGGCACCCGAGCATCGCCCCCTACGAGACGCTGGCCTGCCGCGGTGGGCTGCTCGCGGTGGCGGCCGGCAACGACCGGCAGTTCCGGGCGCTCGTGACGGCCCTGGGCAGCCCCCGGTTGGCGGACGACCCCCGGTTCGCCCGCAATCAGGATCGCGTACAAAACCGCACGGATCTCATCCATGCCCTGGAGGACCTGCTGGTGGCCGACACCCCGCAGGGGTGGACCGAGCGGCTTGCCACGGTGTCCGTGCCGTGCGGCCCGGTCAACACGCTGTCCGAGGCCCTGGAGTTGGCGCAGCGGCTCGGACTCGACCCTGTCACCCCTGTGGGCGAAGGCCGGATTCCCCAAGTCACCAGCCCGCTACGCCTCTCGGGGACCCCGATTTCCCAACCTGCCGCCCCACCCCGCCTGGACGAACACGGGGCACCGCTGCGAACCTGGCTGTCCGGGCCGCGTGATCAGCCCCTGCCCCCACGGGTGTGATGTTGGTCACAACGCAGTCCGACCCGCAACCAAAATCGTCCGTAGGTGCTGTTTACCAGCACGGAAAACACCACACCCTCGTATGGAGCAGCTCGTGACATCGCCGGACAACCCTGTGCCCGCTCGGTCCCGCACCCCGCACCAGCTGCGCCAGCCTGCCGAGCAGCAGGGGACGGGCACGCCGCGCTCCCGCCGGATGCGACGCACGCTGGCCGCGACCGCACTGCTGGCCGCCGGAGCGCTGGCCCTGTCCGCCTGCGGGGGGAACGCCGAGGCCGGCGGTCACGACGACGGCAAGAACGGCCAGGCGGGTGCGGACGCCGCGGCCGCCAAGGACGCCTCCGACGCGAAGATCAAGGTCTCCTCGAAGGACGGCGCCACGGACGCCAGCATCAACGACACCCGGGTGAAGGTCACCGGCGGCAAGTTGACGGATGTGAAGCTCACCGCGGCCGACTCCGGCACCGTCGTGGAAGGCGCCATATCGTCCGACGGCTCCACCTGGAAGCCCTCGGCCCAGCTGGAGCGCGGCACCAAGTACCAGCTGGTGGCGAACGCCAAGGACGCCAAGGGCCGTTCCGCCACCGAGAACGCGACGTTCACCACCGTCTCGTCGGCCAACAGCTTCATCGGCACCTACACCCCCGACGACGGCAAGACCGTCGGCGTCGGCATGCCGGTGTCGTTCAACTTCGACAAGATGATCACCAACAAGAAGGACGTCCAGTCCCACATCAAGGTGACGTCCAGCAGCGGCCAGCCGGTCGTCGGCCACTGGTTCGGTGCGCAGCGCCTGGACTTCCGGCCGGAGGAGTACTGGAAGGCCGGCTCCAAGGTCACGATGAAGATCGACCTGGACGGTGTGCAGGGCGGCGAGGGCATCACCGGTGTGCAGTCCAAGACGGTGTCCTTCACCATCGGGCGCTCGCAGGTCTCCACCGTCGACATGAACACCCAGACCATGACGGTCAAGAGGGACGGCAAGACCGTCAAGTCCATCCCGATCTCCGGCGGCAGCCCCGAGAACCCCACCTACAACGGCCAGATGGTCATCTCGGAGAAGTTCGAGCAGACCCGGATGGACGGCTCCACCGTCGGGTTCACGAAGGGCGACGGCAAGGGCGAGTACGACATCAAGGATGTCCCGCACGCCATGCGCCTGTCGTCCTCCGGCACCTTCATCCACGGCAACTACTGGGGCGACCCGTCGATCTTCGGCCGCGCGGGCACCAGCCACGGCTGCGTCGGCCTGCGTGACGCCAAGGGCGGCGGCGGCAACACCCCGGGCAAGTGGTTCTTCGAGAACTCGCTGGTGGGCGATGTCGTCATCGTGAAGAACTCGAAGGACAAGACCATCAAGCCGGACAACGGCCTCAACGGCTGGAACCTCTCCTGGGCCGACTGGCAGGCGGGCAGCGCGTCCTGACCGGCGCCTGCTGACAGACACGACGGTGGCCGGTCCCCTGGAGGGGCCGGCCACCGTCCTTCGTGGTACCCGCAGGAGCCTCCCCGGCCCGCCGCCTCGATGGCAGCGCGCGCCCAGAGGGCAGGCGACGGTAACGCGCCCCCGGCGAGGGGAATGCATCCCGTACGGGGCAGGGGGAGCGAACGGATGGGGGACGAGCGATGAGTGACAAGGCGATACCGGCCCGCGATACGTCCGGACGCGGTGCGGGCGGCGAGGGCAGCCGTCCCGAAGAGGCCCTGCTGTGGCGGAAGTCCAGCCACAGCAACGACTGGGAAAGCGCCTGCCTCGAAATGGCAGCCGGGCCGAAGCCCGGCGCCCTGGTGTACGTCCGGGACTCCACACGGGCCGGCTGCGGCTCGCAGCTCACCTTCTCCGCTCCCGCCTGGTCCCTCTTCATCGCGTACACCACCGCCGACTGACGGCTCACCGTGGCGCGGTGACCGGTCTGCCGACGCTGCGCACACGCCGGGGCCCCCACGTCATCGCTCCGTGGGGGCCCCAGCGTTCAGGAACTGCTCTTGGTGCGCGGACCGGTCAGGCGGCGACCGTCACCTTGCCTTCCTCTGCGGTGTCCGCCGCTGCCTCCTGCCGCGCGTCGCGCGACCTGTGCATCCCCTTGAGGAGGATCACCAGGCCCGTGGTGACGCACGTACCGGCGGCGATGGCGACCAGATAGAGGAGCGGCTGGCCGATCAGCGGGACGACGAAGATGCCGCCGTGCGGGGCACGGAGGGTGCAGCCGAACGCCATCGACAGGGCGCCGGTGACCGCACCGCCCGCCATCGCGGAGGGGATGACCCGCAGCGGGTCGGCCGCGGCGAACGGGATGGCGCCCTCGGTGATGAAGGACGCGCCGAGCACCCAGGCCGCCTTGCCGTTGTCTCGTTCGGTCTTGGTGAAGAGCCGGCTGCGGACGGTCGTGGCCAGCGCCATCGCCAGCGGCGGGACCATGCCGGCCGCCATCACCGCGGCCATGACCTTCAGGCTGCCCTCGTTGGGGTTGGCGAGACCGCCGACGGCGAAGGCGTAAGCGACCTTGTTCAGCGGGCCGCCGAGGTCGAAGCACATCATCAGGCCCAGGATGACGCCGAGGATGATCGCGTTGGCGCCGGAGAGCCCGGACAGCCAGTCGGTGAGTGCCTTCTGCAGGGCGGCGATCGGCTTGCCGATCACCAGGAACATGAGGAACCCGACGATCGCCGAGGAGATCAGCGGGATCACCACGACCGGCATGATGCCGCGCAGGACCGGGGGAATCCTGACCCGCTGGATCGCCATCACCACCCCGCCCGCGAGCAGACCGGCGATCAGGCCGCCGAGGAAGCCCGCGTTGATGGTGAGGGCGATGGAACCGCCGACGAAGCCCGGGACGAGGCCCGGCCGGTCGGCCATGCCGTAGGCGATGTAGCCCGCCAGGATCGGCACGAGGAAGCCGAAGGCGACCCCGCCGATCTGGAAGAGCAGGGCCGCCCAGCTGGTGGCCTCGGTCCAGATGAAGTGGTCGGCGACGGAAGGCGCCTTGTCGATCGTGTAGCCGCCGATGGCGAAGGCGAGGGCGATGAGCAGGCCGCCCGCCGCGACGAACGGCACCATGTAACTGACGCCGGTCATCAGCCACTTGCGCAGCCGGGTGCCGAAGCCGTCGGCCGCGTCGCCGCCCTTGTCCATGGGCGCGGCGTCCCGCGCCGGGGCGCTCGCTTCGCCGCGTTCGGCCTTCCCGCGCACCTCGGCGATGAGTTCGGCGGGGCGGTTGATGCCCGCCTTCACCCCGACGTCCACGGTCGGCTTCCCGGCGAACCTGTCCTTGTCCCGGACCTCGACGTCATGCGCGAAGATCACGCCGTCCGCGTCCGCGACGACCTGCGGGTCGAGCCGCTCGAAGCCCGCCGAGCCCTGTGTCTCGACGACCACCTCGACGCCGGCGGCCTTACCGGCCTTCTCCAGCGACTCGGCCGCCATGTAGGTGTGCGCGATACCGGTGGGGCAGGAGGTGACGGCGACGATGCGGAAGGGGGTCTCGGACACCGGGGCGTCCGGGGCGGGGGACTCGGATTCCAGGGCATCCGGGGCGGGTTCCCCGGCGGACGGCCGCGGGGCCGCGGCCTGGGCCGATGCTAGGGCCGGGGTATCGGTGGAGGCGTCGGCGGACTCCGCTTCGGCCGCGGCTTCGGCCTCCGCTTCGGACGCCGGGGCGGCCTCGGGCTCGGTCTGCTCGGGCCCCGCCTTCCCGGTCTCCGCCTCCGGCTCCTCGCCGCGGATGAGAGAGGCCGCTCGCGCCGGATCCGTGACCGACCGCAGCGCGCCGGTGAACTCCTCGTCCATCAGGTGGCGGGCGAGGGTGGACAGGATCGACAGATGATCCGCGTCGCCGCCCGCGGGGGCCGCGATCAGGAAGATCAGGTCCGCCGGGCCGTCCGGCGCGCCGAAGTCGATGCCGGCGGGACAGCGCCCGAAGGCCAGCGTCGGCGCCGAGACGTGTGCACTGCGGCAGTGCGGGATGCCGATGCCTCCGTCGAGGCCGGTCGGCATCTGGGCCTCACGGGCGGCCACATCCGCCAGGAAGCCCTCCAGGTCGGTGACGCGACCGGAGGCGACCATCCGCTCGGCCAACGATCGGGCCGCGGCATCCTTCGTTTCGGCGGACAGGTCGAGATCGACCAGTTCCGCGGTGATCAGCTCACTCATCGCGGGCTCCCTTGCGCGTATCCGCCGAGGGGGCGGTGGGGACGGGACGGGGAATGGGAGGGGTCGTGCACATGGGGACGGGGGTGCGCCGCGAGTTCGTATGGGGGCGGTGCGCGGTGCGGTGGTATGGGGACGGGCGGGGTGGAGCGGAGGCCCCGGCAGCGAGGCCGGCAGTGGTGCCGGTCGCTCGCTCGGTGGCCGCGGGGGCGGCGCCGGGATGCCGGATCGGCCGGGTGGCGGCCGAGCACCGGGTCGAGGCCGAGGGCCGGGCGGGGGTGGCCCGGAGCGGTATCGGCCGGTCTGTTTGTCGCCACGAGGGCGGATCCGCCGGCGGCCGGCCGCAAGCCGGGCCGTGCGGAGGGCGGGGGCGGCAGGATGCGCGGCGCGTCGACGACCGGCGCCGGAACGTCCCGCCGGGCGTTTCGTGGCCCGCGCCCGATGCCAGCGCCGTGCCGGGTCATGACACCGGCTCCGTGAGCGGGCGGTCGAGGGGGACGTCGTCGGTCGTCGTGACGGCCTCCGGAGCCAGATCGACCGGCGTCGGCATCGCGCTGCCGGGGAGCTGGACGGCGGCCGCGCCGTGCGCCACCGCCGCGGCAAGGGCGCGGACCCCGGTGCCGCCCGCGGCGAGGAAGCCGGCGAGTGAGGCGTCGCCCGCACCGACGTTGCTGCGCACGGCGGCGACGCGGGCGCTTCCGAAGTGGGCGCCGTCGTCGTCGACCAGCAGCTGACCGTCAGCGCCCAGCGAGGCGAGTACGGCGCGCGCGCCCGAGGTGCGCAACTCCTCCGCGGCCTTGACCGCGTCACCGATGGTGGCGAGCGGGCGGCCGACGGCCTGGGAGAGCTCCTCGGCGTTCGGCTTGACGATGTCGGGGCGCTCGCGCAGCGCGGCGGTCAGCGACGGTCCTGAGGTGTCCAGGGCGATCCGCGCACCGGCGCGGTGGGCCCGCGCGACCAGGTCGGCGTACCACTCGGGCGCGAGTCCGCGCGGCAGGCTGCCGCAGCAGGCGATCCAGTCGGCGCCCACGGAACGCTCACCGACCGTCGTCAGCAGGGCCTCGGACTCCTCGGCGGTCAGCTCGGGTCCGGTCGCGTTGATCTTCGTGAGGGAGCCGTCCGGTTCGGCGACGGAGATGTTGGAGCGGGTCTGGCCCGCCACCGGCACACCGGCCACCTCGATGCCCTCGGCGCTCAGCAGCCCGGCGAGCGCCGCGCCCGCGGGGCCGCCCAATGGCAGCACCGCGAGGGTGCGGTGGCCGGCCGCGGCGACCGCCCGCGAGACGTTGACACCCTTGCCGCCCGGGTCGATCCGGTCGGCTGTGGCCCGGAGCACGGCTCCACGCTCCAGCGCCGGGATCTCGTACGTACGGTCCAGGCTGGGGTTGGGGGTGACGGTGAGGATCATGCGCGCACTACTTCCGTACCCGCGCGCTCGATGGCGAGGGCGTCGTCGGGGCTCAGCCCGGTGTCGGTGATGAGCAGGTCCACGTCCGACAGCTCGCCGAAGCGGGCGAAGTGCTGCTGCCCGAACTTGGCGGAGTCGGCGAGCAGGACGACCCTGCGGGCGGCGGCGATCAGCGCCCGCTTGACCGCGGCCTCGGCGAGGTCGGGGGTGGTCAGGCCGCCGTCGAGGGAGAAACCGTTGGTGGCGAGGAACAGCACGTCGGCGTTGATCTCGCGGTAGGCGCGCAGCGCCCAGTCGTCGACCGCGGCCCGCGTGCGGTGCCGGATACGGCCGCCCACCAGGTGCAGGGTCAGCCCCGGGTGGTCGGCCAGCCGGGCGGCGACCGGCAGACCGTGGGTGACGACGGTCAGCTCGGCGTCCAGCGGAATCTCGGCGGCGAGCCGGGCCGCGGTGGTCCCCGCGTCCATGATCACGGTGCCGGAGAGGCCGCCGGAGCGGGAGGAAGCGGAAGCGGCCGCGGACGCCGGGTCCGCCGCGCCGTCGCCGGAGCCACCGTTGGCACTCCAGGGGAGTTCGGCGAGCGCGGCGCGTGCGATGCGCAGCTTCTCGTCGGCGGCGACGACGTCCCGCTGGGCCAGGTCCGGCTCGAAGTCCAGTCGGCCTGCCGGGATGGCGCCGCCGTGCACACGGCGCACCAGCCCCGCGCGGTCGAGGGCTTTCAGGTCGCGCCGTACGGTCTCGGCGGTGACCTGGAACTCCTCGGCGAGGGACAGTACGTCCACCCGCCCGCCCTCGCGGGCGAGCCGCAGAATCTCCTGCTGGCGCTCAGGTGCATACATCAGCGTTTGCGTCCGTTCGATGCCCGAAACTGTGGTTTCAGCGCGATGCTACGCACACATTTCTGCGAAGTAAACAGAGTCGGGCATCTCGCGGAC
Organism: Streptomyces sp. NPDC048248; assembly: GCF_043201875.1. Classification (NCBI taxonomy): domain Bacteria; kingdom Bacillati; phylum Actinomycetota; class Actinomycetes; order Kitasatosporales; family Streptomycetaceae; genus Streptomyces; species Streptomyces sp. NPDC048248. The sequence goes on from NZ_JBICZL010000004.1 coordinate 228,478, forward strand.
TCAAACAGACATCGGTAGCGCCTTCGGGTCAGCCGCAGGCGCATGCGGCGGAGCGCGGACCGCAGCCGGCGAAGGGCGATCCGCCGACCTGCGGCACCCGCCGGGCAGGCACCACCCACGCGAAGGAGCCCCGACGCCTGAACCGGCACCGGGGCTCACTCACGGAGAATCTCGCGCTCTCGGTCGCGCGGGGGCGCGAACGGGCGCGCCGCCTTACGCGGCGGCGTCGAACCCCGTGTCACTGGCCATCCGCTTCAGGTCGAGGAGCGCGTGCTTCTCTATCTGGCGGATCCGCTCACGGGTGAGGCCGTGCTGCTTGCCGACCTCGGTCAGCGTGCGCTCGCGACCGTCCTCGATGCCGTAGCGCGCCTTGATGATCGAGGCGGTGCGGTGGTCGAGGCGGTCGATCAGGCCCTCCAGCTCCTCACTGCGCAGCAGCGAGAGCACGGACTGCTCGGGCGAGGCCGCGGAGGTGTCCTCCAGCAGATCGCCGAACTGGGTGTCACCGTCGTCGTCCACCGACATGTTGAGACTGACCGGGTCACGGGCCCAGTCCAGGACGTCGGTGACACGGGCGGGCGTGGAGCCCAGCTCGCCGGCGACCTCAGCGGGCTCCGGGTCGCGGCCGTTCTCCCGGTTGAACTCGCGCTGCACCCGGCGGATCCGGCCCAGCTCCTCGACGAGGTGCACGGGCAGCCGGATCGTGCGGGACTGGTCGGCGATGGAGCGGGTGATGGCCTGGCGGATCCACCACGTCGCGTACGTCGAGAACTTGAAGCCCTTGGCGTAGTCGAACTTCTCCACCGCGCGCACCAGACCGGCGTTGCCCTCCTGGATCAGATCCAGCAGGGGCAGACCGGCGCGCGGGTAGCGGCGGGCGACCGCGACGACGAGCCGCAGGTTGGAACGGATGAAAACGTCCTTGGCCTTGGCGCTCTCGGCGACCAGCGCCTCGAGCTCCTCACGGCCGGCACCTGCGGCATTGCCGTCGGTGACCTCGCCGTCCAGGATCTGCTGGGCGTAGACGCCCGCCTCGATGGTCTGGGAAAGCTCGACCTCCTTCGCGGCATCCAGCAGGGGGGTGCGCGCGATCTCGTCGAGATACATGCCGACCAGGTCGCGGTCGGCGATCTCCCCGCCTACGGCGCGAACGCTGCTGGCCCCCTCAGAACCGCTGCTGGTGGCCTGACGACGGGCGACGGCACGGGTTGCCATGCGTGTGCTCCCTTTGCGATGAGTCGGTCGCGGGACGGTGGCGCGGGAAACCCGATGGGTGACCGAGTGACCCGTCCGAAGGAAACAACGGCTGGAATCCGGACAGAATTCCCCTGCCGCCGTCCTTTTTTGTGATCATGCAGTACCCTGCCCCCTCACCGAGGGAGGTCACATGCTGCCGGAGCGCAGGGACGTGCAGGTCAGGGCGGGCACCGCGGCGGACCTCGGCAGCCTCACGGAGCTCTACAACCACTACATCCGCCAGACGCCCATCACGTTCGACACCGAGCCCTTCACCTGCGAGCAGCGCCGCACGTGGCTGGCCTCCCACCCACAAGACGGCCCTCATCGACTTCTGGTTGCCCAGGAGACGGACGGCAAACCCACAGGCCCACGCCCCGGGCCGCCGAACGGCGACGACACCGGTGGCGCCGCCGAGGGCAACGGCGCCCTGCTCGGTTACGCGACCAGCAGCGCGTTCCGGCCGAAGGCGGCCTATGCGACCTCCGTGGAGGTCACCGTCTACTGCGCGCCGCGCGCCGCCGGCCGCGGCGTCGGCACCCTGCTCTACGAGGCCCTCTTCGAAGCCCTGGCCGACGAGGACATCCACCGCGCGTACGCCGGCATCGCCCTGCCGAACGACGCGTCCGTCCGCCTGCACACCCGCTTCGGCTTCCGGCACATCGGTACCTACACGGAGGTGGGCCGCAAATTCGGCCGCTACTGGGACGTCGCCTGGTACCAGAAGGATCTGGGCTGACTCCGGTTGCCGCGGACGACGACCGGGTGTCGCCTGGACAGGAGGGCAATCGAGAGGAGCCCGCCATGGAAATGCACGCTCGCCGTCACGACAGGGGTGCGGCCCGCTCCCACGGCACCATCGACGCCGAACACGGCGCGACGGCCAACGCTTCCGGGACGTCTTCGCGGCCCCCCACCGGGCGCCACCTGCCGGCCACGGTGGTGCTGCCCGTCCTCGCGGCCCTCGGCTTCGGCTGCTACACGATCTGGATCGACCACACCAGCGGCGCCAAGGGCGCCCAGGCGGCGCTGCTCGGACTGATCGCGGCAGTGGTCTCCGGCGCGCTGGGGCTGGTGCTGGTGCACTTCCAGTCCTCGATGCTCACGGAGACCCGGGCGCTGGCGTATGCCGCGCTCTTCGGCTGCGCGATGGGCTGGCTCTACAGCATCAGCGGGCCCTCGGTACTGAAGTCGGTGGGATGGGGTCTGATCATGGGCGGCTGCATGTTCGTCGTCTCGCTGTACCTCTTCCGCGCCCACCGGGTGCGCGAACCGCACGGTCTGCACCGTCCGCGCAGGGTCCACCCTCCGCACGGCGCCCACTGACGGCGGCCGGCCCCCGGGAGAGCGAGAAACGCGCTCGGTGATGCGGAGCCATGCTTCTTTCCCTCAGGCGGGAATGAGCTCTCCGCGGAGCGGATGCGAATTCGGGCGGCTGCACACGAGAAAGTGATTGCATTCGGCGAGTTGGCGAGTTCCCGCATACGTCTCATGCTGCGTGAGCGACTGTCACGGAATATGGCGCCGCCGGTGGGTAGCGTGTCATCAGGAGTACGTCGGCAGCGACGTTACGCTGTGTCCCCATATGCGAAAGTAGCAGGTGGGAGACAGGCTGTAGCAGCGGTTCACAGCGATGACGGCCCTCCTGGGGGAGTCGATCCCCTGCGGATTCTCTTTCGCGGCTCCGACGGCCCCCTTCCCGCCCTCTTGTTGCTGTTGACAACGGTCACCGGACTGGTGGATTCAGTCAGCTACCTCGTGCTGGGCAAAGTCTTCGTCGCCAACATGGCCGGCAATCTCATTTTCGTCGGCTTCGGCCTGTCGGCAGTGGGGACGGCGGTGGCCCCGTCCGCTGTTGCGATCGGGGCATTTCTCGTCGGTTGTGTCGCCGGTGGAAGGGCCGTGCAATCGTTGGCGCACCATCGAGGGGGTTGTTGTGCGGAAGCGCAACGGTCGTAGTGGTATTGGTCGTTGTCGCGGTCGCCCTGCTGTGGGGAGTGGAGGAGGGGGCGCCTGTGCCGTCGGCCCGACGCTGGGCCGCGATCGCCGCCCTGGCGTGCGGGATGAGCTTCCAAGCGGCTCTCACCCGGCAGGTCAACCTCAAGGAAATGAGGACGATCGTGGCGACGCTCACCTTCACCGCTGTCGCCGCCGACTCGAAACTGGCAGGTGGCAGAGGCCGGGGGGTGACCAGCGGAGTGGTTTCGGTATTGACGGTGGTATTCGGCGCGTTCTGCGGTGGCCTTCTCCTTCGGGTCGGCGACGTGCGAGCACCGCTGCTCCTCGCCATCGCCTTGCTCTTGATCGCTGCGGCGGGGGTCGCCGTCCTTTCGAGGAAGGAAGCCGATTGGCAACGCCCCCACAAATAGCGGCTCCAGGCTGATCTTCAGTACGTCACCGGCCACCGCCGACGGTTCCTGAGAAGCGCACAGCCCGCGCCGGTCCGGTGCCTGTACGGTTCCGTCCGCCGCGCACATCACCTCTGGCGGCGAGTCATCGCTCTTCCGCCGCACGGTGCGCAATGGCGTGCCGGGCCGCCAGGTCTCCAGCACCACATACGGATCGTCGATCGTCGTACGCACCATCTCCGTCAGCTCCGCCCGGAACAGGTGGAACGGTTCCGGGGGCCGCACCGCGGCGGCGTAACGCGCGACCACCTCGGCGTCGGTCGCCTCGACCGCCCGCCCGGAGACCCGTACGTCGCCGCCGGCCATGTCCGTGCCCGGTCCGGGGTTGGCGTGCAGCGAGAAGCGGGGGTCGCGGCGCAGGTCGAGCGCCTTGCGTGAGCCCGGCATCATCCCGAGCCACAGCTCACCGAAGCGGAAGTCGGCCTCCAGGAGGTCGCACAGAAGACCCGGCAGCGTCCTCGCAGGTCCCGCGCGGGCTCCCTCAGTGGGAAGGCCCCAGGTCCGCCGCGTTCCACCGCTCGGGCCGCAGGCGGATGGCGATCAGCTCCTCGCCACGGGTGAGCACGTCGCGCGCGTACCGCGGGACCTCGTCGGCCGGCAGATAGCGGCCCGCCACCTTCTCGACCAGCTCGGGTGTGACGGCGACGAAGGCCGCGGGCCCCTCGACGGCGGCGTAGCGGTAGGACGGCGACGTGCGCTGCACCGTCAGGGTGAAGCGGCCGGCCTGCTCGATCAGACGTGCCTTACGGGACGTTCGGCCGGTGAACAGCATGATGTCGTCACCCGGCCGGTAGGCGTACCAGACCGGCGCCGTCACGGGCCCGCGCTCGCTCCCCGCCGCGACCGACAGCACGGCGACCAGCGGCTCGGCGAAGAACCGCTCGCGTTCCTCCACAGTCAGCGACATCGCACACTCCTCATGAGGTCAATGGGCCCGCCCGACCACCGGACCGCAGCCCACGGCCGCACCGCAGTCCGCGGTCCGCGGTCGAACCCGTCCTACCTCGGAACCGCGTCCCGAACCGTCCTCCCACGCTCACACAAGGCACCTGGGACCGCCCTCCGGACCCGCTCCGGGTGTGGCACCGTATGCGACCTCCGGCGTAGGGCTGCCGACCGTTCCGCCGCGACGGACCGCCGCCCTAGCCTCGAATCATGGATACGACGAGCGGCACCCTCGACGAAGCCCTGGAGCGCCTGCACACCACAGGTCCCGAGTTCCGCGGCTTCCTGAGCAATCACGGTCCGATGGCCGTCGAGGCCCTGGTACGGCACGGCCAGGCCGGCTCCGTCCACCGTTGGGTCGATCACTACACCACCAAGCTGGAGACGGTCCCGAGCCCGCAGTCCCCCCTCACCGACGCCAACTGGCAGCAGGCGATGGGAGATCCGAGCAGGGTCACCGACTGGACCCTCTACATGGCGCGGCAGGTCGCCGAACACCCCTGGCGCGAGGTGCTGGCCGAGTGGTGGCCGCGGCTGCTGCCCGGCATCGCGGGCGCCGCGACACACCCCGTCATCCGCGTCGGGCACGTCGTCCGCACGCTGCTGGAGGAGGGCGAGGAGGCGCCGCGGATCGCCGAGTTGGCGCATGCCCTGGGCTATTGGGCCGCGCGCCACACGCCGCTGCCGGTGACCCTGCGGCCATCCGGCCCCGCCTCCCCCGCCGACGCGCTGGCCGCCCTCCCGCACGTCGCCGACCAGCAGGTCGGCGTCCTCAAGGGCCTGGCCCAGCTGCCCGGGACCGACGGCTGGCAGGCCGCCGCCGAGGCCGTCGACGCCCCGCGGGAGCCGGACGCCGCCCGCACCCAACTGGCCGCGCTGGTACGGGCCGCCACCCATCGCTATCTCGACTACGGACACGGTGACGAGGTGCTGCTCGTACACGCCGCCACCGCCCCCAACGCCGTACTGCGCACCCTGCCCGCGCTCCCCCGCGAGCTGTGGGCGCCCTCTCTGGGCGCGGCCTGGGCGGCGAGTGCCGCGCTCACGGCCGTCTACACCCCCGACGAGCCGATGCCGCCGCTGCGTACCGGGACGCTCGATCCCGAAGAGGTCTTCACACGGGCCACCGCACACGGCGACGAGCACGCGATCAAGTTCACCGACACCGCGCTGGACGTGGCCTCATGGACGCCGGAAGGCGACGACCGCGCCCTGGCGGCCGCTCTGCGCTCCCTGGAGTTGATCCGCCGGGACGTGTGAGACGGAGGCGGCCGCGGGGCCACGCCCCCGCCGACCCACCGCCTCACCCGAACCGCACAGCCCGGCCGCACCACCTACCCGAACTGCATGGAGCGCTTGGCCAGCCCCATCCAGAAGCCGTCGATCACGCTGCGCCCGCTGTCCAGCTGCCCCTGGGCGTCGGCGGCTCCCAGCGTCACGAAGAGCGGCGCGAAGTGTTCGGTGCGCGGATGGGCGAGCTGCCCGGCCGGGGCCTTGTGGGCGAAGTCGAACAGCACGTCGAGGTCCTGGGCCGCCAGCGCCCGCTGTCCCCACTCGTCGAACTCCGCCGACCAGGCGGGCGGGCCGTCACCGCGGTGCCGCAGCGCCGCCAGATTGTGGGTGAAGAAGCCGCTGCCGACGATCAGTACCCCCTCCTCGCGCAGTGGCGCCAGCTTGCGGCCGATCTCGTACAGCCGGCGCGGGTCGAGGGTGGGCATCGAGATCTGGAGCACGGGGATGTCGGCGGCCGGGAACATCTCGACCAGCGGGACGTACGCGCCGTGGTCGAGCCCGCGGTCGGGGATGTCCTGCACGGGTGTACCGGCGGTGCGCAGTGTCCTTCGGATGCGGTCGGCGAGGCGGGGAGCGCCGGGGGCGGCGTAGCGGACGGTGTAGTAGTGCTCGGGAAAGCCCCAGAAGTCGTACACGAGCGGCACCGTCTCCGTGGCGCCGAGCGCGAGCGGGGCCTCCTCCCAGTGCGCGGACACGATGAGCACGGCTTGGGGGCGGGGCAGCTCGGCGGCCCAGGCCGCGAGCTGCCCGGGCCACAGCGGGTCGTCGGCGAGCGGCGGTGCGCCGTGGCTGAGGTAGAGGGCCGGCATCACGGACATGGCAACTCCACAACGTCGCATTCGGCGAGGTGTCTGCGGGAAACCCCGCTGGGCAGCTTGCTTGAAACTTCAAGCAACACCTCCACCATAGCCCACCCTTTGTTAAATCTTCAATAACTGGGCGGACGGTGAGAGAATGGATGCTATGAGCAACGAACCCGCAGCCGAGCCCCGCTGGCTCAGCGACGAGGAGCAGTACGCCTGGCAGTCCTACCTCCACGCCTCCACGCTCCTGGAGGACCACCTCGACCGCCAGCTGCAACGCGACGCCGGGATGCCGCACGTCTATTACGGCCTGCTCGTCCAGCTCTCCCGCGCCCCGCGGCGCCGCCTGCGGATGACCGAGCTGGCCCAGAACGCCAAGATCACCCGCTCCCGGCTCTCGCACGCCATCGCCCGCCTGGAGAAGAACGGCTGGGTGCGCCGCGAGGACTGCCCATCCGACAAGCGGGGCCAGAACGCCCACCTCACGGACGAGGGACTGCGGGTCCTGGAAAAGGCCGCCCCCGGTCACGTCGCCGCCGTCCGGGCCGCCATGTTCGACCGCCTCTCCCCCGAGCAGGTCGGCCAACTCGCCGAGATCTGCCGGGTGATGGCCGACGGCCTGCAGCCGAAAGGCGCCGACCTGCCCTGGCTCCGCTGACGCCTCCGACGTATCGGAGGTACCAGGGGAGCCGGGGAGGCCGACGCCTTTCGCGTCCCGGGTTTCCACGGGCCGACGGACGGTACGGGAACACCCACGGCGCCGCCGTCCCGCGGAAGAACTCAGTGCGCCATGACCGGCATCCGGACCTCGTCGCCCTCGGCCGCGGCCTCGCCGTCACCCGAGGATCCGACGGCCGAACTGCCGCCCTGGTGGCCGGTGTTGATGAAGGTGAAGGCGATGACCGCCGCCAGGACGAGAATGCCGACGGCCCACCAGATGGCGGTGGCGTAGCCGTGCACCATCGACTGGAGCTTGAGCAGATCCAGGGAGCGCGCACCAGCGGCGTGCGACGTGGCGTACGCAGTGGTGGCACTCGCCGCGATGGTGTTCAGCAGCGCCGTACCGATGGCCCCGCCGACCTGCTGCGAGGTGTTGACCATCGCGGACGCGACACCGGCGTCACGCGGCTGGACGCCGTGCGTGGCCAGCGACATGGCCGGCATGAAGGCCGTACCCATGCCGAGCCCCAGCAGCAGGAAGCCGGGCAGGATCAGCGCCGGGTAGGACGTGTCCAGGTCGATCCGGGTCAGCACCAGCATGCCGAGGGCGGCGGTCAGGAAGCCGGGCGCCATCAGCAGTCGCGGCCGGACCCGGGTCATCAGCCGGGCGCCGATCTGCGTCGAGCCGACGATCATGCCCACGATCATCGGGAGGAAGGCCAGGCCGGTGACGACCGGGGTGTAGCCCTTCACGATCTGCAGGTAGTAGGTCAGGAAGAGGAACAGACCGAACATGCCGATGATGGCCAGGCCCAGCGAGGCGTAGACGCCGGCGCGGTTCCGCTCGGCGACCACCCGCAGCGGCAGCAGCGGCGCCTTCACCTTGGACTCGACGAGCACGAACGCCAGCAGCAGCACGGCGGCCGCGACGAACAGGCCCAGGGTCGGGACGGCCAGCCAGCCGTCGGACTCGGCGCGGGTGAACCCGTACACCAGCGAGACCAGACCGAGCGTGGCCAGGATGACGCCGGGGACGTCCAGGCGGGAGGGGTTACGGCTCTCCGAGGGCTCGCGGATGACCAGGACCGCGCCGGTCGCGGCGACCACGGCGAACGGGATGTTGACGAAGAACGTCCAGCGCCAGTTCATGTACTCGGTCAGCACACCACCGAGGATCAGCCCCACGGCGCCGCCGCCACCGGCGATCGCACCGAAGATGCCGAACGCCTTGGCGCGCTCCCTGGCCTCGGTGAAGGTCACCGCGAGCAGCGAGAGCGCGGCCGGCGCCAGCAGCGCGCCGAAGACGCCCTGCAGCGCACGCGCGCCCAGCAGCATCCCCTGGTTCGCCGCGGCGCCGCCGATCGCCGAGGCGAGGGCGAACCCGACCAGTCCGATGATGAAGGTGCGCTTGCGCCCCCACAGGTCGGCGATGCGCCCACCGAAGAGCAGCAGACCGCCGAAGGCGAGGGCGTAGGCGGTGATGACCCACTGCCGGTTGGCGTCGGTGATGCCCAGGTCGGCCTGGGCGGAGGGCAGCGCGATGTTCACGATGGTCGCGTCGAGGACGACCATGAGCTGCGCGAGGGCGATGAATATGAGCGCTTTCCAGCGCCGGGGATCGACGTACGGGGCTGTTTCAGGCATGGCTGGGTCCACCTAGTGGTGCGGTGAGCGAATAACGGGACGTGAGCGACGGAGAGTTGGGACGTTCGGGTCTGGTGAGGCCGGTACGACCGGATGAGCCGACGGCCGGGGGCCGGGGACGGCCGGGCGGCCGAAGCAGCGCGAGCGACGGCCTGTTGGGCAGGCGGGCGGAAGAGCCGGGGTTCAGCTCATGACCGGTGCCTGAGGTCTTCCAGGGTGGCCGCGGCGCCGGGGAGTTCGGAGCGCGCGGGCGCCAGCAGGCCGTCCAGGAACAGCTGCAGATGCCGGTGCACGAACTTGTCGAAGTCGATACAGCCACTGCCCGGCAGCGGGCGGGTGAGCTGGGTGAGCGCGACCATCAGGTCACCGACGGCGATGTCGGTACGCAGTTGGCCGCTGTCGCGCGCGGCACCCATGACGGCCTCGATGGCCGTCTCCAGGCGCCCGCGGGCCGCGCGGAGTTCGGGATGGTCGAGATCCACACCGTCGGAGAGCAGCGGGCACAGGGCACCGATGCGCTCCTCCACCGCGGCATGGACGAAGCGCCTCAGCGCTTGAAAGGCATCGGGCTCCTCGGCAAGGGCGGTCTCCGCGCAGTCCGCGGTGCGGGACATGACGGAGAGCGTGACGTGATGGATCAGCTCCAGGCGATCCGGGAAGTGACGGTAGAGGGTCGCATTGCCGACCCCGGCCCGTCGAGCGATTTCATCGAGCGACACCTCGGCCCCGAACTCGACCATCGTCTGGCGGGCGGCCGCGATGATCCGCTCCCGGTTGCGCAGGGCATCGGCCCGCAGACGCGGCTGCGGGGACTTCGTGCGACTGTCGGTGGCGGTCACGGCGGCACTCCTCTCACTTCTCGGGCGTCTTGGGCCTTACGGCGGACCGCGCGGGTCAAGACGGTCGGTCGCGGTCGGCGGGACGGCCGCCACGACACCGGAACGAACCGGGGACCTGTTCCCCGTTTCGCACCGACGTCTCGTTAAACGGGGAGACCCTCCCCGGATATTTCGCGAGCATATGTGACCTGCGTCACATATATGTGCCCGCGAGCTGAACCTGAACGCACCGCGTGCACGGCACCTGTACGGCACTGCACGTCCACAGTGCTCGCAACCGCCGCCCGTACGCGATGCCTGCCAGGGGCCGCCGGCAAGCGTCGCCTCCAGCCGTCACCCGTAGGTATCACCCACGGCCGACCGCACCCGACGGCCACACCTGAACGCACCCGGCGGCCGCGCCCGAGGCCCCTCACCCGTCGAGCCGTACCCCCCACACCCCTCCCGCGCGGACGTTGCTAATTTATCCCGTATGCGCCGAAGGCCCCGGCTCGCCACCCCTCGCACCGCCTGGACCACCCTCAGGACCGCTTTCCGAGCACGCACCCGGACCTCCCGCAGCCCCGCCGAGGCGCCACACTCCTGGCCCTCGGCCCTGTTGTCCGGCCCCGTGGCATACGTCCGCCGGGCGCCCGGCGCCCACGCCTGGCTCGTGATCCTGCTCGCGACCTCTGCGGTCATGAACCAGCAGGCCCCGGGCTTCGCCGAAGGCTTCCTGCAGCACCGCTCGACCAACATCCACAATCTGCTGCTCTCGCCCGGCCGGGTGCTGCTCACCAGCGCGCTCTGGCTCGACGGCGGCGACTGGCCGCGCTACTTCGTCCTTTACCAGGTCTTCCACGTCCCCGCCGAGCGCTGGCTCGGCACCAAACGCTGGCTGGCCGTCCTGGGCACCGCCCACATCGGCGCGACCTACCTCAGCGAGGGCGTGCTGGCACTCGCCATCGACGCCGGCCTGGCCCCGCGCTCCGCCGTCAACACCCTGGACGTAGGGGTCAGTTACGCCCTCGCAGGGATCATCGCCGTCCTCACCTACCGTCTCCCCCGCCCTTGGAGCCACCTCTACGCCGCCGGGATCCTCGCCCTCTACACCGCCCCGCTGGCCACCGGACACCCCTCCTTCACCGACGTCGGCCACTTCGCGTCCGTGGTGATCGGCCTGGCCTGCTACCCCCTCGTCCGCCGCCGGCCCGACACCTGGAGCGCCGCCGCCCCCTCGGCCCCGCCTGCCCGGGCCGCCTCTCCCCCCGCGCCGCCGCCTTCCCCATGACCTCCGGGCACGGCCTCGTGACTCCAGATGACGTAACCCCGCGCGCGAGCAGTCACCCGGCGACACAGGGTGATCAGCATGATGCAGAAGATATCCGCGGCCTTGGCCGCCGGCGCGGCCACCGCGGCCGCCGCCATAGCGCTGGGCTCGCCACCCAACGCCGCGGCCAAACCCCCGGAGGTCGGTACGCAGCCCACCCGGCCGTGCGCACTACGCGGCATCCAGAACAACGTCGCCGAAGCCTCCTCCACCCCCACCGGCTACGCCCGCTCGCACGGCACGGTGAAGGCGCTCACCCTCTTCATCGACTTCCCGGACGCCCGCGCCGAGATATCCCCCGCCGCCCGCTTCGCCGAGTTCTTCCCGGCCGCGACGGACTACTTCCGCGCCAGCTCCTACGGGAAGCTCGACTACCGGCCCAAGCCGCTGCTGAAGTGGATCCGGATGGCACGGCCCCTCGCGGCCTACCGCATCACCCGCGGCGGCACCTTCGACCCGGCGTCCGACACCGGCTATCACGCCCTTTCCCGGGAGATCGTGCGCGCCGTCGACCGCTCCGTCGACTTCCGCGACTACGACATCATCAACGTCCTCGCCGCGCCCGACGCGGGCCCGCCCGCGACCCGTACGGTCCTCTCGGTCACCTTCAGCGGCGGCGACATGGGCCTGCGGACGGCCGACGGCGTGCCGTTCCGGAACGCGTCCTTCATCTGGAGCCGGCAGACCGGTGACAGCGCCTTCCGCGTCCTCAACCACGAGAACGCGCACTCCTTCGGGCTCCCCGACCTCTACTACACCGAGGGCCGCAGCTCCTCGCCTGCGGTCGGCCACTGGGATCCGATGGACGAGGACTGGGGACCGACCAACGACTTCCTCGGCTGGCACAAGTGGAAGCTCGGCTGGCTCTCCGCCGGCCAGGTGCGCTGCGCCCCGCGGCACGGCACGCCCACCGAGCACGTCCTGACGCCGACGCCCGCCCGCGGTGGCACCAAGATCGTCGTGATACCGACCTCCCCGCGCACCGCCCTCGTCGTCGAGGCCCGCACCCGCGGCCCCCTCGACCCGTCGGTCTGCCGACCCGGCGTCCTCGTCTACCGCGTCGCCGCCCACGTCGCCTCCGGCCGGGGCCCCCTGCGCGTCGTGGACGCCACACCGCACAGCGGCGGCTGCTTCGCCAAGGACAAGTACGTCAACGCCGAGCTGACCGATGCCACGTTCCGCCCCGGCACCACCTACAGCGACCCCAAGAGCGGCGCAGCCGTCTCCGTCCTCACCGAAAACCCCGACGGCACCTACCGCATACGCGTAACCCCGGCCCGCACATAGGCCGGCAGCTCACTCCCCCTCGTCGTGCCGCTCCCGCCCCTGCTCCCGCCAGTGGCGGCGACCGATACTGATCAACCGCAGCTGTTGACGCGCGACCCGTACGACACGCTCGCGCTGCCCCTCGACCGTCACAGGCGCGCCGTCGCGGCCCACACGAGCCTCCGCACCGCCCTCCTCCCTCTCGGTCCCATCGGGCTCGGCGGCCCCTTCCTTCGCTTCCGCCCCTTCAGCGGCGGCGGCGAGTGCCGCGGCGTCCTCGGCGTCGAGCAGCTCCGCTGCCGTCGTCACCAGCCGGTCCACATACAGCTCGGCCAGCATCCGGATGTCCTCATCGGTCCACCCTTCCGACACCGGCTGCGTCTTGAGCGCGGCCGCCACCTCGGCCGCGAACCGCTCCAGTTCGTCCGCGATGGCCAGCCGGACCGCCCGCACCCCGCCGTGCCGCTCGCGCGCCACGAACCGCACATGAGCAGGGTGTTCACGCACATGCCGCTCCACGACCGCGACCGTACGGTCTATCCGCTCCTCGGCCGCCGCCTGCTCGGCGAGGATCGCGCGCACCATCACATGCAGACTGCCCAACGCCTCCTCGACCAGCGCGACTCCCAGCTCACCGAGATCCCGGAAGTGCCGGTAGAACGCCGTCGGGGCGATGCCCACCATGCGCGTGACCTCCCGCAACCCCAGGCTGCTCAGGCTCTGTTCCTCCAACAGGCCGAGCGCCGCGTCGAGCAGCGCCTGACGGGTTTTCTGCTTCTGGGCCTGCCGGACCCCAAGGGTGTGACTCATGTCATCCAGTAAACAACCGTTCTCCGACCACATCCACTCGTGGGCGGCCGTAGACTCGATAACTGAGTGAACAACTGTCCTCTGAATTGGAAAGGCAGATCATGCTCTTCCTCGTCGCAGCCCTGCTCCTACTGGGGGTACTGCTGGGCACCGCGGCACACCTCCCGGTCCCCGTAGCCCTCGCCGCGGCCGCCGCCATCGCCGGCTGGCTGCTGATCTTCGCCATCCGCGAACACCGCCACAAGGTTGGAGGGACCACCCGATGAACACCCTCACCAAGCCCCACGCCGAGCGCGACGCCACGGGCACCACGGGCACCACGGGCACCCAAGAGCCGACAACCACACCGGCCACCCCGAAGGCCCCGGCGAAGGACCGCGCACAGGACCCGGCTCAGGACCTCGCGCAGGCTCCGGCCGAGGACCCCACGACCGACGCCGCACAGGACCGGGCCGCGCAGCAGACCACCGCCGCGCAGCCGTCCCGCTCACGCGCCGACGGCATGGCCGTGGCCTCCTTCATCTTCGGCCTCCTCGGCACCCTGGTGGGCAACATCGTCCTGGGCCCCTGCGCCCTGATCTTCGGCGGCCTCGCCCTTGCCCACCACACCAACCGCCGCGGCCGCGCCATCCTGGGCATGACCCTCGGCGCCATCGACCTGGCCATCCTCCTCACCCTCGTCACCACCGACGGCACCATCAGCTGGCACATCGGCGGCTGACACTCCGCCCACCCTGTCAGCCGGAACGCTGTTCGTCAGCTCCGCGAGCCGGCACCCGACACCCGCACGCCCTGCTCGCAGGACGCGCCCGGGCCCGCGCCAACCGCACGGCCAAGTGCCTACCGGCACGCGACTGCCGGGATGCGTTGCCCACCAAACCCCAGCGGCACCCTTGGGCCCGTTGGGGTTGCACGTGGTGGGCACACCGGTGGCGTAGTGGCTTCCCCTTGCCTGGCAGTGAGGTCTCGCCCGAGGCGCCGGAGCCGCCTTCCGAATGGATCGCTCAGCGACTCAGGAAGCCGGGAAGCTTGGCCTCGCACTTCCGCTATAGGCAGGTTTACAGCTTGAGCGGGAAGAGGAGTGCGGCAGACGGGCGACCCCTCAGCCCCTGAGCCGAAGGGCTTCGAGCACTCCATGGCGCTCACGGCGCTGGGCGCACCTTGCCAACTGAACGAGGGCCGCATACAGCGCAATTGATATCGGAACACCGCCCCTCGGCTCGCGAGCGCGACCTGCGAAGCGGTTTCGCGCGTGACACGGCTCGAATGCAACTTGATGATTCGTTTCTCCAGGTGAGAGCGTCCCACCAGAGACTTCTACATGTTGTTGACGGGGGCGTTTTTCTCGTGGGTGTTGTGCTGCCCGGGTGGGCGGATGAGGTACTCGACATCATTGGTGTGTCGTGGCCGAATGTGGATGAGGACGACTACCGCGAGATGGCAACGGCCATGCGGGAGTTCGCCGCCGACATCGACGAAGGCAGGAACGAAGCGCACACCGCCGTCCAGGGCCTGGTGGGTTCGGCGGGCGGCTCGCTGGCGATCGAGGCGCTGAACGCGCACTGGGGCAAGATCAACGGCAAGCACCTCCAGGGGCTTGCCGACTGCGGGCGGATGGCGGCCACCGCCATGGACGGGGTCGCGGTCCTGATCGAGGGCGCCAAAATCGGCGCTCTCGTCCAACTCGGCATCCTCGCAGCAGAAGTGATCGCTGCGCAGGCCGCTGCTCCCTTCACCCTCGGCCTGTCCGAAGTCGGCGCGCTGGCCGCGACCCAGGCCACCCGCGTAATCGTCAAGCGCCTGTTCAAGGAAGCTTGTCAGGCAGTTGCCGAACAGGTCATCAGCATGGCGCTCACTCCCGTCGAGGAGGCCCTCGGCGCGATGGTCGGCGATCTGGTCGTCCAGCTCGGCGCCAATGCTCTGGGTGTCCAGGACGGCGTGGACCTGGGGCAGACCGCGAAGGCGGGTAGGGAGGGCTTCGGCCAGGGGGTCCAGGACGCGAAGGACTCCGCGAAGTCGGCGGCCGAGAACCCGATGGAGCTGCTCAGCGCAGGAGGCCGCCGTGGTGGCGGTGGCGGCTCGAGCAGCAGCGGCGGGGGCGGCAGCAGCAGTGCCGATGGCGGTGGCGGGTTCAGCTTCGACAAGGAGGAGCACGACAAGGCCGTCACCGGCTTGCAGAGCGCGGGCGGCACGTTCCGCAACAAGGCCGGCAACAAAATCGGCCGGGCCAAGAGCCACCACGGCCGCACCCGCGGCAAGGACGCCATCGCTGACGCGGCGAACACGATGCTCGACAAGGTCATCGAAGGCATCGAGGACGGTGTCAAGAAGACCGCCAAACACCTCGACGACAACATGACCCGCGGCGTCAAACAGATGGCCAAGAACCACCACGACAACGACAAGGGCCTGGCCGACCACTTCAAAGGCATCGGCAAGGACGGCAAGAACGACCCCAAAAGCCCTGGCGGCGGGCTCAGGCAGGCGGTGGGCAGCAAGGAGCCCGCCAAAGGCCGTGAACATTCTCGCCCCGTTTCGCTGCGCAAGGGCGCGGGAGAGCCCCGCGACCACGCCACCCCGACCCATGGTCGTTGCGTAAATGGCGATCCGATCGACATGGTCACCGGTGAGATGGTGATGAGCCAGCTGGACGTAGCCCTTCTCGGCCAGTTGTCTCTCATACTGCGTCGGACGCATCTGTCTTCATACCGATCAGGCCATTGGTTCGGCCGGTCTTGGGCCTCAACTCTTGACGAGCGTCTGGAGATTGATGAGGACGGTGCGGTGTTCGCGTCCGAGGACGGGATGCTCCTCGTCTACCCCGTTCCCGAACCCGGCGGCGAAGTCTTCCCGTTGGAAGGGCCGCGCTGGCCTCTTGAGTGGGACATCGTCCAGAAGAACCGCTTTAAGATCACTGATCCGGTGACCGGTATATGTCGCCTCTTCGTGGCTCCTGAACAGAGTTGGTCTGCTGTCGGACCGGCCTACCAACTACCTCTGAGGTCACTGGAGAACTGCAACGGCCAACGCGTAGATCTACTGAGGCGCGATAACGGCGAGCCGCACGAGATCAGGCACAGTGGCGGATACCGAGTCGGAGTAACCACTCGAAATGATCGCATCACAGCCCTTCACCTAGTGGATGCTGACGATCCGAGCGCCGGCACCCCGCTGATGCGCTTCGCCTACGATCCATCGGGAAATCTCACCGAGGTATACAGGTCTTCTGAGCGGCCATTTCGGTTCACCTACGACGACGAGGGAAGAGTCACTTCCTGGACCGACCGTAAGGACTTCGGGTACCGCTTCGTCCATGATCGCCGTGGGCGCGTAAGTCGTGGTATCGGTCCGGACGGATTCTTGTCCTGCTCGCTCACCTACAATGACGCGCAGCGGACAACGATCTATACTGATTCTCTCGGGTGCAGCACGACGTACGAGTACAATGAATTCGGTCAAGTAATCCGGGAGACCGACCCACTCGGAAATTCCACCATATCCGAGTGGGACCGGTATGACCGGCTGGTTTGCCGCACCGACCCGCTGGGCCGCACCCTCCGCTACGAGCATGACGTTGACGGCAACGTTGCTGCCGTCACGCGCGCAGACGGAACACGCGCAACCGCCACATTCAACGATTTCCGAAAAATACTGGTCAGCGTCGCTCCCGATGGAGCCACTTGGAAATACGCATATGACCATCGAGGGAATCGAACGCAAATCATTGACCCAGTCGGCGCGACGACTACTTATTCTTATGATGAGTACGGTCACCTTACTGCCGTAAGTGACGCGCTTGGCAACAGAACAACGGTCACCACTAATGCAGCCGGTCTCCTCCTCAGCAGCACCGATCCGCTCGGAGGCACCACCCGTTGCACTCGTGACTCCTTTGGCCGAGTATCCGCCGTCACCGATCACCTCGGCAACACCACACGCATGGAGTGGACTGAGGAAGGAAAACTCAAGTCTCGCACCTCGCCTGACGGCACCAGTGAATACTGGACCTGGGATGCTGAAGGAAATCTCCTTACCCACCGGAATGCGTTGGGCGGTGAGACCAGATTCGAATCCACACAGCTCAATCTCACCGCGGCCCGCACCGGGCCGGATGGTGTTCGCCATGAGTTCACCTATGACACGGAGCTACGGCTCATCGGAGTCACTACTCCGCACGGGGGCACGTGGAGTTACGAGTACGATCCGGCGGGTCGCCTCATCGCCGAGACCGACTTCAATGGCCGGTCTCTTGGGTACCGTCATGACGCAGCTGGACAACTCACGTCACGCGTCAACGGCATGGGCCAGTCCGTGGAATACCACCGTGATTCGCTCGGCCGTGTTCGCGAAAGGCTTCTGGACTCCGGAGCGCGCACTACCTTCTCCTACGACGCAGCGGGTCGACTCACCCACGCCGAGAACCCGGATGCGCGCATAAGCTTCGAGCGGGATGCCCTTGGCCGCACTCTCGCGGGCACCTCCGACGGCCGCACCACCACATACGCATACAACCTGCTCGGCCACCGCGTCGCGCGTCGGACACCTGGTGGGGCGGTGTCCGAGTGGACGTATGACGCCCGCGCCCGTCCCACGAAGCTGACTTCAGCGGCGGGCAGTATCTCCTTCACCTACGACCCAGCAGGCCGTGAGATCAAGCGATCCCTCGGGCCGGGACTCGAACTGGCCCATGACTGGGACGCGACGGGCCATCTCAGCGCCCAGGTGATCACTGCCGCCGACGGCGAAGAACTGCTGCACCGCACCTACACCCACCGTGCAGACGGCCATGTGACCTCCGTCAACGACGGAGGCGTCCACCGCGCATACGAGCTTGACGACACCGGTCGAATAACCGGCGTACATGCCGACGGGTGGAAGGAAACCTACGCGTACGACGCTGCAGGAAACCTCATCCACTCGACCACCCCCACTGGTAGCGAAGCAAATGGCGACCGCCAGTACACGGGGACGCTCGTCCAACGTGCCGGCCGCAACACCTATGAACATGACGCGGAGGGGCGCGTCGTCAGGCACACCCGTCGGTTGCTCAACGGGCAAACACGGATTTGGACGTACACGTGGAGCGCTGACGACCAATTGACCGGTCTGACGACTCCGGACGGCAGTCGTTGGCGCTATCAGTACGACCCCTTGGGCCGACGCACCAGAAAGCAGCGTCTCTCGCCCGATGGGTTGACGGTGGTCGAGCAGACCTCCTTCACCTGGGATGGCACAACCCTGGTGGAACAGGTCGATACAACCGGCCAGGTGACTACGTGGGACTACCTTGCCCGCGCCAGGAAGCCCATCGCGCAGACCGTCACCCAGGCGGATTACGACACCCGCTTCTACGCAGTTGTCACCGACCTGGTTGGCACACCCAGCGAATTGGTCACTCGCGATGGACGAACAGCCTGGCACCACCGCACGACCGTTTGGGGAGCAACGCTCTCTCCGGCTGGCGGCGAGGTGGATTGCCCGCTGCGCTTTCCAGGCCAGTACCATGACGACGAGTCCGGACTGAGATACAATTATTTCCGCTATTACTCACCCGAAACCGCTTCATACCTGAGTCCGGATCCGCTCGGTCTTGCTCCTGCGCCCAATCATTACGCATACGTAATCAACCCGCTTTCGTGGGCCGACCCTCTGGGTCTTGAGTGTCCGGACGAGGAGCGCAGCTTTGAGGAGGCCAGGCGAAAGGCATTCCGTGATGCCGGTATCCCTGAAGGGGCAGAGCCCTACGACGCGTGGCTGGACCCATATACTACCCCGCCCTGGCAGGGAAATAAGCAGATTCTTGATGACGACTACAATCCGATCATGTTCCCAGCGGAGCTACATCTCACTGATCGGGGCGACGAGGTAGTATTCCAGGATCATTATACGGGGCATCGGAATCCAGGCGAAGAGGGTTATCAGCCCCCGCATGTGCACATCAGGCCTGCAGATACTCCTGAATCGCGCCGGAACGGCGTCTACGACGGATGCGAGGAACACTATCCATATGATCCAAAACTGGGAAGACCTCCTCAGCTCTACGGATAAGCTGCGCGAGCATTATTCAAAAATCCCTCCGCTTGCCCAAGTCACATTGAGGTCCATTCACCTCAGTCAGCACGGGCCCACAATCATCCTTCGATTGGACCTGCCCGCATTCCCTGACCGTCCACTGCCTGAGTGGACGGATCAAGGATGTGACCGCCTTCAGTGCCATGTACGATTCCTGGCCGTCGAAGACTTCTCAATGCGTCGGTGGGAACCACCAGTGGTGGCAGATGTACAAATGGATCCCCTTGAGAAGCGGCGCATCAAAGTGGATGTCCTGAGCGGTCAAACCAACCTGTCGTTCACCAGCAGCGACTCCCTGACGGTGGGAAGAATCAGCGCCTTTCGGGCTCCCGCTGAAGGGCCTGATCGAGAAAAGCATTACTACGTCGGGAGAATGGACAGACTGAAGTACGACTCCGTCCCCGGCGCCGAAGCAGAGGTATATTATGAAAGATTCTAAGAATAATTGGATCGGATTTCTGGAGAATTCTGAACTCGCCACCCGATTCTTTGAATCATCACCCGACCTGAGTTACTGCGATCTTCCCTCCATGCAGATCGATGAACGGGGAACGCAGCTCACACTTGGGGTCAACCTCCAGCGCCTCCCGGACAAGCAGATTCCAGAATGGGGAGAGAAAAAGTTTGACAACTTTGGCTTTTACCTAACATTCGTCGACCTGCAGGATCTCGATATCGTCGGCTGGCTGTACGCGCCCACGCACAACGTCGAAATGGAGCGCACTCGTGACTCCAAAATTCGCGTTGAAATCTGCGGAGAAGGTACGAGCATACGGTTTACCGCCGGCTCGGCCAGGATGGCGGGTGGTACGGCCTACCGCGCTTCGTCGATGCCCTAGATCGACGAGGTGTGAAGCATGGCCCCGAGGGCGAGAGCATTCTCTTGCCGCCTCGACGCCTACCGTCCCCTCGGAGGCCCGAGGCTGCACCCATGCGACGGTTGCTCCGGTGCGGTAGCAGCACGAGCGCGAAGCTCATCCCCGGACTCGTCGAGATACCGTCCAACGACGTCGAACGGCAGGCCATCCAGGGCCCACGAGCGAGGCACCTTGCTCAGCAACTCCGGCCCTGTGTCTTGATCGGCTTCATACCGCCGTGTTCTGCCCCCTGCCGCCCACGCCTGGGAGCGCCAGGTGCCATAGAGCCGAATGCGGATCAAGCACCACCCGCTACACTGGCCGCGGTGGCCCGGCTTCACAGCCAGGCCTCCGCTCGCTGTTGGCAAGCCGCTCTGGATCATCGTGTCTACCTCGACCGATTTTCCGACACGTTTTCCGACAGATCCCCGCCTCCGTAGCTCAGGGGATAGAGCACCGCTCTCCTAAAGCGGGTGTCGCAGGTTCGAATCCTGCCGGGGGCACAGCAAAACAGCAGGCCGGAAGCCTGCCGCCCCAGCGCGCGGCAGGGCTTCCGCCTTCGCGGGCGCGCATACGGCACGTAGGGGGGCGGGGCCTGTCCGGTCCTTGGCGACGTCGCAGCACACAGTGCAGCGGCCCGCATTCCGCCCGCCCCACTCGCGAATCGCCGGCTACCGGTCGGGCCCGGGTACGGGAGTCGACGAGCCTTCGGCACCGTTCCAACCCTCCCCCCCCGATGGCTCCGGTGCGGCATGTTCCGCTGCCTCCGTAATGCCAAGGCTTGAGCAACCGGCCCCCTCCTGGCCTCAGCCCGCGGAGAGTTCTGGGGCTTGGCTGGGAGTTCGTCACCGGAGGCAAGGGCTACCAAGGAGGCTTGGAGGAACTGGTCCAGGAGTACGGCATCGATGTGAGTTGACGTCCCGCGCCGACCTCTACCGCCCCGGCCACCGCCGCCCCGGCCACCGCCGTGGCGGCGTCGGACGACGGATCCCGGTCCGTCCGGGGAGCTTGGGCAGCTCCCCGGAGCGGTCATTGCGAGGCCGGCGCGTCGCTAACGCCAACGCCCCCGCTTCGCCTCCATGACGGCCTGACCCTGCGCCTTCTTGCGCTTCCAGTCCTGCCGGAGCTCCGCCTGCACCCGCACATCGGTCTTGGCGACGATCCACTGGTTCTCACGCTTGAGCTTGCGGTAGCTCTCCAGACGCCGCTCGGCCAGCTCCCCGGAGTCGATCGCGGCGAGCACCGCGCAACCCGGCTCGCTTTCGTGCCCGCAGTCGTGGAAGCGGCAGCGCCCTGCCAGCTCCTCGATCTCCGAGAACACCTGGCCGACCCCGCTTTCGGCGTCGTAGAGGCCGACGCCCCGGAGCCCGGGGGTGTCGATCAGGACGCCCCCGCCCGGAAGGACGAGCAGGTTGCGCGTGGTCGTCGTATGACGCCCCTTGCCGTCCACGTCACGGGTGGCCTGCACATCCATGACGTCCTCCCCGACCATCGCGTTCGCGAGCGTCGACTTGCCGGCGCCGGACTGCCCGAGCAACACCGAGGTCCCCCCGGAGGCGACCGCGGCAAGGACGTCGAGTCCGTTCCCGGTCTGCGCGCTGACCGGCAGCGCCGGCACCCCGGGCGCCGCGGTCTCCACGTCCTGGAGGAGATGCGACAGCGTCACCGCATCCGGTACGAGATCCGCCTTGGTCAGCACGACGAGGGGCTGCACCCCTGACTCCTGGGAGTCGGTCGTGCCGTTGAGCAGTGCCTCGCCGTTCGAGCAGGACATGGCGAGCGCCAGGAACCGCTCGATGCGTGCGAGGTCGAGTTCGGCAGCGAGCGAGACGCAGATGATGACGTGATCGATGTTCGTGGCCAGCACCTGGCCCTTGGAGTGCTTGGACGACGCCGACCGCACGAACGCGGTGCGCCGCGGCAGCAGCGTCCGTACATACCGCCGGCCGCTGCCCTCGGCATCGACCGCGACCCAGTCCCCTGTGCACACGGCCATCATCGGATCCCGGGGAGCGACGTACTCGGTGTCGGCGCGCACGGTGCCGTACGGCGTGACGACGTCACAGAGTCCGCGGTCGACGCGTAGGACGCGGCCGGGCAGAAGGCCCTGCTCGGCGTGGGGGGAAAACTCGGCTTCCCGGCTCTCGTCCCAGCCATAGGAGGCGAGCGGGTGCGGCGAGACGGAGGAAGACGAGGGAGAAGAGAGGATCAAGAGAAGCCCTTCACAAGGGCGGATCCGGCGGCGCGCTCACGGGCGCGCAGAGACTGCAGTGGTCAGCCGGACACCGCGGAGGTGGAGCGAACGAACGTCTGGTTGCGGGCAACGCCCTTCACAGAGACAGCCATTGGTCACACCTCCTGTTCTCCATAGGGCTTCAGCGGCAGCAGACAGCCACCGCAGCAAGCGCCCTCACCTTAACGACACCCGAGGGCGGGTGCCATTGAATTCACGAGTTGACTGACGATCATGAAGGCTCCAATGTCGACCAGTTGGCGAGAGCGGGCTGTGGGCCGCCTGGACGACCTTGCTCGTGACTACGTGCCTTCGACTCCGCGTTTCAGGAGTTCGTCCTCGACTGCGCGCAGCTTCTCGCGCCAATCGCGGGCGGCCTTGGGGTTGCAGCCTTGGGGTTGCGGCCCGCGCGCCGCGCCACGGCGTCCTGGGCGCGCCGGGCCGCGATGGCTCTGCGCTCGCGTAGCTGCTCGACGGTGAGACCGGCGAGATCGGCCTTCCAGTTGCCGTAGAGCTTCCAGCGCGTCATGGCTCCAGAGTGCCGCCCGCCACGATCCGTCCGCCCGGCATTTTCCGGCCGAGCGCCGCAAGACATCGCGCTCGGGCCCCGGCGCCGCCCTGGGTGACACGCCGCCACCTGGAGCACGGTGCCCCGTTCCGGGCAGAATGTCGGATATTCCTGACGCATGATCCCCACTCGCGCCCGGCGGCTGTGTGCTGTCGTCGCTCTCGCTCTGGCCTCAGTTCTCGGCCCGGTCACCTCCACTCCGGCGGCCTCGGCGCCCGTCGAGATGCCCGAACCGCCGTCGGCGGATGTCGCCCGCTCCGAGCTCGCGGACCTGACCGTCGAGCCACCGCACTCGATGGACGGCTACTCGCGGGCGAAGTTCCCCCACTGGATCCAGCAGGGCAACTACTGCGACACCCGGGAGACCGTGCTGAAGCGGGACGGTCAGAACGTCACGCGGGACGCCCAGTGCCGGGCCGTATCCGGCACCTGGCACAGCCATTACGACAACCGGACCCTGACCTCGGCGTCGCAGGTGGACATCGACCACATGGTGCCCTTGGCCAACGCGTGGCGGTCGGGGGCGGACAGCTGGACGACGGCCCGGCGCACGGAGTTCGCCAACGATCTGCAGCATGCGCAGCTCATCGCCGTGTCCGCCGGCTCCAACAGGAGCAAGGGCGATCAGTCGCCCGACCAGTGGAGTCCGCCGAACCGCGACTACTGGTGCACCTACGCGCGTGCATGGACCGACGTCAAACACCTCTACGCCCTGTCGGTGACGCGGCCGGAGGCGGACAAGCTCGTCACGATGCTCGACACCTGCGCCTGATGCCCGAAGCACCTCGGCGATGCGTCGGCACGGCGACCGCCGGGCCGGGCGGAGCGATGACCGACGAGGTCGGCGTCATCACGGGCGACCTCACCGTCGCCACCATCCTCCAGCCCGACGGCCTAGCGGCGGTGCGCATCCAGTACACCGGCGCCGAGGAGTGGTACACGCTCACCGGCAGCCCGGCTCCCCTGGAGCCGGGCAGGCTGGAAACGCTGCATGCCGCCGTCCTGCACGCCGTAAACCAGGGGGGCGAGGCCGTCGTTCCCGAATCCGGTCGACGGTGAGAGCGGGGCGGCGGGCGCGGGATGTCAACGTGTCCAGTGCCGGCCGTACAGTTCCCTTGCCTCGCTGAAGTTGTCGATGACGTTTTGCTCCACGGTCTTTTCCGGTGGGCTGAACGGCTCGCCGCTACGGGACCACATGAGGTGGACCAACGCATAGGTCGACAGGAACAGGTAGTGCGGGTGCGTGTACGTCCTGAGGGTCGCCGCGCTGCTGTAGAAGGGCGAAAACGCTTCGCCGTGCGTGCGCTCGTTCCTCGCGGTGTAGAGAAGACCGCTCATGAGAATGCGCAGACGAGCCTTCTCGGGAAGCGCCACCTCGGTTCCGTCGATGCTCAGCGTTTCACCGGCGAGCGCCCGGCGGAGCAGCATGGCGCCTTTTCGATTGGCATCCAGGTCGGCTGCCGGAAGGTACTTCCCTTCGACGAGCGTGAGGAAATCCTTGATCCTCTCGCCGGTCGCATCATTGCGGTCGTTGCCTCCCGTCAGCCTTCCTCTGGTCTTTCTCCCGTTCTCACCTGACACATGGGTGACGATCTTCTTGAAGAGGTACTCGCAGGTCTGAACGGGGAGCTCACCGAGGAGGCTGTCCAGGGCCGCTCCGTCCAGCGCGACATGCTCACTCAGGTACTTCAGGGCCTCGGTGATGTTGAGCGGCTTTCCCGAAAGATTCCGGGCCGTCCTGGTGGCCGTCGATTCGAATACTTTCCAGGTCGAGTCGAAGGCGATGTCGGGACGGTTGGGCAGCGCATCGTAGGCTTCCAACAGGTAGGAGATCTGGGTGTTGTACCAGGAATCGTCGGAGTAGCTGAGGCTCACCGGCATGAAGAGCCGGGCTCCCGTTCCGTCCAGACGCTCCCGGAACTGCTCCTCGATGGGCAGCAGCCTGCGTTCCGTCAATACGCCGGTGCGGCTCCACTCCTCGATGATGCGAATTCTTTCGTATCGGTGGTACGACCTGTCCCGCATCATGCGTGGCCCATTCCCCCATTTACGACCCCGGATCCCGACCCCCCGGCCATTGGATCCCCTGGCCGGGATTCTAATGCCGGCGGCCGTGAGCGTGTCAGCGCTTTTGAAGAAAGGCGCGAGATCCAGGGTCGGCGGCCCGCCCTCCGGGATGGGTCGTCGTCGGACGTCGAGGTCGGGTTGATGTGCCGTCAGGCATTCTCCGTCAGCCATCGCCGCCCCGTATCGAGTTGCCGCATGAACAGCGGTGCGTCACGCAGCAGTTCGGCGAGAGTCTCCAGGACCGTGACGAGGCGGTCGGACGGGAGGGAGCGGGCGGTGAGAAAGGCCAGGGCGAAGGAGAGGAAGTCGGTGAACAGCCGGGTGTCGTCGACGAAGACGGCCGCGGCGAGGGAGTCCAGCAGATGGCTCAGGTTGGCGGTGGTGGCGTCGTACTCCTGGTCGGTGGGGTCGCGGAGCACGGGGTGGCGCGCGTGCAGGCGGGCGACGACGCGGTGCAAGAGCTCGGAGCGGCGGCGGACGAACTGGGCGTACGCCTCGGCGCAGGCGGGGGCGATCGAGGGCCGGCCGGTCAGCGGCGGGGGCCACCGGCGGCGGAGCAACTCGTCGGCCGTGGGGGCGTCGGCGGCGTAGAGGTCCGCTCCCAGGGCGCGGGCCCAGGCGCCGTCGGGACCGAATCCGGCTCCGCCTGCGAGGACGGGGACGCCCACCGGTCGACAAGCCTGGATCAGGCGGTGCGCGAGCGGGAGGCGCATGGGGAGGGTGCACGACAGGGCCACCAGGTCGGGTCCGGTCTGGTGGAGTTCGGAGACCAGCCGGGCCTCGGGGACGTGACCGCCGAGGAACCGGACGTCATGGCCGCGCAGCCGGAGGACCTCGGACAGGATCCGAGCCGGTAGGACGTGCCATTCACCGTCGCTGCAGGCGACCAGAACGCCGCCCGCCGTTCCATGGGCGCGAGGGCTGTCGGCGACGGCCGCGGTGACGGCGCTCACGGCCGCGACCGCCTGCTCGCTGACGTGGGTGGCGGCGTGCTCCTGGGCCACCGTCCATTCGCCGGCCGCCCACCGGGCGCCGACCGCCACCTGCGCGGGCCCCACCAGGTCGAGCAGCACGTCCTCGGCGCTCACGCCCTCCTCCACCAGGCGCACGGCCAGACCGGCGGCGGCGGACTCGTCGCCGCGCGTCACGTGGCGCTCGAAGGCGGCTCGGTCGTCGTCGGTGATCGCGGGGCTCACGGGACGTCCTGTGCCGGGTGGGGCCGTGGCGGGGCCTGGAGGGCCAGTACGGCGATGTCGTCGTGGGGGCGGCCGCCCAGCCACTGGGCGCTGAGGAGCTCGACCCGCTCGGCGACCGCACCGGCCGGCATGCCCTGGCACTCGGCCAGGGCGCGGGCCAGCCGTTCGTCGCCGTACAGCGCGTAGCCGCTCGGTCCGCCGCGGGCCTCGGTGACGCCGTCGCTGTAGAGCAGCATCAGCTCACCCGGGGCGAGCCGGGAGGTGGTCAGGTCGAAGGACGGGTCGGGCAGGATGCCGACCACCGTGCCGTCGATCGTGACCTCTTCGACGCGGCCGTCGCGGCGCAGGATCAGTGGGGGGAGGTGCCCGCCGCCCGCGGTCACCACCGTCAGGCCGTGATCCGGGGCGGGGCGGGCGGTGCCAGTGACGAGCGTCGTGAAGCGGCTCTCGTCGCCGAGGAGCACGTCGTTGAGCAGGTGGAGGTCCCGTACGGGGGCGGTGTCCGTCAGTGCGAGAGTGCGCAGGCTCTGCTGGACCAGGCCGGCGAGCACCGCGGCCTCCGCGCCCTTGCCGCACACGTCTCCGAAGAAGAACGACACTCCTCCGTCGGGGCGCGGCGCCACGTCGTAGAAGTCGCCGCTGATGCGGAGGGCCTGGGCGGAGGGCCGGTAGGCGGCACCCAGGCCGACGCCGTCGACGGCGGGCAGCGGACGGGGCTCCAGGTTCGCCCGGAGGACGGCGGTGGTCTGCGCCTGCTGGGAGTAGAGGTCGGCGGTGGCGAGCGCGAGTCCGGCTCGGGCGGCGTACTGCCGCGCCAGGTCGATGTCAGGACCGGCGAAGCCCTGCCGCTCCGGAACGCGGATCAGGAGCAGCGCCCCGGCCGAGACGCCGCTCCCGGAGAGCGGCAGCACGAGTGCCTGGCCACCGTGTGTCAGGTGGGGCGGCAGGACATCGGTGAGGTCGCGCAGCTCGTCCGCGGGGAAGGGGCCAGCCCCGGGGCTCAGGCCGGACAGGGCGTCGTCGATCGGCGGCACACGGTCCAGGACCTCCGTCGGCAGCTGTCCGGAAGCCTCGGCCTCGCCCGGCCCGGCTCGGTGCCAGGAGCTGCGCCGGCCGTGTACGGGCAGCACGACGACCGCCGCGTCCACCGGGAGGGGCAGCACGCTCCGGGCCAGGGTGCGGACCGTCCGGCCGTGGTGCAGGGAGCCGCCCAGCTGCGCTCCCGCGCGCTCCAGGAAGGCCGAGTGCTCGCGCTCGGCCTTCAGGGTGACCTGGCACTCCCGCAGGGTGACGGCGCGCTCGCGCGGGGCGTCCGCGTCGGTTCGTGAGGTGCCCGCATCTCCGCGTTTCGTGCCCGCATCGCCGCGTGCGGTGTCGGCATCGTTCGGCGGGCTCTCGCACGACGCGTCCTCGCGATCCCCCCGGGCCCCGAGGTCGCTCACCAGCCACACCATGTGGCCCTCGCAGGTCTCCCGGCGCCCTACGAGCCTGCGGCCCCCGAAGGAGGCGTCGAAATGCGCCTCGCCCCGGGCGAAGGCCGTTGCCAGGGGCCCGGCGGCCGCTCCCAGCACCTCGCCCACCCGTAGGCGCGGGAAGAGCCGGGCCGCGGGACGGTTGAAACCGCTCACCGCCCCGGACGCCTCGCACCACACCAGGGCCTGGTCCAGAAGGTCGAGCAGATGCGCAGGCGCGGATCCCGGCGCGTTCCGTGGCCCGGGGCCTGCCGGAACCGCCGCACCCCCCGGGACCGAGGTCTCCTCACGGCCTCCGGGCGTCATCGGTGGCGGCTCGGCGCGTCGTCGGGCTCCGGTCGACGGGCGCCGCGCGGGCACCGTGGAGGTGAGCGCCTCGCAGAGAGTCCCATTTACCGACCGCCGCTTCTCCCGCCCCGCTGCTGACCGCCGCTTCTCCGGCCCCCGGTGCTCGCCGATTTTCCCGGCCCGGCGCCGGCCACGGCCGCTCCGGACCCGGCACGGCCCTCGATTCCACGCTACGCCCGCCCGTCCGATCGCGATATCGGCAGCCGGGCGGGTCACGGGCGGCGTGCCACGTGGTGACCCGGGGTGTCGTTCGGGGCGGGGTGCCGTCGGAGTTGTCCACAGGGTCGGCACGGGCCGCCGCAAAGCTCGTAGGCTTCGGGAATGGCTCTGGCGGACGTGGAAGTGGTCGAGGACATGGATCTGGAAGGCGCGGCGGGGACGAACGAGGCGGTGCAGGTGCTGCGCCGGGTCTTCGGCTATGACGCGTTCCGCGGCAGTCAGCAGGAGATCATCGAGCACGTCATAGGGGGCGGTGACGCGGTCGTCCTCATGCCGACCGGCGGCGGCAAGTCGCTCTGCTATCAGATCCCCTCACTGGTGCGGAGCGGCGTGGGAGTGGTCGTGTCGCCGCTCATCGCGTTGATGCAGGACCAGGTCGACGCCCTGCGTGCGCTCGGCGTGCGGGCGGGCTTCCTGAACTCCACACAGGACATGGACGAGCGGCGCCTGGTGGAGGCCGAGTTTCTCTCCGGGGAGCTGGACCTGCTGTATCTCGCTCCGGAGCGACTGCGCGTGGAGCAGACGCTCCAGCTCCTGGACCGGGGCAAGGTCTCGCTCTTCGCGATCGACGAGGCGCACTGCGTCGCCCAGTGGGGGCACGACTTCCGGCCGGACTACCTGGCCCTGTCGATGCTGCACGAGCGTTGGCCCGAGGTGCCCCGGATCGCGCTGACCGCCACCGCCACCGAGGCGACGCACGGCGAGATCTCCTCCCGGCTGCGTATGCAGGACGCCCGGCATTTCGTGGCGAGCTTCGACCGGCCCAACATCCAGTACCGCATCGCGCCGAAGAACGAGCCGAAGCGCCAGCTGCTGGAACTGCTGCGCAACGAGCATCCCGGGGAGGCGGGCATCGTCTACTGCCTCTCCCGCGCGTCCGTGGAGAAGACCGCGCAGTTCCTGGTGCAGAACGGCGTCGACGCCCTGCCGTACCACGCCGGGCTGGACGCCCGTACGCGCGCCGAGAACCAGTCCCGGTTCCTGCGCGAGGACGGCATGGTCGTCGTCGCCACGATCGCGTTCGGCATGGGCATCGACAAGCCGGACGTCCGCTTCGTGGCGCACCTGGATCTGCCGAAGTCGGTGGAGGGCTACTACCAGGAGACGGGCCGCGCCGGGCGGGACGGCCAGCCCTCGACCGCCTGGCTGGCGTACGGGCTGCAGGATGTCGTGCAGCAGCGGAAGATGATCGACGGCTCCGAGGGGGACGACGCCCATCGGCGGCGGCTCTCGGCGCACCTCGACGCGATGCTGGCGCTCTGCGAGACGGTGCAGTGCCGGCGGGTGCGGCTGCTGGAGTACTTCGGGCAGAAGAGCACGCCGTGCGGCAACTGCGACACCTGCCTCGCGCCGCCGCAGACCTGGGACGGCACGGTGCCGGCGCAGAAGCTGCTCTCAACGGTCGTGCGGCTGCAGCGCGAACGCGGGCAGAAGTTCGGCGCGGGTCAGATCATCGACATCCTGATGGGCCGCAAGACGGCGAAGGTCATTCAGTTCGACCACGACGGGCTGAGCGTCTTCGGGATCGGGGAAGACCTCCGGGAAGCCGAATGGCGGGGCGTGGTACGGCAGTTGCTCGCGCAGGGGCTGCTCGCCGTCGAGGGCGACTACGGCACGCTGGTGCTCACCGAGGCCAGCGGCGAGGTGCTGCGCGGCGGGCGTGAGGTCCCGATGCGACGCGAGCCGGAGAAGGCCGCGCGGGCGGCGAAGGCCAAGACGAAGCGTGCGGCGCCGGTGGATCTCCCGGAGGAGGCCCTGCCCGTCTTCGAGGCTCTGCGCGCCTGGCGGGGCCGTACGGCCAAGGAGCAGGGCGTGCCCGCATATGTGATCTTCCATGACGCGACGCTGCGGGAGATCGCCACCGCCGGGCCCACGTCCACTGCCGAACTGGGCACGGTCAACGGGGTCGGAGAAAACAAGCTCGCGAAGTACGGGCAGCAGATCCTCGACGTACTGGCGGGCCGCGAGGCGGAGCCGGCCGCGGGCGCCGGCGACGCGCCCACCCCTGCGCGCACCCCTTCGACGGGCGCGGGCAGCCGGACGACAGGCGGCCGGCCAGCGCGCGGCGGAGCTGCCGGGGCGCCGATCCTGGAAGAGCCGCCCGAGGACGACCAGTACGAGCCAGGCCCGGAGGACGAAGCCATCGACTGGTGAGCAGCGAGAGGCGAGAGGCGGCAGGAGCGGTAGAAGGCGCACCGGTGCGGCGGGCTCGGCCGGATCGGGAGGCGGCCCGGCGCGGTCGGCGGTTCGCGCGGTCAGCGGGTGCGCGCGGTGCGCGGCGCGCGGTGAGCTTTGGACGCCCTGGCAGCAGGCATTGCGCCCCTCCAGGAACAGGGGTCTCCTGAGGACAGGCTTCCAGGGGCACACGCATCCCGGGCAGAGCCGAGCCCCCTGCTCCGCGGGCTGTCCGTCCACGACGACACGGCCCCGAGGCCGGACAGCGTTCCGTGTCGTGCCGTTCCGTGTCGTGCCCCGTCGCGGTGGCGCGGTGTCGTGCCCCGTCACGGTTTCGCGGCGTCGCGGCACGAGACACCGCCGGAAGTCTCACGACTCGGGCTCAGAGACCCGCTCGAAGTTCGAGGCGTCGGGCGGAGGGTGCGTCGGCAGGCGGAGGACTGCGCGTGCCCCGTCGCCGGGGTCGTTGGTGAAGTGGAGGTCGACGCCCAGCACCGCGGCCTGGCCGACGGCGATCGTCAGACCGAGGCCGTGCCCCTTGCCGCGGCCGGGGGCGTCGGTGCGGAAGCGCTGCGGCCCGTGGCGCAGCAGATCGTCCGGGTAACCGGGCCCGTGGTCGCGGACCTCGATGGTCGGCAGCCCGTCGGCCGGCACGTCCACGGTGACCACCACCGGGGGCCGGCCGTGCCGGTGCGCGTTGATGACGAGGTTGGCGAGGATCCGGTCGAGGCGGCGCCGGTCGGTGTCGACGACCGTCTCCGCGGCGACCCGTACCTCGGTGTCCAGCCCGGTGGCACGTACGGAGCGTTCGACAAGCGCACCGAGTTCGTACGCGGCGAGGTCGGCGTGTTCGGCGCCCGAGTCCAGCCGGGAGATCTCCAGCAGGTCCTCGGTGAGCCGGTGCAACGCCCGCAGCCGGTCGTTGATCATTTCCTTGGGCCGACCCTCCGGGAGCAGATCGGCCGAGGCGAGGATTCCGGTGAGCGGGGTGCGCAGCTCATGGGCGACATCGGCGGTGAAGCGCTGTTCGGCCTGGAGGCGGCTCTGCAAGGAGCCGGCCACGGAATCCAGCGCCGCGGCGACCGCCCCCACCTCGTCCTGTCCGGCGGGGCCACCACGTGCTCCGGGACCCGCGGTGTCGCCGACCCGCGCGTCGAGATCACCGGCCGTGATGCGGCGGGCGACGGCCGCGGTGGCGCTCAGCCGGCGGCTGATGCGGTGGGCGAGGAACAGCCCGGCGAGGGCTACGGCGGTGGCGGCGAGGACGGCCGAGCCGAGGATGGCCGTGTCCAGCATCTCCAGGGAGCGCCGGGTATTGCCGTACGGCGACCAGACGGCCATGACCTGATCGTCGGCCGGCGCCGCCGCCCACATCACGGGCCGGCCGTGGTAGGTGCCGACCATGCTGCCGCGCTCTCCGTCGCGTGCCAACTTCTCCAGCGGACCGGGGAGTTCGGGTGGATCGAGGACGGAGTTGATGCCCTCGCGGGAGGTGCCGTACTCGAAGAGGTCCAGGGCGGTGTCGAGGTCCGCGCGGGTTTCCTTGCGGACCTGGCCGACGGTCTGGCGGGCCACCGCGTTGTGGACGAGGACACCGAGGACGGCGGCGACCGCGCAGCACACCGCCGTCACGGTCAGTGCGATCTTCCATCGGAGCGAGACCGCGGGAATCCTCACGCCCCGCCCCCGACAGCCGACGGCACGGAGTCCGGCGCCTCTCCCGCGACCGCCTCCCCCACGACCTTCCGGCCCACGGCGACCGGGCCGTCCTCCGCGACCGGGCCGTCCTCCGCGACCCGCCTGCCCTCCGCAACCGGCTCGGCCCCGGCAACCGGTGAGGGACTCTGCCGGCCACTGGGCGAGGGAGTCTGCGGTTTCCGCGCATCGTCGAGGGTGAGGTCCCACAGGCCCATCGAGTCACCGTCCCAGACGTAGTCGGTGACACTGACGTAGCGCGGGTCCTTGGTGGGTTCACGGATCGCGAGGTGCCCCGCCGCGAGCTCGACGCCGGCCAGCACCCCACGCAGCGAAAGCACCCGGGTGATGGCCTTGCCCTGGACGCTGTACACGCGCAGTTCGCTGGTGCGGGGGTCGATGTCGACGACGGTGATGAGGTCCGGTTCGCGGTCGTCGGTGAGGTCGTGGAAGACGGGGCGGCGTACGGAACTCGGGGTCGGCGGCGGGCGCCCTTCCGCCGTCAGATCGGCGTCCAGCACCGTGAGTT
Organism: Streptomyces sp. NPDC048248; assembly: GCF_043201875.1. Classification (NCBI taxonomy): domain Bacteria; kingdom Bacillati; phylum Actinomycetota; class Actinomycetes; order Kitasatosporales; family Streptomycetaceae; genus Streptomyces; species Streptomyces sp. NPDC048248. Next base: position 261,122 of record NZ_JBICZL010000004.1, read on the forward strand.
GGTTCACGCCTGTCATGTCGCCGCTGGGTACGGGGGCGAGGCCGGGTACGCGTTCGAGGGCTGCCGGGTTGTCCTCCCGTGCGAGCGGTGCGGGCGAGTACTCGGGCCACAGGGCGAGCGGCGCCTTCACATCCCTCGCCCGCCCATCGCTCTGGAGCCCTTCAACGCCCGCGCACCCCGCGACGAGAGCGAGCGGGATCAGCGCGAGGACGGCGGACAGCGCCGCCCGCGTCCACCACCTCCGCATGCTGCCACCGCTTTCATCGATGGCCCCGGCCCCTTGGCCCGACGCCCGAAGCCCGAAGCTCGAAGCTCGACGAGAACTGACTACACATATTGCGCGCAGTGTCCGCTTACCGGCGGAAGGAATCCGCGAGGCGGCCTTTCCGGCGCTCGTTATCAGCCGTTCGACGGGCCTTCGGCTGGCCCACCGTCACACGAATGACCCACGAGATCTCGCTGACTGTTACACAACGGATGGATCGCCGTTAAGGACGCTCCGTAGCGTTCCTCCCTCAGCGTGCCGACGGCCGTGGCCTCATTCGGGCTCGGCTGCCCGTGCGCGCAGCACCCATCGGCGGCCCGGGCCGCCCACGACGAGGAGTACCCATGCGGGCCCAGCGCCGCTCCGTCATCCGTACCACCGCCGTCGCGACCGGCGCGCTGGCCGTCCTGCTGCTCCCCGCGAGCGCCGCCTTCGCAGCCGACTCCACCGCGCCCGCCGGCAGCCGGACGTCGATCATGCTGCCCGACAACGGCCTGGCCGGACTGGCCGAGAAGGCCGGGCAACTGCCCAAGGCCGGTCTGCTCGGTGGCGCGGGCGCACTGGGCGCCGTGGGCGCGGGCATCGTCCTGCACCGCCGCAACCAGGGAGGCCGCACGACCGCGACCCCTGGGGCACGGCAGAGCGGCCGCGCTCAGCGCGCCTGAGGCCGGCCCTCGATCGACGCGCGGCCCGGCCCGACGCCTCCCTGGCGCGTCCGCCCGCAATGCCGCTCCTCCGCCAGCCGCTGCACCTCCTCATAACCGGGAACGCCGCGGCCCTCCCCTTCGCCCGGCCACTCCGCGTCGGCCCGCCCGTCAGCCGTGCGGGCCTCCGCCGCCCCGCGCGCCCCGCCGTAGGGCGTCCCGCTCGCGCGGACGGAATCCGCCGCGGCGAGTGTGGCCCGTAGCGCCGTACGGAAGAGCAGCGAGCCGGTGCTGACGCGGCGTACCCCGAGGTCCGCCAGACGCCTGATGGTGTGTCGCCCCGGAGCGAAGAGGATGTTCACCGGAACCGGAATCTCCGCCACCAACGCGGACACGCCCTCGTCCGCGACCACTCCCGGCACGAAGACGCCGTCCGCGCCCGCGGCCAGATAGCGCTCAGCGCGTGCGAGCGTCACCGAAAGGGGCGGTGGATCGTCCGTCAACCAGTGCGTATCGATACGGGCGTTGAGGAAGAGCCGCGGGGCCCGCTCTTTCACCGCTTCGATCAACCCGGCCTGCAAAAACGTGTCCTGCAATCCGGCGCCTCCCGGCAAGCCGTCCTCCAGGTTGACCCCCGAGGCCCCGGCATTCGCCAACTCCTCGGCCAGCGAGGCGACCTGTTCGCTCGGATCGGGCCCGCCGGCCGGCGTACCCCGCAGCGCCTCCCCGACGAATCCGCCCTCGATATCGACCGTGTACGGGCACGGCAGCAGGCGCCCGAGGCGTCGTGCCAGCGACAGTGTCGCTGCCCGCACCTCTGCCAGACCCTGGCCGTCGAGGTACCCGTGTGACGACGCGATTCCCAGGCTCGTCGTGCCGACGGCCGCGTAGCCGGCGTCGGCGAGCACAGCGGCCGAGGCGACGTCCCAGGCGTTGGGCAGCAGCAGCGGCTCATCAGCGTGGTGCAGGGCGTGGAAGGCGGGCACGTGAGACGCGGCCGCGGTGCAGGAACCGGTGCCGGTGCCGGGGCCTGCATCGTCGGTGCCGGGGCCGGGAAAGGCAGCGGGTTCCGAAGGGATCATGCGGGCACCGTAGAGCCCGGTCGTTTCGGTGAACGCCGAAGCATCGAGGCGGACAATGGACCCATGACGACCCCGCCCTACAGTCTCGAACTCTCCCGGCTGGCGGCACTGCTCGCGGACCGCACCCGGGCCGCGTTCTGCCTCGCGCTGCTGGACGGCCGGGCCTGGACCGCGGGTGAGCTGGCGGCGTACGCGCAGGTCGCGCCCTCGACGGCGAGCGAACACCTGACCCGGCTGACCGAGGGCGGACTGCTCGTCGAGCGGCGCCAGGGCCGTCACCGCTATGTGCAGCTCGCGGGCCCCCGCGTAGCGGAGCTGCTGGAGTCGCTGACCGCCCACCTCGATCCGCCGGCACCCCGGCCGCGTGGCCTGCGCGCCACGAACGTCTCCGCGGCGCTGGCCCGTGGCCGGACCTGTTACGACCATCTGGCCGGGCGGCTCGGCGTCACGATCACCGACGCGATGACCGGGCGCGGGCTGCTCGATCAGGACGGCGGCTTCGCCCTCACGGACGCCGGTCGGGACTGGTTCTCCGACAGCCTCGGCATCCCACCGGCGGGACTGCGCAGCGGCCGCCGCCCGCAGGCCCGTGGGTGTGTCGACTGGACCGAGCGACGCCGGCACCTCGCAGGAACCGCGGGCGCCCGGCTCTGCGACCAGTTGCTCGACCGGCAATGGGTCCGGCGCATCGGCAGCGGCCGGGCCGTACGCCTCACCCCGGACGGTGCGGCCGCCCTGCACAACCTCCTCGGCATCGACGGCGAAGCCGCGGGCCTGGTGTGAGCGGGGGCTACTCCCCGCACTTCCCCGGCCGCGCGTACACCGTGATGCGGGCGCCGTGGACCTCGCGGCTGCTGCACACCGCGAACGCGTCCCGCAGGGTGGCACGTTTGGCGATTTCCTGATCGTTGGCATCGGTTGGCTGGCCGTCCGGGTCGCCCGCGACGACGATGCGGCGGGCCGCCAGCATCCGGTCGCGGATCGCGTCACCGGAGCGTTCGGTGCCGTAGAGGGTGTGTGAGGCCAAGGGGCTCTTGGCCACGGCGAGATCGTGCAGCCCGCGGAAACCGTCCGGGTGCGCCGCGACCCAGATCCGCCGCCGGGCGGGCATGAACAGCAGACCGTCGCCGGGCCGCGCCACCTCCCCCACGGTCCGCGCGATGGCGGTGACGTCGTCGACCCGGCTGTCCGGACTGCGCAGGTGGACATTGACGGGCAGCAGCGCGGCCAGGACGAGGACGAGCACCGCCGCCCACCGCACCTGCCGCCTGCGGGTCTGGCCGCGTTCGCCGACCGGGCGCAGCAGCCGGGCCAGCGCGGCTCCGGCGAGCAGGGCGAAGCCCGCGACGTAGTAGAGGACATAGCGGTCGACGTAGGCCGGCTCGACGTGGGAGAGGAGCAGCAGGAGAAGGGTGGGGAGCAGCAGCAGCGGAATGCCGATGGCGCGCAGCCCGACCGGCCCGCGGGAGCGCACCGGGACGCGTGCGCAGGCGACGCCGAGGACCGCGAGCACGGCGAAGGTCAGCAGCTGAATGGGGTCAGGCCACATGAGCCAGCTGATCTGCGCCGACTGCCGGGCGCTGAAGACCACGAGCGGGGCCAGCCCGGCGAGGACGGTGACGGAGGCGAGGGCCCAGGCGCGCAGGATCCGGCGCGGCATCCTCGCGAGGACCAGGGCGGCTCCGTGGGCGGGCAGGGCCAGCGAGGCGAACTCGTGCAGCAGGCAGGCGAACAGCATCAGCGCCGTATAGCCGATCCACAGCCTCGGGCGCGGGCGTGCGGCGGCCAGGACGAGCAGGTAGGTGGACCAGACGACCAGCGCGCAGACCGTCGCGTACGAACGCCCCTCCTGCGCGTACTGCTGGACGACCGGGATCAGTGCGAAGGCCAGCCCGGCACAGAGCCCCGCGCGGCGCCCGACCAGCCGCTCCCCCAGCAGCGCGAGGCCCCCTGCGGCCAGGGTCATGGCGACCACGGACGGCAGCCGCAGGCCGATGACCCCGCCCAGGGCGCCGCCGAGCGTGGCGTCGTAACCGAGGAACCAGAGGTGCATCAGCGCGTAGTACAGGCCGTGGACGACATCGACGTGCTGCAACGTCGGCCACAGGTCGGCCAGGCTGCGGTGCGCCATGTCGTAGGTGACCGCCTCGTCCCGCCATATGGCGTCCTGACGGCGCACACCCCAGGCTCCCAGGAGAAGCATCAGACCCGAGGGCATCAGCACCACCGCGCCCCGCGCCGCCCAAGTGCCAGGGGCGGTCACGGAGGACGCGAACGTCTTCTGCGCTTGCGCTACGTCGATGACGGTCTCCGGTCACGTACGGGACGCACTGCTGGGGAGCGGCGGGGACGGTGGGGCCGGCGTGACTGCCAGGTGCGGCAGGACCGCCGGGAACCACAGATACTGCCTGAAGTGCTGCTGCGTCGGGGAGCCCCGGCGGTCGGCACTGCCGGGCGGATTGGGGCTACTGCGCCTACTGAGGCTGGAGAGATAGCGGCCCGCGCTGTCACGACGGAACCGCTGGTCCTGCTGGTACCACCGGTACCACTGGTTCTGGTTCTGCTGGTTCTGCTGATCCCAACGGCACGGCGGACACCGCTGATACGACTGCCACCGCTGGTACGTCTGCCACCACTGGTACAGCCGTCGCGACCGACACGCCTCATGGATACGGATCGCCGCGGCGATCGGTCGGCTCCGGGCCGGAGGAGCCTGCTGGTCCGGCCCGGAGCCATACGGTCACCCGATCCGCGTCAGCTTCGACCCGAACGTCGGCTCGGTCAGGTCCTTCTGGAGCGCCACCGGCACCTTCTGCTCGCTCGCGCCGTTGCCCACCGTGAGCACGCCGACCCGCGTCCCGGCCTTCGCCGTGTGCGGAACGGCCTTGCCGCCGTCGCTCATGGAGAACGTCGCCTTCATCCCGGGCCAGCCGACCGCCGACAGGTCCTTGGTGGCGACGACCGGGGTCCGGCCGCCGAGGCCGTCATCGACGTATCCGACGACCTGCCCCTTCTTCACCACCTTGTCCGACACCAGCGCGTCCCGCGTCGCGGTGATCACCTTCGCGCTGTTCTGCAGCACCAGCGCGAGGTGGGCGTTGGAGTCGGGGCTGTTGGTGCGCTGATCCATCATCACGCCGAGCAGCAGCTGGTCCTTGCCGCCGACGGTCCGGTACGCGGCCCACATGAACGCGCCGCCGGCCGGCGAACTCGACCCGGTCTTGATGCCGCGCACCACGCCCGGCATCGTCGTCAGCAGGCTGTTGTTGTTGTAGAGCGTCGTCGGCAGACCGTCGATCTTGACGTTCTCGGTGGCGACGACCGCGCGGAACGCGTCGTTCTTCATCACCACTTCGGCGAGCTTGAGCTGGTCGACGGCGGTGCTCACGGTCGCCTTGTCCAGGCCGCTGGGGTCGGTGTAGTGCGTGTTGGTCATCCCCAGTTCCTTGGCGGCGGCGTTCATCTTCTTCACGAACGCCTCCTCGGTCGTGGAGTCCCAACGCGCGAGCTGCCGGGCGACGTTGTTGCCCGACGGGATCATGAGCATCTGCAGCATCTGGTACTGGTTGAACTGCTGCCCCGCCCTGAGCGGCACCCGCGACTCGTCCTTCTTCTTCGAGTCGGCCTCGGCCTCGGGGTCGATGCGGATCGTCTCGCCCTTCTCGTCCTTCTTCAGCGGGTGATCGCGCAGGATGACGTAGGCGGTCATCACCTTGGCGACGCTCGCGGTCGGTACCGGCTTCGCCTTGCCCGACGTACCCAGGCTGCCGACGCCGACGACCTCCGCCGCGGTCTGCCCCTGGTCGGGCCACGGCACGGACAGCTTGCCGCCCTCGAAGGTGAACGCCGTCGACGAGCCGACGGCGAGCTCCGGCGCGGGCAGCGGGCGCGCCGACTGGGCGACCACGAAGATGATGCCCAGCAGGATCACCAACGGGGTCCAGATCTTGAACCGGCGTACGACCGTCCGCAGCGGGGTCTCCGGCGGCGGCGGGGTGTTGGTGAGCCGCGCCAGCAGATCGAGCGGCGGCAGCGGCTCCTGCCGGGTCTTCTCCGACTCCGGCAGAGCGCCCGGCTCGGCCCGGGGCGGGGCGGAAGCGGTGGCTCCGGTGCTCGCGGCGGCGCCCGCGGTCGGCGGGGAGCCGGGGCGGGCGGGCTCGGCGGGCTCGGTCTCGGCGGGGAGCGGAACCCCTGCCCCCGCGGTCTTGCCGGGAGCCTTGTCCGGAGCTTTGTCGGGGCTCTGGCCCGGGGCGCGCAGGGGCGTCCGGTCCGCCGTCTTGCCCAGCGACTTCTCGGCCGCGCCGGCGTCCGTCGACTTCAGCGCCACGAACTGGCTGGTGCGCTCGACTTCCCGCTCCGCAGGCCGAGAGCCTTTCGCCTCGGCGGCCTTCCCGTCCTCGCCGGGCTTTTCCCCGGGCTTGCCCCCAGTCTTGTCCCCGGACTTGTCCTTGGTCTTTTCCCCGGTCTTGTCGCCGGTCTTTTCCCCGCTCTCGGCGCCCGCCTCGCCCGCGGCCTCGGCGCCGCTCTTGTCGCCGGTGCCGGGCTTGCCGCCCTTCGCAGCAGCCGTGCCCCTGCCGTTCCCCGTGTCCTTGTCCTGGCTCCGAGCCTCGTCCGACGCCTCGGACTCGGACTCGGACCGGGAGTCGGACTCAGCCTCGGCCTTGCTCTTGGTCTTGCTGCTCGTGCCGCCGTCAGCGGGCGGGGCGATCTTGAAGGCGGTGGTGGGCTGATCGACGGCGTTCCCCGCGGAGGCCACCTTGGACTTCGCGATCGCGAACACACGCGTCACGTCATCGACCGCCGACCCCTCGACCTCGGCCTCGTCGCCGCCCCCGTCGCCGTCCTCGGCACCACCGGTGCCGCCCCCCTTGGAGCCGGCCTTGGCGTCGCCCTTGGCGCCGCCACCCTCGGCGCTGCCCTTGGAGGTGTTCTCGGCGCTGCTGCTCTTGCTCTTCTGGGGCCCGACGGTCTTGAACACGGCCGTCGGCTGATCCACGGCTCCAGCCCGCGAACCGCCTCCGCCCTCCGACACGACCTCGGGCTCAACCGTGGGCTCGGGCTTGGACTCGGCCTTCGCCGCAGCCTTGGGCTCAGTCTTCGCCGCAGCCTTGGGCTCAGCCTTGGGCTCACCCTTGCCCTTCCCCGCACGGGCAGGCTTCGCCGCACCGCCGGCCTTCGCCTTGCCGCCGGCCTTCGCCTTCCCGCCAGGCTTCGGCTTTCCCGTCCCGGACCCGGCCTCGACCACGGACTCGGCCGCGGCCTCGCCGCCCGCCTGGCCCTTGGCATCGGACTTTGCAGTCGACTTCGCACCCGCACGCGCATTCGCATCCGTCGCGTCGGTCGCCTCCGAGTTCGCGCCCGACGCCGAGGCCGCAGCCTGCGCCGTGCCCTCGGCATCACCGTCGGCATCCGCGACGTCGGCGTCACCGGCCCCTCCGGCCGGCTCAGCGCCCTCGTCGCCGTCGCCCTCGTCGCCCTTGTGTGCGACCCAGGCGGCCACTGCGTCCCGCAGGCGGTCCCCGCCGCCCGCGGGGTCGCTCTCGCCGCCCTCGGCCGTCTGAGGCGGCTCGGACGCCTTCTCGGCCCCGTCCGCGGACGCACCGTCCGTGGACGCACCGTCCGTGGAGGGTCCGCCCGCGTCCGCGCCCTGCGCGTCCTCGGCGCCCTTCGAGCGCTCGGTGGGCTCCCCGGCCGCCGGTTCGTCCTCCGCCTGCCCCGCCGGTTCGTCCGGCTCCCCGCGGAAGACGGTCAGGCGCGGATCGCGTGCGCTCCGCACCGTCTCCCCCGACGACTGCTTCTTGTCCGACTTGTCGGGGGACTCGCCCGCCACCGATGTCTCCTTCGTACGTCGCACTGCTGCCTGGCCCAGTGTTCCCAAGTGTCCTGTGTACGCGTGGCGGCGCCTCGCCGCCACGCGAAACCGGTCCCTGCCGCACCCCACGGAAGTTGTCGCCGACGTGCTAGACGAGAACGACATACCTACCGGTTCCCTATCGAACCCCCCACGCACCCTCGACAGATGAATGTGAGAGGGGTCACCCTGTCATTCATCCACGCGGGGAGGCATGGATGGGCAGGAGCCGCAGAACAATTCCGGAGGAGCTTCTGCTGCTCGCTTTGGACCCGGCAACGGGCACCACAGCGCAGCCGCAGTCGCTCGACCTCGGCCTCGCCGGGGCCCAGCTAGTAGAGCTGGCTCTGGCAGGACGGATAGCCCCAGACGGGGATCGTATCGCCGTGGTGATGCCACGGCCGACAGGAGATCCGACTCTGGACTCCGCACTCGAACTGCTGCGCCGACGCGGCAGTCCGGTACGCGCGGTCCACTGGATCGGCGGGCCCCGGCTGGGGCTGCGCCAGACGTATCTCACGCACCTGGAGCGGTGCGGCATGGTGCATGCCGTGGCGGGACAGATGTGCGGGGTGCTGCCGACGACGCGCTACCAAGCGACGGAGACGGCAATCAGCCGGGAAATCAGGGCCCGGCTGGACAACGCGATCCGCACCGGCGTACCACCGGACCCGCGGACCGCGGCGCTCGCCGCGCTGGCCCATGCGGTCGGACTCGGTAAGCACCTCTACCCGGGGAACGAAGGGCGTTCATCGCGCTCCCGGCTCCGGGACCTGATCCGGCACGACCCGATGGGCGGGCTGGTCGCGCACGCCGTCATGGACGTGCAGAACGGAGCGGGCGCGCAGCCACGGCGAGCGCAGGCCGCCGCCGCGGTACCGGGCGCAGCTCCGGGACCCGTCCGGCAGCCGACGGCGCGGGCCACGGCGGAACCGGCAGGCATGCCGGGCCCGTCACGGCACGGCCACGGCAGCATGGCGCGCGTCGGCGCCCGCTGACGTACGCCGGGCCGCACCACCCGCACGACGCCGGGCGCCACAGAGGCCGCGCGGTGCACCACCGGGCACGGTCGCACCATCGATCAGGGCACACGCACCACCGAGCGCGGCCGCACGCCTCGCTCCACCCGCCTCGCGCGCCTCGCAAGAGGGGCGCGAGGCGGGTGCGGGCATGGCCGCGCGAGCGCGTTCGCACCACCGCACCACCGTCCCCACCGTCCCGTTCGGGAGCCGCAGCAAGAACGCGCGGGGTGGCGGGCCGGCCGCTTCGGACAACGGCCGACCCGCCACCCCGCGCGCATGCGCGATCGCCTTCTGTGTGCGTTTCACTGCGCGGCGTCTACCTGGGGTGGCACTCTGCTGAGCAGGAAACGACAGCAGTACGGAGCCGGAGGTGCACGTCCCGTGGCGTCCAATGTCAACCCCACCGTCAGGCGACGCCGGTTGGGCCAGGAGCTGCGAAGGCTCCGGGAGCTCAAGGGCATGACGGCGGAAGAGGTGGCCGAGCGTCTGCTCGTCTCCCAGTCGAAGATCAGCAGGCTGGAGAACGGCCGCCGCAGCATCAGCCAGCGCGATGTCCGCGACCTGTGCGGCGTCTACGAAGTCGATGATCACCGCATAGTCGATTCGCTGATGCAGATGGCCAAGGATTCGCGGCAGCAGGGCTGGTGGCACGCCTTCGGCGACATCCCGTACAGCGTTTACATCGGCCTGGAGACCGAGGCGGCCTCGCTACGCGTCTACGAGTCCCTGCTGGTGCCCGGACTTCTGCAAACACCCGGATATGCCGAAGCCGTCATTCCCGGCACGGTCCCCGAGCTCGCGCCCGATCAGCTGGAAAAGCGCATCCAGGTCCGCATGCGCCGCCAGGAGCGGGTCAACGACCCTGAGCGGCAGCTGCGCCTGTGGGTGGTGCTGGACGAGAGCGCCCTGCGGCGGGTGGTCGGCAGCCACCTGGTCATGCGCGAGCAGCTCGACCATCTCGTCGAGGTGAGTCATCTGCCGCATGTCACGGTGCAGGTGCTTCCGTACGACACCGGTGCGCATGCCGGAATGTCGGGGACGTTCTCGATCCTGGAATTCGACGACGCCGCCGATTCCAGTGTGGTGTACATCGAGGGGGTCACCAGCGATCTGTATCTGGAGAAGACCAACGATGTCCACAAGTACACGATCATGTACGAGCATCTGCGCGCCCAAGCGTTGAATGCGGACCAAAGTCGGGAGTTCATCGCCGCTGCGGCCAAATCGCATGCGGACGCCGTGGGGTGAAGACTCCGGTGGGGCGATGAACGGCTCGCCCGATGCGAGGCGAAGCGGTCGAAGAGGAGGAGGCGGGGGCAGGACGCGGGGAGGGGAAAAGCAGGTCTTCAGCTGCGGAATCAGACATTCCGGTTACTGGGTTCGCACGGTACACCTGGGCCATCTTCCTTGAAAAGAGATCAAGGAATATGCCATTCGGACGGGTGAACGGCCGCTGTGGCAAGTGATGTTGGCGCGTAGCGTCTGCACTACCGAAATCCACGGCAACTCAGAGTGAGTCGGAGTGAACATGGCTATTCAACCCAATTCCGCGTTCTCCTGGACGAAGTCCTCGTACTCAGGTGGCAACGGCGCATGCGTGGAAATCGCCGTGCCGACCACCGCAGCCATCGCGGTACGCGACTCCAAGGACCCGGACGGCCCGCGACTGACGTTCGACAACTCCGCCTGGAGCAGCTTCGTTTCGGACCTCGCCGACGGTGCGTACGACCTGGCGTGAACTGACCGGCCAACGGCCTCAGGTCACCGGCTTCCGGCCGACCGCAGGGCCACGGGGCGGCGGGCCCGACAGGACCGGCACCGCCGCCGTCCACGCCCCGGCTGCCGTCGATGCAGCAGCATCCGCACCACCCGCACCACCGCAGAACGAGCCCTCTCGACTGGATCGCCGTCCCGGCCGAGGGGGCTCGGCCATGCGGCGGGGCGGCCCCTTCCCGCGGGCGCCCCGCCCGCTGACCTCCCCGCCGCGGGTCAGCGCAGTTCGGCGACGTACCGGTCCGTGCCGGGAACCGTCGGAAGGAAAGGCGCGATCAGCTCCACCCGCCCCAGGCCGGACTCCGCGACCGCGGCGACCCGGTCGGCGAAGTGGGTGGACCAGCCGTCGCGCGGGTCCTCCTGGAGGAACCACAGCAGCGTCAGCCGGGTGTCCACGCCCTCGACCTGCTTCACATACGCCATGCGGTCGCCCGGAAGCGGCGTCGGCCGGAAGACGGTGACCATGGCCGCCGGTGAACCCGCCAGCCGTCGCGGCAGGTGCCGGTCCCGCAGCCACTCCGCCAGGGCAGCGCGCTGCTCGGGCCCGTCCGTGTCGATCACCTCCAGGACCAGTCCGGCGTACGGGTGGTCCAGCGCGTGGAAGTCCCGGGGTCCGGCCGCGCCGTCCCGGTAGACCGTCGTGACGTGGTCCTGGAATGCCGTGAAGACGTGCGTGCGGTCCTGGTGCACCCGGCCGTCCCGGTTGAGGCGCTTGTTGATGCCGACGGTCCACTTCATGTGCTCGTCGTAGCGCCCCTCGGTGATCCAGTAGGTGGAGAGGTAGCAGCCGGCCGTGACCGGCCGGGCGGCGGCGGACTTCTCCGGGCGGCGCAGCAGTTGCAGATCGCGGGTGGCGACCCAGCGGCGGCCGGCGAACATCCAGGGCATCGCCATGGCGCCGGCGATGTAGTGGTCGTCCTCGTACCAGCGGTTGTAGGCGTGTTCATGGCCCGGATGCGGTTCGACCATGGTGATCAGCGCGTGCCCGGGGTGCACGCCGTAGGGGCCGACGGCGGCCAGGGCGGTGTAGGCGGCATTGTCGGTTTCAGCGGGGGGCGCGGCGGCCGCCGGGGCCGCCATGCCACCGGTCCCCGGGCGCTGTGTGGCCGGTGCGCTCTGCGCGGCGCCCGGCCCTTCCGGCGGGTGTGCGATGTCCTCGGTCATGAGGACAGGTGTAGTTGACGGAGCGTCAGAAAGGGAGGGGTGCGCGCCGACCGGCCGGCCACCGTTCGTCTGTCGCCGCAAACCGGGCCGGACCTCGCACGTCCAGCCCCATGCCGCCCGCGACCCCGGGGGCATTCACCGCTCGCGGCCCGCCGCTCGCCGTCCGGCTCATCATGCGGGCAGGGCTGCGCTCCGGGTCACCCGCCGCCTAAGCTGCGCGACATCTGCAGCTAACGCCGGTTAACGCAGACGATGACCGATTGGAGCAGCCATGCCGGACGCGACCCTCGCCGATGCCGTCACCCCCACGCCCGATCTCGCCGCGCGCGCGGTCCAGACCGGCAGCTCGCCCGTACGCGAGATCCTGGCGCTCACCGCGCGCCCCGAGGTCATCTCCTTCGCGGGCGGGCTGCCCGCGCCCGAGCTGTTCGACGCGACGGGCATCGCGGCCGCGTTCCAGCATGTGCTGACCGAGGAGCCGCGGCGGGCTCTTCAGTACTCCACCAGCGAGGGCAGCCCGGAGCTCCGTGCGACCGTCGCCGCGCGCACCACCGCACGGGGGCTGGCGACGGACGCCGACGACCTGATCGTCACCACCGGCTCCCAGCAGGGCCTCTCGCTGCTGGCCACCGCCCTGCTGGAGCCGGGCGACGTGGTCCTGGTCGAAGACCCCTGCTACCTCGCGGCACTGCAGATATTCTCCTTCGCCGGCGCCCGGGTGGTGCCGGTGCCGACCGATGACGAGGGTCTGCTCCCCGAGGCGCTGGACGAGATCGCCGCGCGGGAGCGGCCCAAGCTGCTCTATGTCGTGCCGACCTTCCAGAACCCGACGGGACGGACGCTGTCCGCCGAGCGCCGGGCCGCGGTCGCTGCGGTCGCCGCCCGCCGCGGACTGTGGATCGCCGAGGACGACCCGTACGGCGAACTGCGCTTCGAGGGCGAGCCGGTGCCGTGGGTCGCCGCCTTCCCCGGCGCGGAGGACCGTACGGCGCTGCTCGGGTCGTTCTCCAAGGTGATGGCGCCCGGCCTTCGCCTGGGCTGGCTGCGCGCGCCGGCCGCCCTGCGGCGCGCCTGCGTCATCGCCAAGCAGGCCGCCGACCTGCACACCTCGACCGTCGACCAGGCAGCAGCGGCCCGGTACCTGTCGGTCTCGGACCTGGACGCGCATCTGGAGCGGGTGCGCGGCGCCTATCGCGACCGGCGCGATGCGCTGGTGAACGGCTTGGCCGTCACGCTGCCCGAGGGCTCGCGGTGGAACCGTCCGGCGGGCGGCATGTTCGTCTGGGCGACCCTGCCGGAGGGCTACGACGCGACGGCACTGCTGCCCGAGGTCGTGCGCCATGACGTCGCCTACGTCCCCGGCGCGCCGTTCTTCGCCGGGCCGCCGGACGCGACGGCCGTCCGCCTGTCGTTCGTGACGCACTCCCCGGACGAGATCCGCGAGGGCCTCGTCCGGCTGGCGACGGCGCTGGGAAGCGCCCGCAAGGGCGCGCACCAGGAGGGGTGAAGGAGCGCGCAGAGGGACGGGAAGGGCCGATCGGGCGCGGAGGGAGCCCGGTCAGCCCGGACCGGTTCCGGCGTGCGGGTGTCCGCCCGGCCGTCCCGTACCGCACCCCTCTGGTCATTCCCGCACCCGCGCCGTAACCTGACGCCTCGTCAGGTAATGCCCTGCGTCGCGACCCCGCACCACCCCGCCATGAGCGCGTGGGCGTCATCGCCACCGGGTCGCGACGCAGTCCAGTGCGAGCGGGACCCGGAGGCTCACATGCTGCTGCGGAACAAGACGGTCGTCGTCTCAGGCGTCGGAGCGGGGCTCGGGCATCAGGTCGCGGCGGCATGCGTGCGGGACGGGGCGGCCGTGGTCCTGGGCGCCCGCACCGCGGACAACCTCGCCAAGTCGGCGTCGCGGATCGACCCTTCGGGCGAACACACCGCCTGGCAGGTGACCGATATCCGCGACGAGGCCCAGTGCGAGGCGCTCGCCTCGCTGGCCGTGGAGCGTTTCGGCGGGATCGACGCGGTGATCCATGTCGCCGCGCTCGACTCCCTCTTCGGCGGCCTGCGCGACGCCGACTTCGACACCTGGCACGAGGTCACGGACGTCAACCTCTTCGGCACCCTGCGGATGACCCGCGCCTGCCTGCCCGCGCTCACGGCACGCGGCGGCGGCTCGGTGGTCATGATCGGCACCCAGTCGTCGCTCGCCGCACCCTCCCAGGTGCAGCAGGCCGCGTACGCGGCGTCCAAGGGCGGGCTGGTTTCGGCGATGTACTCCCTGGCACAGGAGCTGGGGCCGAGCCGGATACGCGTCAACACCGTGCAGCCGGGGTGGATGTGGGGCCCGCCGGTCGAGTCCTACGTGCGGTTCGCGGCACACAACGAAGGCGTTCCCGAGTCCGAGGTGCTGGGCCGGCTCACCGAACGCATGGCCCTGCCGGAACTGGCGACGGACGCCGATGTCGCCGAGAGCGCCGTCTTCCTGGCGTCCGACCGGGCGCGCGCGATCACGGGCCAGTCACTGCTGGTCAACGCGGGCGAGCTGATGCGCTAGCCGGCGCCCCCTTTTCCGGCGCTGCCGGCCGTTCCGGCGCTTCCGGTTCGTGCCACGACGCTCCTCCGTGGTGGCGAGCTGCCGTCCTGCCGTCCGCCCGGGATCCCGCTCCCGCGCGCAGACGCCGTCCGGCGCCTCGCCTGGTGCTGTCGATGCGAGTGGGTCCCGTGCGTGGGTGCATTTCGTGCGGTCGGTGGGTTCCGTTCGGTCGGTGGGTTGCATGCGGTCGGGCAATGGCGCCCGGCGAAGTGTCCGCTCATCGTGTGTTCGGCGTCCCGCGCGGGACAACGGCCGGGTAGGTCAAGAGAAGGCAAAATCGTTCGCTTTGCTGATCCTGGTTCACATACTTGACCACCTCTCCCCTTGACCGGACCGCTCGTTCGACGGTTCAATCCCCGAAGTCCCCGCTCCCGCACGGGGAACCGCCCCGCAGGACGTCACGGCGAAGTGATTCCTCGTTCACAAGGCGGACCCCTGGAGGGGGCATGAACAGTCTCGACTGGGCCGTACTCATCGGCTACTTCGGCGTGATGATCGCGATCGGTGTGTGGTCGCACAAGCGCGTGGACGATGTCAGCGACTTCTTCACCGCGGGCGGGAAGATGCCGTGGTGGCTGTCCGGCATCTCGCACCACATGTCCGGCTACAGCGCGGTGATGTTCACCGGTTACGCCGGCATCGCCTATCAATACGGTGTCACCTCCTACGTCACCTGGTCCTTTCCCATCGCCGTCGGCATCGCCATCGGCGCCCAGCTGTTCGCGGGGCGGCTGAACCGGCTGCGCTCGCGGCTCGGTGTCGCCTCGCCGCTCGAGTACCTCAAGAACCGCTACAACCTCCCGACGCAGCAGGCCCTCGCCTGGTCGGGCGTGCTGCTGAAGATCGTGGACGTGGGGGCCAAGTGGGCCGCCATCGCGACCCTGTTGTCCGTCTTCACCGGCATGTCCCTCAACCAGGGCATCCTCATCACCGGCGTGATCACCGGCATCTACTGCACGGTCGGCGGGCTCTGGGCGGACGCGCTCACCGAACTCGGGCAGTTCGTCATCCAGTTGCTGGCCGGTGTCGCCATGCTGGTCACGGTCATGGGCGAACTCGGCGGCTTCAGCTCGCTGTGGACCGTGTGGGACAGGCTGCCGGACACCCACACCCAGCCGACCGTCGGTCCGTACACCCTGACGTTCCTGCTCGCCTATCTGTTCATCAAGACGTTCGAGTACAGCGGCGGCATGTGGAACCAGGCCCAGCGGTACATGGCCACGCGCAACGCCCGGCAGGCCAGGCGTTCGGCGTGGCTGTCGGCGGCGCTGTGGTTCATCTGGCCGCTGGTCCTCTTCTTCCCGATGTGGGTGGCGCCGCTGCTGGTCAAGGCGCAGAAGCCGGACGCCTCCGACTCCTACGCGCTGCTGACCGAGCACCTGTTGCCGCACGGCCTGCTCGGGCTGGTCATCGTCGGCTTCTTCTCGCACACGATGGCCATGTGCTCCTCGGACGCCAACGCCATCTCCGCGGTCTTCACCCGCGATATCGCCCCCGCGCTGCCGAAGCTGGGCGAGAAGGCGCGTAACTGGTCCCACCGGGCGGGGCTGCTGGCCGCACGGTTGTCGACGGTGTCCTTCCTGGCGCTGTCGATGGCGATCGCGACGCAGGTCAACTCCCCCACCTTCAAGGACATCATCACCGTCGTCATCAAGTGGGTGGCCGGGCTCGTCGGGCCGATCTCCATCCCGTTCCTGCTCGGCATGCTGCCGGCGTTCCGCAAGTGCGGTCCCACGGCGGCCCTGACGTCCTGGGCGGCCGGGCTGTTCGCCTTCTGGCTGACCAACTACGGCCTGAGCGATGTGCAGCTCCAGATCCAGATCGTCTCGCCGGTCGCGACCTCGTTGGTGCTGTTCATCCTCATCGGCCTCCTCAGGCCCGAGGCGACGCCGGAGCGGGACGCGCTGCTGGCACGGATCAACTCCGGGGAGGACGACGACGGCAGCGCGGCCGCGCTGCGGATCCCGGAGCAGGAGGACGGGGCGGAGCGGGAGGCCGTCCCCGGCGGCGCCGCGGGAGACGCGACGGGCGAGGCGTCGAAGCCCCTCTGAGCTTCGTACGGTGCCCGCGACTCGGCGGGTTCCGACGTCGGGCCGGGCGTGCGGCGACGCGCCCGGCCCGGGGACGTCATGCCCGTGGGTAGCGGGCGAGCCAGCCCGGCGCCGAGCCGGCGGGGCCGTGGAGTGCGGGGCCCTGTGTCATCTCCATCGCGAAGTCGTCGGCGAGCTGGAGCATCGTGTCCCGGCCTTCCAGCTCGACCAGCCACACGGGCGGCAGCGCCGTCTCACCGTGCAGTGTGCCGAGGAGGTTGCCGCAGATGGCGCCGGTCGAGTCGCTGTCGCCGCCGTGGTTGACGGCGAGCAGCAGCCCGTGCCGGACGTCCTCAGCCACCAGCGCGCAGTACACGCCGATGCTCAGCGCCTCTTCCGCCGTCCAGCCCTGTCCCAGCGACTCCACCCGGGCCGGCGTCGGCATGCCCTGCCGTACGGCGCCGAGCGCGCGCTTGAGTGCGTCGGTGGTCTCCTCGTGGCCCGGGCGGGTGCCCAGATGCACCAACGCCTTCTGCACGGCGCCGTCGAGGTCCTCGCCCCGTGCCAGCGAATGGCTGATGACGGCAAAGGCGCCCGCCGCGAGATAGCCGGTGGGGTGGCCGTGGGTCTGGGCCGCGCACTCGACGGCGAGCTGGAAGACCAGCTGCGGCTCCCAGCCGACCAGCAGCCCGAACGGCGCGGAGCGCATCACGGCGCCGCAGCCCTTGGAGTCCGGGTTCTTGGGCTTGTCCAGAGTGCCCATCACCTCGTCGCCCAGACCGCTCAGGCAGGCCCTGCCGGGCGCCCGACGGGAGTACAGCCACTCCTCGCGGGCGAGCCAGCCGTCGTCCGTCTTGCGCTCGTCGGGCCCCCAGTCGCGCTGGGTGACGGCCCACCGCAGATAGGCGCGGTGCACGTCGGTGGGCGGGTGCCAGGCTCCGGTGTCCCGGCGCACCTGGGCGCGGATCAGCCCGTCCACCGTGAAGAGGGTCATCTGGGTGTCGTCGGTGACCGCTCCACGTCGCCCGTAGGCGGGCACGAAGTCGGTCACGCCTTCCTGGCCGTGCGCCTTGCGGATCGCGTCGAGCGAGTCGAATTCGATGCCGGCACCGAGCGCGTCGCCGATGGCACCGCCGAGCAGACAGCCGCGGACCCGGCTGCGGAAGTCCTGCTGTTCGGCGCGGCCCCAGATAGCGGTGTTGCCTGCCGCTGCGCTCACTGCGCCCCTCCTGAAGGCTCACAACGTCCCGGGGCCTTGCGGACCCCCTGGCGCAGCACTGTAATCGACCAAGAATGATCAATTTGAGACCAGGATCGTATTGCGAACAGTCACCCGCGAGGAGGCTTATGACCGGTACGGCCCCAATCGAACGTCCCAGGCCACGGCCGGTAACGCCCCTGCCGCCCCGACCGAACCACCAGCCCCTGCCGTAGCTCCCTACCGCCCTTGGAGAAACCCGCATGACTCCGCGCTGCGCCGTGCTCGACGACTATCAGGACGTCGCCCTCTCCATGGCCGACTGGTCCCCCCTCGCCGGTGTCGTGGACGTCCGTACGCTGCGGCAGCCGTTCCGCTCCGAGGACGAGGTGGTCGACGCGATCGGTGACTGCGAGATCGTCGTCGCGATGCGCGAGCGGACCCCCTTCCCGGCCACGCTCCTCGACCGGCTGCCCCGCCTCCGGCTCCTGATCACCTCCGGCATGCGCAACGCCTCCATCGACCTGGAAGCCGCCGCCCGGCTCGGCGTCACCGTCTGCGGCACGGCCAGCAACATCGAACCGCCCGTCGAACTGACCTGGGCGCTGCTCCTCGGCCTCGCGCGCAACGTCGCCACCGAGAGCGCCGCGATGCGCGCGAACGGCCCCTGGCAGAGCACCCTCGGCGCCGATCTGCACGGCCGCCGGCTCGGGCTGCTCGGCCTGGGCAAGATCGGCACCCGCGTCGCCCGGATCGGCCAGGCCTTCGGCATGGACGTCGCCGCCTGGAGCCGGAACCTGACCGCGGAGCGCGCCGCGGAGTCGGGTGTACGCGCCACGGCCGACAAGGAAGAACTCCTCGAAACCAGCGACTTCGTCTCCGTGCACCTCGTCCTGAGCGACCGTACCCGGGGCCTGCTCGGCGCCGACGAACTGCGTCGGATGCAACCCACGAGCTACCTCGTCAACACCTCCCGCGCCGGCATCGTCGACCGCGACGCGCTGCTCCGCGCGCTGCGCGAGCGCTGGCTCGCCGGCGCCGGCCTGGACGTCTTCGACCACGAGCCGCTGCCCGAGGACGACCCGCTGCGCACCCTCCCCAACGTCCTCGCCCTCCCGCACCTGGGTTACGTCACCCGCCGCAACTACGAGGGGTACTTCTCCGAGGCCGTAGAGAACATCACCGCCTACCTCGCGGGCGCGCCGGTGCGACGCCTGGGATAGCGGCCCGGGGGCCCGCGGCCGCCGCTCGCGCCGCTCGCAAGTTCGATACTGGCGGGGGCGCCGGATGGGCATGCTCCCTCCATGTCCGAGTACGAGTGGGACCGCACCACCATGGCCGTCGTCGCCTCCGCGCTCTCCGGCGACAGCGACGGCGCGGTGGAACTCCTCCGGCCGCTCCCGCAGCGCGACGTCTGCCATATCGCCGTACGGCTGGCCGCCATGGCCGCCGACGCGCTGATCGCCGCCGCACAGGACAGTGGAGGCGACCGCGAGGAGGCACTGTCGCAATGGCAGCAGTGCATCCTGCAGCACGAGGCGGAGTACGAGGGTGAATGACGCCTCTCCTCGGGAGAGGGCCACCGCCGCCGGCCCCGCGGGCCGGGGCGTGGCGCACTCCCGTCACCGGCGGCGGCTCACGCCTGCCGAATGGCGGTGATGATGCGGTGCGCCCACGCGGCGGGGCTCGGATCGTCGAGGAGCCCGGCGAGCCGGGTCATATGGGTGCGGCGCCGCCCCGGGGCGCGGTGCAGGGTGTCGACGAGGTCCCGGGGTGAGCGCGGGTCGGTGAGCAGCGCGGTGGGGGCGAGTTGGGAGGCCGCTCCGGTGGAGCGGGACAGGACACCGGGTGCCCGTACGGACGCAAGGGACGCGCGTGGCCGGTCAGTCATAGCGGAAATGGAGGCAGCCGCTCGGTGAACAAAACCAGCGAGCGGCGGACATGGCCGAAAGGGAAGTCGTTGAGTCCTGGACCGGCTCATCGCGGCGCCCAACTCGACAGCCCTGCCCTCTCGTACGGCAGGCGTACGCAGCGGGCAGGGCGGGGACGGGTCGGTCGGCGGGCCGGCTAGTCCAGGACGGGCAGCAGCTCGGGCAGGTGGCCGTCCGAGGCGAGCGCGGCGGACTGCCGCTCGTCGGTGACCGGGCCGTAGGTCGTCGTACGGGCACGGGCCGGGCGGCCCGCGGCGTCGGCGATGGCGACGAGGTCCTGGATGGAGCGGTAGGAGCCGTAACTCGACCCGGCCATCCGGGAGATGGTCTCCTCCATCAGGGTGCCGCCGAGGTCGTTGGCGCCCGAGCGGAGCATCTCCGCGGCGCCCTCCGTACCGAGCTTGACCCAGCTGGTCTGGATGTTGGTGATGTGCGGATGCAGCAGCACCCGGGCCATCGCCGTCACCGCCCGGTTGTCGCGGGTGGTGGGGCCGGGACGGGCGATGCCCGCGAGGTAGACGGGGGCGTTGGTGTGGATGAAGGGGAGGGTGACGAACTCCGTGAAGCCGCCGGTCTCCTGTTGCATCCGCGCCAGCAGCCTGAGGTGGCCGAGCCAGTGGCGTGGTTGGTCGACGTGGCCGTACATCATCGTCGAGGACGAACGGATGCCCAGCTCGTGGGCGGTCTTGACGACCTCGACCCAGGTGGCGGTCGGCAGCTTGCCCTTGGTGAGGATCCAGCGGACCTCGTCGTCGAGGATCTCGGCGGCCGTGCCGGGGATGGTGTCGAGTCCGGCCTCCTTGGCGGCGGTCAGCCACTCCCGGATGGACATTCCCGTACGGGTCGCGCCGTTGACGACCTCCATCGGCGAGAAGGCGTGCACATGCATGCCGGGGACGCGTTCCTTGACGGCGCGGGCGATGTCGAAATAGGCCGTGCCGGGCAGGTCGGGGTGGATGCCACCCTGCATGCAGACCTCCACCGCGCCCACGTCCCACGCCTGCTGGGCGCGGTCGGCGACCTGGGAGAGGGAGAGGGTGTAGGCGTCGGCGTCGGTGCGGCGCTGGGCGAAGGCGCAGAAACGGCAGCCGGTGTAGCAGACGTTGGTGAAGTTGATGTTCCTGGTGACGATGTAGGTGACGTCGTCGCCGACGGTCGCGCGCCGCAGATCGTCGGCGATCTTGCAGAGGGCGTCCAGGGCGGGGCCGTCGGCGTGCAGCAGTGCCAGGGCTTCGGCGTCGGTGAGCTTGGTGGGGTCGTCGGCGGCCTGCGTCAGCGCCTGCCGGACGTCGGCGTCGAGGCGGGAGGGCACCATCCCGGGGGCGGCGGCCTCGCGCAGCGCGTCCCAGTCGCCGTAGACCTCGTCGAAGTCGTCGCGGCGGTCGGCGGTGCGGCCCTCGGTGTCGATGGTGTGGTGCAGGTCCGTGCGACCCGAGCCGCTCATCGAGAAGCCTTCGTCGGGCTCCTGCCAGGGATGGCCCTCGACGACGGCGTCCTCGCGGGCCAGCCCGGTCTCCGGGTCGACCAGGGCGCGGACGTGCGGCAGCAGCCGGGGGTCGAGCCAGGGCTCGCCGCGCTTGATGAACTCGGGGTAGATGGGCAGCCGTTCGCGCAGTTCGAATCCGACCGCAGCGGTGTGCGCGGCCAGGTCGTCGATCTGCGGCCAGGGGCGCTCGGGGTTGACGTGGTCCCGGGTCAGCGGGGAGACGCCGCCCCAGTCGTCGATCCCGGCGGCGATGAGCATCGCGTACTCCCCGTCGACCAGGTTGGGCGGCGCCTGGATACGGGTCGAGGGGCCCATGACATGCCGCGCCACGGCGATCGTCGCGGCGAGTTCCTCCAGCTCGGCGTCCGGCATTCCGCGCATGGCCGTGTCCGGTTTGGCGCGGAAGTTCTGCATGATGAGTTCCTGGATGCCGTGGTACGCCCGCTGGACGCGGCGCAGGGCGAAGAGGGACTCGGCGCGCTCCTCGTAGTTCTCCCCGATGCCGATAAGGAGGCCGGTGGTGAAGGGGACGTTGGAACGTCCGGCGTCCTCCAGGACGCGCAGGCGGACGGCGGGTTCCTTGTCGGGCGAGCCGTGGTGCGGGCCGCCGGGCTCGCTCCACAGCCGTTCGGCGGTCGTCTCCAGCATCATGCCCAGGGACGGCGCGACGGGCTTGAGGCGCTGGAAGTCCGTCCAGGACAGCACCCCGGGGTTGAGGTGGGGCAGCAGCCCGGTCTCCTCCAGGACGCGGATGGCCATGGCACGGACGTAGGAGAGGGTGTCGTCGTAGCCGTGGGCCTCCAACCATTCGCGAGCCTCGGGCCAGCGGTCCTCCGGCTTGTCGCCCAGGGTGAAGAGGGCTTCCTTGCAGCCCATTTCGGCACCGCGCCGCGCGATGTCGAGGACCTCGTCGGGTGAGAGGAACATGCCGTGTCCGTCGCGCCGCAGCTTGCCGGGGACGGTGACGAAGGTGCAGTAGTGGCATTTGTCGCGGCACAGGCGGGTGAGGGGGATGAAGACCCCCCGGGAGTAGGTGATGACGCCGGGGCGGCCCGCGGCCTCCAGGCCGGCGTCCCGCACCCGGGCCGCGGAGGTGCACAAGTCCGTGAGGTCGTCGCCGCGGGCCTGGAGCAGCACCGCGGCTTCGCCGACGTCCAGCGCCACACCGTCGCGGGCGCGCTTGAGCGCACGGCGCATCGCGTTCGCCGTCGGCGGCACCGGACGGTCGGCGGCCGGGGTGGCCTGCCGGTTGATGCCTCGGTCGGATCCCTGGTCAGGTCCCTGCGCGCTGGAAGTCATCCTCCGAGCATACGAGCGCCCGCCGACAGCGCCGCCGTGAAATCCCGCGGTGTGGTGTGCCACTGGTCACGTCATCCGGAGGTTCCCTCCGCGCAGCGGCCGGGCACTTCCCGGCAGCGGCGGCGCACACGCTAGAAGCCGGCCAGGAGTTCGTCGGAGTAGGTGCGGGTCAAGAACTCCATGCTGTGGCCGTCGGGGTCGTCGATGTAGACGCCTCGGCCGCCGTCCAGGCGGTTGACGGTCTGCGGCTGGTCGTGGCGGGGGCCGCCCCAGTAGGGCAGGCCCTGGGCCTGTATGCGGCCCAGAATCGCGTCGAACTCGTCCTCCGTGACCAGGAAGGCGTAGTGCGTGGGGAGGAATCGCCGCCCTTCGGTGACGTGTTCCGCGTAGTCGAGCGCCACGCCGTTGTCCAGCTTCAGCACGGCGAACGGGCCGAACGCCTTGGGCTCGGGGGCGCCCAGCAGCCCGGCCATGAACCGGGCGGAGGCGAAGCGGTCGGTGCTGTGCACGATCGTGTGGTCGAGACTGGGCATGGAGATCTCCTGGGACCGTCGGTCTGCGGGTGCTGTCCCCTTCGACGCTAGGGCGGCAAGGCACCGGGGTGGATCGGTCTTCCGTACCGACCCGCCCCACTGCCCGTACGCCGATGGTCCTAGGCGGCCGTCCTACGCCGCCCCGGCCACCTGGCCGAAACAGCCGGCCTGCCGCCGCCGGGCGACAGCGCCCCACCTCCCCGGCCGGTCACCGGCGCCCCGCCTGCCCACCTGCCCCGCCGGTCGACGGCCCACCCGTCTCTCGGCAGGTCACAGGTACTGCGCGAAGTCGTCCAGCGTGCGCAGCACCTCCGCCTCCCCGGCCGGCGGCAGTTGCAGCACCACCTCCGACACACCCAGGTCGCGGTAGTGCGCCAGCTTCCCGGCCGACGGACGCACCGCGTACGGCACGACCACCGGCTCGCCGCTGCGCCCCGCCTCCTGCCACGCCTGCCGCAGCACCGGCACGGTCTCGGCCAGCCCCCGCCCGCCGATCGGCAGCCAGCCGTCCGCGTACTCGGCGATCTGCGCGAAGAGCTTGGGCCCGGCCCCACCGCCCAGCAGCGTGCGCGGCGCGCCGTGTGCGGGCTTGGGGTGGGCGAGGGAGGCCTGCACGGACGCGAATTCACCCTTGTAGGCGGTGGGTTCCGCCGCCCACAGTGCCCGCATCACCGCCATCCTGTCCCGGGTCAGCTCCCGCCGCGTCGACCACTGCACACCGTGGTCGGCGGCCTCCTCGACGTTCCAGCCGTAGCCGACACCGAGGGTGAAGCGGCCGTCGGAGAGGAAGTCGAGGGTGGCGACCTGCTTGGCGAGATCGACCGGGTCGTGCTGGGTGACCAGGGTGATGCCGGTGCCCAGGCCGAGCCGCTCGGTGACGGCCGCCGCCTGGCCGAGTGCGATGAACGGGTCGAGCGTGCGGCCGTATTCGCGGGGCAGCGGCTCGCCCATCGGCGCGGGGGTGTCGCGGCTCGTCGGGATGTGGGTGTGCTCGGGCAGGTAGAGGCCGGCGAAGCCGCGCTGCTCCAGCTCGCGGGCGAGCCGGTCGGGCCGGATCGTCTCGTCGGTCAGGAAGATCGTGGTCGCGATCCGCATGGGCGCACCTCCGCGTCAGGCGTATGGGGACCGAATGTTGCCGTACCGACCGGTGGTTATCCACAGGCCTTTCCCTCCGTGTCACAGCCGCGTACAACAGTTTTCACACGGGGAAAAGAAGCGAAACGAAGCGTCACACGGCGGGCCGGGCGAAACGGCCGGACCGGCCGGACCGAGCTGACGCACGACGAGACGGAGAAATCGGGACGCGGCGACGGGAGGGGTCGGCGCGAGGGCGCACCGGCGCTGCGCAACCGGGCCGCAGGGCCACACCACACGGACGAGAGACCGGCAGCGGGCCCGGGTCGGCCACCACCGGCCCACCACGGCGCCGCAGCGGTCCCGAGGAACCGAGCAGGGCACGGGCGCCACCGCCGTCCGACACGCACCGGCAGCAGTGGTGGCGACAGCGACACCAGCAGCGGCATCAGGGGAAATCACGGCAAGGGGGCGGCAATGGAACGACGGGACGTTCTGAGACTTTCGGCGGTTGCGGGCGCCGGCGGCGCGCTTACGCTCGGACCTGTGAGCTTCGCCGACGCGGCACCCGCAGACGGCCACCCCGGAGACGACCGGGGCGAGCAGACCCGCCGGATCACCGGCCATCTGCCCACGGGCGCACCCGACTTCGTCTACCTCCCGGTCGAAGTACCGCGCGGCGTCCGCGAGATCGCCGTCTCCTACACGTACGACAGGCCCACCGTCCCGGAGGGCACGGCGGGCAACGCATGCGACATCGGCATCTTCGACGAACGCGGCACGGAGCTCGGCGGGGCGGGCTTCCGCGGCTGGTCGGGCGGGGCGCGTACGGAGTTCTTCCTGCGTGCCGACGACGCCACCCCGGGCTACCTCCCCGGCCCCGTCAACGCCGGCACCTGGCATATCGCCCTCGGCCCGTACACCGTCGCCCCGCAGGGACTGTCCTACGACGTGACCGTCACGCTGCGGCACGGCCCGCCGGGGCACACCGCGACTCCCCACTATCCGCCCGAGCGCGCCCGGGGCCGGGGCCGGGCCTGGTACCGCGGCGACAACCATGTGCACTCCGTCCACTCCGACGGCAGGCGCACCCCTGCACAGATCGCCGCGCTGGCCCGCGCCGCCGGCCTGGATTTCCTCACCACCACCGAGCACAACACCACGTCCGCACACCGCGCCTGGGAGGGGCTCTGGGGCGATGACCTGCTGATCCTGACCGGAGAGGAGGTCACCACCCGCAATGGTCACGTCGTGGCGATGGGCACCGCCCCTGGCATCTTCATCGACTGGCGCTACCGGGCCCGCGACAACGCCTTCGGTAAGTACGCCCGCGCCATCCGGCGGGCCGGTGGCCTGGTCATCCCGGCGCACCCGCACGCCACCTGCATCGGCTGCAACTGGAAGTTCGGCCTCAACGACGCCGATGCGGTGGAGGTGTGGAACGGCCCGTACACCCCCGACGACGAGGTCACGCTCGCCGAGTGGGACAACACCCTCGTCGCGCACACCCGCGGGCGCGGGGCCTGGCTGCCGGCGGTGGGCCACAGCGACGCCCACCGCGACCCGGACGTCATCGGCCTCCCCCAGACCGTCGTACTGGCCGACGACCTGTCCCGGCGCGCGCTGCTGGAAGGCATACGGGCGGGCCGGGTGTGGATCGCCGAGTCGTCCGAGGTCGAGGTGGAGTTCACCGTCATCGGTGAGCGCGGCCAGGTCGCCGGTATCGGTGAGCGGCTGGCGGCCTCCCCTTCGTCGAAGGTCACCGCCCGGCTGCGGGTCCGGGGCGCCCCCGGCTGCACGGCCTCCTTCGTCACGGACCAGGGCCGCCTGTTCACCGCACCTCTGCCGGACTCCGGCACGGGCACCGTCAGCTGGCAGACCACCCCCGACAACGCCGCATACGTCCGCGCCGAGGTCCGCCACCCACCGACGACACCCGGCCTCCCCGGCCTCCCCGGCCCGATGGCGGCACTGACCAACCCGATCTTCCTCGACGGGACATGATCCGGGACACGGCCTGGGGTGAGGTCTGAGGGGGCGGCCTGGGGGCGACAGGCGCTGCGTGCCTGGGGCGGCGGGGCGACAGGCGGCGCGTGCCTGGGGCGGCGGGGCGACAGGTGCTGCGTGCCTGGGGCGGCGGGGCGACAGGCGGCGCGTGCCTGCGGTGGCGGGGCGACAGGCGGCGCGTGCCTGGGGCGGCGGGGCGACAGGTGCTGCGTGCCGGCTGTGGGCAGAGGCCGAGGTGGTCGGCTCGCGTCTGTCCCGCCGCGCGGCGGGCCGAGGTGGTCAGAGGTGAGGCAGGTGGCCCGTGCCTGCGGTGGCGCGGCGTGGGATGCGGTGGGCAGAGGCCGAGGCGGTGGGGTGGGGCGGGAGGGGGAGGGGAGGGGCCCCAAGGCCCGCCCCACCCCCCCCCCCCCCCCCCCCCCCCCCCCCCCCCCCCCAACCCCCCCCCCCCCCCGGGCCGGGGGGGGGGGGGGGGCGCCCGGCGGGGGGGGGGGGGGGCCGGGGGGGGGGGGGGGCGGGGGGCGCGGGGGGGGGGGGGGGGGGGGGGGGGGGGGGGGGGGCGGGGCCGGGGCCCCAAGGCCCGCCCATCCCCCACACCCCCACCCACACCCCCCACCCCGTCCTCTACTCCTCGACCACCAGTGCCGGAGTCGAGCGGGTCAGGACCTGGCCGCGGAAGAAGGCCGGGCTGCGGCGCTGCATCACCAGCATGATCACGAAGCCGACGAGCAGGAGGCCGACGCCGATGACGAAGACGGAGCCGACGCCGAAGACCTCGCTGCCGGAGCCGTAGGCGGGGTCCCACATGTCGATCAGTGTCTTGGCGAAGACGGCCGCGAGCAGGATGCCGCCGAGGACCGGGAAGACGCCCTTGAACAGCAGGTCACGGGCCGAGTCGCGCAGCGAGTGGCGGAAGAACCACGCGCAGGCGAAGGCGGTGATCGCGTAGTAGAAGCAGATCATGAGGCCCAGCGCGTAGATGGTGTCGATGAGGACGTTCTCGCTGAGGAAGCTCATGACGGCGTAGAAGACGCCGGTGGCCACGCCCGCGGCGATGGTCGCCCGGCCCGGCGAGCGGAACCGCGGGTGGATGTCGGCGAAGGACCGGGGCAGGGCCTCGTACGCGCTCATCGCCAGGACCGTGCGGGCCACCGGGATGAAGGTGGTCTGCAGGCTGGCCGCGGCCGAGGCCAGGACCGCGACGAACAGCAGGACGCCGAGGACGGTGCCCATCACGGGGTCGGCGAGGGCGGCGAAGACGTTGTCCGAGGTGTTCGGGTTGCCGAGTCCGGGGCCCTTGTCGCCGACGCCGGAGAACATCTGCGAGGCGACGGCGGTCAGCAGGTAGGAGCCGATCAGCACGAGCATGGCCAGCAGGGCGGCCCGGCCGGGCGTTTTCGCGCTGCCTGCGGTCTCCTCGTTGACGGTCAGGCAGGCGTCCCAGCCCCAGAACATGAAGATCGAGAGCGACAGTCCCGCGGTGAAGGCGGAGAAGGACTGGACGGCGAAGGGGTCGAGCCAGGTCCAGGAGAAGTCGAGGGAGCCGGCGAAGTCGCCGGAGCGCGCCTTGATCACGGCCATCACGATGAAGATCGCGAGCACTGCCAGCTGGAGGCCGACCAGCGCGTACTGGACGCCCTTGGTGGCGGTCATGCCGCGGTAGCTGATGGCGGTGGCGACGGCGATGAAGGCCAGGCAGGTCAGCACGTGGACGGGCTTGTTGCCGTCGAGGGCCGCGACGGAGGAACTGCCGGTCAGCTCGCCGAGCAGGAGGTAGAAGAACGAGGTGGCGACGCCGGCGAGGTTGGAGAGCACGATGATCGTGGCGATCACCAGCCCCCAGCCGCACATCCAGCCGACGCGCGGGCCGAACGCCTTGACCGACCAGGTGAAGGAGGTGCCGCAGTCGGGCACCGCCTTGTTGAGCTCGCGGTAGGCGAAGGCGACGAGCAGCATCGGCAGGAAGCCGGCGAGGAAGACGGCGGGCATCTGCAGCCCGACCTCCCCGACGGTGGGGCCGAGGGTGGAGGTGAGGCAGTAGACGGGGGCGACGGTCGATACGCCGATGACCGCGCTGCCGAGCAAGCCGACAGAGTTGCCGCTGAGGCCCTTGTTGCGGGTGCCGCCACTGTCGTCGACGCTCGTTACCGTGTCTCCGGTCTGGGGCCGGGGGTCTACCTGAACCATGAACAGGACGTTAAGCGCTGCTGTTTCCGTATCCGGAAGATCATCCTCCGCCAGAACAACCTTCAACATGAAGGCAATCCGACAAAGTTGATCTATCAATGACTAGGTCAACCACGCATCCCGCCTTCAAGTCACCCGCCCTGACGCAATCTTTCCGCATTGCGAGAACCGCAGCCCTGTCCGTTTTGCCCTGGTTCAAAATTTTCCCATCCCGATTTCGAGCCGTCTCCCGCGGCTTCGTCCCCGACCCTCCTCCCCCGCGTCGTCGCCCCGCCTCGCCGCGCCGCCTCACCCCGGCCACACCAGCGACTGCAGCTCGCTGTAGGCGTGCAGCGCGTACGACCCGACGTCCCGCCCGACCCCGCTGCGCTTGAAGCCGCCGAAGGGCGCCTCCATGTTCCGGCCGACCGTGTTGATCCCGACCCCGCCGGCCCGCAACCGCCCGGCCACCCGGAAGGCACGGGCCACGTCGCCGGACCAGACGTAGTCCAGCAGCCCGTAGTCGCTGTCGTTGGCCAGTGCGATGCCCTCCTCCTCGTCGTCGAAGGGCACGACCACCACCACCGGGCCGAAGATCTCCTCGCGGACCACCCGCATCGTGTGCGTGCAGTCCGCGAAGAGTGTCGGCGCCACATAGAAGCCCCGCTCGCACGCCGGCCGCTCGCCCCCGGTGACCAGCCGCGCGCCCTCCTTGCCTGCCAGCTCCACATAGGACTCGACGCGGTCCCGGTGCGCGGCGGAGATCACCGGTCCCACGACCGTGTCCGGCCGCGTCGGATCCCCGACCTCCAGGGCGGACGCATACCGCGCGAGCCCGTCCACCAGCCGCTCGTAGACACCGCGCTGCGCCAGGACCCGGGTCGGCGCGGTGCAGATCTGGCCGCTGTAGAAGGAGAAGGTGGTGCCGATGCCCGCCACCGCCGCCGCGAGCCCCTGGTCGTCCAGGTCGTCGAAGACCAGCGCCGCGCCCTTGCCGCCCAGCTCCATCAGCTGGCGTTTCATCCCCCGGCCGCATTCCTGGGCGATGCGCTGTCCGACGGCGGTGGATCCGGTGAAGCTGACCATGTCCACGCCGTCCGCCGCGACCGCGGCCTCGCCCACCTCCGGCCGCGTGCCGGTGACGACGTTGACCACTCCCGGCGGCACCCCGGCCTCGGCCAGCGCCTCCGCCATGCGGAAGACCGACAGCGGGTCCTGCGGGGCCGGCTTCACCACCACGGTGTTGCCCATCGCCAGCGCCGGCGCGACCTTGCCCGCCGGATTCGCCCAGGGGTTGTTGTACGAGGTGATGCAGGTGACCACACCGACCGGTCGCCGCACCGCGAGTGCCCCGAGGACGCCCGCCTTCCCGAACGGCCCCGCCTCGTTGATCTGCGGCGGCAGCCCCGTCTCGACCGGTTCCAGGGCGCCGCGCGCGTAGCGCCTGAAGCGTGCCACGGCCACGCCCACCTGCATGGCGCGCGCGGTGCCCGTCGTCGCGCCGCTCTCGGCCTGCGCCAGCGCGGCGTAGCCGGTGAACTCGCGGCGCATCACCTCCGCGGCGCGGTCCAGGATCCTCGCCCGTTCCTCGGGTGCGGTGCGCGACCAGCTTTCGAAGGCGTCGCGGGCCGCCGCCACCGCCGCCGCCACCTGCGCGGGGCTCGCTTCCGGGGCCCTCCCCACGATCTCCTCGGTCGCCGGGTTGCGCACGGCGTAGTGACCGAGTTCCGGCTCGATCCACTCCCCGCCGATGAACAGCCGCTCGGCCGCCGCCTCTCGTCCGCTCACCGGGTGCTCACGGTCTCGGTGTCCCGTCCGGACCGCAGCACCGTCCCCGGCACCGCGCCGGTCACGACGTCCTCGCGGATGGTCTCCACCCCGTTGACCCGTACGCTCACGATGCCCAGTGCCCGGGAGTCCAGCCGCGGGCTGTCGCCGGGCAGGTCGTGCACCAGCGTCGCGGGCCCGGCGTCGATCCGCTCGGGGTCGAAGAGCACCAGGTCGGCGTGGTGGCCCTCGGCGATCCTGCCGCGCTCACGCAGCCCGAGCAGCCGGGCCGGGTCGTCGGTCAGCATCTGTACGGCCCGCTCAAGGCCGACGAGCTTGCGGCCGCGCAGGCAGTCGCCGAGGAAGCGGGTGGTGTAGGGGGCGCCGCACATGCGGTCCAGGTGCGCGCCGGCGTCCGAGCCGCCCAGCAGGACGTCCTCGTGCTCCCAGGTCTCGCGGCGCAGCGCCCAGCTGGCCGGGTCGTTGTCGGTCGGCATGGGCCACAGCACCGTGCGCAGCTCGTCCTGGGCGCAGATCTCGACGAGACATTGGAAGGCTTCCTGACCGCGTTCGGCGGCGATGTCGCCGACCACCCGGCCGCTGAGGCCGTCGTTCGCCGGGGAGTAGGTGTCGCCGATGACGTAGCGGTCGAAGTGGGTGAGCCGACGGAAGACGCCTGCTTCCTTGCTCTCGGCGCGACGCAGCATGCCCGCGCGGACGTCCGGGTCGCGGAGTGCGGCGATGCGCTCGGGTACCGGCAGGCCGAGGATGTCGCCCCACCCCGGTATGAGGTTCAGGGCGCAGAAGGTGCCGAGGGACATGTTCATGGGCGTGAGGATCGGCATGGTGAGGGCCACGATCCGGCCGCTGGCCTTGCGGGCGCGTTCGCTGGGGATGAGCTGGCGGGGCACCCGCTCCGGTACGGCCGCGTCGATGGTCAGGACGTTCCAGTTCAGTGGCCGTCCGGCGGCCGCTGTCATCTCGACGAGCAGGTCGATCTCCTCGTCGTCGAACTGGTCGAGGCAGCCCGCGACGATGGCTTCGAGCTGGGTGCCCTCGTGGTCGGCGACGGCCCGGGAGAGGGCGAGGAGTTCGGCGGGGCGGGCGTGCCGTGAGGCGACGGGGCTGCCGTCGCCGTCGGAGTGGGTGGCGGACTGGGTGGTGGACAGTCCCCAGGCGCCGGCGTTCATCGCGTCGTGGAACAGCTCCAGCATGGCGGCCAGTTGCTCGTCGGTCGGCTGCCCGCCGATCGCGTCGGCGCCCATGACGTACCGCCGCAGGGCGCAGTGGCCCACCATGAAGCCGGCGTTGACGGCGATACGGCCTTCCAGGGCGTCGAGGTATTCGCCGAAGCTGTGCCAGTTCCAGGGGGCGCCTTCTTCCAGCGCGACCAGCGACATGCCTTCGACCTTGCTCATCATGCGCCGGGTGTAGTCGGCGTCGTCGGGGCGGTCGGGGTGCAGCGGGGCGAGGGTGAATCCGCAGTTGCCGCCCGCGACGGTGGTGACGCCGTGGTTCAGGGAGGGGGTGGCGTAGGGGTCCCAGAACAGTTGCGCGTCGTAGTGGGTGTGCGGGTCGACGAAGCCGGGGGCGAGGATCAGGCCGGTGGCGTCCTCGGTGGTGCGGGCGGGCTCGGTGACCGTGCCGGGGGCGGCGACGACGGCGATTCGCCCGTCGCGGATGCCGAGGTCGGCGGCGTGGGCGGGGGCGCCCGTCCCGTCCACGACGGTTGCGCCCTTGATCAGGTGGTCGAGCATGACGTGGATCCCTTCTCGCTGGGTGCGGGAAGGGGGGCGCGCCCGGCCCGGCCGAGGTGCCGCTCCCTGCCCGTCCCGTTGCTGCGGTTCAGTTGCCCGCTGCCTGGCGGAAGCGCGTGGTGCGGTGCACCGGGTCGGTGTCGATCTTCGGGATGACGTGCTCGCCGATCAGCTTGATCGAGTTGAGGGTGTCCTCGCGGCTGACGCCGATGGGCAGGCCGAAGGAGAGCTGGTCCGCGCCTGCCTGTTCCCAGCGCTTGCACTGCTGGAGCACCTCGTCCGGGTCGCCGCAGATCATCAACTCCTCGGCGATCAGCAGCTCGATGATCTCCTCGGTGTACTCGGGCAGCAGCTCGGGCCACTCCGGTATGCCGTCCGGCCGGGGGAAGGTGTCGTGGTAGCGGAAGAGCAGGGACTGGAGGTAGTTGAGGCCGCCTCCGACGGCGATCTCGACGGCCTTGCGGTGGGTCTCGGCGCAGATGGCGGTGGAGGTGACCATGACGTTGTCGTTGACGAAGTCGCCGATCGCCTCGGCTTCCTTCACGGCGGTCTTGTACGACTCGACGACCCACTCCATGTCGGAGACCTTCTGCACGCTGAATCCGAGGACTCCCAGGCCCTTCTTGCCGGCCATGGCGTAGGACGAGGGGGAGCCGGCTGCGTACCACATGGCCGGGTGCGACTTCCCGTACGGCTTGGGCAGGACCTTGCGCGGCGGCAGCTCCCAGTGCTTGCCCTTGAAGCCGGCGTATTCGTCCTGGAGCCACATCTTGGGGAACTCGGCGATGGTCTCCTCCCAGAGTTCCTTGGTGTGGTTCATGTCGGTGACGCCCGGCATGAATCCGAGGATCTCGTGGCTGCCCGCGCCGCGCCCCGATCCGAATTCGAAGCGCCCTTCGGAGAGGTGGTCGAGCATGGCGACCTTCTCGGCGACCTTGACCGGGTGGTTGACGGGGGCCAGCGGGTTGAAGATGCCGGAGCCGAGGTGGATGCGTTCGGTGGCGTGCGCGAGGTAGCCGAGGTAGACGTCGTTGGCGGAGAGGTGGGAGTACTCCTCCAGGAAGTGGTGCTCGGAGGCCCAGGCGTACTTGAAGCCGGATTTGTCGGCCTGGATGACGTACTCGGTTTCCTCCATCAGCGCGTGGTGCTCGGCCTCCGGGTCGACCTCCGCCCGCGCCGCCGGCACGTAGCCCTGCACAAAGAGCCCGAATTCCATGGGTGTTCACTCCTTCGGGGTGCGGGGGTCGCCCCCCGGAAGATGGGTGTCCGTGTCACCGCCGCGATGTGACGAAGTGCCCGGCCGAGCCGATTCGGCCGTTGAGCCCGCTGCGCACGGCGGGCCGGGCGTAGGGCTACCTTCCCGGTTACCTGACGTATCGTCAGATCGTGACTCTCGCACCGGCCGCACGCATCGTCAATACCTGATGATGCGTCAGCTGTCGTCGCGGAGGGCTGCGCCGTCCCCGCCGTGTCAGAGGACCGACACTCCTGCCAGCCACCCGCCGTCGATGACGAACGGCTGCCCGGTGATGTAGGAGGAGTCCTCGCACGACAGGAAGAGCGCCAGGCGGGCGACCTCCTCCGGCTGCCCGATCCGCCCCATCGGCACGACCTTGCCGTAGAACTCGTCCAGCGCCGCGCTGCCGGCCTCGTCGGGCGCCTTCGGCCCGCCGTCCGCTGCGACCCGGTCCGGGTTCGTCATCGGGGTGTCGACGGCACCCGGGCACATCGCGTTCACGCGGACCCCCCGGCCCGCCAGCTCCATCGCCGCGACCCGTGTCATCCCGACGATCGCCGCCTTCGTCGCGGCGTAGGAGGTCAGAAAGGCCATGCCGGTCAGCGCGGTGTACGACGCGGTGTTCACGATCGTCCCGCCGCCGGCCGCGGCCAGCTCCGCCGCGACGGCCTTCATCCCCAGGAACGCACCGACCTGATTGACCTGGACGACCTGCTGGAACTCCTCCAGCGGGGTGGACACCAGCTCGTTGAAGCGCAGGATCCCGGCGTTGTTGACCAGCCCGTCGACCTTGCCGAACGCCGCCTTGGCGGTGCGGACAGCCGCCTCCCAGTCCGCCTCCCGGCTCACGTCCAGCGGGACGTACCGGGCCCGCTCCTCCCCCAGCTCCTCGGCCAACGCCTCGCCGGGCCCGTCCAGCACGTCGCCGAGCACCACCCGCGCACCCTCCGCGACGAAGAGCCGCGCCTCCTGTTCGCCCTGCCCGCGCGCCGCACCCGTGATGATGACGACCCGCCCGTCCAGCTTGCCCATGTCCGCCTCCCACGCTCTCCTGCGGCGCGACCGCGCGCGCCCGGCCCGTGCCTTCCGCCCCGCCGGCCCGGCTCTCGCGGCGCCGGGAGACGGGCTCAGTCGCCGAGATGCACCGCGACGTCCTCGGCGAACGCGGCCATCTGGTCGGTCAGTTCGGTTCTGCTGCGGCTGCGGAACCGCACCTGGAGCTGCGTCACGCCCATCGCGCGGTACTCCCGCAGCGACGCCGCGATCCGCTCCGGAGCACCCGAGAGGGTCCGCCGTCCGACGTGCCAGGACGGATCGCCCACGTACAGCGGCTCGGCGATGGCGCCGATCTCCACCGGCCGCTCGACGCCCGCCTCCTCCCGCAGGCGCCGCAGCGTGCCGATCTGCGCCGGCAGCTGCTCCCGCCGGTCGCCCTGCGGCAGCCAGCCGTCTCCGCGCACCGCGGCCCGGCGCACGGCGGCCGGCGAGGAGCCGCCCACCCATACCGGCGGTGGCGCCTGCACCGGCCGCGGCGCCTGCCCCAGGTCGGAGAACTCGAACCGTGCCCCTTTGAACTCGGGGAACTCCGCCGGGCCGAGCGCCGCCCGCAGCGCGTCGACGGTCTCGTCGAGCACCGCGCCGCGCTGCGCGAACGGCACGCCCAGCGCCTCGAACTCCTCGCGCACATGCCCCGCGCCGACACCGAGGATCAGCCGCCCACCGGACAGCCGGTCCAGCGTCGCGTATTGCTTCGCGCTGACCAGCGGATGCTTGAGGCCGACCACGGCGACATGGCTGAGCAGCCGGACCCGCTCGGTGACGGCCGCCAGATGCGCGAGAGTGGCGACCGGGTCGTACCAGACCGTGCTCATGGCATCGGCCAGCCGCCGCGGTATCGCGATGTGCTCGCAGCAGGCGATGTACGCGAACCCGCACCGGTCCGCCACCCGCGCCACCTCCACCAGATCGGCGGGCCCGGCCGCGGCCTCCCAGCTCTCCGCGTACAGGGTGCTCTGCGACTGCACGGGCAACTGCATGCCGTATGCCAGTCGCCTCTGCGGTAGGACCTGTGACATGCCGAACCCCTTGATCTGACGTACCGTCAAATAACGAGTCCGGCAATCGTGCTGCCTGCCGGTCAATGAGGCAAGGGGCAGGGGATGCATTGCCCCGCCTACTGCTCCCGGTTCGGTACGGGCAACCGCGCCCCCCTGCTCTCGGCCACGCGGCATGCGTCCCGCAGCGCCTCGGTCAGGCGACGCGCAAGGAAACGCAGCTCTTCAGCAGTGGCTTTGCGATCGCCGAGCATGTCGGCCGCATGACCCAGAAGTTCGCCCGCCATGCCGAGCTGGACGGACTCGACGCTGTCCGCGACACGGGAGACGAACCCCGAGCCGTCGCCCACCAGGAGGCAGGTCTTACCCTCTGGCGTCGACCACGGCAGCAGCCGCGTTCCCTGCGGTGCACTCATCGCGTAACCGCCTGCACGTCGAGGCTCACCCAAGGGCCGACCGCTACGCCGTGCGCAACGACCCGAAAGGCACGCGGTGGGGCGAGCCGATACCGCAGGGCCTGCAGACGATCGTGCGCCACGAGGCAGGGACGGGCCATGACGGGGTCCGTGACTGCTGACCGACGGCGGTGCAGCGGCGACAGCAGGAACCACAGCAGCGGCTCCAAAGTTCGGGCGATAAGGTCCGGCACGTCGACCTGCTTTCTTCAGGTTGGCCATGCCCCCGGGCCGTTCGCGCGGCCGCGGGGGTCATCGGTAGTCACTCGACGACTGACCGTAGAACCCCTGAACAGGAAGAGGGGGCACACTTTGTGCCCCCTCGTTCATGCCGACAATGCGCCGATTTTCATCGCTAGTTCACTCGCCCGGCGCCGCTGAGACGGCCTCTTCGACTCCACCTCTTCCAGGACGATGCGCCGGGCGTAACCGTTGTAGCGAACGGTCTCCGGTGCCGCCTGGTACGCCTTGTCGAGCGCAGCCAGTGCTGCCTCAGCCTGTCCGTCGAGTTGATAGCCACGGGCTTCCTCGATCCGGTGCCGTGCCCGCCGGGGTCGGGAAGGAATCGTCGATACATCCGCAGCGGCCGCCTGGCGGACGCTCTCGCCCCCGGCATGCAGTTCGACCGCGACAGTCACCGCGTGCGCTCCCATGACGGCCCGGGAGAATGAGGTCACCGGGTGGAAGTAGTCTGCGGGCAGACGGTCCGCCACGCTGCTCGCCGCGTCCCAGTACCGCCAAGCGGCTCCGGTGTCCCCCCGCCGAGCTGCGGTGTACCCGGCCTCGAATTGGAGCGCTCCGACGATGGCGAGCACATCGTTACCCGCGTTCGGCAAGAACGCTTCCAGGTAGCGGATCGTCGCCAGGTTCACCGCGTCGGCAGCTTCGAAGTGTGCGTGCCCACTGTCGCGATGCGCCTGAGTCGCCAACCAGGCAGAGACTCCGATGGTGTGCGGGTCCTCGGATTCCTGAGCAGAGATCATCCCGCGCTCCACGACCCGCCACAGCAGCGACGGGTCCGGCTGGTACGCGAGGAAGAACTGACTCAGGCTGTACGCCTCGGACAGCAATGCTTGGGCTTCGCGCCGCTCGCTCGCCGAGTCGGCCTGAAGCACCGCGAGCTGCGCGTCCCGGATGAGGTCCGGCAAGAGAGCCCCGATGACATCCCGGTGATGTGGCGCAGAATGCCGGGCGCCCCATGCGCGGGCCAGCCGTTCCCGGAGGTGCCGGGGAGCAGGCGCCTCCCGCTGCGTGGTCAAGGGGAACGCATTGACGGCATCTCGCACTTGCGGCAGGCGCGCATGTCCGGGGCCCGTGAACAGGGCAACCGGCCTCGACTGATCACCCGCGAGGTCGGAAAGGTCCTGAACCCTGAGCGCCTCCGCGATGCGCAGGACCATCGGCAGCTTGGGCATCTGCAGGCGTCCGCCCTCGACCTGCTTGATCCAGCTCGGCGACTTTCCCACCAAGCCGGCCAGCACACTGCGGCTCATACCTCGACGGTTCCGCAGGATCTGCATCCGCTGACCGAAGGCCACCGGCTCGGCGAACGGGTCCGGCGTAGCATCTGAAGACACGGCCTTGCCCCTCTCTGGACAGCACGTCATCGTTCAGAGTACGGCGCGGGGCCTCAGTTGGTGATCCCTTGCGGGACCAATGCCACGGGGCCGGTACACGCCACCACTCAGAAGCCAACCAGGTGCGACGTGGTGGGTCGGACGGCTCCTATCGTGTTCGCGACAGGTTGAGTCACCAACCGCGCAGGAGGACACCGTGGGCGCTGGCGATTGGGTCAGCAGCTCGATTCCGTACCTCACCCCGACGGCGAAGGGGGAGCCCGACGCCTGGGGCGCGGAGGCTGCCGCGCGAGGGCGCCGGGGCACTCAACGCATCGTCCACGCCAGGGAGGCCGCAGCGCCGCCCGACATCGCGGAACTCCTGGGTGTCGCCGAGGGTGAGGACGTCGTCGTACGCCGCCGCGTGATGTTCCTCGACGACATGCCCTGCGAGTTGACCGACACCTATTACCCCGCCCGGATCGCACGAGGAACCCGCCTGGCCGGGACCGCCAAGATTCCGGGCGGGGCGGTCTCCCTGCTCGCCTCGCTCGGCCACATCGGCGCCCGGGTCCAGGAGGACGTCATCGCCCGGCTGCCCAGCGCCGAGGAGTGCGCCGCACTGCGGACCAGCACGGACGAACCCGTCCTCCAGCTGACCCGGGTCACGCTGGACGGCAGCGAACGACCGATCCAGGTCGACAGGATGGCGATGCCCGGACACCTTCAGCGGCTTCGCTACGAGATCAGGATCGGATGACCGTGCCCAGAACCGAAGACGAAGCGTTCGACCGGCGTTCCCTGCATGAACGGATCGCCGCCGACCTGCGCGACGAGATCATGAGTGGCGACTTGCCGCCGGAGGCCAAGCTGCCTTCCACCGCTCAGCTGAAATCCCGGTTCGAAGCCTCCAACGCCACGGTCCAGAAGGCGCTGCAACTCCTCAAGGACGAACGCCTGGTCGTCGGCCGGGCCGGAGCGGCGGTGACCGTCCGCGCGCACCGACAGCAGACGGTGCGGCCCTCTCTCTTCACCGCTCCGGCCGGCCCCGGAGAGCCTTACCGCTGGCTCACCGAGGCAGAGAAGGCCGGGGCACAGGCACGCAGCAGGTTGCTGGAGGTCGCCGAAGCGGTGCCGCCCGCCGACGTCGCGGGAGCCCTGAACCTCGCGAGCGGCGACACGGCCTTGCTGCGCTGCCAACTCCTCCTGATCGATAACGACCCGGTCGAATTGGTCAAGTGCTACTACCCACTGGACCTCGCTCGCGGCACCGCCATAGCGGAACGCCGGAAGATCAAGGGCGGTACGCCGACCCTGCTCGCTGAACTGGGACACCCGCCGGGGCTCAGCGTCGACCGGGTCTCCGCCCGCGACCCCCACCCAGGAGCAGTACCAAGCCCTACGGCTCCCCAGTAGCCTCCCCGTCCTGCGGACTCTCCGGGTCGTTCACAGCCGCGATAACAGGCCCATCGAGGCCACAGTGATGGTCAAGGCCGGCCACCTGTACGAACTTCAATACGAGTTTCACTCCGGAATAGCCCACCCGCACGGAACGCGCAGACACCCCCCTCACCCCGCCGCTCCCGGCCCCCACAGCCCGTCGGCCGTGAGTCCCAGCAGTTCGATGGCGTTGCTGCGGACGATGCGTTCGACGACGTCCGGGGGCAGGTGGGCCATTTGGGACTCGCCGACCTCCTTGGACCGGGGCCAGGTCGAGTCGGAGTGCGGGTAGTCCGTCTCGTAGAGGACGTTGCCGACGCCGATCGCGTCGAGGTTCTGCAAGCCGAACGCGTCGTCGAAGAAGCAGCCGTAGACGTGCTCGGTGAAGAGTTCGGACGGCGGGCGGAGCACCTTGTCGCCGATGCCGCCCCAGCCGCGGTTCTCCTCCCAGACCACGTCCGCGCGCTCCAGGATGTACGGGATCCAGCCGATCTGGCCCTCGGCATACATGATCTTCAGGTGCGGGAAGCGGTCGAAGGCGCCGCTCATCAGCCAGTCGACCATCGAGAAGCAGCAGTTGGCGAAGGTGATCGTGGAACCGACCGCGGGCGGCGCGTCCGCGGAGGTGGACGGCATCCTGCTGGAGGATCCGATGTGCATCGCGATGACGGTGCCGGTCTCGTCGCAGGCCCGCAGGAACGGGTCCCAGTAGTCGGTGTGGACGCTGGGCAGCCCCAGGTGCGGCGGGATCTCGCTGAAGCAGACCGCGCGTACCCCGCGGGCCGCGTTGCGCCGCACCTCGGCGGCGGCGAGCTCGGCGTCCCACAGCGGGATGAGTGCCAGCGGGATCAGCCGGCCTCCGGCCTCCGGCCCGCACCACTCCTCCACCATCCAGTCGTTGTAGGCGCGCACCCCGAGCAGCCCCAGTTCGCGGTCCTTGGCCTCGGTGAAGGTCTGGCCGCAGAACCGGGGGAAGGTGGGGAAGCACAGCGCCGACTGGACATGGTTGACGTCCATATCGGCCAACCGCTCCGGCACGCTGAAGGAGCCGGGCCGCATCTGCTCGTAGGTGATGCCTTCGAGCTTGATGTCGTCGCGGGAGCAGCCCACGGCGGTGTCGAGCCGGGTCAGCGGCCGGTGCAGGTCTTCGTAGATCCACCAGTCGGCTATCGGCCCCTCCTCACCGGCCTCTCCCATCTTCGGGGCGAACTTCCCGCCCACGAAGGTCATTTCCCGCACGGGTGCCCGGACGATGCGCGGGCCCACGTCGTGGTACTTCGACGGGAGCCGGTCCCGCCAGACGTTCGGGGGCTCCACCGTGTGGTCGTCCACCGAGATGATCTTCGGAAAGCTCTCCATGCTCACCACGGTAGCGCTGATCTGACGATCCGTCAGTAACGGTGCCGGGCCTGCCCGGGACGGTCCGTCGAAGACCGTCACGGGCCGGCGGGACGGCGGAAGAAGGGGGGCGCACTCCGGTAGCACAAGCGCGCGAGGG
This sequence comes from Streptomyces sp. NPDC048248, assembly GCF_043201875.1. Classification (NCBI taxonomy): domain Bacteria; kingdom Bacillati; phylum Actinomycetota; class Actinomycetes; order Kitasatosporales; family Streptomycetaceae; genus Streptomyces; species Streptomyces sp. NPDC048248. The sequence goes on from NZ_JBICZL010000004.1 coordinate 300,998, forward strand.
GCGCACGAATGCGGGTACACCGCGCCCCGCCGCGCGCCGCCCACCCCGGCGCCATCGGCCGAGGAGGCTTTGTGCACGCTCCGGACCCCTACTGACGTAAGCACCCGCGACAAGGCAGACTGGCCGATGCGAACGGTGCGATCAGCGCGAACGGACAGCACAGGGCAGGGAGACACCATGGACGTCGGTCCGGGGCAGGGGCGGGGGCGGCTCCGCTTCACCGTGCTCGGTCCCGTACGGGCCTGGCGCGGCGACACCCCGCTGGCAGCGGGCTCACCGCAGCAGCGCGCGCTGCTCGCGGCCCTACTGCTGCGCGGCGGACGCACCGCCACCGCCGCGGAGCTGGTCGACGCACTGTGGGGTGACGAACCGCCACACGCCGCGCTCGCCGCCCTGCGCACCTACGCCTCCCGGCTGCGCAAGGCGCTCGGGGAGGACGCCGACGTGCTGGTCAGCGAGTCCGGCGGCTACGCGATCCGGTCGGCGGACAACCGCCCGCTCGACCTCGACCACGACCACGCCGAGCAGTTCGCCGCCGAGGCGGAGAAGGCCAAGGCCGCCGGCGACCGCGGCCGGGCCCGCGAACTCCTCGACACCACGCTGGCCCTGTGGGACGGCGAACCGCTCGCCGGCCTCGCCGGCCCGTACGCCGACACCCAGCGCACCCGCCTGCACGAGTGGCGGCTCTCCCTCGTCGAGACCCGCATCGAACTCGACCTGGAGGTCGGCCACCACACCGAGGTGGTCTCCGAGCTGACGGCGCTGACCGCCGCCCACCCGCTGCGCGAACGCCTGCGCGAACTGCTCATGCTGGCGCTGTACCGCAGCGGCCGGCAGGCCGAGGCACTCGCCGTCTACGCCGACACCCGCCGGTTGCTCGCCGACGAGCTGGGCGTCGACCCCTGCGCCTCGCTCTCCGAGCTCCAGCAGCGCATCCTGCGCGCCGACACCGAACTGGACGCGCCGCCCGTCGTCGACGACGGCCCGGACGCCGACGACAAGGTCGTCGTGCGGCCGCAGCAACTCCCGGCGACCGTCGCCGACTTCACCGGCCGGACGGCCTTCGTCGCCGAACTCGGCGAACAGCTCGCCACCGCCGAGGGCAGCGTGATGGCGGTATCCGCGCTCACCGGTATCGGCGGCGTCGGCAAGACCACCCTCGCCGTCCACGTCGCGCACGCCGCCCGCGAACACTTCCCCGACGGCCAGCTCTACGCCGACCTCCAGGGCGCGGGCCACACCCCCTCCGAGCCGGTGGCCGTCCTCGGCGCGTTCCTGCGCGCCCTGGGCACACCCGACTCCTCCATTCCCGACGGCCTGGAGGAGCGCGCCGCCCTCTACCGCTCCACCCTCGCCGGACGCCGCGTACTGGCCTTACTGGACAACGCGCGCGACGCCGCGCAGATCCGCCCGCTGCTCCCCGGCGCTGAGGGCTGCGCCGCGCTGATCACCAGCCGCGCCCGCATGATCGACCTCGCCGGGGCGCACCTCATCGACCTCGATGTGATGAGCCCCGAGGAGGCGCTGACCCTCTTCACCCGCATCGTGGGCGAGGAGCGCGTCACCTCCGAACGGCAGGCCGCCATGGCCGTCGTCGGCGCCTGCGGCTTCCTGCCCCTGGCCATCCGCATCGCCGCGTCCCGGCTGGCCGCCCGCCGGACATGGACGGTCTCCATCCTGGCCCGCAAGCTGGCCGACGAGCGCCGCAGGCTGGACGAGCTGCGCGCCGGCGACCTCGCCGTCAAGGCCACCTTCGAGCTGGGCTACGGCCAGCTGGAGCCCCATCAGGCCCGCGCCTTCCGCCTGTTGGGTCTCGCCGACGGCCCGGACATCTCCCTCGCCGCAGCGGCCGCGATCCTCGACATGGACCTCGACGACGCGGAGGACCTCGTCGAATCCCTGGTCGACGCCAGCCTCCTGGAGTCCGCGGCCCCCGGCCGCTACCGCTTCCACGACCTGGTCCGGCTCTACGCACGCTCCTGCGCCGAGCGTGACGAGCATCCCCCGACCGAGCGGGACGCGGCGCTGTCACGGCTGCTGGACTTCTACTCCGCGACCGCGGCCCGCATGTACCTCCTCGAACGGCCCGGTGACCGGCTCGTCGACCACATGGAGCCCACCCACTACCCCGGGCTGGACTTCACCGACCGCACCCCGGCCCTGGAGTGGCTGTTCAGCGAGGCCGGCTGCCTGCTCGCCTGCGCCAAGCAGTCCAGGGGCGGCGACACCCTGCGCCGCGCCGCGGACCTGCTCCTGCTCACCAAGGACCTCGCCGAGTCCGGCGCGTACGCCCTGCAGTACGAGCAGGTGAACACGGCCCTGCTCGCCGCCGCCCGCGAGCTGGGGGACAAGCACGCAGAGGCGCGCATCCACACCGCCCTCACCTACGCCCGCACCCTGGCGGGCCGGCTCGACGAGGCGGACGAGAACGCCAAGTACGCGATGCTGCTCGGCCTTGCCACCAACGACCCCTTCTCCTCCTCCTACGCGCCCAACGACCGCGGCATCATCGCGGGCGAGCAGGGCCGGCACGCGGACGCCGAGGAGTATCTGAGCCAGGCGCTCGACGCGTTCCGGGACGACGACAACAAGCAGTCCGAGGCGAGCGCGCTGTGCAACCTCTCCCGGGTCCACCTCGACACCGGGCGGGTGGCGAGTGCCATCCAGCTCGCCGAGCAGGGCGTCGCCATATACCGCCAGATCGGCGCCACCCGGCGGCTCGCCAACGGGATGTACGCGCTGGGCGTGGCCTTCACCCTCGCCCAGCGCCTCGATGACGCCACGCAGCAGCTCCTCGAAGCGCTGCACATCTTCCGCGACAGCCGGCAGAGATTCTGGGAAGGCATGACGTACTTCCGGCTGGCCGAGGTCGATCTGGCGGCGGGGCGGCCAACGCAGGCCGCCAACCACGCCGAACAGGCCCTGGCCACCCTTCGGGTGACCGGCGGTGAGCTGTGGCGCGCCAACGCGCTGACGGCCCTCGGGCGTGCGCTGAACGGTGTCGGGCACAGCGGCCGGGCCCGGGTGTGCTGGCAGGAGGCCCTCGCCGTCTACGAGCGGCTCGGCTCGGCGGAGAGTGCCAGGGTGCAACGGCTGCTGACCGTCGCCGCCGCGGCATAGTCGTATCACCGCAGCTCAGGGGCATAATCAACGGCGTTTATCGATCGTTCATCGCCACCGGCCATTCTCTTCCTCATACCGATCCGCCGCCTCGGGGGGCAAGCGGCTCGGTGACGAGGCCCCACCGTATGGTGCCCGGCCAAGGTCCGCCCGTCCGGCGATACTCGGGGGAGTTGCCGGCCGGGAGGACCGTTCAGTGCCCACATACAGGAGTTGATTGCGTTGAGCAGCGAGAACCTCGCTCAGCAGGCAGGCGACGACAAGGACATCCTCAAGCCGCTGGACAGCCACCGTCCGGTCATCGGCATCGAAGCCACCGCGGCGGACAGCACGCAGCCGGTGGCGGTCGACGGCGCGGTGAAGCCCAAGGACAATCACCAGCCGTTCGGCGACCCGAGGAACTGACGACCGGCACCACGAGGTCACCAGTTTCACCGGGTGAGATCCGGGGGATCGCAGGGGCCGGCTTTGATGGCAGGAGGGGAGCCATCGAAGCCGGCCCCTGCGGCATGTCCGGGGCCGCCCGCCCTTGCGGGGGCCGCGCAGGCGCCGGGCCCGCGGATTCCCTGCCCGCACACCTCCTGACGGGTAGTCAGTTTCGCTGCTAGAGTCGCGCCGCCCGGCCCTGCCGTGCAGGCAGGCACCCGGGGCAGGTTGGCCCCGCTCCGCCCCGCTCGCAGCCAGGAGGCGCCGCCGTGTTCGAGTCCGCTCGCATACAGACACTCTGGGAGCTGGTCGAGTACCGCGCGCGGGCCTCGCGCGGTAAGCCGATGTTCTTCGACGGGGACGGGCGGACCGTGACCTTCGACGCGGTGCGCGACGAGGCACTGCGGGTGGCGGCCGGCTTCCGGGAGCTGGGGATCGCTCCCGGGTCGCGGGTGGCCTGGCAGCTGCCGACCAGGATCGAGACCGTCATCGCCTCGCTCGCCCTCGCCCGGCTCGGCGCCGTGCAGACACCGATCATCCCCCTGCACCGCGAGCGCGAAGTCGGCTTCATCCTCGCCGAGTCGGCCGCGGAGTACGTCCTCGTACCGGGCGAGTGGCGCGGGTTCGACCACACCGCGATGGTGCGGAAGCTGGCCGGGGACGGAGTGCGGGTGATCTCCGTCGAGGACGGCCTGCCGAAGGCCGGACCGGACGGCGACGGCACAGGGACCGCCGAGCCGGCCGGCGCACGACCGGGCGGGCCGGGCAGCGACCGGGACGGGAACGACGCCACCACCTGGATCTACTACACCTCCGGCACCACCGCCTCCCCCAAGGGCGTGGAGCACACCGACGCCACGCTCATCGCCGGCGGCGTCGGCCTGGCCACCGCGCTGGGGATGTCGCCGGACGACATCGGCTCGATCGCCTTCCCCTACGCGCACATCGCCGGCCCGGACTACGTCATCGCCATGCTGGTCAGCGGCTTCCCCGCGGTCCTCCTCGACACCTTCGAGCCGAGCCGCGCTGCGGAGGTCTACCGGCGGCACGGGGTGACCATGGCCGGCGGGAGCACCGCCTTCTACCAGGCGTTCCTCGACGCGTCACGCCGCTACCGGCAGGAAGCGCCGCACGCGGGACGGCTGATCCCCTCGCTGCGGCTGCTCTCCGGCGGCGGGGCGCCGATGCCGCAGGAGCTGTACGCGACAGCAGGCCGCGAGCTGGAGTGCGCGATCCTGCACGGGTACGGCATGACGGAGTGCCCGATGATCGCGATGGGCACGCCGTACGACAGCGACGAGCAGTTGTCACGGACCGTGGGCAAGCCGGTCACGGGCGCGCGGGTGCGGATCGTCCGGACGGACGGTACGGAGGCCGGGCCCGGGGAGACCGGTGAGGTGACGCTCAAGGGCACCATGCTCTTCCGCCGCTACACCGACCCTGCGCTGACCGCGGACGCCTTCGACTCGGAGGGCTACTTCCGCACCGGCGACCTGGGCAGGCTGCGCCCCGACGGGCATCTGGTCCTCACCGGACGCCTCAAGGACATCATTATCCGCAAGGGCGAGAACATCTCGGCGCAGGAGGTCGAGGACCTGGTGCGCACCCATCCCGCCGTGGCGGACGCGGCGGTCATCGGGCTGCCCGACCCGGTCCGGGGCGAGCGGGTCTGCGCGGTGATCACGCTCGCCGACCCGGCCGCCCCGCCGCCCGCCCTGGAGAGCCTGACCGCTCACCTCCGGGCCGCCGGGCTGATGACGCAGAAACTGCCCGAGCAGCTGGAGACCGTCGCGGAGCTGCCCCGCGGCGGCCCGCTGAACAAGGTGCTGAAGGCGGCCCTGCGCGAGACGTACACCGACTGACGCGGCGGCGTCCGAGGCGCGGGTGGCCGGCGCGGCGCGAGCGGGCGCGCGGACCGGGCCGGATGCGGGCGGCCGGATCGACCGGGGGTCGTGCGTCGCCCACCGGGGTGACCGGCCCGGCGGAAGGCGATGAGTTCGGGCCGCCGCGGAAGTCTTCACTGAGTACGGGCCGGGAAGCCCGTGCGGCCTGTCCCCACCCGGGACGGCTCCGGCAGGACGGAAGGACCCGGACATGAGCGAGACCATCGACTTCGACGCACAGACCCGGCTGGTGGCACGGCTGGCGGAGCACACCACCGACGACCAGCTCGACGCGCCCACGCCGTGCGAGAAGTACGCGGTGCGCCATGTGCTGGGCCACCTCGTGGGCCTGACCGCCGCCTTCCGCGACGCGGCGCGCAAGGACCTCGGCCCGTCGACGGACACCAGCCCCGGCGAGACGGTGCCGGACGTGGAGGCCGGCTGGCGCGACGCGCTGGAGCGCAACCTCGCCGCGCTGACGGAGGCGTGGCGCGCCCCGGACGCCTGGGAGGGCGACACCCAGGCGGGCGGTATCGCCATGCCCGCGCCCGTCGCCGGCCAGGTCGCCCTCAACGAGCTGGTGCTGCACGGTTGGGACCTCGCCCGGGCCACCGGCCAGGCGTACGCGCCCGACCGGGCGAGCCTGGAGGTCTCCCACGCGCTGCTCGCCCCCTCGGCGGAGGGCGAGGGCAACGAGATGTTCGGCCCGCCCGTCCCGGTCCCGGACGACGCGCCGCTCCTCGACCGGGTGGTGGCGCTCAGCGGCCGCCGGCCCGGCTGGACGTCCAAGGGGGCTTAGCGTGCCCCGGGGGGGGGACGGTCAGGCCGTGGCGCCCGCCGGTCCGGGGAGCCCGTCGCGCAGGCGGGTCTTGACGATCTTGCCGCTCGCGTTGCGCGGCAGGGCCGGGACGAAGGCGACCTCCCGCGGGACCTTGTAGTTGGCCATTTCCCGGCGGGACCAGGCGATCAGGTCGTCGGCGGTGAGGCAGGAGCCTGCGCGGCGGACCGCGAACACCTTGCCGACCTCGCCGAGCCGGGCGTCGGGTATCCCGATCACGGCGACCTCGGCGAGATCCGGGTGGCGGCCCAGGAGTTGCTCTATCTCCGCCGGATAGGCGTTGAAGCCGCCGACGATGAACATGTCCTTGATGCGGTCGGTGATCCGCAGGTTGCCGTCCGCGTCGAGGACGCCGACGTCGCCGGTGCGCAGCCAGCCGTCGGGGGTGATCGCGCGGGCCGTGCCGGCCGGGTCCTCGAAGTAGCCGGACATCACGTGGTATCCGCGTACCAGCACCTCGCCGGGGTCGCCCGGCGCCGTCGCCCGGCCCGCGGCGTCGACGACGCGTACCTCCGTGCCGGGAATGGCGCGGCCGGAGGTCGAGGCGATGACCTCCGGGGGGTCGCCGCGGCGGCACATCGTGACGATGCCGGAGCTCTCCGAGAGGCCGTACGCCGTCAGGACGGTCGCGACCTTCAGTTCGTCGCGCAGCCGCTCGACCAGTTGCAGCGGGACCACGGCGGCGCCGGTGACCACCAGGCGCAGCGCCGAGAGATCGTGCCGTTCACGGTCGGGGTGGTCGAGGATCTGCTGGTGGAGGGTGGGCGGCCCGGGGAGGACGGAGACCCGTTCGGCGGCGATGTTGGCGAGCGCGGCGGGCACGCTGAAGACCGGCTGGGGGATCATCGTCGCCCCGCGCAGCAGGCAGGCGATGACGCCGGCCTTGTAGCCGAAGGTGTGGAAGAACGGGTTGACGATGAGATAGCGGTCGCCCTCCTGGAGACCGGCCAGTTCGCTCCAGACGTCGTACGCGCGCAGGGTCTGCGCGTGGGTGATCACCGCACCCTTGGGGTGACCGGTGGTGCCCGAGGTGAAGACGATGTCCGACGGGGAGTCGGGGCGTAGCGCCTCGGCGCGGGCGCGGACCGTCGCGGGAGGCACCGCCTCCCCGGTGGCGAGGAAGTCCCGCCAGGGCACGAAGTCGGCGGGGGCGTCGTCGGAGAGCACCACCACCTTGTCCAGGTGCGGCAGTCCCGGCAGCGGGCCGGACCCCTCGCCCTCCTGGGCGGCGCGGCGCAGCGAGGCGACGTAGGAGGTGCCGAGGAAGGTGCCGGTGACGAAGAGCAGCTTGGCGCGGGTACGGCGCAGGACATAGGCGGCCTCGACGCCCTTGAAGCGGGTGTTGACCGGGACGAGGGTGGCGCCGGCCGTCACCGCGCCGAGGGCGGAGACGATCCAGTCGACGGTGTTGGGCGCCCAGACCGCGACGCGGTCGCCGGGCGCGACGCCGGAGGCGATACAGGCCGCGGCGGCCCGCTCCACCCGCTCCCCCAGCTCGGCGTACGACAGTCGGGTGCGGCCGTCGGCCACGGCCTCGCGGGGTCCGTGGCGCTCGGCCGCCGCGCGTATGAGCCCCGGGAGGGTGCCGTACTCCAGGTCCGCCCGCGATTCCAGGTCACCGCACATCGCACTACCTCCCGCGAAAGAGCTGACTGCCCGTCAGATTAGCGGTAGCCTCCTCGGCTGTCAGCACGGACGACCGACCACGGAGGTGGCGATGGGGGCGACCCTCAAGGACGCTACGGCGATAGCCGGCATCGGACAGACGCCCTTCGCCAGACAACTCCCCGAGTCCGAGAAGACGTTGGCCTGCCGGGCGATCCTCGCGGCGCTCGACGACGCCGGCATCGCCCCCTCCGAGGTGGACGCCTTCGCGTCGTACACGATGGAGGAGACCGACGAGGTCGAGATCGCCAAGGCCATCGGCGCCGGGGACGTCACCCACTTCTCCAAGGTCGGCTACGGCGGCGGCGGTTCCTGCGCGACGGTGGCACATCTCGCGGCCGCCATCGCCACCGGACAGGCGAGCGTCGGCGTCGCCTGGCGGTCGCGCAAGCGCGGATCGGGACCGCGCCCCTGGAAGAACACCCAGGTCCAGCTGCCGACCCCGGGACAGTGGACCCGGCCCTTCGGACTGCTGCGCCCGGCCGACGAGATCGGCATGCTGGCCCGCCGCTACATGCACGAATACGGCGCGACCCGCGACCACCTCTTCAACGTCGCGCTCGCCTGCCGCAACCGCGCCAACCAGAACCCGGCCGCGATCATGTACGAACGCCCGCTGACCCGCGAGATGTACATGACCGCCCGCTGGATCAGCGAACCCCTCTGCCTCTTCGACAACTGCCTGGAGACGGACGGGGCGCTGGCATGCGTCGTCGTCTCCGCCGAACGCGCCCGGGACTGCCGCCACCGGCCCGCCTACATCCACGCCGCGGCCCAGGGCCTGCCCGCCCAGCACCACGGCATGGTCAACTACTGGAACGACGACCCGCTCACCGGCCCCGCCTGGACCGCCGCCCGGCACCTCTGGAAAGGCGCCGACCTCGGGCCGCAGGACGTCGACGTGGCCCAGATCTATGACGCGTTCACCCCTCTGATCCCGCTCTCCCTGGAGGGCTACGGCTTCTGCGGACGCGGCGAGGGCGCGGCCTTCACCGAGGGCGGCGCCTTGGAGATCGGCGGGCGGCTGCCCCTCAACACCGGTGGCGGCGGCCTCTCGGAGGCGTACGTCCACGGCTTCAACCTCATCACCGAAGGCGTCAAACAGCTGCGCGGCACCAGCACCGCACAGATACCGGACGCCACCACCTGTCTGGTCACCGCGGGCGAGGGTGTGCCCACCTCGGCCCTGCTGCTGAGGAGTTGATACGCGATGAGCGCTCGTGAACCCAACGGCGAATCCGTGCGGGAGCCCGTTCGTGAACCCGTCGGCACGATCGTGGCACCCGTCACCCACAGCCGGTCCGACAGCGGCGACGGCCTGCTGCTTCCCGTCCCCGACGACGACGGCGCCCCCTTCTGGGCATACGCGGCGCGGGGCGAGCTGCGCGTCCAGACCTGCTCCGACTGCCACACGCCGCGCTTCCCGCCCCGCCCCTGCTGCCCGCACTGCCAGTCCTTCGACGCCCACTGGCAGCGCATGAGCGGCCGCGGCCGCATCTGGTCCTACGTCGTGCCCCACCCGCCGCTGCTCCCCGCCTACGCAGCGCAGGCGCCCTACAACGCGATCATCGTGGAGCTGGCCGACGCCCCACGCATCCGCCTCGTCGGCAACCTCGTCAGCTCCACCGACGCCGCCCTCGACTCCGTCGACCCGGCGCGACTGCGCATCGGCGCCCCGGTGAAGGTCGCGTTCCACACCATGCCCGGAGGCATCACCGTGCCGCGCTGGCTCCTGGAGCGGCCATGACGCTCCACACCGAGATCGCGGCCGGGGTCGCGCTGGTCACCCTCGACCGGCCCGACCGGCACAACGCCGTCGACCTGCGGACGGCCGCTGAACTGGAGTCCGTCTGGCGGGAGTTGCGCTTCGACGACACGGTGCGGGCGGCGGTGATCATCGGCGCCGGCGGCCGGGCCTTCTGCACCGGCGTGGACCGCTCGGTCGAGGTGCCCCAGCCCACCTCGCCCTACTCCCTCGACGACCCGCTGCTGCGCATCGGCCCGAAGGCCAACGACCTGTGGAAACCCGTCATCGCCGCGGTGGACGGCATGGCCTGCGGCGGCGCCTTCTACCTTCTGGGCGAGGCCGAGTTCATCATCGCCTCGACATCCTCCACCTTCTTCGACCCGCACACCACCTACGGGATGGTCAGCGCCTACGAGACCATCGCCATGGCCCAGCGGATGCCCCTGGGGGAGATCGCCCGGCTTTCCCTGATGGGGACGGCGGAGCGGCTCGGCGCACGGCGCGCGTACGAGATCGGGCTGGTCTCCGAGCTGACCGAGCCGGGCGCGGCCACCGAGGCGGCCCTGCGCTGCGCCGCCGTGCTCGCCGCACAGCCGACCGAGGCGGTCCAGGGCACCGTACGCGCCCTGTGGGCGGCCAAGGAGGCAGCCAGATCCCAGGCCCTCGCCCAGGCGCCGCAGCTGATCGCGCTGGGCAATCTGCCACCGGAGCGCCAGGCCGCGCTGTTCGCAGCCCGTCGAAGGGACGGCGCAGCGGCTGGGGACATCAGGGTGCGGTGACCCGCGGGCTCCGGGACGCCCCGGACTCCGGCCGCGTCACATGCGGGTCTTCTGCGCCCGCGTGATCTGGCAGGTGAACCAGAACTGCCCGACGGACGCCTGGTTGACGGTGTAGCGGGCGGTGTAGGTCTCGGTGTCCCCCGGGCCCACGACGATGCTGCGCTGGTGCAGCCCGTACGCCTTGCCGTCCGCCGGCTTCGCCTTCATCCAGTTGACGGCCATGTCGTAGGAGAAGGTGTCGGAGGTCGACGGGTTGGTCACCGAGACGGTGTAGGAGAACTGCCGCAGCGACTCGGAGTAGTCGCAGCCGCTGCCGTCGACGTCGGACCGGCCGTCCGGGTCGAAGGTCTCCGGCGTCGGCGACGGCGAGTAGGACGGCTCGTACGTCGGGGTCTCGTACGGGTCGGGCGTCGGCGAGTAGGAGTAGGAGGGCGCGGAAACGGTGTGGTCCGAGCCCCCGCCGATGCCGCCGATGAACCCGCCCCTGCCGTGGCCGCGTGCGCAGCCGCCGACCACGGCGACGGTGGCCAGGACCAGACCGGCCGCGACGGCCGCCCGGGTGCCTCTGCGGAAGCCCGTGCGTATGTGCGTGCGCTCGTTCATTGCGTGCCGATCCCCCGTGAATCCGTGTGTGCCGCGTCGGCGCTCGACTTGACGCGTGCACGGCACGATAGCAAGGGCGAGGTGCCGCCCGTACGGGCCCATGGGCGACTGAGGAGTAACCGCTCCCGGGCGGTGGAGGAGGCCGTGCGGCGCGTGGCGCGGGTATGGCGCGAGCAGTCGAAGGGAAGGCCAAACATCCCGTTTACCCCGAAAGTGCAGGACATGCCGAGTAAAGGGGCATATGTCTAGCGAGAGGGTGCGGTCAGGCGTAGCGTCGGTCACGGAGGACGACCGGACGACGCGAAACGAGGCGACGCCAGTGGTGCGCAACGTACTCGGCGGCCTGATCGCCCTCGTCGGAGCGGCGGCCGCCGTCTGGAGCCCCTTCCGTCCCTGGTACGACGGCCGTCACGGCAGCGACATCCGCATCGACGACCTCTTCGGCGGGATCACCGACAGCGGCGCCGAACTCTTCGGCTCGCTGCTGCTTCCCATGCTGTTCGCCGCCGTGCTGACCCTGATCGGCGTGATGCTGCGGGCACGCCTCATGGTGGCCCTCGCCGGTGTGGTGGTGCTCGGCTTCACCATCCTGTGGATGATCCGCCAGGGCCAGGCCGAGGGCGAACTCACCGCGGGCACCGACGGCGGTCTGGGCGTCGGCGCGGCCGCGGCCCTGGGGGGCGGGGTGCTGCTCCTGCTCGGCGCGCTGATCATGCGCGGGCGACGCCACCGCGTCGACGACGGCCGCTATGACGACGGGTACCACGGGCAGCCCCAGCGGGACGCCTACGGCCGGGACGATCAGTACGCCGGGGACGGTCAGTACAGCCCGTACGCCCGGGACGATCAATACACCCAGTACACGCGGTACGACCGGGACGGCTACGACGACGAGCGGTCGACCGCCCCCCAACCCGTGGTCCAGGACCCTCCGGCGACCGACGAGCGGGACCAGCGGCCGTATCCCACGGGTGCCGGACCCGCCGCCGAGCCCCCGCCCGGCGGGGCGCCGCCGCAGGACGTGCCCACCGCACCGTGGCCGGAGCCGCCGCCGCAGCACACCTGGCAGCAGCCGACCCGGCCGACTCATCCGCAACCGCCCACGCCCCCGGTGAAGTGGGGTCAGGAACATCGGCAGCCCCGTCGCCCGCAACCGGACGAGCCGCCCCAAGGCCCGTACGACGAACAGCGGTGAACGGCGGATCCGCCACCGCCGACGCGGGCGCGGCGAAGGCCGGTGGAGCCCCGCGGCCGAGCCGTCCCGACCGCCCGGCGACTACGACCGCCGGGCCAGCCCCGTCCCCTTGGCCGCGTCCAGCGCGTAGACGCAGCGGTCCTTGCTGCACGCGTAGACCACGCCGCCGACGGCCACGGGGGAGCCGGTGATCTCGCCGCCGGTGGCCAGCTTCCAGCGCAGCTGACCGCCCATCGCGTCCAGCGTGTACAGGCAGTGGTCGGCGGACCCGAAGTGCACCCGGCCCTCCGCGACGACCGGGGCGCCCACGACCTCGGCGCCCGCCTGGAACCGCCAGCGGGGGGTGCCGGTCACCGCGTCCAGCGTGTAGAGCGCCTTGCCGCTGCCCAGGTGGACCGCGCCGTGCGCGACCAGGACCGGCTCGGTGGACTGCCGTGCCTCCGTCGCGATGCGCCAGCGGTCGCGGCCGTCAGCGGCGTCCAGGGCGTAGACCGTGCCGAGGTAGTCCGCCAGATAGACCCCGCCGCCGGTGACCGCCGGGCCGGGGGCGAAGGCCGGCGGGCACAGGAACGCCGCGGGCGCCTCGAAGTGCCAGCGGACATCGCCGCGCGCGATGTCGATCGCCAGCACCCGGGTGCCGGCGACCACGTAGACCACGCCGTCCGAGGCGGGCAGCAGCCGCATCGGCACCCCGCCGCAGGATGCCGCGTCCCCCACCGGGTACGACCAGCGTTCCGCGCCGGTGCGCGCCTCCAGCGCCTTCAGCCGCGCGTCAGCCCAGACGAACACCGTGCCGTCGTGCACCACGGGCGCGGCCTCGGCCGTCTCGAAGTCGGTCTGTACGCCGCCGATCTCCCACAGCAGCTCGCCGTTGCCGGCCTCCCACGCCTGGACACCGCCGCCGCGGGTGGCGGTGACGACGGTCCCGCGATCGACCTTGAGGGCGTAGACCCAGCCTTCGGTGTTGAGCCGCCAGCGTTCGGCACCGTCATCGGCGTCGAGGGCGTACAGGCTCGGGCCGTCGGAGGCGTGGATCCGGCCGTCGGCGACGGCCATCGCCCAGGCGACATCGCGGGTCTTGAACTTCCGCCGCCCGCTGGCCACATCGAGGGCGTGCACCTCGAACGAGGTGACGTACAGCAGGTCGTCGGCGACGGCGGGGGTCCCCCACACGTCGTTCGACATCCGGAACCGCCAGGGACGCCAGCGGCCGGCCTCCGCCGCGGGCGCCTCGGGGGGCGCCGCTTCGGGGCGTACCGCCTCGCCCGTCGGGGCTCCGCCCGCCGCGGGGCCCTGCGGCGGGACACCGGTCGTCGGGCCGCCTCCGGGCGGTCGCACCCAGTTCGTCGCGGGGCCGGCGTGGGCGTGCGGCTGCGGCTCACGGGCGTCCGCGGCGCGCGGGCCGGGCCCGATCGGGGCCGGCGAGCCCCCGAGCCGTACGGGACCGCCGGAGCCCTCAGGCGGGGCGGAGGAGAGCGCGGCGGCGGGCGCCTGGGCGGAGGCGGGCGGGGCCGCGGAGACCGGGGTCACCCGGGCCGTCGAGGCGTCCGGGCCGAGCGCCGCGACCTGCGGCGGCATCGGGCCGGGGCCGGCGCCACGGGGGTCGCCGCCGCGGTGCGCACCGGGACCCGCGCCGATCTGGCCGGGCCAGCCGGTGGGCGGCGGGCCGTCGGGCCGCGGCGGGGGCTGCACGGGCTGCGGCGGCACCGGGGCCGCCGCGGCGGGGGCGGGCCGGCCGGCGCCGCGCCCCTGGCCGGAGTTGGCGCGCTGGGGCGCGGCCTTGGGAACGGACGACCGGCCGCCGCGCCGCCCCTCTATGAGCGCCACCGCGCCGGCCGGCAGCCAGGCGGAGGCCGTGCCGCTGTCGTCGCTGCCGGACCCGAAGAGATGGGGGGCGAGCTGGGACTGCAGGTCCGCCGGAGACGGTCGGTGCGGCGCCTCCATCTGCATGCAGGACTCCATCAGCGGACGCAGCTCCTCGGGCAGCCCCGCCAGGTCCGGGCCCTCGCGCAGCAGCATGAAGACGGTCTCGACGGGGTTCGCGCCGTGGAACGGCGCATGCCCGGTGGCGGCGAAGACCAGGGTCGAGCCCAGGGAGAAGACATCGCTGGCGCCCGTCACACTGCGCGAGTCGCGGGCCTGCTCGGGAGACATGTACGCCGGCGTTCCCACGGCCACATTGGTCATCGTCAGACGGGTGTTGGACACCCCGGAGGCGATGCCGAAGTCGATTACCCGGGGGCCGTCCTCGACGACCAGGACGTTGGACGGCTTGAGGTCGCGGTGGACCAGTCCGGCGCCGTGGATGGACTGCAGCGCCTCGGCGATCCCGGCCGCCAGCCAGCGCACCGCCTGAGCCGGCAACGGCCCGCACTCATTGACTATTTCCTCGAGGGAGGGCGCGGGGACGTAGGCGGTCGCCAGCCACGGCACCGCCGCCCGGGGATCGGCGTCCACCACCGCGGCGGTGTAGAAGCCGCTGACCGCGCGCGCCGCCTCGACCTCACGGGTGAAGCGGACCCGGAACAGCTGGTCCTCCGCGAGCTCGGTGCGCACCGTCTTGATCGCCACACGCCGGCCGGACGCCGAACGCGCCAGATAGACCAGACCCATGCCGCCGGCCCCGAGACGGCCGAGCACCTCGAACGGGCCGATCCGTCGGGGATCGTGCTGCGTCAGCTGCGTCAGCTGCTCCACCACTTGCCTGCCACCTCCCCGTGGGGCGAAAAAAGAGACTCTCCATAGCCACGAGCCGCCGAGAGCCACCGCCCCGTGCAGCGTCTCCCCGCCTGCGGCAAGGACTGCCGAAACGGCCGTACGCGAACTGATTCTTCCTGGCCGGGCCGACGGTTGCGAACCCGGGGCCCGTGCGTCGTGTCACCACTCACCCCCAGTGGTACGCACCGGGGTCGTTACCTGGCGTAACGCACCCCCGCCTGACGTGCGCCGATACGTCCGCCGAGGTGGGGTTGCCAGGGGGTTACCGGTCGGTTGCGGATCGTCCGCAGATGTCGCCGTGTCCGATACGTACACCCTCACCGCACGCTCGCCACGGCGGTGAAGCCGACGGGCGTGGCCGAAAACAGGCGCACGCACCGGCCCTGGACGCCGCGGTGTCACACCGGCCGGGCACCCGCCGCCGGTATTCCGTAGCGCGGCGGCCGGCCGGCCGCTCTCCCGCCGCACGCCACCGCCGACGCGGCCCGCCCCGTCACCGCCGCGACCCTCCGGCCGCGCGCCCATCCCCTACCGGTCATGCCATCCCTGCCGTCGCCTGCCCGTACATCTCCGCGTCCGCGCGCGAACGCTTCTTCAATTCTGGGGTCCCGGACGCCATTTCGTGGCCATGACGCCGAAGGTGACCCCTGATTGTCACCGAGGACCGCGAACGAGCCGCCCGAAGTGGGTCGCGAGCGCGCCGGGCACCCCACCGAGGACGGTCGCGGAACCGCGCGGAGACGGTCCGGCCGACGGGCTCGCCGTGGAACCGCTCGCCCTCACAGGCACCGGGCCGCACCGCATCCGACCGGCGCGGTGCGCCGTCCGCGAATGCGGCCACGCCACCACGCTAGCGGCGGCCCAGGCGCCCTGCCTGGCGAATTGTTCGCACATACGATCGATAAAGGGATGGTGCGACGCCCAACGAGCCCCATGCGGCACACACTTGCCGCGCGGGCGGCGCGAGGAACCGCGCCTTACGCACAGAGGTTTTCCACAGCCTGTTGATAAGATCATTCACCGGTTCGGGTCAATCGCCGCCCACCGCTCTTCGGCGGCCCGTCACGCACGCACGGCGCAACCCGCCGAGAGGCCGCCCCTCGCCGGTACGGCGGCCCTCGGGCCCGCCATCGGCGCGGCAACGAAAACGGAGCGTCGTGAACTGCCGCATCCCCATTTGCAGGCAGCCAAATCGCGCTCCGATCACCCCTCGGTAAGCTGACGGCATGACAGGACAAGTGCGAACCGTCGACGGCAGAGTTGCCGGCCGCCGCGGGCAGGCAACGCGGCAAAAGCTGCTCGACTGCCTCAGCGAAATGCTCAGTTCATCGCCGTATCGGGACGTCAAGGTCATCGATGTGGCCCGAAAGGCGGGCACTTCACCCGCTACGTTCTATCAGTACTTCCCGGACGTGGAGGGCGCCGTCCTCGAAATCGCCGAGGAGATGGCCAAAGAAGGCGCAACTCTGACCGATCTCGTCGCCGGCCGCTCCTGGGTGGGCAAGTCCGGTTGGCAGACGGCGGAGGAGCTCGTCGACGGCTTCCTCTCCTTCTGGCGCAAGCACGACGCGATTTTGCGCGTCGTGGACCTGGGCGCTGCCGAGGGCGACAAGCGGTTCTACAAGATCCGCCTGAAGATCCTCAACGCCGTCAACAACTCCCTTGCGGAGTCCATCCGGGAGCTCCAGAGCAGGAACAAGGTCGACAAGGACGTGAGCCCGGCGGCCATGGCCGGCTCGATCGTCGCGATGCTCGCGGCGGTTGCCGGACACCAGAAGGGCTTCCAGAGCTGGGGCGTCAAGCAGGCGGAGCTCAAGCCGAACCTGGCGCTGCTGGTGCACCTCGGCGTCACCGGCAAGAAGCCGACGAAGTAACGAGCCACGCCATCGTGTTCACCCGGCGTGCCCCGACATCCCGGCCCGACCGGGACAGTTCGCGATCCGTCCTGTATCCGTCCTGCCATAGCCGCACAGCTGCACACACAGCGGGTGCCGTCAGGCCCCTCAGGGGTTCGAACGGCACCCGCTGCGCGTGCGCCCGCGCCGCTGTGGCGCCCCCGGCAGCGAGCTGACCGCCAGGCACGACCGGCGCGACGCGGCATCACCGCGCAAGCTCAGCACCGCTCCAGCCGGAACAGCCGGATCTCCCGCTCGACCCGCGCCTGATAGGCCGCGTACGGCGGCCAGAACGCCAGCGCCGCGCGCCAGGCCCGCTCCCGCTCCTCCCCGGTGAGCAGCCGCGCCCGTACCGCGATGTCCGCGCCGCGCCAACTCACCTCTGCGTCAGGGTGCTTGAGGAGATTGCCCGTCCAGGCGGGGTGTCCGGGCCGCCCGAAATTGCTGCCGATGAGCAGCCAGCTGCCGCCTTCCTCGGGCATGCACGCGAGTGGCGTACGCCGCGGCTGCCCACTCCTGGCGCCGGTCGCGGTCAGAATCACCCCGGGCAGCAGTCGCGCGCTGAGCAGGACCTTGCCCCGGGTCAACCGGTGCACCGCACGGTCCAGCGCGGGAATGACATGTGGCGCGATCCGCGCGAACGTACGCGTGGAAGAGACCTTCTGCACCATCCTCAGTCCGGGCGGCATCAGGCACCGACCGCCTCTCGCGCCCCGGGTGTGAACAGCCCGGCCTGCTCCGCGGCGTGCGCCCGGAGCCGGTGTACGGGGCCCAGCAGCAGTTCGTCGCAGGCCGCCCGCTTGAAGGTGAGATGCGCGTCGTGCTCCCAGGTGAAGCCGATGCCGCCGTGCAGTTGCACCGCCTCCGCCGCCACCGTCCGCAGCGCCTCCAGCGCCTGCGCGAGCGCCAGACCGCACACGCCCGGCTCGGCGGCGCGGCGGGCCCCGGCGTGTGGGTCGCCACCCACCGTCCAGGCCGCGTAGTACGCCGCGGAGCGTGCCGCCTGCACCGTGACGTACAGGTCGGCGAGCCGGTGCTGAATCGCCTGGAAGGACCCGATGGGCCGGCCGAACTGCTCGCGCGCCTGGACGTGGGCGACGGTGCGGGCCAGCGCGGCGTCGGCCGCACCGACCGCCTCGGCGGCCAGCACGGCGGCAGCCACCGCGCCCGTCGCCGCGAGCGCGGAGGCCACCGCAGCCCCGTCGCCTCCGATCTCCCCCAGCAACTCGGCCGGTACGTCACGGAGTTCCACCCTGGCCTGGCTCCGTGTCTCGTCCATCACGGTCTGCCGGGTCCGCAGCAGGCCGGACACCTCGGCGGGCGGAGCTACGGCGGCGTCCTGACCCGAAGCCCCGCCTTCCGTCCGTACGAGGAAGAGCAGCGTGCGGCCCCGCGCGAATCCGCCCGTGTGCGCGGCCACCACAAGTACGCCGGCGGTATGGCCGTCCAGGACCTGTCCGGCCTCCCCGTACAGCCGCCAGACTCCGTCGTCGACCCGCGCCTGTATTCCGCCGGACCGGCCGCCGCCCGCCCAGTCACCGTCGTTGGCCCCGATCAGCGCGAGCGCGGTCGTCAGCTGCCCGCCCGGCACGACCAGCGTCCCGGTCAGCTGCCCGGCGGCGATGGCGGGCAGCAGTTCGGTGCGCTGCCTGGCGGTGCCCAGCGACAGGATCAGCGGAGCGGCCAGCGCCGCGGTCGCGACCAGCGGCGACGGCAGCAGCGCGCGGCCGGTCTCCTCGCCGGCCAGGGCGAGTTCGGTGGGACCGCACCCCACGCCTCCGTATGCGGCGGGCAGCGCAAGGCCGGGCAGCCCGAGGTCGTGGGCGAGCCGGCGCCACAGCGCCTCGTCGTGGCCCGGTGGGGTGCGCACCGCGGCCTTGGTCTCGTCAGGACCGCAGTGCTTGTGCAGCAGCTCGCGCAGCGTGCGGCGGATCTCGTCCTGCTCCTCGGTGAACGCGGCATCCATCGGCGGGCTCCTCCCGGCCGTGCGACAAGGCCCGCCAGCGCGAACGGGCTCGGTGCGTGGCATCCGGTAGCACGACACCGCGACACACGTTCGCCATAACTGACGGGCCGTCATAGTAAGGATCCGCTGTGCACTTTCCTAGGCGCGCGGCCCGGCGGAAGCAGATCACGGAGGCCCCGAGCCCGGGAGTGCGACCTCTGCCCGGCCCATCTGATCTGATGTACCGTCAGATAATGCCTTCAGGGAGCCCTGCCGGGAATCGCAAGGTCGCCGTCGCCGGAGTCGCCCTGTCCGACTGCGGACGCGTGGACGACGCCACCCCCTACGCCCTGCACGCCCAGGCCGCCCGCCGCGCGCTCGCCGACTCCGGCCTGGACCGGTCGGTGATCGACGGATTCGCCTCGGCCGGTCTCGGGACCCTGGCGCCCGTCGAAGTCGCCGAATACCTGGGCCTCGCCCCCACCTGGGTCGACTCGACATCGGTCGGCGGCTCCACCTGGGAAGTCATGGCCGCGCACGCCGCCGACGCGATCGCCGCCGGCCACACGAAGGCCGTCCTCCTCGTCTACGGCTCCACGGCCCGCGCCGACATCAAAGCCGGGCGACGTACCTCGAACCTCTCGTTCGGGGCCCGCGGCCCCCTCCAGTTCGAGGTCCCCCATGGGCACACCCTGATCGCCAAATACGCCATGGCCGCCCGCCGCCACATGCACCAATACGGCACCACGCTGGAACAGTTGGCGCAGATCGCCGTTCAGGCACGGACCAACGCGGCAGCCAACCCGGACGCCATGTACCGCACGCCGATCACCGTCGACGACGTCCTGTCCGGCCCGATGATCGCCGACCCGTTCACCAAGCTGCACTGCTGCATCCGCTCCGACGGCGGCTGCGCGGTCCTGCTCGTCGCGGAGGACCTCGTCGCCGACCTCGCCAAACCTCCGGTATGGGTACTCGGCACCGGCACGGCGGTCTCCCACACCACCATGTCCCAGTGGGCGGACTTCACGGTCTCGCCCGCGGCGGTATCCGGCCGCCTCGCCTTCCAGCGCGCCGGTGTCCGCCCTACGGAGATCGACCTCGCCGAGCTCTACGACGCCTTCACCTACATGACCCTGGTGACGCTGGAAGACCTCGGCTTCTGCGCCAAGGGCGAGGGCGGGGCGTTCGTGGAGAAGGGCCGGCTGCTACGGGACGGCGCGCTGCCCGTCAACACCGACGGCGGCGGCCTGGCCGCCTGCCACCCCGGCATGCGCGGCCTGTTCCTCCTGGTCGAGGCGGTGCGCCAACTCCGGGGCGAGGCGGGCGACGGCCGACAGGTCCACCGGCCCGACGGCCGCCTGCCCCAACTGGCCGTCGCCTCCGGCACCGGCGGCTGGTTCTGCTCGTCGGGAACGGTGGTGCTGGGGCGGGACTAGGGCGTGCGGACACGCCCCAGGTCCCCCGGCCATGAGGCGTGGATCACTCGCGGGTCGTCGTCGATCCGGTACGGCCCACGCACCGTTCTGCTTGGCTGGTGGCTTCGACGAGCACAGGGGGTTGGCACATGGCACTCACGCACTGGGGATTCATCTACACAGCGGCCGGCAGCGCCGCGGGCGGCGATGTCAGCACCGTGGACACGGGCGAGTGCCGCACCGTGCTCGTCGGGGTGGCGAAGCCCGAGGAGGCCGTCGAGGTCGCCCGCCGGCTGGTGGCCGAGGGCGCGCAACTGATCGAGCTGTGCGGCGGGTTCGGGCCGGTGTGGGCAGGGCGCATCATCGAGGCGATCGACGGCGCGGTCCCCGTGGGGACGGTGGGCTACGGGCCGGAAGCGGTCGATCAGGTGCACGCGATCTTCTCCTGACCGCATACCGCCCGCGCGTCGCCCCGGCCCACCCGGCCACTGCCCGCCGGGCTAGAGCCTCCCGATCCGCTCCTCGATGAGGTCCGCGGCCCGGCTCGCACCGCCCTCGGCGCGGGCCTCGGCGCGGAGTTCGGCCGAGCGCGCGGCGACGCGTTCGTCCGTGGTGAGTTCCGTCAGGGCCGTACGCAGGGCCTCCGCCGTGGCATCCGCCGTGTCGATACGCCGGGCGACACCCACCTCGACCAGCCGGTCGGCATTGAGGAACTGTTCGGCACCCTGCGGCACGGCGATCATCGGCACCCCGGCGTACAGTCCCTCGCTGCTGCCTCCCATGCCCGCATGCGTCACGAACGCGTCGGCCTGCTCCAGGATCGCCAACTGCGGTACCCAGGAGTGCACTTCGATGTTCGCCGGCACCTCCCCCAGCTCCGCCGGATCGGTGTGCTTGCCGATCTGCAGCACCACATGCCAGCCGGGGAGCTCCCCGAAGGCGGCCACGCAACTGCGGTAGAACTCCGGCTGCCGCGTGTACGCCGACCCCAGGGACACCAGCAGCACCTTCTCGGCCCCGGCGGGCCGCGTCCAGGCACCCTGTTGCTCCCGCGCCCGGTCACCGAAGCACGGCCCGACGAACGTCACGGCTTCGTCATTCACCCGGTCCGCATGCGGCTGCATGGCCCGCGGGATCATCGCCAGCGCCCTCCGCGGTCGGCCGGAGAACGCGTCCACGTCCGTGGTGAGCGCACCGCACTCCGCCAGCCACGCCGCGAACCGCGCGCGGTAGACGTCGGCCCCCGGCAGCCCGGCGAAGGCCGCGGCGATCTCTTCCTGGGCGCCTTCCCAGCCCACAAAGGTCGGCGACAGCTGGACGACGTCCCTGCCCTGGGCCTCGGCCAGGGCACGGGCGGCGTAGGCCCCGATGTCGTAGAGGTACACGTCGGCGGGGTCGTCGTCGTACACGGCGCGCAGTTGCGGCAGCATCGCCATCGCGTCGTCGAGGAAGAGCGATGACGCGGCGATCGGGTCCTGCGGCCAGTTGTTGTCGGCCACCGGGAGCGTGGTGGTGAGAGGGACGAACTCGGCGCCGGTGGAAGCGATCAGCTCGGCCGCGTGGTCGCTGTTGGCGTACGTCACGCGATGACCGCGGGCCACCAGCTCCCGGATGATGCCGAGGCCGGGCAGCACATGGCTGACCATCGGCGCGCCGATCATGGCGATATGGGCCGCCGGCCGGTGGGAGTCGCCGATGCCCTGGCGGGCCTGGCGGGTGGCGGCGCTGTGCGCCTGGTGGACGTCGTGGGCAGGGCGAATACGACGCATCATGGGATGTCCTTCGGTACAGAGCTACGGCGGATGAGGACGACAGGCCCGGACCGAGCGGCACCATGGCGACGACGACGGCTCAGCCGGTCGCGCGCAGGGCGCAGGTGGGTACGGGCGGCGGGGCGGCAAGAGCGCCCTCGGGCGTCTCAGCCGTAGATCTGGAGAAACTTCATACGGGA
Source organism: Streptomyces sp. NPDC048248 (assembly GCF_043201875.1). Classification (NCBI taxonomy): domain Bacteria; kingdom Bacillati; phylum Actinomycetota; class Actinomycetes; order Kitasatosporales; family Streptomycetaceae; genus Streptomyces; species Streptomyces sp. NPDC048248. Next base: position 323,181 of record NZ_JBICZL010000004.1, read on the forward strand.
AGAGTAGACGCGGGCCGCGGCTCGGGCGAAGGGATTTTTTCCGGCCGGGCTGCCGCCCTCCGCCCGCCGTCGCTCGCCCTGCCCGGGCGCTCTCCGCCGGCGCCCCGCCCTCTCCCCGGCTGCTCCCCGACCGCCTCTTGGGCTGCCTCTTCGGCCGTCCCGCCGGCCCGCCGCCGTGTGCCACTGCCGACGCCAACCTGCCCGACAGTCGCCGTGCGCGCCCCTGTTACTCGCCTTCCCCCACCGCCCGTACGGCGGGCGGACGGGTGATGACACCGAAAGCCGTGCCGAAGGGGTCGGTGATATCGGCCATCCGCCCGTACGGTGCGTCCGTCGGCTCCGACGCCGTGCCGCCGGCGGCGACCGCGCGCTCGGCCGCCTCGTCCGTTCCGTCGACCTCGAACGTCGTCCGCCATCGGGACGCCGCAGCCCCCGGGTCGCCGAAGACACCGCCGATCTCGTGACCGTCCGGCCGTCGCAGGAAGGTGAAATCGAAGTCCGGGAGGTCCTTGTTGCCGTCCAGGGTGAAGTCGAAGGTGTCCGCGTAGAAGCGACGGGCGGGCTCGGGGTCAGGCGTGGCCAGGTCGTTGCGGACCAGCGTGCCGGGCTCGTTGACGAATTCGCAGCCCGCGAGGGCACGTCCCTGCCACAGGCCGAAGCGGGCGCCCACCGGGTCCTCGACGACGGCCGTGCGGCACAACGCGCCGACGTCCTGCGGCTGTTGGAGCACCGAGCCGCCGCGGGCCGTGATGCGTTCGGCCGCGGCGTCGCAGTCCTCCGCCGCGACGTACATGTGCCACCACGACTCGCCGTCGGGGTCCGCGGCCGACCGGGGCCGGAACGCCGCCACCCGCCGTCCGCGCAGCAGACACATGGTGAACGGCCCGGTCGCCGAGGAGCGCTCCTCGTACGTCCAGCCGAACAGTGCGCCGTAGAACGCCTTCGCCCGTTCGAGGTCGGCCACCCCGAGATCGATCCAGGTGGGCGTGCCGTACGGCTGGTTGGTGGTGACCTCACTCATCGGACGCTCCTCGGTGTGATGGGTTCCGCGCAGGCACAGGCCACGCTAGAGAGCATCGAGGACAGCGCCAGTCCTCGATCGCCTCGATTCCGGTGCCGCCCGATCCACACAAGCGATCCATACAAGCAATCTATACAAGCGTCATAGACAACTGTGTGAGACGGTTGTACAGTCAGGCATCGGCCGGTCAGCGCGAGCGCTCCGGCCGGGAAGCGGCCGACCGCCCCGCATCGCGCGCGTCCGTCCGCGGCGCGAGCCCCCGACGGGCGCCACCACAGACGCCCCATCCCACCCAGGCGGGCCACGACCGAAGGGAACACCGCCATGTCCGGAACCGGTTCACCCCTGCGCACCCCTCAGACCGTGCTGATTTCCGGCGCCGGCATCGCCGGGCCCGCTCTCGCCCACTGGCTGCACCACCACGGCTTCGCCGTGACCGTCGTCGAACGCGCCCCCGAGCTGCGGACCGGCGGATACAAGGTGGACATCCGCGGCGTGGCCATCGACGTCGTCGAGCGGATGGGCCTCTTGCCCGACATCCGGCGCGCCGGGACGGACATGCGGACCGGCGCCTACGTGAACGACGACGGCGAGCGCATCGCGACCCTCCCCGCCGACATCTTCGGCGCCCGGGTCGGCCGCGACGACGAAATCATGCGCGGCGAGCTGGCGCGCCTCCTGCACGACCGCACGAAGGGGGACGTCGAGTACCTCTTCGGCGACTCGATCACCTCACTGACCGAGCAGCCCGACGGCGGCGCCGGCGCCGAAGGCCGGGCAGGCGGGCAGGGCTGCGTGGAGGTCACCTTCGAACGCCACGCGCCTCGCCGCTTCGATCTCGTCGTGGGAGCGGACGGCATGCACTCGACGGTGCGGCGGCTGGCCTTCGGGCCGGAGGAGTCGTTCGTACGCCACTTGGGGGCGTACATTTCGGCCTTCTCCATGCCCAACGAACTCGGCCTGGACCGCGAGGAGTTGTACCACCTGATCCCCGGCAGGATGGTGTGCGCCTACAGCTCGGCCGGGGACCCGGAGGCCAAGGGCCTGCTCGCCTTCCGCTCACCGCGCCTGTCGTACGACCACCGGGACCGCGCAGAGCACGTCGCTTTGCTGGAGGCCGCGTTCGCCGGGGACGGCTGGCAGGTGCCGCGGATGCTGGAAGCGGCGCGCGAGGCGCCCGACCTCTACTTCGACGCCATGAGCCTGATCGAGATGGACAGCTGGTCGCGCGGGCGGGTGGTGCTGCTCGGCGACGCCGCGCACTGCGCGTCACCGGCCTCGGGCCAGGGGACGGGGATCGCGCTGGTCGGCGCGTACGTCCTGGCCGGGGAGCTGGCGGCGTCCGGCGGCGATCCTGCGGTGGCCTTCGAGCGGTACGAGACGGCTATGCGCGGCTATGTCGCGGTCAATCACGCGCTGGCGCGGAAGTACGCGAAGGAGATGACCGTGGAGTCCCGGTGGCAGATCCGGCTTCGGCATCTGATGCTGCGGATGCTGCCGCACATGCCGTGGAAGAAGCTGATCGCGAAGAAGATCGCCGGAGAGGTGCAGCGGGCCGCGCACGCCATCACGCTCAAGGACCATCCGGCACGGCCGGCTGTGTCGCCCTCCGCGGCGACGCCGGCACCGGCTACCGCGCCGGCCTCCGCTTCGGCGCCGGGCGGCCCGCCGTACGCTGCCTGACATGGCCGATCTTCCCGCGCACCAGGACACGCCGGACGACGGCGCCCCCGCAGGCGCCGCCGACCGCCACACCGACGATGCCGCCTCCCGCGCGTTCCGCGACCTGCTGCGCGGGCTGCGGGTCTGGGAGAACGAGTTGCCGGCGTTCGACCCGGCCCGTGCCCCCGCCGAACCCCTGGCGCTCTTTCGCCAGTGGCTGCGGGAGGCCGCGGAGGCGGGGGTTCCCGAGCCGCACACGATGACGCTGGCGACGGCCGACGCGGCCGGCGACCCGTCCGTGCGGACCCTCATGCTGCACGACGCCGACGAGCAGGGCTGGCACTTCGCCTCCCACCGCGGCAGCCGCAAGGGCCGTGAACTCGCCGCCCGGCCGCGTGCCGCCCTCGGCTTCTACTGGCCGGCGGTGGGACGCCAGGTACGCGTACGGGGCACGGTCACCGCGGCGGGCCCGGAGGAGAGCGCGGCCGATCTGCACCGTCGGTCGACGGGGGCGCTGGCCGCGGCGCTCGTCGGACACCAGAGTGAGGTGCTCCCCTCCACCGAGGAGCTGGAGCGGGCCTCGGCCGCCGCCTGGGACCGCGCCCGGAGGGAGCCGGACGCACCCGTCCCGAGCTGGACGCTCTACGTCCTGCACCCCGAAGAGGTCGAGTTCTTCCAGGGAGACGCACAACGGCGCCACATCCGCCTCAACTACGCCCGCGAGCAGGGTGGTTGGCGGCAGGACTTGCTGTGGCCGTGAGCGGCGGCGCGCGCCTCAGAGTTGCTGGTACATGATGTGCAGCCCCACGTAACCCTTGGTGGGGTGCCGGAAGCCTTCCGAGAGGGTGCCCACGATCTCGAAACCGAGGGACTTCCACAGGGCGACGGCGCCGGCGTTGGTCTCCACGACCGCGTTGAACTGCATGGCGCGGTAGCCCTCGGCGCGCGCCCAGGCCAGTGTGTGTTCCCCCAGCGCCCGCCCGACGCCGCGCCCGCCGTACTGCGGATCGACCATGAAGCTGGCGCTGGCGATGTGCGAGGCGCGGCCCATGTGATTGGGGTTCATCTTGGCCGTACCCAAGACCGTGCCCGACTCGCCCACGGCGACGACCGTACGACCCGGCGGCTGGAGCATCCACATGTCGCGGGCGGTCGGCTCATCGAGGTCCTGCGGGTACGTGTAGGTCTCCCCGGCGGCCACGATGGTGTGGAGGAAGGGCCAGATGGCGGGCCAGTCGGCCGCGGTCGCTTCACGGATCAGCACCACCCCAGCATGCCGCGCGCACGAACGGCACGCCAACGCCATTTCGCCCCGTCCGGTCCCGGGGCTCGGGCCCGGAGGCCAGAGCTGGGCCGGCTCGTCGTTCGCGTCGCTCGGACTCGCTCGGCTCCCTCGGGGAACGGGCCCTACGCGGGCCGGAAGACGGGAATCACCGGCCCGCCCCGGCCCGCGGTCCCGCCTTTGTCCGCCGCATCGCCGCCGCCGTCCGGCACCGCCCCCTCCGCACGGAACGCCACCACGAGCGGCATGCCGATCCGCAGGTCCGCCTCCGGACAGTCGATGATCTCCGTCATCATCCGGGGGCCCTCCGCGAGGTCGACCACGGCAGCCACGTAGGGGACCCGGTCGCCGAAGGGCGGCAGGTCGTTACGGTGCACCACGGACCAGGTGTAGAGGGTGGCGCGCCCCCCGGCCGCTTCCCAGGTGACGTCCTCGCTCCAGCAGAACGGACAGAACTCGCGCGGGTAGTGGTGTGCGGCCCCGCACCCTCGGGCGCGGCACCGGCGCAACAGCAACCGCCCTTCAGCCGCGGCGTCCCAGTACAGCCGGGTGAAGGCATCCGCCTCCGGCAGATCGAACCGTGCCGCACTTCCCGCCCCGCTCACAGGAAGGTCCCCACCGCGGCATCGAGCGACCAGACCTGCCAGCTCATCGCGAAGAGGGCAACCAGGGAGATCAGCGCCATCATCGCGTTCTGCCCCTGCTCCGCCCAGTCGTGGATCATCAGCACCAGGTAGGTCAGATTGAGCAGCAGACCGGCGATCAGCGCGACCGGCGTGAGGAAGCCCAGCACGAGGCCGAGCCCCAGGGCGAGTTCCGCGTAGGCGACGACATACGCCATCACTTGGGGACGCGGACGTACGACCTTGTCGAAGCCGCCCCGGACGACACTCCAGCGGTGCTTGCCCGCCACGTCCGCAGCCCAGGCGATGCCCTTGCCCTGGAACCAGTCCTTCTTGTCCTTGTGCCGCCAGCTCTCCAGCCACCACAGGCCGAGACCGATACGGAGCACGGCCTGCCATTCGGCTCCGTCGAGCCAGATCGTTTGCATCCCGCACGCCCTTCCCGCTGCCTCACCCGAGTCCGTGCACCGCATGTCACGCCCCTTGACCACGACGCCCGCCGCCCAGCCGATGCGGGCTCGCGTTCGCGGTGCGCATTTCTGACGGTCCGTCAGTTGAACCGAAGGTCGCCGCACCGCGCAAGGGGGCGAGCGCGACAACCCGCACGCCCGCCGCGCGGCCGCGTCGCCGCCCGAGCCCAACCGCTCCACCCAGGGCGCCGACACCCCCGTCCGGAGGCGCCACTCCGCCGAAAGAAACCCGATCGGCCCCGGCCCGGGGGTTCGAGCACCCGCCCATCGCGGGAAGCTTTACCGTGCAGCCCCATTCCTGACGTGCCGTCAGTTCAGTAATCTGACTATGCGTCAGGTCAGTAATGAGAGCCGTCACACAGGAGCGGGCGTCTGCGATGCTTGGATCGACTCACGGCACCCTCACCACGCACTCCCGGCCGGCCCGCGTCGTGGCCTGTGGGGAGCAACCACCACACACCGTCCATGGCGTGCGGGATCCGATCGGCGCCAGCGGCGGGCAGGCCGACGAAGCGGTCGACCTCGACGTCAGCGGCCGCCCGCTGCACGCCGCGGTGCCCGACCTGGACCGCTTCTTCCGGCCCGGTTCGGTGGCGGTGATCGGCGCCTCCGACAGCGAAGGCCGCCCCAACGCCGGCATCACCCGGCAGCTGATCGACTGGGCCGAGCGCGTCGGCGCCCGGCTCCACCCCGTCAACCCGGGCCGTTCCCACGTCTTCGGCCTGCCCTGCCACGCCGCCGTCGGCGATTTGCCCGAACCGGTCGATCTGGGCGTGGTGCTGGTCGCCGACCCCGTGCCGGTCATCGAGCAACTCGCCGAGGCCAAGGTGAAGTTCGCGGTCGCCTTCGCCTCCGGCTTCGCCGAGACGGGTGCGGACGGCGCGGCGGCCCAGGCCCGGCTGACCGAGGCCGTCGAGCGCTCCGGGCTGCGGCTGCTCGGCCCGAACACCAACCTCAACGCCTTCGAGAAGTTCCGCGACGACCTGGACGGGCCGGCCATCGCGCTGATCACCCAGTCCGGGCACCAGGGCCGCCCGGTCTTCACCCTCCAGGAACTCGGCATCCGCCTCTCCCACTGGGCCCCGACCGGCAACGAGGCCGATCTGGAGACCGCCGACTTCCTCTCCTACTTCGCCTCCCGCCCCGAGGTCGGCGCCATCGCCGCGTATGTGGAAGGACTCAAGGACGGCCGCAGCTTTCTGCTCGCCGCCGACCGCGCGGCCCGCAACAAGGTGCCGGTCGTCGCCGTGAAGGTCGGCCGTACCGAGACCGGCGCGCGCACCGCCGCCTCACACACCGGAAAGCTCACCGGCGCGGACGGGGTGGTGGACGCCGCGATGCGGCAGTTCGGCGTGATCCGGGTGGACGGCCTCGATGAACTCCAGGACACCGCGGCGCTGCTGGCCCGCGCCAAGAAGCCCACCGCCGAGGGCGTCGCGGTCTATTCGATCTCGGGCGGCACCGGTGCGCACTTCGCCGACCTGGCCACCGCCGCGGGCCTGCGGCTGCCGACCCTCGCGGACGCCAAGCAGAGCGAGCTGCACCAGTGGATACCGGACTATCTGCACGTCGCCAATCCCATCGACAACGGCGGGCACCCGGTCGGCGACTGGCGAGGGCGCAAGATCATCGACGCGATCCTCGCCGACCCGTCCATCGGTGTACTGATCTGCCCGATCACCGGGCCCTTCCCGCCCATGAGCGACAAGCTCGCGAGGGACCTGGTGGAGGCGGCGGAGCAGACCGACAAGCTGGTGTGTGTGGTGTGGGGCTCGCCGGTCGGCACCGAGGACGCCTACCGCACCACCCTCCTCGGCTCCTCGCGGGTGGCGACCTTCCGCACCTTCGGCAACTGCATCACCGCCGTCCGCGCCTATCTCGACCACCACCGCTTCACCGCCGGCTACCGCTCCCCCTTCGACGACGCCCCGCGCGTGCCGTCGCCCTCCGCCCGCAAGGCGCAGGCGCTGATCCGTCCCGGCCGGCAGCTCAGTGAGCACGCGGGCAAGCAGCTGTTGCGCGCCTACGGCATCCGCGTCCCCCGCGAACAGCTGGTGACCAGCGCCGCCGCAGCCGTACGGGCGGCGAGCCTGGTCGGCTATCCGGTGGTCATGAAGGCATCGGGCCCGCAGCTGGGGCACAAGAGCGAACTCGGGCTCGTGAAGATCGCGCTGACCTCCGCCAGCCAGGTCCGCGACGCCTATCGCGAACTCACCGACATCGCCCGCTACGAGGACATCCCGCTGGACGGCGTCCTGGTCTGCCAGATGGTCGAACCCGGTGTCGAGATGGTCGTGGGCGTCACCCACGACAGCCTCTTCGGTCCGACGGTGACGGTCGGCCTCGGCGGGGTGCTCGTGGAAGTCCTGCGCGATGTCGCGGTGGGGGTGCCACCCTTCGGGGAGGACCACGCCCGCGCGATGCTCGGCGAACTGCGCGGCCACGCCCTCCTGGAAGGCGTACGCGGAGCCCCGCCCGCGGATGTCGACGCGCTCGTCGAAGTCGTGCTGCGCGTGCAGCGCATGGCACTCGAACTGAGCGACGACCTGGCGGAGCTGGACATCAACCCGCTGGTCGTCCTGCCGCGCGGGCAGGGCGCCGTGGCACTCGACGCGCTCGCCGTCTGCCACTGAGCGCTGGGGCGACACGGAAGCCCAGACCTCGGCCACCGCACACGCACCGGCGACCGCAGAAGCACCGCCCGCACCGCCCGCGCCGCCCCCACTGCCGACCGAGCACAGCCCCGCAGCGCCCGTCCCCACCGCACACTCCCCGACCGCACGATCTGGAGCCGCTCCCCCATGTCACCCTCCCCCGAAGACTCCGGCCGCACCGATCCCGCCCACTCATGGGTACTCCACGCCACTGACAACGGCGTCTCGTGGATCACGCTCAACCGGCCCGCCGCGATGAACGCCGTCACCCGGGACCAGCGCGAACGCATCATCGACCTGCTCGCCGACGCCTCGGCCGACCCGGACGTACGAGCCGTCGTCATCACCGCGACCGGCAAGGGATTCTGTGCCGGGGCGGACCTGCGCGGATCGCCCTCGACCGGCGACCGCGTGCCCGGCGATGTCGCCCGGATGATCCGCCGCGGCGCCCAGCGCTTCATCGCCGCCGTGCAGGACTGCGAGAAGCCCGTCATCGCCGCCGTCAACGGCACCGCGGCCGGGCTCGGCGCGCATCTCGCGTTCGCCTGCGATCTGGTGCTCGCCGCGGAATCGGCGCGTTTCGTCGAGGTGTTCGTACGGCGTGGGCTGGTGCCGGACGGCGGCGGGGCCTACCTCCTGCCGCGGCTGATCGGCCCGCAGCGCGCCAAGGAGCTGATGTTCTTCGGGGACGCGCTGCCGGCAGCCGAGGCGGAACGACTGGGGCTGGTCAACCGGGCCGTCCCGGACGGCGAGTTGGCGAAGACCGCGCGGGAGTGGGCGGAGCGGCTCGCGGCCGGCCCGACCCGGGCGCTGGCCCTCACCAAACAGCTGGTCAACGCGTCGCTCGACGCCGACCGGGAGGCGGCCTTCGCCGCCGAGGCCACCGCCCAGGAGATCAACATGACCACTGCGGACGCGCAGGAGGGCGTGGCGTCCTTCGTCGAACGCCGCACTCCGACGTACCGGGGACGGTAGGCGGAGGGCATACGAGCCCGGGACGGACGGCCGGAAGCGGAGGGGCGACGCGCCGGGAAGCCGGACGGGCGACGGCAACCCTCTCAGCCACCAACGCCTTCGCTCCCGCGCCCACCGCCGCCTTCGCTCACGACCTGGCCTCCCCGACCGCGGGCAGCCTCGCGTCCTTGGGCGCGGTCTGCCTCCACGCCCCGGTCCGCGTCCGACGGTGGTGTGGGCGGGCGTTCGGCCCGGTGCGTGCCGGCCACCCGCGCCTCCCCGTGGCCCGTGGGCACCGGGCTGCCCGTGGCCGTGCCCGCGAGCATCAGCAGCCCGGCCGCGAGGATGCCGGCCCGGACGGCGCCGCCGAGCCTGTCAGTTGACTTCATCGTCGACTCCCGTGTCCGCCGGCCCCGGACCGGAGCCGTTCACCCGGAACACGGACAACGCCCCGACCCCATATGACACAACCCGGGGTGACCTGCGTCACGTTCCGCAGCGGGCCGGCGAACGGGGCGCGCCATCGAACGAAGCCCCACCGGCTCCTCCCGCACCGCGCCCGTCCGCACCGCTCGCCGCGATCACTTCTCCTCGGCGCCGCAGACCGGCACCTCACGGGTGTTGCGTGTCCGCACCCCTGGCAGCCAGCCCGTCACACCCTCGGCGCTACGCACCCGGTACCAGCGCGTGGACGTCACGCCCGCCTCGTCACGGACCAGACGCCCGTCGGTGATCACACACCGGGCGGCCAGCACATCGCCGTGCCAGACGCGGCCGGCGGCGTTGTCCCGCCCCGCGTACTCGGCGTACGGATCCCTGGCCAGACGCAGCGCGCACTCCAGGGTGCGGGTCGCGCGGCAGGCGGACTCGCTGTTGTGGACGGTGAGCGGCACCGTCGGGCCGGTGGCGGCCGGTCGGGGTGCGACGGTGCCCGCGCTCACCAGCCACCACACGCCCAGCGCCACGGCGGCCACCGTCGCCGCGACGGTGAGCGCGATGACGTACGGGTGACGGCGGGGCAGTGCGACCACCACGGGCGCCGTCGCCTGCCCGCCCGGCTCCTTGATGCGGGCCCACAGCCCCGGCGGCATCTCGATCTGCTCGTCGGCGCTGCGCAACCGCGCGCGCAGCATCGCCTCGGCGTCCTCCCCCAAACCGTCCCCCTGGCCCCCGCCGGAGCCCTGGCCACCCCCGCCGTGCACGCCGCCGGCGCCCCCGAGGCCGTTGTCCGCCTCCGGGTCGCCCTCGGGCCCGTTCGCGCCGCCCTTCGCCTCGCCGCCGTACCTCGGCCCCGCGCCCACCGTGTCGCTCACCTCCCCGCCCGTCCGTGCTCCGATTCAACGAGGTAGGCGCGCAGCCTGTCCAACGCGCGGGCGCGATGCCGGGCGGCCGTACCGCGGTGCACCTTCATGATCTTCGCGGCTTGGTCGATGGTGTACCCGTCGAGGTCCACGAGGATGACGATTCCGGCCTGGCGGTGCGACAACCGGCCCAGTAACCGGACGACTTCGAGCTCGGCGTGCCGCCGGCCCACGCCACCGTCCCAGCCGCCCTGCGCCCCGCCGAGCCCGGCCCCCGCGCCGCCGGACACGCCGGCCTCCTCGACGCCTTCCCACGCGTCGAACAGCACCTGGCGCCGATCCTTGCGGTAGGCGTCGCGGGCGACGTTGAGCACGGCGGTGAAGGCGTAGGCGTACGGCTCCGGGTGGGCCAGGAAGCGCTGCGGGCGCGCGGCGAGTTTGAGGTACGCCTCATGCACCACATCCTCCGCGGACTGTCTCGAACCTGCCAGCATCACCGCCCGCCGGTAGAGCCGGGGCAACAGCCCGCAGAAGACCTCGTCGAAGGTGGGTGAGGCGGTGGACGAGGGTGACGACGGCGTCGCATCGGCCATGAACCGGAACTCTCCCCGTGCTTGGCTACGGGCGCGGCCGGGTTGGTAGCTACCCGTACGGATGGCAGCCAATCAGGAACCCGGCGGCCGCCCCCTCCCGATCGCCGCCCCTCACCCCCTGGGCACCCTCAAACCACCCCTGCGGGTGGCCGCGTCCGAGAGCCCTCCCGGGCCTCTCCTCCCCTCTTCGCTCCCTCCCCCGGCTCCCTTCCCTTCCCATCTGACGTTGCATCAGATTCAATGGAAAGCATGATGGGACATGCGGGAATGGCGGCCACGGCCGTGCGGTATCTGCGTTCGGTCGGCGCGCCGACCACGGCCGCCGCGACGTCGGCGGCCTCCACCGCCTCGCTGCCCCGGCCGGCGCTTCGTGCGGTCCGGGACGGCGAGCGGGCACCCGTGGACCCGGGCGAGTTCCGTGCGGTCCTCGGGCACTTCGCCAGCGGGGTCACGGTCATCACGGCGCCGGGCGAGGACGGGCCCGCGGGGTTCGCCTGCCAGTCCTTCGCCTCGCTCTCCCTCGACCCGCCCCTGGTGACGTTCATGGTGGCGCGTACGTCGAGCACCTGGCCGCGGATCGCCCGCGCCGGCGTCTTCTGCGTCAACGTCCTGGGGGCCGAACAGGGCGAGCTGTGCCGCGGGTTCGCGGTCAGCGGCGGTGACAAGTTCGCCGGCGTCCCGTACGTGGCCGCCCCGGTGACGGGGTCACCCCGGCTCACGGACGTCCCCGCCTGGGTCGACTGCGCGATCCAGGCGGTGCACACCGGTGGCGACCATCTCATCGTGGTCGGCCGCGTCGAGGCCCTCGGCTCGGATCCGGCCGCGGCGGAGGCCGGTCCACTCCTCTTCCACCGGGGCACCTTCGGCCGCTTCAGCGCCTGACCGGGCCCCCGGCCCACCCCGCGGACCGGCCGCCTGCCTTCCCGGGCGCTTCCGCGCGCCTACCGCGCGCCCTCCACCCGCCTCCGCCGGATGACCAGCGCCATCAGGGCGGCGGCGGCACACAGGGCGCCGGAGGCGAACCAGACCGGGTCATAGGTGCCGAAGGCGTCGCGCGCCAGACCGCCGACGAAGGCGATGGCGGCGGCACCCACCTGGTGGGCGGCCAGTACCCAGCCGAAGACGATCGCGCTGTCCTCGCCGTAGTACTCGCGGCACAGGGCGATGGTCGGCGGGACCGTCGCCACCCAGTCCAGGCCGTAGAAGACGATGAAGAAGAGCATCGGCGGACGGACGGAGTCCGCGAGCAGGAGCGGCAGGAACATCAGTGACACACCGCGCAGGCCGTAGTAGACGGCGAGCAGCCGGCGGGTGTCGAAGCGGTCGGTGAACCAGCCGGAGGCGATGGTGCCGGCGATGTCGAAGACACCGATCACCGCGAGCAGCGAGGCGGCCGCCGTCATCGGCATCCCGTGATCGTGCGCGGCCGGCACGAAGTGGGTCTTGACCAGGCCGTTCGTCGTGGCCCCGCAGATCGCGAAGGTGCCGGCGAGCAGCCAGAACGGGCCCGCGGAGGTCCCGCCCCCCGAACGGAACCTGGAAGGGAGGGCCGCCGAGGCGAGGGCCCGGACCGCGCGCCGGGCGGCGCCACGCTGCGGGGGCGGCTTCGGCACGAACTCCGTCGCCCCGTACGGCGCGAGGCCCACGTCCGCGGGGTGGTCCCGCAGCAGCAGCCACACCAGGGGGACGACGGCGACGGCCGCGAGGGAGACGGTCACGGCGGCCGGGCGCCAGTCGTGCCGGTCGACGATCCAGGACAGCGCCGGGAGGAAGACCAGCTGCCCGGAGGCGCCGCCCGCGGTGAGGATCCCGGTGACCAGACCGCGCCGCTCGGTGAACCAGCGGCCGGTGACCGTCGCGGCGAAGGCCAGTGCCATCGAACCGCTGCCCAGGCCGACCAGGACGCCCCAGTAGAGGACGAGTTGCCAGCTGCTGGTCATGAAGACGGTCAGCGCCGTGCCCGCCGCGATCACCGACAGGGCGGCGGCGACCACCCGCCGGATGCCGAAGCGGTCCATCAGGGCGGCGGCGAACGGCGCGGTGAGGCCGTACAGGGCGAGGTTCACCGAGACCGCGAACCCGATGGTGCCGCGCGACCAGTGGAATTCGGCGTGCAGCGGGTCGATGAGAAGGCCGGGGAGGGAGGCGAAGCCGGCCGCGCCGACGATCGTGAGGAAGGTGACGGCGGCCACCGCCCAGGCCCGGTGGGGACGCCGGCGGCGCGGCGCGAGGGCGCGCGGAGCGGCGTCGGGCACCGTTGCGTCGGGAGCCGTGACGTCGGAGGTCGCCGGTTCCGTCGAGCTCGCGACGGGCAGGGGCAGTTCGGGTGTCTGGGTCACCAGAGCAGCTTGGCCGCGCCGCCCGGCCGGAACGAGTGGCCGGAGGGCCACGGTTCGCCAGGATCGGGCCAGCAGTGGCCGGACGGGGCTCGGCGGGGACGATGGGACGGGCAGGGCGACAGGGACGACAGGTGCGAAGGGGTACCGGAGCGGCAGAGGGGGAGAGGAGCGAGAGAAGGGAGAGCGTGATGGACGAGCGAGAGTACGTTCTCCGGCCGATCGGGTGGGTCGAGTCCCCGTTGACGGACCGCGCCACCGCACCGAAGCAGGGCGACGAGGGCGCGCCCGATGCCTGGCTGGTGTTCGCGCCCGGCGTGCGCGAGGGCTTGCGCGATCTGCGGGTGGGCGCGGAGATCATCGTGCTGACCTGGCTCGATCGTGCGCATCGTGACGTCCTGGCGGTGCACCCGCGCGGGGAGGGACTGCGGCCGGAGACGGGGGTGTTCCTGACGCGCTCGCCCGACCGGCCGAACCCGGTCGGGCTGCACCGGGTGACGGTCGCGGCGATCGACGGCCTGCGGGTGCGCGTGCGGAATCTGGAAGCGCTGGACGCCACTCCCGTCATCGATGTGAAGCCCGTGCTCGACCCGGGGACCGAGCGATGAGGGTGCCCGGCGCGGCCGCAGGAGGCGCCGGACGGAATGCGGCCCCCGGGTGCTCCCGTCAGTCGAAGGTCAGCACCCCCCGTGCCACCCGGCCGTGGTGCGCGTCGTCCGCCGCCTTCGCGAAGTCCTCGACGGGGTAGGTCTCGGTCACCAACTCATCCAGCAGCAACCGGCCTTCGCGATACAGCCCGGCGTACAGCGCGATGTCACGCTGCGGTCGCGAGGAGCCGTAGCGGCAGCCCAGGATCGACTTGTCCAGATACATCGACGAGACCAGGAACGACGCCTCCGCGGTGGCCGGCGGCACGCCCAGCAGCACCGCCTGACCGTGCCGGTCGAGCAGATCGATCGCCTGCCGGATCAGCCGCGTGCTGCCCACGCACTCGAAGGCGTGGTCGGCTCCGGTCGGCAGGATCTCCCGGACCGCTCTGACGCTGTCCCCCACCGCGGACGCGTCGAGGAAGTGCGTCGCCCCGAACTGCCGCGCCATCGCCTCCTTCGCGGGGTTGGCGTCGACCGCGACGATCGTGGACGCCCCGGCGAGGCGTGCGCCCTGGAGCACATTGAGCCCGATGCCCCCGGTGCCGATCACCACGACCGAGTCGCCGCGGTCCACCTTCGCCCGGTTGAGCACCGCCCCGACGCCGGTCAGTACGCCGCAGCCGATGAGCGCCGCGGACGTCAGCGGTATGTCCGGGTCGATCTTCACCGCCTGCACGGCCTTGACAACGGTGCGCTCCGCGAACGCCGAGTTCGAGGCGAACTGGAACAGTTGCTTCTCTCCCCGGCGGAACAGCTTCCCCGGCATCCCGATCGCCTTCCGGCACATCGTCGGCCGCCCGCGGTCGCACTCCGCGCAGGCCCCGCAGTTCGCCAGGGTCGACAGCGCGACGTGGTCGCCGGGGACCACGTGGCCGACGCCAGGACCGATGGCCTCGACAACCCCCGCGCCCTCGTGCCCCAGCACCACCGGGACCGGAAAGGGGATCGTGCCGTCGACCACCGACAGATCGCTGTGGCAGAGCCCGGCCGCCCGGATGCCGACGAGCACCTCGCCGGGACCCGGGTCGCGCACCTCCAGATCGTCCACGACCCGGGGCTGCTCACCGTCGAAAATGACGCCTCTCATCACCGCTCCACTCTGGGCAGGCCGAGCACGCGCTCGGCGATGATGTTGCGCTGGATCTCGTCCGAGCCGCCGTAGAGGGTGTCGGCCCGGGTGAACAGGAACAGCCGCTGCATCGGGTCAAGCGCGTACGGCGCCTCGGCGGTCCAGTCCGCGGGCCCCAGCGCGGCGGCAGCCCCGCGCACCCGCATCGCCAGTTCCCCGAGGCGTTGGTGCCAGCCGCCCCACAGCAGTTTCGCCACACTGGGCGCTCCGGCGTCACCGGCCGCGCCCAGGGTCCGTAGCGCGTTCCACCGCATGACCTTCAACTCGGCCCACTGGTACACCAATTGATCGCGCAGCACCGGATCACGGACCGCCCCGGAGCGGATCGCGGTCTCGACGACCTCACCCAACTCGGCCGCGAATCCGATCTGCTGGACGAGGGTCGAGACGCCGCGCTCCCGTGCCAGCAGCCCCATGGCCACTCGCCAGCCGTTCCCCTCCGCGCCGACCACATGACCGGCCCGCGCCACGGCCCCGTCGAAGAACACCTCGTTGAACTCGGCCGTCCCCGACATCTGACGGATCGGCCGCACCTCGATCCGCCCCGGCTGGTCCATCGCCACCAGCAGGAAGGACAGGCCCCGGTGTCGCCGCTCGCGGGGATCGGTCCGCGCCAGGACGAAGCACCAGTCGGCCTCCGCGGCCAGCGACGTCCAGATCTTCTGCCCGGTGACCCGGTAGACGTCGCCGTCCCGGACCGCGACGGTCCGCACTCCGGCCAGGTCGGAGCCCGCGTCGGGCTCGCTGTACCCCTGGCACCACAGCTCCTCACCTCGCGCGACGGGCGGCAGGAAGCGTCGCTTCTGCGCGTCGTCCCCGTACGCGAGGAGGGTGGGTGCCAGCAGGTTCTCCCCGATGTGCCCCATCCGTCCCGGGGCGCGCGCCCTGGCGTACTCCTCCGCCCAGACGACCTGCTGCGTCAGCGTCGCCGTGCGATTGCCGTACGCCTCGCTCCAGCCGAGTCCGATCCAGCCGCCGGAGCCCAGCTCGCGTTCCCACTCCCGGCGCGCCCGCGGGGCCTCGTGCTCGCTGCCGGGCCCGCCGCGCCCCGCCGCATCGGCGTACGCGCCCACGAGGTGCTCGCACAGCCACCGCCTCGCCTCCCCCCGGAAAGCCTCATCCTCACTTGCGAACCCGAAGTCCACCTCGGCCTCCCGCCGTCGCTCGCGCTCCGCACGCGGCCCCCTCCTGTCGCGGCCCGGCACCGCGTCCGGCGGCCCAGGGCCACCGGCTCGACACGCGCCCGGACACGCCCTAGGCGTTGGGGCGCGCCTTCTCGGCGGCGGCCGCCGCCATCGCCGCGACCTGCGCGAGCATCGGCATCGGATCCGTACCGACCGATCCCGGCAGCACCTCACCGATCCGCTCCGGCGTCCAGCCGCCGTCCCCGGCGTACACCGAACGCAGCTCCCTCGGCTGTGCCCAGACCGCGATCTTCGGGCCCGCGACCGTGTAGACCTGCCCGGTGATGCCCTCTTCGCGGGCCCGCTCGCTCAGCAGATAGACGACGAGGGCCGCCACGTCCTCCGGCTCCCCGATCTCCGTCAGCTCCATCGGCACATTCGCCGACATCCGCGTACGGGCCACCGGCGCCACGGCGTTGGCCGTGACGCCGTACTTGTGCAGCCCCAGCGCCGCGCTGCGCACCAGGGAGATGATCCCGCCCTTGGCGGCCGAGTAGTTGGCCTGGGACACGCTGCCCTGGTGGTTTCCGCTGGTGAAGCCCAGCAGCGTGCCCGACCCCTGCCTGCGCATCACCGCGCTCGCCGCCTTGAAGACGGTGAAGGTGCCCTTCAGGTGGGTGGCGACGACGGGGTCCCACTCCTCCTCGGACATGTTGAACAGCATCCGCTCTCGCAGGATCCCCGCGACGCACACCACCCCGTCGATCCGGCCGTACTGCGCCAGCGCGGTGTCCACGATGCGTTGTCCGCCCGCCATGGTGGACACGTCGTCGGCGACCGCCGTCGCGATGTGCCCTGCCGCCTCGATCTCCTTCACCACGGATTCGGCGACCTCGCTGCTCGGTTCGCCGCCCTCGATCGAGACCCCGTAGTCGTTGACGACGACCTTCGCGCCCTGCTCCGCGCAGGCGAGGGCGACCGCCCGGCCGATGCCGCGCCCCGCCCCCGTCACGGCGATCACCTTGCCGGCCAAGAAGTTCCCCATGCCGCGCCCCTTCCCGCAGTTTCTGACGGACCGTTAGATTTTTGAGCAGACCCGGTCCGAACACAAGACCCGGGGCCGAACCCGCCGAGGAGGGCCCATGCCCCTGCCACAGGAGTTCCACGAGATCGCCGAGCGCGTGAACAATTGGGGGCGTTGGGGGCCGGAGGACGAGATCGGCACCCTCAACCTGATCACCGAGCAGGCCGTACGGGACGCCGTCGGCTGCGTCCGCACCGGCCGGCGCATCCCGCTCGCCCTGCCGCTGCGACAGGACGGCGTGCAGACCGGCATGATCCCGGGGCGGGTCAATCCGCTGCACACCATGACCGCCATCAACCAGGAGATCTTCGGCCCCGGCACCATCGCCACCTCGGACGACGCGGTCACCATGGGACTACAGGCCGCCACCCACTGGGACGGCCTCACCCACGTCTCGTACGCCGGCCGGCTCTACAACCACCGCCCGGCCGACTCCGTCACCGCGCACGCAGGCGCCACCCGCCTCGGCATGGAGAAGGCCACCCCGATCGCCTCCCGCGGCGTCCTCCTCGACGTGGCGCGCGCCCACGGCACCGACCGGCTTCCGGGCGGGTACGCCGTCACTCCCGAAGACCTGGACGCCGCCGAGGAGTTGGCGGACACCACGGTGCGGGCGGGCGACCTCGTCCTCGTCCGCACCGGACAGATACAGCACTACCTCGCCGGCGACCGCGAGGCGTACGCCTTCCCTTCCCCCGGCCTCTCGCTGCGCACCCCGGAGTGGTTCCACGCCCGCGATGTCGCGGCGGTCGCCAACGACACCCTGACCTTCGAGATCTTCCCGCCGGAGATCGAGAACCTGTGGCTGCCGGTGCACGCCCTCCACCTGGTCGAGATGGGCATGCTCCAGGGCCAGAACTGGAATCTGGAGCAGCTGTCCACGGCCTGCGCGGAGCGGGGCAGCGGCGCGTTCTTCCTGTGCGCGATGGCCGAACCGTTCGTGGGAGGCACCGGCACACCCGTCGCGCCCGTCGCCGTGCTGTGACCCGCCGGGCCGGAGGGCCCCTCCTCGCGTCCGGTCGGACTCCCGCCGTCAGGCGCGTCGCGTCATGACGCGCGGAGGCTCGTACGCCCCGAGATCCGCGCCCGCCGCCATCAACAGCGGCTGCCCCCGGTCGACCTCGCACCAGATCCGCTTGCCGGCGCCCTCCGGCTGCCAGCCCCAGCGGTCCGCGAGTCCGTCGACCAGTTCGAGGCCGCGACCGTTGGTCTCGTCACCGTCGGCGTGCCGCCGGCGTGGTGGCCGGGCACTGGCGTCGGCCACTTCGACGCGGACCGTCCCGACCACGGCGCCCGAGCCGGAGAAGCACATCCGCAGCTCAGCCGCGCAGCCGGTGTGCACCACGGCGTTCGTGACGAGCTCGGAGATCAACAGGATCAGCGTCTCCGCCAGTGGCTCGTCGGCTCCTATACCGGACCCCACGAGCCGCGACCGGGCCCACCGTCGGGCCCGCCCCACCTCCGCGGGGTCGGGCCGCACCTCCAACTGCACCTGAAGCACCTGCACCGCTCACACCATCCGAACCGGCGGAAACATCGCCTCGCGCCTCCACGGAGTCACGGTGCGTGACCCCGGCGAAGCACAGCATGGTTGACGTTGAGTCACCCCAACAAGCGCTTCGGGCATATTCCAACGCAAGGGAGTATGCGTGCTGCATACTGTGCGACGCGCTTCGCGGGGAGTCGAACACGGGGAAATACCGGGCCCCGGCCCGAAACGAGCGGTGTGCAGTCCGCATCCCGGAGCCGTCCTACCGACGGCACCGCGGTCGTTGCGCCACAGAACCACTCGCACCCGACGGAGCGTACCCGAGGCAGGGAGCGACTCCCCCCTGTGACGAGTCACGCCTAGGACACAACCCGATATCGACTGTCCGTGACCACTTATGTGTAGCGAGTCCGACATTTCGCACACAGGTTGCGTGAGTCTGACATGGCCGCTCATGGGGACCACCGCTCGCGGTCAGGGCCCGGTCGTCATGCCACGAGGCCCTCGGCGAGCAGCTGCTCCGCCTCGCGCGCCGTACCCCAGCTCTCGGCCCGCAGCCAGGCACGCTTGAGGTGCAGATGAACGTCCGCCTCCCAGGTGAAGCCCATCCCGCCGTGCACCTGGAGGCAGTCCCGGGCGTTGCGCACGGCGGCGTCGTCGGCGAGCAGCTTCGCCCCGGTGACCTCCAGCGCCTCTTGCGTCACCGCGGCCGCGTAGACCGCGCTCCTGGCGACTTCGGCGCGTACCAGCATCTGGGCGCACAGGTGTTTGACCGCCTGGAACGACCCGATCGCCGCGCCGAACTGCTCACGCTCCCGCGCGTACGCCACCGCCATCTCGACCGTGCGGGCGGCGCTGCCGAGTTGCTGGGCGGCGGCGAGCAGGGCGGCCTCCCGGCGCAGCCGCGCCGCGTCCAGCGGCAGCGGTGTGCCCTGCGGGCGGTCCGTGACGCGGGCGAGCGGCGTGAGGGGGTCGACGGACGCCAGCGCGGTCCGGCTCACGGCCGATGCGCTGCTGCGGTACGCCCCGCCGTCGCGGTCCGGGCCCGGCGGCCCGTCCACCAAGATCACCTCATCGCAGTCGCGCGGGTGCTCCCACAGCGCCGGGTCGGCCGCGGCGTCGCACAGCCCCACGATCCGCTCCCCGGTCGCGGCGCCGTCCACCGTCCCCGCCAGCAGCTGGCAGGCGGCCAGCGGCCCCGGCAGCAGCGCCCGCCCCGCCTCCTCGAGTACCAGCACCGCCTCCGGGAGGCCCAGGCCCACCCCGCCGGCCGCCTCGGGCAGCCGCAGGGCGAAGAAACCGGCGTCGCCCAGCTCGCGCCAGAGCGTCCGGTCCAGTGCGGGGTCGTCGACGGCGGCGCGCAGCCGGTCCCGGCCGAACCGGCCCGCCAGCAGCTCGCGGGTGCCGGCCCGCAACGCTTCTTGATCATCGGTGAGGTGGAAGTCCACGGCGTGGGTCACCGCCCCTTCGGCAGGCCGAGGATCCGCTCGGCGATGATGTTCTGCTGGATCTGCGAGGTGCCGGCCGCGATGGTGTACGAGAGCGCGGAGAGCCGGTCGGCGACCCAGGCGTGGCCGGCGTCCAGCGATCCGGCTCCCAGCACCTCCGCCGCTGCGTCGTACAGCTCCTGGCGGGCGTGCGAGTAGCGCAGCTTGAAGACCGAGCCGCCGATTCCCGGTACGCCGCCGGTGCGCTGCGCGCCGCTCACGTTCCACTGGGTGAGCCGCCACAGGGCGGTGAACTCCGCGTTCAGCCGGCCGAGCCGGCGGCGCAGTACGGCGTCGTCCCAGCGGCCGTTGGCGCGGGCGGCCCCGGCGAGCGCGCCGAGCACCCGACGGCAGGCCACCACCTCGCCGACGAAGGCGGTGCCGCGCTCGAAGGAGAGCGTCACCATCGTCACCCGCCAGCCGTCGTTCTCCGCCCCGACGCGGTTGCCGGCCGGGACCCTGACCTCGTCGAGGAACAGCTCGGCGAACTCGGTGGAACCGGCCAGGGTGCGCAACGGCCGCACGGTCACACCCGGCGCGTCCATCGGCATGGCGAGCCAGCTCAGGCCGTGGTGCCGGGGCGCCGCGGGGTCGGTGCGGACCAGCAGCTCGCACCAGTCGGCGACCTCCGCGTGCGAGGTCCAGGTCTTGGAGCCGCTGACCACGTATCCGTCGCCGTCGCGCACCGCCCTGGTGCGCAGTGCGGCCAGGTCGGAACCCGCGTCCGGTTCGCTGAAGCCCTGGCACCAGATCTCCTCGCCGCGCAGGATCGGCGGCAGCCAGCGGGCGCGCTGGGCGGCGGTGCCCTCGGCGGCGATGGTCGGCCCGGCATGCAGCAGACCCACGAAGTTGGCGCCGACGTAGGGCGCCCCGGCGCGCTCGGTCTCCTCCAGGAAGATCAGGTGCTGGGTGGGGGTGGCGCCCTGGCCGCCGGCGTCCCGCGGCCAGTGCAGACCGGCGTATCCGGCGTCGTGGAGCATGCGTTGCCAGGCCGCGTCGTAGGCCCGCCGGGCGGGCCAGTCGGTCGCGGCGGGCTTGGCGGGCAGCCGGGGCAGCACCGTGGCCAGCCACCGCCGCAGTCGCGCCCGGAAGGTTTCCTCTTCCTCGGTGCAGGTCAGGTCCATCCCGGGCCCGCTACTCGGCGCGCTTGTCGCGGTCGGGGCCCGGTCTGGACCCGGCACTGCCGCGCATCGGCGGGAAGGTCGAGTCGGTGTGCGGTGGCTCCATCCGGTTCCCCTCGCCATATCTGATGGACCGTCAGAAAGAGCCTAGCCCCGGACCCTCTGGACCGACAAGACGCTCGCGGCTACCCTCTGCCCCACATCTGACGGATCGTCAGTTCTTGGGAGGCCGCATGGCCGGCAACACGCTCTGGGACCTGGTCGCCTGGCGCGCGGCGCTCACCCCGTCCGCCCCGGCGCTCATCCAGGGAGCCGACTCCGCACGGCACGACCGCCGCCTCACCTTCGGCGCCCTGCGCCGGCGCGCGGAACGTGTCGCCGCCGGCCTGTACGCACGGGGCGTACGCCCCGGCAGCCGGCTCGTCTGGCAACTGCCGACCCGCATCGAGACCGTGGTGCTCAGCCTGGCCCTGGCCCGTATCGGCGCCGTCCAGAGCCCGGTCGTCCCGCTCTACCGCGACCACGAGGTCGGCCAGGTGCTGCGGCGCACGGGAGCGGCCTTCCTCGCCGTCCCCGGCACCTGGCGCGGCTTCGACCACACCGCCATGGCGCGCCGCCTGGCCTGGAACCTCCCCGGCCCGCTCACCGTCATCGACGTCCACGCCGCCCTCCCCGAGGCCGATCCGGCAGCCCTCCCCCCGCCCCCCGACGACGGCGAGGAGGTCCGCTGGATCTACTGGACCTCCGGCACCACCGCCGACCCCAAGGGCGTGCTGCACACCGACCGCAGCCTGCTGACAGCCGGCCGCTGCCTGGCCGGCGCGCTCCGCATCGGCCCGTCCGACGTCGGCTCCATGGCCTTCCCCTACGCCCACGTGGCAGGCCCGGACTACACCGTCATGCTGCTCCTGCACGGCATCCCCGCCGTCCTGCTCGAGCATTTCGCACTGCCCCGCTCACTCGCCGCCTACCGCCGCCACCGCGTCACCGTCGCGGGCGGCTCAACCGCCTTCTACCAGCTCTTCCTCGCGGCCCAGCGCGCCCTTCCGCCCGGTCGCCGGCTGCTGCCGTCACTTCGGCTGCTGGCCGGCGGCGGCGCGCCCCTGCCTCCCGAGCTGCACCACGAGGTCGTCGCCGAGCTGGGCTGCCGGCTGGCCCACGGCTACGCCATGACCGAGGCACCGATGGTGACCATGGGCGATCCGACGGACCTCCCCGAGCACCTCGCCACCACCGCCGGCCGGCCGCCCGCCGGCATGGACGTCCTGATCACCCCCGGCACCGGTGAGATACGACTGCGCGGCCCCGCCGTCTGCCGCGGCTACCTGGACGAGCCGGACCCCTTCGACGCCGACGGCTACCTCCCCACCGGCGATCTCGGCCGCCTCACCCCCACCGGCCATCTCGTCGTCACCGGCCGCCTCAAGGACCTCATCATCCGCAAGGGCGAGAACATCTCGCCGCAGGAGATCGAGGCGCTCCTGCACCGCCACCCGGAGGTGGCGGACGCGGCCGTCATCGGGCTGCCGGACCCCGCCCGCGGCGAGCGCGTCTGCGCGGTCGTCGAACAGACCGTGCGGGCAAGCCGGTCACGGCAGTTGACGCTTGCGGACGTCACCGCCCACCTGCGCGCCCAGGGCCTGGCACCGCACAAGCTTCCCGAGCAACTGGAGGTGCTCGACGCGCTGCCACGCGGAGCGACGCTCGGCAAGGTGCTCAAACAGGAGCTCCGTGACCGGTTCGGCGGCGACACCGCGGTGGGCCGACCGTAAAGCGGACATCGGCTGTCCGCGATGCCCCGTACCTTCGTCGCATGAGCGACCCCCGCCCCCGCATCGACACCGCCGGCCGTCGAGCCCGCCTCGGGCGGCGCCACCTCCTCGCGCCCGCGCACCGGGCGGCCACCCCGGAGGAGGTCGCCGACGCCGTCCTCGGCCTGCACGCCACCGACGCCGCGACCGTCCACCTGGCCGCCGGGGCACGGCTCGCCGCGCCGGGCCCCGGTGCCGTCGAGCGCGCCCTCTACGACGACGTCTCCCTGGTCAGACTGCTGTGCATGCGTCGCACCCTCTTCGCCGTCGGCGCTGACCTGGTGCCCGCCGTCTGGTCCTCGACCGCACAGGCCATCGCCGCGCGGGAACGGCGCGGTATGACCACCTGGGTGCTGGACGGTGTGCCCGGCTGGGACGAACGACGGCTGGACGACGTGGAGCACCGGACCCTGGCCGCGCTGGCCGCGCGCGGTGCCGCCACCGCCGCCGAACTCGCCACCGACGTGCCCGGCCTGCGCGAGACGATCGTGGTCTCCCCCGGCAAGCCGTACGAAGCGGCGGTCGCCGTCTCCACTCGCATCCTGCGGGTGCTGGCCGCCGAGGGCCGGGTCCGGCGGGGTCGTCCGCGCGGCGGCTGGACCAGCAGTTCCTTCCGCTGGACACCGGGCACCGCGTTCACCGACCGGCCCGCGCCGCCCGCCGCGGAGGCCCGCGCCGACCTCGCCCGGCGCTGGCTCGCGGCCTACGGCCCGGCCACCGTCGAGGACCTCAAATGGTGGACGGGCTGGACGCTGACCGACACACGGCGCGCGCTGGCCGCGACCGGCGCGGTCGAGATCCTGCTGGACGACGGCGCCGACGGCCTCGCCCTGCCGGAGGACCTCGGACCGGTCCCGCAGCCCGAGCCATGGGCCGCGCTACTGCCCGCTCTCGACCCCACCGCGATGGGCTGGAAGGCCCGCGACTGGTACCTCGACCCCGGACACGTACCGCGACTTTTCGACCGCAGCGGCAACATCGGCCCGACGGTGTGGTGGAACGGCCGGATCATCGGCGGCTGGGCCCAGCGGGCGGACGGCGAGATCGTCTGGCGACTGCTCACCGACGACGGGGGCCGCGCGGCCGCGAGCGCGGTGGCGGACGAGGCGGCCCGGCTCGCGGCCTGGGTCGGCGAGGTCCGCGTCACCCCGCGCTTCCGGACGCCCCTGGAGCGGGAGCTGACCGGCTGACCGCACGGCGAACCGCCCGCTCGTCGACGTCGGGTGCTGCGGGTCAGCCCGGGCGGTAGGCGTCCGTCGCCTGGTCGTAGAGGTGGTCGACCTCGCGCCGCTCGTTGTCCGGTCCGATGAGGAGCACGAGGTGATAGCGCCCCTCGTGGATCATCGCGAGGTTGCGGACGTACACCTCGCGGCCGCTGCTGTCCCGCCAGGTGAAGGTGCCCTCCGCCATTGCCGTCTTCCCGACGTCGATCCGCCGGAGCCCGGATGCGGAGGACCAGCTGGAGTCGCGGTACGGCGCCAGTTCGGCCTCCTTGTCCTGCTGGTACGCCATCGGGTCGGCGCCGAAGCGGGCCGTGGTGTCGCGGCCGGGCACCACCACCAGCTCGAAGTCACCGCCGACATACCGCACTTGGCCTCGGTCGTTCTCGCCGCGCCGCTCCCAGCCCTTGCGGACACCGACCTGGAAGCCCTCCGGATCGCTGCGCGCCTCGAAGCCCTGGTCGAGATCGGCGGGCGCGCCGGTCTGCGGCGACCGGGTGCCACTCGCGCCGCCGTCCCCGTCGCCGTCCTCGCCCTGGCCGTCGTGGGAGCCGTCTCCGGACGCCGCGCTGCTGCCGGGCTTCGAAGGGCCGGGCGTGTCCACCCGGTCCGCACCGCCCTGCCCGGCCTCCGCACCGGACTTCGGCAGGAACACCATGGCGTAGACGACCGCGGCCACCAACAGCAAGAACACCAGCCCGAGCAGCAACAGGCCCAGACGGCGCGGCCCTCGCGCCGCCCCGGAGGACCGCCGCGGCGGAGCGCCGTCCCATCCGACCTCCACCGGGCCCTGCTGAGCCGAGGGTTCCGCGGCCGGGCCACCACCTTGGCGCGCGGCTCCGGCGCGCCCGGTCGCCCCGACGGACCGCGGCGGCTCGGGCAGCCTGGCGGGAGCGGGCCCGCGCAGCGGTTTCGGCTGCTTGGGGAGCCGTTGCGGACGGGGCGAGGGCGCGGCTGTCGCCCGCGCGGCGGCGGCCGGCGTTTCCTGCGGACGCCGCTCGCGGCGGGCCCGGGTCTTCTTGTGGCGCCCCTTGCGGACGAGTTCACCGCGGCGCCGCACGATCGGCAGTCGCCCCGGGTCGGCGGCCCGGTCCCGCGACGGCACGGTCACCACGCGGCTGCCCAGCTCCGGCTCCGGGGCCGTACGGATCAACGAGCGCAGCCAGCCGCGCAGTTCCTCGACGTCCGGCCGGTCGCCCGGGTCCTCGCGCAGCAGGGACTCGACGACGGGCCGCAGCGCCCCGCACTCCTCGGCGGGGGCGGGCGGCTGCGAACAGACCAGCTGCGCCAGCTCGGCCGCGCTCTCCTCGGGGAACGGCGGATGCCCCTGCACACTGCGGAACAGCAGCGCGCCCACGGCCCACAGGTCGGTCGCCGGACCGACCGGCGGCGCCAACTGCCAGTTCTCGTGCACCGGACCGGCCTGTTCGGGCGCCCAGCGTTCGGTGACCGGGCCGATGACCTGCAACCGGGCCTGCCGGGCGCGTTCCGCGGCGAGCGCGGCCGAGGGGCGGCCGTACGCGAGGGAGGCGGGGCCGCGCTGCTCCGCCGCGGCGGCACCCGGCGACGCCACGGGGGCGGGAGCGGTCTTGGTCAGCGAGGTCCTGGCCGGCGCTGCGGGCGCGGACAGCTCGCCGGTCTCTGCGGTGTCCCCCGACCCCGTGCCCGGCCCGGTGGGCTCCGCCCCGGATGCCTCGCGGCGCGGCGCGGGAAGCGGATCGGCGCCTCGGCCACCGCCCGCCGTCGGCCCCGGCAGGCTGCCGCCCCGTCCGCCGCCGGGGGTGGTGCCCGTTCTGTCATCCGCGCCGTGCGCGACGCCGGCGTCCTCCGGTCGGCCGGCGCCCTGCCCCGCGCTCCCCTCGATGTGATCGCTGTACGGGCTGAACCACGGCCCTTCGGCGGTGCCCTGGCGGGCCGACGGAACGATTCCGCCCTCCGGACGCCCCGGGGAGCCGGGAGCCGAGCCCTCCGGGAAGCCCGTCACCCGGCCCGCGTCAGGGCCCGCGTCGGCGCCTGCTTCGGGCTCCGGCAGGAAGTCGGTGTCGTCGTGCTGCCGCGCCCCCGGCACGCCGTGCGCCCCGGCGCCCGCGACACCCGGCACGGGCCGGACCGACGCGTCGTCACCGGAACCGTTGCGCCCTGCCTCGTCGTTGGGCAGCGGCGCCCGGACGGCGGCCGCGCGAGCGCCGGCACGGTAGGCGGCGATGGCGCCCGCCCGTACCCGCCGCGGGTCCACCCCGTCGCCTTCAGGGCCCCGGCCCGCCGCCGCGTCCCCGCCCGTGACGCCGGGCTCACCCGAGGCATCGGCATCGCCCATGGCGTCCGTACCGCTCGTACCGTCCGCCGTACCGCTCGCGGCCGGGACGCCTCTGCCACCCGACAGCGGTGGCCAGTTGGCGTCCGGGGCCGGAGCCGGACGCGGCACGCCCCGCCCCGAGGCCGCGCCCGAGGACGCCGCGCGCTGGTGCGTCGAGCCGCTTCCGGGCGCGTCAAGGGGCCCGGAGGGCACCGGAGCCGCGGCGTCGGCGGCCGCGTCGTCCCGCACCTCGCCCGCGCCGCCGGCCGCATGCGGTGCGGTCCCCGGCCCGTTCTCCCGCTCGCCGGGGACCGGCGCGTAGCCGCACAGCGCCTCCTGTGCCGCGCCCACCGCCAGACCGGTCAGCACCACCCTGCCGTCGACGCAGACCAGCACCGTGCGGGCGGTGATGTTGCGGTGGACCCAGCCCTGCGTGTGCAGGGCACGCAAGGCGGTGAGCACATCGGCGGCGATCTCCGCGGCGCGGTGCGCGGACAGGGCCCGCTCGGCGAGCAGCGCGGCCAGCGGGCGTGCCGCGACGAGTTCGCCGACGATCCACAGACTGCCGTGCTGCGCGAAGACGTCGAAAACCTGTTCGAGTCGCGGGTGATCGGGCAGCTGCGCGGCAGCCGTCGCGGCCTCCAGCGCGCGGCGTACGGCGGGATCGCGGGGACTGCGGTCGGCCACGCCCGCCGCGCCCGTCACAGGGGCCGCGCGCACCCCCGCGGTGGTGGTGCGCCGGTGCGCGTGGCGGCCGTCAGCCGGCTCCGCCTCCACGACCTCCGCGTCCACCACCTCGGGCAGCGGCACCTGGCGGACCAGGACCTCCTGCCCGCTGTAGGTGTCGAACGCCCGGGTCTCGGTGAAGTCGTCGTCGCCCGGGGCGCGCAGCGGCAGACGGTAGCGCTCGGCGAGCACTCTTCCCGCGTACTCGTCCACGACGCCTCCCCACAGCGCGTGCTGGCCACCGTCCTCACGGAGCCGGCCGGTGTCACGCACGCCGCCGGTCGGTTCCGGTCGCATTACCGCCTCTTGCGGATGCGTATGGACTTCGATGTCTCACGATACGTGCCCGGCCCCCGGGTTGAGCCCTGCTCTGCCCAACCCCGTGGCCCGGGCGGGCGGTCCGACCGGGAGCCGCCCGCCCCGCGCCGTAACCGGGAGGCTCCGGTCCCCCCGCCCCGCGCCGCGCCCGGAAAGCCCCCGTCAGTCCTTCACGGCGAACGTCCTGAAGGCCGTCTCGCGCGCTTCCTTGCACTCCTTCTCCGCCCAGGCGCCCGCCTTGCACGTGATCATGATGGCGTAGCCGTGCTGGTCGTCGGCCCGGAAGCCGCGGTTGAGAACGCGTACCTTCTCGCCGCTCTGCCGGCGGGTGAACGACCAGTCAGCGACGGTCGGATAGTCCCGCCACTTCACGGACTTGATGTCGATCAGGTGGTAGTTCTCGCTGGAGTTGCGGACGCTGGGCTCCAGGCTGCGCCAGGAGGCCGCCGCGTCGGTGCCGGGCTTGGCGTTGTAGTCGATCTGGATACGCGGGAAACCGCCGGAGGCGCTGTATATGGCGCCTGAGCCCTGCCCCGCCGTGCCGGTCTGCTTGAAGCCCTTGGGCATCGCCATGGAGAAGTGGAACCGGCCGTTGGAGACCGGGGCGAAGCCTTCCGGCAGCCCCTTGTCGCCTTCGGGGGTGGCACTCGGTTGCTTCGGCGACGACGGGGCCGGCTCCTCCTTCGCCGCGTCCTCGCTCGGCTTTGGCGTGCCCTCTTCCTCGGAGGGCTTCGCCTTGCTCCCCGCCGTGGCAGCGGGCGCCTTGTCGTCCTTGCCGGCCCCCTTGGCGCCCTTCTTCTCGTCGCCCCCGCCGAGCGCGAAGGCGAGGATCGCGCCCAGCACCGCGAGGACCACCACGACGGCCCCGATGATCAGGGTGCGGCGCGGAACGACATCCGTCACCGACGGCCGTGAGGAGCCGGGGCGTTCGGCGTCGCCGGGTCTGGATTCCGGCCGGGCCGTGGCGGTCGCCGAGGCTGCCGCGTTGCGTACGGACTGCAGCGCGCTGCGCATCCGCTCCTTCGCGGCGTCCGTGTCGAAGCCGGCGCGGCTCGCTTCGGCGCCACCCGTCGCCTTCTGCTCCCTGCCGGCGGCGGGGCGCGGGCGACCGGCCTTGGCGCTCACCGGCGTGCGCTCCTGCGCGTCGGCCTCCGCTGCCTTTCCGGCCGTCCCGGTGCCGGCCGCGGCCGCGGCGGCTCCGGGACCGACTTCGGGCTTCGCCTTGGGCTTGCGCTGCGTCCGCGGCTTGGGTGCGGGCTTGGGCTTCGGCTTCGCAGGTCGGGCGGCGGGCTTCGGCTCCTCCGCGGGCGCCGACGGGAGCACCATCGCGCGCGTCGAGTCCAGGGGCGGTTCCGGCTTCGGCTCCGGGGCGTGCGTGACGGCCAGCAGCATCGACCGCGCGCCCGCGTCGTCCAGCCGGCCCGCGGGGTCCTTCACCAGCAGGCCGAAGATGACCTCTTCCAGCGGGCCGGCGTTCTTCGGCGGTTCGACCGGCTCGGTCATCACCGCCGTCAGGGTCGCGATGGCCGACCCCTTGTCGTACGGCGGCACGCCCTCGACGCATGCGTAGAGCAGTCCGCCGAGCGACCACATGTCGGCCGGCGGGCCCGGCTTCTGGCCGCGGGCCCGCTCCGGGGAGATGTAGGAAGGCGCGCCGACGAGCATGCCGGTGGAGGTGACGGAGGGGTCCCCCTCGACCTGGGCGATGCCGAAGTCGGTCAGCACGACCCGGCCGTCGTCCGACATCAGCACGTTGGACGGCTTCACATCGCGGTGCAGGATGCCTTCTCGGTGGGCGGCACGCAGCACGTCCAGCACGGCGAGACCCACCTCGGCGGCGCGGCGCGGGGTGAGCGCGCCGTCGTCGCGGATGACCTCGGCGAGCGAGCGGCCCTCGACCAGCTCCATCACGATCCAGGGGCGGTCGTCCTCGTCGACCACGTCGTAGACCGTCACGGCTCCGTTGTTGCGGATCCGGGCAATGGCCTTCGCCTCGCGCAGTGTGCGGGTGATCAGACGACGCTTCTCGTCCTCCTCCACCCCACCGGGGAAGCGCAGCTCCTTGACCGCGACCGTACGGCCCAGCACCTCGTCGCGTGCCCGCCAGACCGTGCCCATACCGCCCCGGCCGAGAACATCGGCGAGCCGGTACCGGCCGGCGAGCAGCCTGCCCTCCTTGCCGTCCATCTCGACCTCGTCGCCCACTGAATCCCCTCTGCAATCCAGCCGAGTTGGCAGCTTCGATTTCTCATCGATCACCAAACTGACCCAACTCGGACAACCCACCCTGGCAGAGCCTTCATTCTCCCTCATCCGCGGCGGTGGGGAAGGCCCGGGTCCATGCGGAACGGCGCCACGCGCACCCGTCATGATGGCCCCCGAGGAACGGGAGTCCCGATGACGAAGCGCTCGCCCCGCGCCGCCTCGGCCGGCGCCGACCGTCCGGCGCCGCCGTCGGCAGCGCGCCGCCGCAGGGCCGCGGTGCGCCCGCGTGCGCTCGTTCTCCAGACCACCCTGACCGTACTCGCCCTGACGGCGTGTACGGGCGGGGAGCGCACCACCCCGGTCCCGCCCGTGGGGCGCGTCGAGCAGCCGCCCGCCACTACGGTGCGGGCCCTGCAGCGCCTGGTACGCGACGGGGCGCCCGGCGCCGCTTCTCTGATAACCCGCGGCGGACGCTTCCACGGTTCCCGTTTCTCCACGACCGGCGTCGCCGATGTCCGCAACGGCCGCCCCATGGCCCGCGCGGACCACTTCAGGGCCGGCAGCCTCACCAAGACGCTGGTCGCGACCGTCGTACTGCAACTCGTCGCCGAGGGCGAGCTGTCCCTGGCGGACACCGCGGCCGCCCGTCTGCCGAAATCCGTGCCCGCCACCGGAAAGGACGACCTCGGCGATCTTCGGAATGTGACGATCCGCCAGCTCCTCGACCATACGAGCGGTTTGTTCAACTACACCGAGGACGCCCGGCTCGCCCGCGAGCTGTACGGCAAGGGCTTCCGCGCCCACCGCTACGACAGCCACACCCCGGCCGAACTCCTGCGCGTCGCCCTGCGCCACCCACCGGCCGTGGACTCCCGGAGCGGGCAGGGCGCTCCCTTCGCCTACTCCAACACCAACTACCTCGTCCTCGGCCTGGTCATCGAGGCGGTCACGGGACGCTCCTACGCCGAGGAGATCCGCCGCCGCCTCATCGCCCCCGCCCGGCTCCACGACACCTCCTTCCCCGGCACCGACCCGGCGCTGCCCGAGCCGCACGGCCGCGCCTACTCCCGGATCGGCACCCACCAGGTGGACACCACCTCCCTGGACCCCAGCCGGGCGGGCGCCGCGGGCGAGATGGTGACCACCCTCGACGACCTCAACCGCTTCTTCTCCGCGCTGCTGGGCGGCAAGCTCCTGCCGCCGCGCCAGATGGCGCAGCTGCGCAACGAAGCGGGCACCGACGGCACCTACGGCCTCGGCCTGTACGCCACCGAGCTGCCCTGCGGCGTGAGGGTCTGGGGCCACAACGGCGACATCAACGGCTCGTACGCGCAGACCGCGGGTACCGCCGACGGCCGGCACCTCGTCAGCTACCGCGTCAACACCGATGCCCTGGCCGATCCGGACCACGGCACGGCGGTCCTGACGGCGGAGTTCTGCCCGCCGTCCGCCACGAAGCCGCCCGGACAGCACAGCTAGGGCGTGTCCGCCCCATCCCCCGTTCCTCGGGGGACGAACGGCGGGCGGCCACCGGATCTCCCGGCAACCGCCCGCCATCCCTCCGTACGCGCCCGGCGCGCTCGCGGCCGTTTCTCGCCGCGAGCGCTACAGCGGAACGATGTCCGGCGCCCCCAGTCGGGCCGCGTCCGCCGTCAGGTCGTCCGGCTGCCGCTGCGATTCGCGCTCCGCCTCGACCCGCTTCTCGTAGTGCGTGATCTCCTTCTCGACCTGGTCGCTGTCCCAGCCCAGCGCGGGCGCCATCAGCTCGGCCACCTCGCGGGCACAGCGGGTGCCCCGGTCGAAGGTCTCGATCGAGATGCGGGTCCGCCGGGTCAGTACGTCGTCCAGATGCCGGGCGCCCTCGTGCGTGCAGGCGTAGACGGCCTCGGCGCGCAGATAGTCGTCCGCGCCCGTCAGCGGTTCGCCCAGTGAAGGATCGGCCACGACCAGCTCCAACAGCTCCTCGGTGAGCGAGCCGTAACGGTTCAGCAGGTGCTCGATGCGCACCACGTGCAGGCCGGTGCGGGCCGCGATCCGGGCCCGGGCGTTCCACAGCGCCTTGTACCCCTCGGCGCCGACCAGCGGAACGTCCTCCGTCACGCACTCCGCGACCCGGTGGTCCAGGGCGTGCACCGCTTCGTCCACGGCGTCCTTGGCCATCACCCGGTACGTCGTGTACTTGCCGCCCGCGACGACCACCAGGCCGGGAACCGGATGCGCGACCGTGTGCTCGCGCGAGAGCTTGCTGGTGGCGTCCGACTCGCCCGCCAGCAGCGGCCGCAGGCCGGCGTACACCCCCTCGACGTCATCCCGGGTCAGCGGCACCGCGAGCACCTCGTTCACATGCGCCAGCAGGTAGTCGATATCGGCGCTTGAGGCCGCCGGGTGCGCCTTGTCCAGGTCCCAGTCGGTGTCCGTCGTCCCGATGATCCAGTGCCGTCCCCACGGAATGACGAACAGCACGCTCTTCTCGGTCCGCAGGATCAGCCCGGTCGTCGAATGGATCCGGTCCTTGGGCACCACCAGGTGGATGCCCTTCGAGGCCCGTACGTGGAACTGCCCGCGCTCACCGATCATCGCCTGGGTGTCATCGGTCCACACACCGGTGGCGTTGACGATCTGCTGGGCGCGGATCTCGTACTCACCACCGCCCTCGCCGTCCTGCACCCGCGCGCCGACGACCCGCTCGCCCTCGCGCAGGAAGCCCACCACGCGGGCGTGGTTGGCGACCTGCGCGTCGTAGGCCGCCGCCGTACGCACCATCGTGGCGACATACCGGGCGTCATCCATCTGCGCGTCGTAATACTGCAATGCACCGACCAGGGCGTCCTTCTTCAGACAAGGCGCCACCCGCAGGGCGCGCTTGTGCGACAGGTGCCGGTGCACGGGCAGACCGCGGCCGTGTCCCGAGGAGATCGACATGCCGTCGTACAGTGCGACGCCGGAGCCGGCGTACCAGCGCTCCCACCCCTTGTGCTGCAACGGATAGAGGAACGGCACCGGCTTCACCAGATGCGGCGCCAGGCGCTCCAGCAGCAGCCCGCGTTCCTTGAGCGCCTCTCTGACCAGCGCGAAGTCCAACATCTCCAAATAGCGCAGGCCGCCGTGGATGAGCTTGCTCGACCTGCTCGACGTGCCCGATGCCCAGTCCCGCGCCTCGACCAGCCCGGTGCTCAGCCCGCGTGTCGCCGCGTCCAGTGCCGTGCCGGCGCCGACGACTCCGCCGCCGACCACCAGAACGTCCAGCTCCCGCTCCGCCATTCGAGCGAGCGCCTCGGCACGCTGCGCCGGTCCCAGTGTCGCTGTCTTCACCACTGCCTCCCGCTGTGATCGGGGCCACACCCCCCGTCCGTCGATTCTGTCCGCGCTACGTGCCGGTATCCACCCTCCGCCCAGTACGGCAACACCCCGCCACCTTGATCCACCAATCCCCATTCTGGGTCAAATGTCGGCTTAGTCTACTTATGCGCCATCCGGAATCGCTCGGGAAGGACGGCAGCAGCCATGCCAGCAGACCTCGCCGTCATCGGACTCGGCCACCTCGGCCTCCCCCTCGCCCAGGCCGCCATCGCCGCCGGCATCAGCACCCTCGGCTACGACCCCGACCCGCGCGCGGCCACCCCCGCCGGGGCCGACGGGCCGCTGTCCGCGACCGAGATCCGCCGCCTGCTCGCCGCGGGCCTTCGCACCACCACCGACCCCGCCGCCCTCGGCAAGGTCCGCACCGCTGTGATCTGCGCACCGACGCCGCTGGGCGAGGACCGCGCCCTGGACCTGACCGCCATCGCCGACGCCGCCCGCACTCTGGCCGCGCACCTGCGCCCGCACACCACGGTCATCCTCGAATCGACCGCGTACCCCGGCACCACCGAGGAATTCCTGCGCCCCCTCCTCGAAGAGGGCTCCGGGCTCATCGCCGGGCGGGACTTCCACCTCGCCTGCTCCCCCAGCCGGCACGACCCCGGCAACCGCACCCACCGCTACGCCAACACCCCGAAGGTCATCGGCGGCCTCACCCCCGCCTGCACCGAGGCCGCAGCGGCGTTCTACAACCGGCTGACGGACAAGGTCGTGCGCGCCCGCGGCCCCCGCGAGGCGGAGACGGCCAAGGTGCTCGAGACCAACTACCGCCACATCAACATCGCCCTGATGAACGAGATGGCGGTCTTCTGCCACGACATCGGGGTCGACCTCTGGGACGTCATCCGCTGCGCGGAGACCAAGCCGTTCGGATTCCAGGCCTTCCGCCCCGGCCCCGGAATCGGCGGCCACGCCGCCCCCGTGGACCCCAACTACCTCTCGTACAAGGGCCGTTCACTCAGCTACCCGCTGCGCATGGTCGAACTCGCGCAAGAGGTGAACGGCCGGATGCCGCGCTATGTCATCCAGCGCTGCGCGACCCTGCTCAACGAACACGGCAAGTCCGCCCGCGGCGCCCGCGTCCTGCTGCTCGGGGTCACCTACAAGCCGGACATCGGCGACCAGGAAGGCTCCCCCGCCCGCGAGATCGCCTCCCGCCTCATGGAGCTCGGCGCACACCTCACCTACCACGACCCCTACGTCCCCCAATGGAACGTCCTGGACCGCCCCGTCCCCCGCGCCGACTCCCTCTACGAGGCGGCCGCGGCCGCCGACCTGACGATCCTGCTCCAGCCCCACCGCACCTACGACCTCCAGGGCCTCTCGGTCAAGGCGCAGCTGCTCCTCGACACCCGTGGCGCGACCCCGACGGGCGCGGCACACCGGCTCTGACGGGCCGGCGCGGAGTGCACCACGCAGAACGCACCGCGGCCCGGCGACATCGTGTCGCCGGGCCGCGGTGCGGTGTGCTGCGGTGTGCGGGGTGCCGCTGCCGCGTCAGGCGTTGTCGTGCTGGGACGGCGAGACCGTCACCTCGACGCGCTGGAACTCCTTGAGCTCGGAGTAGCCGGTCGTCGCCATCGCCCGGCGCAGCGCGCCGAAGAAGTTCATCGACCCGTCCGGCGTGTTCGAGGGGCCGCACAGGATCTCCTCGGTGGTGCCGACCGCGCCGAGGTCCATCCGCTTGCCGCGCGGCACGTCCTCGTGGACCGCCTCCATGCCCCAGTGGTGGCCGCGACCGGGCGCGTCCGTGGCACGGGCCAGCGGGGAGCCCATCATCACCGCGTCCGCACCGCAGGCGATCGCCTTCGGCAGGTCGCCGGACCAGCCCACGCCGCCGTCGGCGATGACGTGGACGTACCGGCCGCCGGACTCGTCCATGTAGTCCCGGCGCGCGGCCGCGACATCCGCGACGGCCGTCGCCATCGGCACCTGGATGCCCAGGACGTTGCGGGTGGTGTGCGCGGCGCCGCCGCCGAAACCGACCAGCACGCCCGCCGCGCCGGTCCGCATCAGGTGCAGGGCCGCGGTGTAGGTGGCGCAGCCGCCCACGATGACCGGGACGTCGAGCTCGTAGATGAACTCCTTGAGGTTCAGCGGCTCGGCGGCCGAGGAGACGTGCTCGGCGGAGACCGTGGTGCCGCGGATCACGAAGATGTCCACGCCGGCGTCCACGACGGCCTTGGAGAACTGCGCGGTCCGCTGCGGCGACAGGGCGGCGGCGGTGACGACGCCCGAGTCGCGCACCTCCTTGATCCGCTGGCCGATCAGCTCTTCCTTGATCGGCGCGGCGTAGATCTCCTGGAGCCGCTTGGTGGCGGTGGCGCCGTCCAGCTCGGCGATCTCCGCGAGCAGCGGCTCCGGGTCCTCATAGCGGGTCCACAGACCCTCCAGGTTGAGGACGCCGAGGCCGCCCAGCTCACCGATGCGGATGGCGGTCTGCGGGGAGACCACCGAGTCCATCGGAGCGGCCAGGAACGGCAGCTCGAAACGGTAGGCGTCGATCTGCCAGGCGATCGAGACCTCCTTCGGGTCGCGGGTGCGGCGACTCGGGACGACGGCGATGTCGTCGAAGGCGTATGCCCGGCGGCCGCGCTTGCCGCGTCCGATCTCGATCTCAGTCACGTGTGTGGCCTTTCCTCTACGTCTGCCGTTCCAGTATCCCCGACACACCGAAGCCCGTGGCCGGGGTGCGGCCACGGGCTCGGATGCGGGGACATGCTAGGGCGCGTCCCCGGTGTCCCGCCTAGCGTCGAGAGTAGTTCGGCGCCTCGGTCGTCATCTGGATGTCGTGCGGGTGGCTCTCCTTGAGGCCCGCGGACGTGATGCGGACGAAGCGGCCCTTCTCCTTGAGCTCGTCGATGTCCGCGGAGCCGACATAGCCCATGGAGGCCCGCAGACCGCCGACGAGCTGGTGGGCGACCGAGGCGAGCGGCCCGCGGTAGGGCACCTGGCCCTCGATGCCCTCGGGGACCAGCTTGTCCTCGGAGAGCACGTTGTCCTGGAAGTAGCGGTCCTTGGAGAAGGACTTGTTGCCCTGGCCGCGGGACTGCATCGCACCCAGCGAGCCCATGCCGCGGTAGGACTTGAACTGCTTGCCGTTGATGAAGACCATCTCGCCCGGCGACTCCTCGCAGCCGGCCAGCAGCGAGCCGAGCATCACGGTGTCCGCGCCGGCCGCGATCGCCTTGGCGATGTCGCCGGAGAACTGGAGCCCGCCGTCACCGATCAGCGGCACGCCCGCGGCGTGGGCGGCCTGCGCGGCCTCGTAGATCGCGGTGACCTGCGGCACGCCGACACCGGCGACCACGCGGGTGGTGCAGATGGAACCGGGGCCGACGCCGACCTTGATGCCGTCGACGCCCGCGTCGATCATCGCCTGGGCGCCGTCGCGGGTGGCGACGTTGCCGCCGACCACATCGACACCGATGTTGGACTTGACCTTGGCGATCATGTCGAGGATGCCGCGGCTGTGGCCGTGCGCACTGTCGATGACCAGGAAGTCGGCACCGGCCTCGACCAGCGCCTGGGCCCTGTCGTACGCCGCGTCGCCGACACCCACCGCAGCGCCGACGACCAGCCGGCCCTCGGCGTCCTTGGCGGCGTTCGGGTACTTCTCGGCCTTGACGAAGTCCTTGACCGTGATCAGGCCCTTGAGCACGCCCGCGTCATCGACCAGCGGAAGCTTCTCGATCTTGTGGCGGCGCAGCAGCTCGATGGCGTCGTCACCGGAGATCCCCACCTTGCCGGTGACCAGCGGCATCGGCGTCATGACCTCGCGGACCTGACGGCTGCGGTCCAGCTCGAAGGCCATGTCGCGGTTGGTGACGATGCCCAGCAGCTTGCCGGAGGCGTCGGTGACCGGCACGCCGCTGATGCGGAACTTCGCACAGAGCGCGTCGGCCTCGGCGAGCGTGGCGTCCGGGCGGACCGTGATCGGGTCGGTGACCATGCCGGACTCGGAGCGCTTCACCAGGTCGACCTGGTTGGCCTGGTCCTCGATGGAGAGATTGCGGTGCAGCACACCGGCGCCGCCCTGACGTGCCATGGCGATGGCCATCCGGGCCTCGGTGACCTTGTCCATCGCCGCGGACAGCAGCGGGATGTTGACCGTGACGTTCCGCGAGACCCGGGAGGCGGTGCTCACCGCGTTGGGCAGCACCTCCGAAGCGCCGGGCAGCAGCAGAACGTCGTCGTATGTCAGCCCGAGCATGGCGAATTTGGCGGGCATACCGTCGACGTTGTCACTCATGACACCTTCCCCAATGCTCTTGCCTCAGCGCGGACTCCCATGCTAACGGCCTAATCAGGTGTCCCATTCCACGATCGATGAGGGCCTCATCACTCGTACCTTTCTACGGACACCGCAGGCCGCGTCGGTCCGCGGTCACGGGGCTCCCCCGCGCCCGCC
Source organism: Streptomyces sp. NPDC048248 (assembly GCF_043201875.1). Classification (NCBI taxonomy): domain Bacteria; kingdom Bacillati; phylum Actinomycetota; class Actinomycetes; order Kitasatosporales; family Streptomycetaceae; genus Streptomyces; species Streptomyces sp. NPDC048248. The sequence goes on from NZ_JBICZL010000004.1 coordinate 360,508, forward strand.
GGACCACCGTCCGGTGCCCGCGGCGACTGCCGGGGACACTCCGCCCTACTGCTCGGCCAGCGCCCGCAGTCGGCTCAGCGCGCGGTGCTGGGCGACCCGCACCGCACCCGGCGACATCCCCAGCATCTGCCCCGTCTCCTCGGCCGTCAGCCCGACCGCGACCCGCAGCAGCACCAGCTCGCGCTGATTCTCCGGCAGGTTCGCCAGCAGCTTCTTGGCCCACTCGGCGTCGCTGCTCAGCAGCGCACGCTCCTCGGGGCCCAGCGAGTCGTCGGGCTGCTCGGGCATCTCGTCGGACGGCACGGCCGTGCTGCCCGGGCCGCGCATCGCGGCCCGCTGCAGATCGGCGACCTTGTGGCCGGCGATGGCGAAGACGAACGCCTCGAAGGGCTTTCCGGTGTCGCGGTAGCGCGGCAGCGCGCAGAGCACCGCGACACAGACTTCCTGTGCGAGGTCCTCGACGAAGTGCCGCGCGTCACCCGGCAGCCGGGAGAGCCGGGTGCGGCAGTAACGCAACGCGAGGGGGTGCACATGGGCCAAGAGGTCGTGCGTGGCCCGCTGGTCCCCCTCGACTGCGCGTGCGACGAGATCGCCGATCTCCTGGTTGCCGTCATCGCGCATCGGTCCATGGTGCCTTGGCGCGACACGATCCGCGGCACCAGGTCCGTACTTGTGCACTGAAGCGTTATGAGCGGCAGGTGCGCCGGCATTCATGTCCTGCGCCCTCCCCTCGTGCCCGACCGACCCGTCCCCGAGGAACTCCATACCTCAAGGATGCGGCACCGCGCGGGGAAACGGACCGCCGCGGTGCACAGGCAGCGCGCGGGGCGCTTTGCCGCCCCGCCCGCCGCAGGGCGGGCGGGGACTCTCACTCCCCCGCATCGCTGCACGTCACGATGCCTTAGCGGACCAGTCCCCAGCGGAACCCCAGCGCCACCGCGTGCGCCCGGTCGGAGGCACCCAGTTTCTTGAAAAGGCGCCGGGCGTGGGTCTTGACCGTGTCCTCGGAGAGGAACAGCTCACGGCCGATCTCGGCGTTGGAGCGGCCGTGGCTCATGCCTTCGAGCACTTGGATCTCCCGCGCGGTGAGCGTCGGGGCTGCGCCCATCTCGGCGGACCGCAGCCGGCGCGGGGCGAGCCGCCACGTCGGGTCGGCGAGCGCCTGGGTCACCGTCGCCCGCAGCTCCGCGCGCGAGGCGTCCTTGTGCAGATAGCCGCGGGCCCCGGCGGCGACCGCGAGCGCGACACCGTCCAGGTCCTCGGCCACCGTGAGCATGATGATCCTGGCGCCGGGGTCGGCGGACAGCAGCCGACGCACGGTCTCGACACCGCCGAGTCCCGGCATCCGTACGTCCATCAAAATCAGGTCCGAGCGATCGGCACCCCAGCGGCGGAGGACTTCCTCCCCGTTGGCCGCGGTCGTCACGCGCTCGACGCCGGGCACGGTCGCAACCGCCCGTCGGAGCGCCTCTCGGGCAAGCGGGGAGTCGTCGCAGACGAGAACGGATGTCATGACCGTCCTCCGCAGCTGATGCGCGTCACCTTGAGCCTCCAGGCTGGTACGTATCGTCACCTGTGCGATTGACGGCCCTCGGACACCTGCCCGAGGACTACCTCTGTCAACCGCCTCCGCACACTCAACGACGGTCACTCGAAAGAGTTACGGCTTCGGTGACCGACTTCAGCACGCTCCGTGAGGAGCCGGATACGCAGACGGTTCATGGTCGACCGGCCTCCGCGCGTGCACCCTATGCCCTATTTGGCCCTCTTTCTTCCATTTTCGTGGCGTCTGCGGCTAGATTCGCAATGAGTCATATTTACATCTACTTGGACAGTAGATGTACGGTCGTGAGCACCGAGCCCGAAAACAGCATCGCTTCGAGGGGACAAGCAATGGCAGATTTCTCCCGCCTTCCGGGCCCGAACGCAGACCTCTGGGACTGGCAGCTGCTCGCGGCCTGCCGTGGCGTGGACAGCTCGCTCTTCTTCCACCCCGAAGGGGAACGCGGAGCAGCCCGCAGCGCGCGTGAGACATCAGCGAAAGAGGTGTGCATGCGCTGCCCGGTACGGGCGGAGTGCGCGGCGCACGCCCTGGCGGTCCGCGAGCCCTACGGGGTCTGGGGCGGACTGACGGAGGACGAACGCGAGGAGCTCATGGGCCGGGCACGTCACCGCCTGATCCCCGCGACCTCCATGACCGGCCACGCCGGAGTGACCAGCGCCTGATCACCCGGAGTGGATCACCGCTGAAGAAACGATCCTCCCCGGATCGGGGAACCGAACCCACCACCGACCCCACAACCGGCGGGGCGCCCATGGCTCCCCGGACCGGACGCACCCCGCGCCGACTTCCCGGCGCTGTTCACGCCTGTCGGCCCCGCCCCTCGGCCGCCGCCCGGCGTCAGCGTCCCGCGGCCTGCACCAGCTGATCGAGCATCGCCTCCACAGCGGGGACGCGCGCCAGGTCGGGCAGCGTAAGCGCGACGATCTCGCGGTGCACCGCCGGCTCCAGCCGCACCGCCGTGGCCCCCTTGGGGCGTACCGACTCCAAGGTGAGTTCGGGCAGCGCCGCGACGCCCAGTCCCGCGCCGACCAGTCCGATCACCGCCGGGTAGTCGTCGGTGGCGAAGTCGATGCGCGGCGTGAAGCCGGCGCTCTCACAGACCTCGACCAGATGCGTGCGGCAGCGCGGGCAGCCCGCGATCCACGGGTCGTCGGCCAGTTCGGCGAAGCGCGCCGTACCGCCCGCCGCGAGCCGGTGGCCGTCGGGGACCAGGCCGATGAGCCGGTCGGCCAGGATCGGCCTGGCCACCAGGTCGTCCCATTCGGCGCAGGCCGCCGGGTCCGCACCGCGCACCTCGGGATAGCGGAATGCCAGTGCGATCTCGCAGTCGCCGTTGCGCAGCATGTCGATCGAGCGCGGCGGCTCGGCCTCGACCAGCGAGACGCGGGTGCCGGGGTGCGCGGCGCGCATCTTCGCCAGGGCGGTGGGTACCAGTGTCGAACTGCCGGACGGGAACGACACCAGCCGTACCCGTCCCGCTCGCAGGCCCGTGATCGCGGCGACCTCTTCCTCGGCGGCGGTGAGCCCGGCGAGGATCCCGACCGCGTGGCGTACGAGCGCCTCGCCCGCCTGGGTCAGTCGCATCCCACGGCCCGCGCGGACGAGGAGCGGGGTGCCCACGGACTGCTCCAGGGCCTTCATCTGCTGGCTGACGGCCGGCTGGGTGCAGCCCAGTTCGCGGGCGGCGGCGGAGAAGGAGCCGGTCCTGGCGACGGCGCGCAGCACGCGGAGATGACGGGCCTCGATCATATTTGGAGTATAAGCGCATCTTGGAGAGATCGAGAGAATCCGGCTCGACGCTTTGATTGGAGCTGGCTAGCGTGCCGAGCATGAAGCTGCTGACCGTGAATGTGGGACGCGCCGCGCCCTCCGAACACACCCGCGCCAAGAGCGGCGAGACGGGCATCGACAAGCGGCCGGTGGCCGGGCCGGTCATGGTCACCGCCCCCGGCCCCGGGGGCACCGGCGGAAGCGGACTCGCCGGCGACACCGTGGTCGACCTCCGCCACCACGGCGGCGACGAGCAGGCGGTGTACGCCTACGCCCGCGAGGACCTGGACGAGTGGGAGCGGCAGCTGGACCGCGAGCTGCCCAACGGCTCCTTCGGCGAGAACCTCACCACCCTGGGTGTCGAGGTCACCGGCGCCCGGATCGGCGAGCGCTGGCGGATCGGCCCGCGGGTGCTGCTGGAGGTGACCTCCCCGCGCGTCCCGTGCCGCACGTTCCAGGGCCGCATCGGCGAGCGCGGCTGGATCAAGCGGTTCACCGAGACCGCGGTACCGGGTGCGTATCTGCGGGTGGTCGAACCGGGCGAGATCCGCGCCGGGGACCGCGTCGAGCTGCTGCACCGCCCCGATCACGAGGTGACCGTCGCGCTGACGTTCCGCGCCCTGACCCGGGAGCGGGCGCTGCTGAGACGGCTGCTGGAGGCCGGCGACGCGCTCCATCCGCTGGCGCGGGACAAAGCCCTTGCGTACGTGGAACGGCAGGGGCACTGACGGTGTGTGGGACATCGACGCATGACGCGGGCGCGTGCTGCGGGGGGCGCGCGCCATCGAGGCGGGCGCTGGTGCACGCCGGGCGCACGACGACGAGTGGGTGAAGTCCCGTCACCTGCCCGGTGCCGCTTCCGGGTGCGGAGTGGAGAAGGTGTGTAGGTGACGGGGCCGCGGCGGGCCCAGGGGGCACCCGCGGCGCCGCGGTGCATGCGGCAACCTGCACGCGGACCACGGGGGTTGGACCGCCGACGCCGGGCCATCCGCGCGATGGCGGATATCCGAGGTCACCGCCCGTGCGTCGTGGACGGATAGCGTGCCTATATGACGACTGCATTGATCACGGGAGCGACGGCGGGCATCGGGGCGGCGTTCGCCCGTCGGCTCGCGAGTGACGGCCACAGCGTGGTGCTGGTGGCGCGCGATGAGAAGCGGCTGCGCGAGCAGGCAACCGAGCTGCACGACCGGCACGGCATCGAGGCGGAGGTGCTGAGCGCCGACCTGTCGACGGAGGACGGCATCGCCGCCGTCGAGGCGCGGCTCGCCGACCCCAGGCAGCCGGTGGATCTGCTGGTGAACAACGCCGGGTTCGGCAACAAGGGCGAGTACCTCGAAGTGTCGATGGCCGATGAGCTGACGATGCTGAAGGTGCACTGCGAGGCGGTGCTCCGGCTGACCACGTCGGCGGTGCGCGGGATGCGCGACCGGCGGCGCGGCGCGGTGGTGAACGTGGCGTCGGTGGCGGCGTTCGTGCCGCGCGGTACGTACGGGGCCAGCAAGGCGTGGGTGGTCCAGTTCACCCAGGGCGCCGCCCGGGACCTGGCGGGCAGCGGTGTGCGGCTGATGGCACTGTGCCCCGGCTTCGTCCGCACCGAGTTCCACCAGCGGGCGGGAATGGGTACGGACAACATCCCCGGCTGGATGTGGCTGGACGCCGACAAGCTCGTGGACGCGGCCATGAAGGACCTGACGCGGGGCAAGTCCCTGTCCATTCCGGATCCGCGGTACAAGGCCCTGATGGGTGCGGTGAAGCTGGCGCCCCGCGGGGTGCTCGGCGGTCTCTCGTCCCGCACGGGACGGAAGTACGGGCCGCGCTGACGGGGCGGACGGCCGCTGGACCCGGCGGGGGCCAGGCGGCCGCGGTGCCTCGTGGCCGGGCTGCGCGCGGGATGTTCGTTCCAGGGCCGGTGCTCAGGTCCCCTCCGCAGGGGCCTGAGCACCGGCCCTTGCCGCGTCGGGGTGGTGCGGGAAGGGGACTTCGGTGCCGGTGCCGTCGTGCCAGGTGACGCGCAGTGCATCCGCTGCCACGTGGACGACAGCCCGGGTGTGGACGGGCGCGGGCGACGGGTCGGCGGTCAGCGAGGCCAGGGCCAGGAAGAGGGAGCCCTCGGGGGCCGTGACGGTGCCCTCCAGCACGGCGGTGCGGGTGCCGGGGCCGATGAGGGTGCTGCCGCTCGGCGTGTCCGCGGGCGGGCCGTCGAAGCCGTGGACGGGGTGGAGTTGGGCGGTCGGGCCGTCCGGGGTGGTGGCCCAGCCGGTCAGGCGTACCCGGGTGCCGGGCGGCGCGCCGGTGACCAGATGGGCGCGCAGTTCCGTCCGGCCGTGGACTGCGGTGGCGGACAGCACGCGGACGCCGGGGAGTTCGGTGCCGTCGGCGTGGCGCGGCGTGTGGGTGGAGGCGGCCCAGCCGGGTCCTGCGCCCTGCGGGACGGCATCGCCGCGGGTGGTGGGCCGCCCGTCGACGAGCAGCGCGAAGTGGTTGTCGGCCGGGGCTTCTGGGGCGGTCGGGCCGGTGCGCGTGGAGTACGCGAAGCGGGCGTAGTAGGGGTCGGGGGCGGCGAGGACGGAGTTGCTGCCGTGGTTGTGCAGGCGGGCCAGGCCGTCGGAGACGGTGGACTGCACCAGCAGACCGGTCCGGCCGAGGGGCAGCGCGGCGTCACGGGTCTCGGCGGGCAGTGGCTCCTCGCGGGCCGTCCAGGCCGGGTGGTCGGCGGGCAGCAGCAGACCGACGAAACCCTTGGACGCCCAGTACGGCGAGGCCGGGCCCGAATAGCTCTGGAGCATGGGCGGGTAGGGCCCGTACCAGCCGAGCGTCAGCAGGCCGCGCGTGTCGACGGCGCCGCGGTCGAGGAAATGGCGCAGCGCGCCGGAGGCGAGTCGGCGGGTGGCACCAGGGGTGAGCGGGGTGTGCCCGGTGAGGGCGCCGAGCCAGGGGGCCGCCGCGGCGGCGAAGCGGTAGGTGAGCGAGCGGCCGAAGGGCAGCGGGGCGCCGTTGGCGTCGAAGAGGCGGGTGTGGTCGGCGAGGTGGGTGGCGAGCCGTGGGCCGTGAGTGGCAAGGAGCGCGTCGTCGCCGCCGAGGTGGGCGTGCAGGACGGGGTAGAAGTGCAGCGCCCAGGCGTTGTAGTGCTCGAAGGCGCGGTTGTCCCCGTCGGAGTACCAGCCGTCACCGCGGTACCAGTCCTCGATGCGGTTCAGCGCGCGGTCGACGGCGGCGCGGGCGCGGACGTTCTCGATGCCCGCGTCGAGCAGGAAACCGCCGACGGTCAGGCCGAAAAGCCACCAGTTGTTGTCGACGGGCGACGGGGCGAGCGCGGGCAGCAGCCAGTCGACGACGCGGGCGCGGACCGCGTCGTCGAGGGTGTCCCACAGCCAGGGGCGGGTCAGCCGCAGGGCGAGGGCGAGGGAGGCGGCTTCCACGTACGCCTGGCGTACGGCGTCGACCGTGGGCCACGAGTCGGGATTTTCCGGCGTCAACTCCCGTTCTGCGGTGGGCTTTTCGGTTCCCGCGGCGAGTCCGGCCGCGAAGCGTTCGAGGTGGTTGCCGGGGTCGTGTCCTTCGCTGCCTGCGACGCGGAGGGCGGCGAGGAGGAAGGTCCGCGCGAAGCCTTCCAGACCGTCCGAGCGGGTTCCTGAGGAGCTGGGGCGCGCGCCGGGGAGGGCGATCAGGCCGTGGCCCGGTGACGCGTACGGCGCGGTGGCGCGGAGCAGGCCGTCGGCTGCCGCCTCCCAGTGGGCGCGGGTCCAGCCGGTGTACGGGCTGAGGTCGCGGTCCTCGGGCGGGAGCGGGAACGGGATCGAGCAGGGCGTGGCGGGCGGGAGGGAGCTGCCCGTGGCGGGCGGGAGGGAGCTGCCCGTGGCGGGCGGGAGGGAGCTGCGCGTGGCGGGTGGGAGAGGGCTGCGGCTGGAGGGTGCGGTCATGGGCTCCCCTGAGGGCGGTGTCCGGCCGGGCGACGCGGGCATCCTTCAGCGCCGGGTGATCGAACGTCAAGAGAAAAGGATCGAACGATCGATTCCTGTTGCGATCGATCGGGCTGGACTAGGCTCGTCCGCCATCCGGCCGCCCGGGGCCGCCATACGCGAGGGGGAATGCGCCGTGCGCGAGAGCGCAGTGCAACGCCACGACCGCCTGCTGACCTTGGTACGGGAGCAGGGCACGGCCCGGGTCACCGACCTCGCCGCGCGGCTCGGGGTGTCGCCGGTGACGGTGCGGCGGGACGTCGAGACGCTCACCCGCAAGGGCCTGGTCGACCGGGCGCACGGATCGGTTTCCTGGCCCCGGCCGCGCACCGCAGGGGCGGCGGCCGGCGTCGGCACCGCCCCGGTGCTCGGGCTCCTCGCCCCGTCGGCCACCTACTATTTCGCCGACGTCATCCACGGTGCGCACGAGGCGGCGGCGCGGGCCGGTGCCCGGCTGATCCTGCGGATCTCCGACTACCGGCCGGAGGAGGACCGGGCGCGTGCCGAGGGACTGCTGGCGGCAGGCGCCGAGGGGTTGCTGATCGCGCCGGGCTGGCGCGGCCGCGGCGACCAGGCCGAACACGGCGACTGGATCGGCGAACTCCCGGCCCCTGCCGTCCTTCTGGAACGCTCGGTGGATCCGGGCAGCCCACTGGCCGGGCTGGACCGGGTGTGCTCCGACCACGCGCACGGCGTGCTGCTGGCCCTCCGGCACCTGGTGGGGCAGGGGCATACGGCCCCCTTGCTGGTGGCGCGTGCGGACAGCCCCACGGCGCTGGCGGTGCGGGCCGGTTACGACCAGGCGCTGAGTGCCCTGGGGCTGGAGTGGCCGCATCCGGTGATCGAAGCGCCGGCGGACCGCGATCCGGCGGGCTTCGAGCGGGGTGTGCAGGCGCTGTGGACGGCGGTGACGTCCGGGCGGGCGACGGCGGCGCTGGTGCACAACGACGTGGATGCGATCCAGCTGGTGCAGCGGCTGACGGAGCTGGGCGTGCGGGTGCCGGGCGATCTGGCCGTGGTCGCCTACGACGACGAGGTGGCGGCGCTCGCGGACACGCCGCTGACCGCGGTGGCGCCGCCCAAGCGTGAAGTGGGGCAGCTGGCAGCCGAGTTGCTGCTGGAGCGTTGGGGCAGGTCGGTGCACGGCAGGCCGGCGGACCGGGCGGCGGACGGGGCGGAGCCGGCTGCGCGGCGGCATCTCGCGCTGCTCCCCCGGCTGCGCGTGCGGGCCTCGTGCGGAGCCGGGGCGCCGGAGCCCCTGGAGGGGAGCCGCACGCAGGGCTGACGGTCCGGGCGGCCGAGCACGCCGCCGCGGCCCGGAACACTCACTTCTTGTTCGTTTTTCGATCATTCAATCGTTCGCTCTTGACTTCGCTCATGACGCGTCCAAGGATCGCCGCGATCGCTTCCCGCTTTCCTTCCACCGTCAGGTCGTCAGGCCGTGAGGCCATCAGGCCGCCAGCCCAGGAGCCACGCCATGAGCCGCAGCACGATCCGCAGTTGGAGCAGAACCTCCCTCGCGATATCCGGCGCCCTCGCCGCACTCGCCGCCCTGACCGCCTGTGGTGGCGCCACCGGTGACGCGGCCGGCGGCGACGGTGGGCCCGTGAAGATCACCTACTGGGGCTGGACGAAGGGCACCCAGCAGACCGTCGACGCGTTCAACGCCACCCACGACGACATCGAGGTGACGTACGAGGAGATCCCCTCCGGCGGCGCCGGCGGCTACGCGAAGATCTCCAACGCGGTCAAGGCCGGCAACGCCCCCGACCTGGTCAGCATCGAATACCCCTCGCTGCCGGAATTCGTCAGCCAGGGCGCGCTGCAGGACATCACCCAGTACGTCGACGACGACCTCAAGAAGAAGCTGCTCCCGCAGGCCGTGGAACTGACCACGCTCGGCGGCAAGAACTGGGCGGTGCCCTTCGACGCCGCGCCCCAGACGTACTACTACCGCAAGGACTTCTTCACCGAGCACAAGATCAAGGTGCCCCGTACCTGGGACGACTTCCGGACCGCCGCAGCGGCGGTCAAAAAGGCCGATCCCACGGCGCGGATCGGCACCTTCTTCCCGGACGACCCGACCACCTTCGAGGCGATGGTGTGGCAGGCGGGCGCGCAGTGGTTCGCCACCCAGGGCGACGCCTGGAAGGTGAACACCACCGACCCGGCCACCAAGAAGGTCACCGCCTACTGGCAGAGCCTGCTCGACGACGGCCTGGTCAACAGCGCCACCTCCTTCAGCCCCGGGTGGACCAACGCGCTCAAGAAGGGCGACACCGTCGGCTACCTCGGCGCGTCCTGGGGCGCCGGCGTGCTGAAGAGCCTCGTCCCCGACCAGAGCGGCAAGTGGGCCGCCGCCCCCGTGCCCACCTGGGACGGGAAGCCGGCCGGCGGCATGCTCGGCGGCTCCACCTGGGCGGTCACCAAGGACAGCGACCAGGCCGAGGCGGCCGTGCAGTTCGCGACGTGGATGTCCACCTCCCCGGACGCCGTCAAGGCCCGGCTCTCCTCCGGCGAGTCCAGCGCCTACCCGGCGGCCGCGGCCCTCCGCCCGGTCGCGGAGAAGGCGTTCGACACCCGGTTCTACGGCGGCCAGGACGTCTACGACGTCTTCGACGGCGCCGCCGCGGCCATCGGCAGGAACTGGACGTGGGGCCCGACCGGCGGCACCACCAACAGCGCGCTCAAGGACGCCTTCGGCAAGGCCGCGGACGGTGACGGCACGCTCGCAGGCGCCGTACGCACCGCACAGGAGGCGACCGTGAAGGAGCTGCGCAAGCGCGGCCTGAAGGTCGCCGGCCGGTGAGCGCCAAGGCCCGTGCCGTCTCCGTCCTGCTGACCCCGTTCTTCGCGCTCTTCACCGTCGTGATGGTGCTGCCGATCGGCTACGCGCTGTGGCTCAGCCTCTTCACCGAGCAGCAGTCCGGGCTCGGCTTCGGCGGGACCCGGACGGTCTTCACCGGACTGGGCAACTACCTCACCGCGCTGGGCGACCGGGCTTTCCGCGACGGGTTCCTCGTCCTGCTCGGCTACTGCGCCCTCTACATCCCGCTGCTGCTGGCCGGCGGGCTGGCGCTCGCCCTGCTGCTGGACTCGGCCCTGGCACGCGCCCGGCGCTTCTTCCAGCTCGCTCTGTTCCTGCCGCACGCCGTGCCCGGCATCATCGCGGCGCTGATCTGGGTCTACCTCTACACGCCCCAACTCAGTCCGGTCGTCGGCGTGTTGCGGTCAGGGGGCCTGGACTTCAGCTTCCTCTCCCCCTCCGGCGCACTGCCCGCCGTCGTCAACATCGCGCTCTGGGAGTGGCTCGGCTACAACATGGTGATCTTCTACGCCGCCCTCCAGGCCATCGACCGCTCGGTGATCGAGGCGGCGACGGTGGACGGCGCGGGCGCCTGGCGGATCGCGACCGGCATCAAGATCCCGCTGATCCGTTCCTCGGTGGTGATGGTCGCCCTCTTCACGGTGATCGGTTCCCTCCAGCTCTTCACCGAGCCGCTCATCATCAACCAGGCCTCGTCGGCCGCGCTGAACTCCGCCTGGACCCCGAACATGTACGCCTACGCCGCCGCCTTCACCCGTAACGACTACGGCCTGGCCGCGGCCGCCTCCGTGCTGCTCGCGCTCACCGCGGCGGCGCTGTCCTTCGCCGTCACGCGCTTCTCACGGCAAGCCCCCAAGATCCGGAAGAAGGGCAGGACGACCAGATGAGCCACACCCCGGCCGCCCGCTCGGCCACCGGCCTCGCGGAGCGGAACACCGCGCTCGCCGCCGGGCCGGCTCCCGTACGGCCGCCCCGCGGGGCCCTGCGCGGAGCCGCTCGCCCGGCCCCCGGCCGCAGGCTGTCCAAAGCCGCCGTCAACGGCACGCTCGTCCTCGCCGTCGTCTACACACTCCTGCCGCTGGTGTGGCTGGTCACCGCCGCCACCAAGGACGCCGGCGGGCTGCTGGCCGGTGACGCCTTCTCCTTCGAGGGCTTCGACCTCGGCGGCAACCTCTCCCGGCTGGCGTCCTTCCACGACGGCCTCTACTTCCGGTGGTACGCCAACAGCCTGCTCTACGCGGGCGGCGGCGCACTGCTCTCCGCGCTGGTGTCGGTGGCCGCCGGATACGCCTTCGACGTCTACACCTTCCCCGGCAAGGAGAAGCTGTTCGGCGTCGTCCTGCTGGGGGTGCTGGTGCCCACCACCGCGCTCGCCCTGCCGTTGTACCTGCTCGCCGCCAGGACCGGTCTGGTCAACACCTACTGGGCGGTGCTGATACCCGTCCTCGCGCACCCCTTCGGGGTCTATCTCGCGCGGGTCTTCAGCGCGGGATACCTTCCCCGCGAGGCGATCGAGGCCGCACGGATGGACGGCGCGGGCGAACTGCGGATCTTCTGGTCCATCGGCCTGCGCATGATCATGCCGGGCTTCGTGACCATCGTCCTCTTTCAGTTCACGGCCATCTGGAACAACTTCTTCCTCCCTCTGGTGATGCTCTCCGACCAGCAGCTCTTCCCGCTCAGCCTCGGCCTGTACGCATGGAACAGCAACACCCGTGCCGAGCCGTCCTACTACCCCCTCGTCGTCACCGGATCGCTCCTCGCCGTCATCCCGCTGATCATCGCCTTCGTCGCCCTCCAGCGACACTGGAAGGCCGGCCTCGCCGCCGGCAGCGTCAAATGACGACGAACGTCGGGCGACCGTGAAGGAGCACCGGTACCACCATGCACCCCACCACTGACAACGCCCCCGGACCTGCGGGTATCCCGCCCGCCCGGCCCACCCTGCTGCTGTCCATGGGCCCCGGCATCGCCGAACGGCTCCTCGCGGAGCGTCACCGCACCCGCCTCGCGGCCCTCGCCCGCACCGACCACCGGCTCGTCGCCCACGAGTTGGCCGACCCGGCGCCGGAGGTCGCCGCCGCCCTCGCCGAGGCCGAGGTCCTCCTCACCTGCTGGGGCGCGCCCCGGCTCACCGAGCGCGTACTGTCCGCGGCCCCCCGCCTGCGCGCGGTCGTCCACGCCGCCGGATCGGTCAAACACCATGTCACGGAGGCGTGTTGGGCCCGCGGTATCGCCGTCACCTCCGCGGCCGCCGCCAACGCCCTGCCCGTCGCCGAATACACCCTGGCGATGATCCTTCTCGCCAATAAGCAGGTGCTGCACAGTGCGCGACGCCACCGCGCCCTGCGCGCTCCGCACGACTGGCAGCGCGAGCTGGCCGGCGCCGGCAACTACCGCCGCACCATCGGCATCATCGGCGCCTCCCGCATCGGCCGCCGCGTCATCGAGCTGCTGCGCCCGTTCGACCTGCGCGTCCTGCTGCACGACCCGTACGTCGACACCGCCGAGGCCGCCGCCCTGGGCGTCGGGCTCGTCCCGCTGGACGCCCTCTGCGCCGACAGCGACATCGTCTCCGTGCACGCCCCTGAGCTGCCTGCCACCCGGCATCTGCTCGGCCCCCGCGAACTGGCCCGGATGCCGGACGGCGCGACCCTGATCAACACCTCCCGCGGCTCGCTGGTCGACGAGTCGGCGCTCCTGCCGGAGCTGGTCTCCGGCCGCCTGAACGCCGTACTCGACGTCACCGACCCCGAAGTCCCGCCCGCCGCCTCCCCCTTGTACGAGCTGCCGAACGTCCTGCTGACGCCGCACATCGCGGGTTCGCTGGGCACCGAGCTGCACCGCATGACCGACCAGGCCCTGGACGAGCTGGAGCGCTACGCGTCCGGGCTGCCCTTCGCGCATCCGGTGCTCCCCGAGTCACTGCACCACTCGGCCTAGGCCGTGCCCGCGAAGCCGGTTGGATCTTGCCTGGCCCCCGGGGCATGGCACCGCTCAGCGAACCGGCCTGATCCGAACGAAAGGCAGCGGCCTCGAATCGCCCCATAACCACTAAAATGGCAGTGTCCCAGCCACCCCGGGAGACACCATGAGATTCGCACAGATAATCGACTTCAAGACCGACCGGTTCGATGACATGGACCGGCTCATGGACGAATGGGTCGACCAGACCAAGGGCAAGCGGACCGCCACCCACAGCCTCATCGGCAAGGACCGCTCCGACGACGCCCACATCGTCGAGATCGTCGAATTCCCGTCGTACGACGAGGCCATGAAGAATTCCCAGCTGCCGGAGACGGAGCGGATCTTCCAGGACATGGTGGCGCTCTGCGACGGGGTGCCCACCTTCACCGACCTCGACGTGGTCCGTGAAGAACAGTTGAACGAGGCAACTTCCCGCCGGTTCTTTCATGAGGTCGCCGTCGGCGGCAACCTCGACGCCGTCGACGAGATCTTCGCGTCCGACTACCGCGACCACGACGTCGCCAAGCCCACGGAGACCGTGGGCTCGCAGCACATCCGCAACGACGTCAGCGGTTGGCGCGCCGCCTTCGACTTCACCTTCAGCCTGGAGCGGGAGATCTGCCAGGGCGACGACGTGGTGACGCTGTGGACCTGGACCGGCACCCACAAGGGCGACTTCATGGGCATCGCGCCCACCGGCAGGCAGTGCATCATGACCGGCACCACGATCTTCCGGTTCAAGGACGGCAAGATCCAGGAAGGCTGGTGGCACGAGGACCTGATGGGCCTGATGCGGCAGCTCACAGGCTGACGGGACCGGCCGACAGGACCGCCGCCCGGACCGATCGACGAGGCCGGCCGGGCGAGAGCCGACGAAACGGAGCCGACAAGGCGGAAGGCCCCTGCTCCCGTCGCTCACGAGCGGGAACAGGGGCCTTTCAGTGCCGCAGGGGCGGCAGCGCGTCAGACGTCAGTGGGAGTGACCGTGGCCGTGACCGGCATCGGCGGGCTCCTCGTCGGCCGGCTTCTCGACGACCAGGGTCTCGGTCGTGAGCAGCAGCGACGCGATCGACGCGGCGTTCTCCAGGGCGGAGCGGGTGACCTTGACCGGGTCGATGACGCCGGCCTTCACCAGGTCGCCGTACTCGCCGGTGGCGGCGTTGAAGCCCTGGCCCTTGTCCTGCTCGGCGACCTTCGCGGTGATGACGTAGCCCTCGAGGCCGGCGTTCTCCGCGATCCAGCGCAGCGGCTCGACGACGGCGCGGCGGACGACGGCGACACCGGTGGCCTCGTCGCCCTCCTTGCCGAGGGAGCCCTCGAGCACCTTGGCGGCGTGCACCAGCGCGGAGCCACCACCGGAGACGATGCCCTCCTCGACCGCGGCGCGGGTCGCGGAGATGGCGTCCTCCAGACGGTGCTTCTTCTCCTTGAGCTCGACCTCGGTGGCCGCACCCACACGGATGACGCAGACGCCACCGGCGAGCTTGGCGAGGCGCTCCTGGAGCTTCTCGCGGTCCCAGTCCGAGTCGGTGGACTCGATCTCGGCCTTGATCTGGTTGACGCGACCGACGACGTCCTCGGAGTTGCCGCCACCGTCGACGATGGTGGTGTCGTCCTTGGTGACGGTCACGCGGCGCGCGGTGCCGAGCACGTCGAGACCGGCCTGGTCGAGCTTGAGGCCGACCTCTTCGGCGATGACGGTCGCACCGGTGAGGGTGGCCATGTCGCCGAGCATCGCCTTGCGGCGGTCACCGAAGCCGGGGGCCTTGACGGCCACGGCGTTGAAGGTGCCACGGATCTTGTTCACGACCAGGGTCGACAGGGCCTCGCCCTCGACGTCCTCGGCGATGATCAGCAGCGGCTTGGAGGAGCCGGCCTGGATGACCTTCTCCAGCAGCGGCAGCAGGTCCTGGATCGAGCCGATCTTGCCCTGGTGGATCAGGATGTACGGGTCGTCGAGGACGGCCTCCATACGCTCCTGGTCGGTGACCATGTAGGGCGACAGGTAGCCCTTGTCGAAGGCCATGCCCTCGGTGAAGTCCAGCTCCAGACCGAAGGTGTTGGACTCCTCGACGGTGATGACACCGTCCTTGCCGACCTTGTCCATCGCCTCGGCGATGAGCTCGCCGACCTGCTTGTCCTGCGCGGACAGGCCGGCCACGGCGGCGATGTCGGTCTTGTCGTCGATCGGGCGGGCGGTCGCGAGGAGCTCCTCGGACACGGCCTTCACCGCGGCGTCGATGCCCTTCTTGAGGGCGGCCGGGGAGGCGCCGGCGGCGACGTTGCGCAGGCCCTCGCGGACCAGCGCCTGGGCCAGCACGGTGGCGGTGGTGGTGCCGTCACCCGCGATGTCGTTGGTCTTGGTCGCCACCTCCTTCACGAGCTGGGCACCGAGGTTCTCGTACGGGTCGTCGACCTCGACCTCGCGGGCGATGGTGACACCGTCGTTGGTGATGGTCGGGGCGCCGAACTTCTTGTCGATGACGACGTTGCGGCCCTTGGGGCCGATCGTCACCTTGACCGTGTCGGCAAGCTTGTTGACGCCGCGCTCGAGGGCGCGACGGGCGTCCTCGTCGAACTTCAGGATCTTCGCCATGGGTTGCTTCAAGTCCTCTCGTTGCGATCCTCGGCCACGCAGCGGTGGCCGCTATCGCTCAAACGAACTGCGCCCCTGCCCCGGTTGTTTAGACGCGGGAACCAGGGGCGCAGATCTAGGCAATTCTGGGTGAATTACTTCTCGACGATCGCGAGAACGTCGCGAGCCGAGAGGACGAGGTACTCCTCGCCGCTGTACTTCACCTCGGTGCCGCCGTACTTGCTGTAGAGCACGACGTCGCCGACGGAAACGTCGAGCGGAAGACGGTTGCCGTCCTCGAAGCGACCCGGGCCCACGGCCAGGACGACGCCCTCCTGGGGCTTCTCCTTGGCAGTGTCCGGAATGACCAGGCCAGAGGCCGTGGTCTGCTCGGCGTCGAGCGGCTGGACCACAATGCGGTCCTCGAGCGGCTTGATGGCAACCTTGGTGCTGGCGGTCGTCACGATCCGACCTCCCCCTTCGGAGATCTCACGGGGTTAACTGTCTGAGGTGGCGACCAGGTGGATCCGTCGTCGCGGGTGCCGGACCTGCCCGTCGCTGTGTTTGGCACTCCCCGGTGGAGAGTGCCAATGCCGAGACTATGACGCGGTTAGCACTCGGTCAAGCGGAGTGCCAGTTGTGCTGCGCGCGTCGCGCACGACGGGTTGACGCGGGCCCTCCCTGTGGCAGGCGGCCGCGCCCCGGCCCGCCCCTCACCGGCCCTTGTCCCGCACCGAATCGGCCACACCTTCCGCTACCACCGCAACCCCGCCCACGGCTGCCCCGTCTACCTCCTCGACTGCTGAGTCCGCGCCCTGCACCCCGACAGCTCCGAACAGCCCCGACGGCTCCGTCCGGGCCGCGGCTCCGACAACCGATGGCGGAGGAAACCGTGCGTGGACCGACCAGCGCGCCCCGGGCGGCGGGTGAGCCCGAGAGCGACGCCGAGCGCACGATGACCTTCGCCGCGCTCGCCCAGGCGCCGGACCGCCGCAGGACCGAGGCGTGGCTGCTGGGCTTCGTCGTGCTGATAGCGGTGTTCGGCTACCTCTCCACCGGTCTGGCGATGACCGGCCGGCCGCCCGAGGGCCTGGCCCCGTTCGCCGCCACCATGTTCTTCGTGGCGCTGATCCCGCATCTGGTGATCCGCCGCTTCGCCCCGCGCGCCGATCCGCTGATCCTGCCGCTGGCCACCCTGCTGAGCGGTCTCGGCCTCGTCCTGCTCCACCGCCTGGACATCACCTACGCCGCGGACCCCCGCCTGAAGACCGCCCAGGCGGCGGACGGTCAGCTGGTGTGGACTGTGATCGGCGTGGCGGTCTGCATCGGCATCCTGGTGCTCCTGCGCGACCACCGGATCCTGCAGCGCTACATCTATCTGACGATGGTGGTCGCGATGGTCGTGCTGATGGCACCGGCCTTCTTCGGCGCCGACATGTACGGGGCCAAGCGCTGGATCCTGCTGGGGCCGCTGTCCCTGCAGCCCGGCGAGTTCGTGAAGATCATGATCTCGGTGTTCTTCGCGGGCTATCTCACCGTCAACCGCGATGCGCTGGCGCTGGCCGGACGCCGCGTCATGGGGGTGCAGCTGCCGCCGGGCCGGCAGCTCGCGCCGATCTTCACCATCTGGGTCATCAGCCTCCTGGTGCTGGTCTTCGAGCGTGACCTGGGCACCTCGCTGATCTTCTTCGGCGTATTCGTGATCATGCTCTACATGGCCACCGAGCGCACCAGTTGGGTGCTCTGCGGCCTGGCCATGGCCTCGGTCGGCGCGGCCGTCGTCGGCTCCGTCGAACCGCACGTCAAGGGCCGGATCATGGCCTGGCTGCATCCCATGGACATCTTCCTGCCGGAGTCCGAGCGGCCGCCGGGTCTGATCTCGGACCAGGCCGCCCAGGCACTGTTCAGCTTCGGCAGCGGCGGCATCGGCGGCAGCGGCCTGGGTCGCGGGCACCCGGAACTGGTCGGCTTCGCCGGTAACAGCGACTTCATCCTCACCACGGTCGGTGAGGAGCTCGGCCTGGCCGGGGTGATGGCCGTGCTGCTGCTGTACGCGCTGCTCGCCCAGCGCGGCCTGCGGGTCGCGCTCACCGCCCGCGACCCGTTCGGCAAGCTGTTGGCGGTCGGGCTCTCCGGGGCGCTCGTGCTCCAGGTCTTCGTCGTCTCCGGCGGCGTCACCGGCCTGATCCCGCTGACCGGCAAGGCCCTGCCCTTCCTCGCCAAGGGCGGCTCGTCACTGGTCGCGAACTGGATGATGATCGCGCTGCTGCTGCGGATCAGCGACACCGCCCAGCGCCGGCGTGAGCCGGTGGGCCCGGGTGCCGGCAGGTCGCGGCGGCGGCGCAGGTAGCCCGGCCCCGCTCAGACGTAGTCCTCCAGCCGGGCGAGGGCGAACCCCTGCTCGGTGGCCGTACGCAGCACCCTGCGCGCCACGTCGGGCATCGAACCCGGCCAGTCCCCGCGGCCCCGGAAGTGGGTCAGGATGATGTCGCCCGGGTGCAGCCGCCCGTCCGCCCCGCCGTGGTCCATCCGGTCGGGGAAGGCCTCCTGCGTCCACAGCGGTACGACCCGGATGCCGCAGGAGCGCGCGATGCGCAGGGTCTGCGCGGTGTACTCGCCGTACGGCGGACGGAACAGCCGCGGCCGCCGGCCCGTCTCGCGCCGCAGGTTGCGCTGCTGCCCGCAGATCTCCTTGCGCTGTCCTGCCGCGTCAAGCCCCGGCAGGAAGGGGTGGTTCAGGGTGTGGTTGTGCAGCCCGGCGCCGAGCTTGTGCATGCCGCGGAAGTAGCCGTAGTCCTCCTTGGCGAGGTAGTGGCTGAGGAACGCGCTGTAGGGGACGTCGAGTTCGCGCATCATCCGCACGAACTCGGGGTCCTTGTCGTCCCCGTCGTCGATCGTCAGGAAGACCACCCGCTGATCGGTCGGCACCCGGGAGACGACGGCCGGCAGGTCGCGGCCGCCGGCTCGCGACTCGCGGGCCAGGTCCGGCTTCTCGCTCGGCGGCTTCGGAGCACGGAGCGGCGGCGCCGCCAGGCCCCACCGCCGGGCCACCGCCGCCCGGCGGGCGTGTGCGCCCTCCTGCCCGCGGGCCGGGCCGAGAGCCGCACCGGCGGCCGGGGCGGCGATACCGGAACCGTGGACCGGCTCGTCGTCCTGCCCTCCCCCGCCGGCCACCGCGCCGTAGCCGGCCGCCACACCGAGCACGCACCACACCACCGCGTCCCGGACCGGTCTGCCCCGCAGAAGTCCGACAAGCTGCATGACGCCGGATTCTGGCAGTGCGGCCGGCCGCCGCGACGGCGCCGCCGACCGGCACGCGGCGCGGTCCACCGGCTGGCCCACAATGGGGAAGGTGACCGACCTCGACACCTTCTCCGCGCTCCTGGCCCCCGAGGGACAGGCGCTGCTGACCGCGCTGCGTGACCACGATCCGGCCCACGAACTGGCGGCCGCGACCCGGCTGCGGCGCGACCATCCCGCGCCGCTGGTCTCCGCCGCCCTCGGGCAGGCACGGCTGCGGCAGCGGGCGGCGGCGAAGTTCGGGGCGGACGCGCAGCTGATGTACTTCACGCCCAACGGCGTCGAGCAGTCCACCCGCGCGACGGTCGCCGCACACCGCGCCGCCCGGCTCGCCGCGCTGGGCATCCGCACCCTGGCCGACCTCTGCTGCGGCATCGGCGGCGACGCCATCGCCCTGGCGCGGGCCGGGATCTCTGTCCTCGCGGTCGACCGCGACCCCCTGGCCTGCGCCGCGGCCCGGGCGAACGCCGAGGCGCTGGGCCTGGCGGAGCTGATCGAGGTGCGGTGCGCCGACGTCACCGAGGTGTCCACCGCCGGATACGACGCGGTGTTCGTGGACCCGGCCCGCAGGAGCCGGGTGCGCGGCGGGCGGATCTTCGATCCGGAGGCGTACTCGCCGCCGCTGTCGTGGGCCGTCGA
The DNA here is from genome assembly GCF_043201875.1 of Streptomyces sp. NPDC048248. NCBI lineage: Bacteria > Bacillati > Actinomycetota > Actinomycetes > Kitasatosporales > Streptomycetaceae > Streptomyces > Streptomyces sp. NPDC048248. The sequence goes on from NZ_JBICZL010000004.1 coordinate 380,112, forward strand.
GGCGGCGCGCGCGGCGCCGTTCGCAGCGCTGAAGATCGCCCCCGGTGTGCCGCACGACGCGCTGCCGGCCGACGCCGAGACGGAGTGGATCTCCGACTCCGGCGAGGTGAAGGAGGCCGTCCTGTGGTTCGGGACGACGCCGCCCGGCTCCGCGCCCGCGCTCGCCCCCGGCGCGCGCCGCGCCACCCTGCTGCCCTCCGGTGGCTCCCTGCTCGGTGCGGATCTGCCCGACCCCGAGCCGGGCCCGGTCGGGGACTGGCTGTACGAGCCGGACGGCGCGGTCATCCGGGCCCATCTCGTCGCCGATGTCGCCCGTCAGGTCGGCGGGCGGCTGATCGACCCGACGATCGCGTACATCACCGCGGACCGGCTGACCGGGACGCCGTACGCGACCGCTTACGCGATCACGGACGTGCTGCCGTTCAACCTCAAGAAGCTCAAGGCGCTGCTGCGGGAGCGCGAGGTGGGCATCGCAGTGATCAAGAAGCGCGGCTCGGCCGTCGAACCGGAGGAGCTGCGCAAGAAGTTGAAGCTCGGTGGCGGCGGGAAGTCCTGCACGATCTTCCTCACCCGGGTGGCCGGGGCCCCCACCATGCTGCTGGGGCAGCCCGCTCAGGCCAGGTCGGTGAGGTCCTCGGCGTAGATCTGGGAGAGCGGCTGCGGGCCGACGTACTGCTGGCAGGTGCACTGCCCGGCCTCGTACTGCACCGGTGTGCGGTCCGCGTCCCAGGCGACCGCCCTCTCGACCAGCTCATGGCACTTGCCGCGCTTGTCGTGCTTGGCGAGGTGGTGGGTGCAACCGCACACCGGCTCCGGCTGCTTGTGGGCCGCCGCGAGCTCCAGCCGCTCCCGGCGGGCGCCCTCCAGCCGCTCCATCTTGCGTTCGTGGCGGGTGCGCAGTGCCGTACGGGCGGTGTCCGCCACCTTCGCGAAGCCGCCCGCCATGAAGAAGATGAAGACCCACCAGAACCAGTCCACAGCCTGCCGCCTCCCCGCGCCGGTGCCGGGACCAGCGTAGGACTTCCGGCGGGTGCGGGGGAGGGAGACGGCAGGCGTACGCGGGCCCTACGGCGCCTGCCGACGGTCTCCGCGGCGGCCGCTCCCTCTCAGGAGTAGAGGTTCTCCTTGCTCACCTCATGAACGTGGTCGTGGTCGTGCCCGTGGTGCGGTGCGGGTGCCACGCCCGGCACATGCGGCTCGGTGACCGGCAGGGAGGAGTCCGCGGGAAGGTCCCAGGAGGAGGCCGGCCGGTTGCGGGCGACCATCTCCGCGCCCAGCGCCGCGACCATCGCCCCGTTGTCGGTGCACAGCTTGGGCCGCGGCACCCGCAGGACGATGCCGGCGTCCTCACAACGGCGTTCGGCCATGGCCCGCAGCCGGGAGTTGGCGGCCACCCCGCCGCCGATCATCAGGTGGTCAACCCCGTTGTCCTTGCAGGCCCGTACGGCCTTGCGGGTCAGCACGTCGACGACCGCCTCCTGGAAGGACGCCGAGACGTCCGCGACCGGGACGTCCTCACCGGCCGCCCGCTTGGCCTCGATCCAGCGCGCGACGGCCGTCTTGAGGCCGGAGAAGGAGAAGTCGTAGGCGGGGTCGCGGGGCCCGGTCAGCCCGCGCGGGAAGCGGATCGCGTCGGGGTTGCCCTCGCGCGCGTAGCGGTCGATGACCGGTCCGCCGGGGAAGCCGAGGTGCAGCACCCGGGCGATCTTGTCGAACGCCTCGCCCGCGGCGTCGTCGATGGTCGAGCCGAGCGGGCGGACGTCGGTGGTGATGTCCGGGGCGAGCAGCAGGGACGAGTGGCCGCCACTCACCAGCAGCGCCATCGTCGGCTCCGGCAGCGGGCCGTGTTCGAGCTGGTCGACGCAGATGTGCGAGGCCAGGTGGTTGACGCCGTACAGCGGCTTGCCGAGGGCGTAGGCGTACGCCTTGGCCGCCGAGACGCCGACCAGCAGGGCGCCCGCCAGGCCGGGCCCGGCGGTGACCGCGATGCCGTCCAGGTCGTTCGCCGAGACGCCGGCGTCCTTCAGGGCGCGCTGGATGGTGGGGACCATCGCCTCCAGGTGCGCGCGGGAGGCCACCTCGGGCACCACACCGCCGAAGCGCGCGTGCTCGTCGACGCTGGAGGCGATCGCGTCGGCGAGGAGGGTGTGGCCCTGGACGATGCCGACGCCGGTCTCGTCGCAGGAGGTCTCGATGCCGAGGACGAGCGGTCCGCCGCGTGAGTCAGCCATGGTTTCTACGATCCTTGTGCGGAGGGGGCGCAGGGAGCGGACGGGGCGTCGCTCCCGGAGCCCGGTTCGGTGTCGGTGTCCGTCGCGGTACGGCGCATGACGAGGGCGTCGACATTGCCCGGCTGGTAGTAGCCGCGCCGGAAGCCGATCGGCTCGAAGCCGAAGCGCTCGTAGAGGCGCTGCGCGCGGAGGTTGTCGACCCGGACCTCCAGCAGCACCTCCCGGCACTCGAAGGCGGTGGCGGCGGACAGCAGATCGCCCAGCAGGCGCGCGCCGAGGCCGCTGCCCCACTGGTCGCGGGCGGTGGCGATGGTCTGGATGTCGCCGGTGCCGTCGACGGCGGCGAGCCCGCCGTAGCCGACCAGCCGGCCGGACAGCTCGGCGACGACGTAGTGGCGGTTGGCGTGCGAGCCGCGGGCGTGCGCCAGCTCGGACCAGAACATGCCCGGCGACCAGGCGTCGTCGGGGAACAGCGCGCGCTCCAGGTCGAGCACCGCGTCCAGGTCCCACCAGCGCATCTCGCGCAGGGTGGCCCCACCGGGGGGCGCCGGGGCCGCCGGGCCGCCGACCGGTTGTCCGTGCGTCGCGGCGGGCGTCACTTGGGTGTGACCACCTTGTAGTTGGCCGGGACCTGGGCGTCCGGCCTGCGCAGGTACAGCGGCCGGGCGGGCAGGAACTCCTCCCCCGCCGCAAGCTTTTCCGCGGCCAGTGCGGCGAGTGCGCCTGCGGACTGATGCTCGGGCCCCTCACGGCGTACGCCGGTGAAGACCGTGTCGTAGAGCAGCGCGCCCGCGCCGACCGCGGGGACGCCGGCAACCTGGTCGGCGATGTCCGCGGGCCGGTCCACGGCGGGCTCACCGAGCCGGACCGGGCGGGTCGCGGAACGGCCCCCCTGGGGGTGGTCGCCGGGCGCCGGGGCGTAGCGCGCCCAGTAGACCTCCTTGCGGCGGGCGTCCGTCGCCACGACGAAGGGCTCGTCAAGGCCGGCGGCGTGGGCGATGCCGTCCAGTGAGCACAGGCCGTGGACGGGGATGTCCAGCGCGGCACCGAAGGTCGCCGCGGTGACCAGTCCGACCCGCAGGCCGGTGTACGGGCCCGGGCCGACGCCGACCACGATGTCGCTGACCGCGTCGAGTTTCAGTCCGGCCTCGGCCAGCACCCTGTCGACGGCGGGCAGCAGCAGCTCGCCGTGCCGGCGCGCGTCCACCTGCCGGGACTCGGCGAGGACGCGGGAGCCGTCATGGAGAGCGACGGTGACGGCGGGGGTGGCGGTGTCAAGAGCTAGCAGCAGCACGCCCTTAAGACTACGGCTCGGCCGGAGGTGCCCGTCCCGGTGCTACCGTCGCCCCGTAATCGCGCGGCCGAGCAGTGGGGCGGCAAGGCACGGGCCTCCCCGCCGGCGGCGGGGAGAGTACGGGAACGGGAAAGGTGGCACAGCGGTGCCCGCTAAGAGCAGCTCGATCGTCACCGCTCTCACCGCGGCAGCCCTGGTCGTGGTCGGCGTGGTGGGCTACCAGGCTTCGGCGTCCGCCTCGGGTCCGCTCACCCAGGTACGCAGCGACGGCAGTCACGCTCCCAAGAGTCCCGCGAAGCACGACCGGCACAAGAAGAAGGCCAAGTCCCCCGACGCCGTCGCGATCCCCGCGGGGTCGGGCGAGGGCGAGCGGGTGGTGTATTCCCTCGGCGCCGAGCGCGTCTGGCTGGTGGGCGCGGACGGCAAGGCGCGGCGCACCTACGAGGTGGCGCCGAGCAGCGTCAGCCCGTCCGTCGGGAGCTACAGCGTCACCTCGCGCTCGGTCAGCGTCACCGGCTCGGACGGCGCCGCGGTCGAGCACGTCGTACGGTTCGCCGGCGTCGACGGTGTCGTGATCGGCTTCAGCGCGGCGGTGGACGGCTCGATGCCGGACGCGGACCCGAGGAAGAAGACCGGCGGCATTCGTGAGTCGCGGGACGACGGCAAGGCGATGTGGGACTTCGCGCTGCACGGCACCAAGGTCGTCGTCGTCAACTGACCTCGCCGCCGCCGACCGGCTCGCGCCCTCGGTATGACCCGTTCGGGCTACGCCGCGTCGCGCCCCGAGGTGGACGCGGGTGCGGCCTCGCCGTCCGTTCCGGCCTCGTCCGCAGATCCGTCCGCGCGCCGCGCGGGCCTGTCCTGCGCGGCTTCGGAGGCGACGTCCGGGGGCGTGGAGACGGCGCTGGCCGCGGCGCAGGCCGCGAGCAGCTCATGCATCGTGGGCGACTGCTCGGGCGCCTCGTGAGCGGCGCGCCGGGCCGCCGCGAAGGGGGACCCCCCGCGCCCTTCGGATGTGGGGGAGGACTGGTGGGCCGACATGGACGCCTCCGGGGCTCCTGGGGCAAGCGGCAGAAGTTAGGCTGCCCTAACCGGTGCTCTGCACCCATGTGACCACGCCCGGACCCGCGCGCGCAACATCTTACCGACGGCTTGTCGGAAACTACCGGACGTTCGCACCCGACCGGGAGCCTCCCGGGGAGAGCCGCTCACCCGCGCCCGGGGCGGCCGCCGCGATGCCGGGGCGGCGTACGGCGCGCAGGGCCCGGTCAGCAGGTTTCGAGCGCGGGCAGGTCGGTGCCGGCCCAGCGAGGACCGAGGCCGGTGACCGTCACCTCGCGGACGTCGTCCACGTCGTCCTCCGGCGCACCCTCCGGGCCCCCTGGGGCGTCCGCACCCACCGCCCGGCCGATGACGACGTGCAACCGGTCGTCGGACAGCTCCTCGACCTTGCCGTCGCCCCACTCCACGACCACCACCGACTCCGGCAGCGAGACGTCGAGGTCCAGGTCCTCCATCTCGTCCAGACCACCGCCGAGCCGGTAGGCGTCGACGTGCACCAGCGCGGGTCCGCCGGTCAGGGAGGGGTGCACTCGGGCGATGACGAAGGTCGGGGAGGTGACCGCGCCGCGCACGCCCAGCCCCTCGCCGAGCCCCCTGGTCAGCGTCGTCTTGCCCGCACCCAGCTCGCCGGTGAGGAGTACCAGGTCGCCGGGGCGCAGCAGGGTGGCGAGCCGGCGACCCAACTCCTGCATCTGGTCGGGTGACTTGACGGTTACACGGGCAGTCGCGTCGGTGGTGCTCATGCCGCAAATGGTACGGCCCGCCCGGCATGCCGGTCCCGGCCTGCCGGGACCGTCCGGGGCCGACCCGTCCCGGCAGGGCATCCGGCGCCCCGATGGCCGGGGGCTTCAGGCCCGGGCCGACCGCGAACTGCGGCTCCCGGCGCTCGCCCGCTCCACCAGCGTCACCAGATGGTCGTTGACCAGCTCGGGACGCTCCAGCATCACCAGATGCCCGGCCCCGGCGACGCACACCAGCTCGGCGGCGGGCAGCAGCTCGCCGATGGTCTGACTGTGGTCGGCGGGGGTGATCAGGTCCCGGTCACCGGCGAGCACCAGCGCGGGCAGGGTGTCGTACGCCACCAGCGCCTCGGTCTTGTCGTGCACCGCGAACGCCGGGAAGAACTCGGCGACCACATCGATGGGGGTCGCCTCGATCAGCCGCTCGGCGAACCGCGCGACCCCCGGGTCGACGTCCTTGGGCGTGCCGAAGGAGTAGCGCTTGACGAGCCCGGCGAACAGGTCCGCGGTGGCCCGCCGGCCGCGCTCGACGATCTCGCTCTGGGCGCCCAGCGCCTTGAGCACACCCGGCGCGAAGCGGTGGAATGCCTTGACCCCCAGCGACGGCAGCCCGAAGGCGACCTCGCTGAGCCGGCCCGCCGACGTGCCGATGAGCGCCACCCCGACGACCCGCTCCGTCACGAACCGGGGAAACTGATCGGCCAGCGCCATCACCGTCATCCCGCCCATGGAGTGCCCGACCAGCACGATCGGGCCCTCGGGCACCGCGGCGTCCAGCACCGCCTTGAGGTCACGGCCGAGCAGGTCGATGGTGACCGGCTCGGTGCCGTCCATCTGGGCATGGCCGCGAGCCGAGCGGCCGTGGCTGCGCTGGTCCCAGTGGACCGTGCGCACCGTGCCGCGCAGCGCGCCACGCTGGAAGTGCCAGGAGTCCTGGCTGAGGCAGTAGCCGTGACAGAAGACCACGGTGGGGGCCGCGGAGCGCCGCCCCAGGGCCGAGAGCAGCCGCTTGCGGAAGCCGCCCTGGGCGCCGCCCTGGGCGTCCTGGCCGGAGCGGGCGTTCCTGCCGCCCCGGGGCGCCCCGGCGTTCTTGTCCGCTTTCCCCGCCGCGGCGGCGCTGCCGCCCTTGCCCGGTGCGCCGCCCGGACCGTCGCCCTCGGCTCCCGACGCGGTCTCCCCCGGCTCGTCGACCTCGTAGTACAGCGCGGTGCCGTCCTCGGCGATCGCCGTGCCGGGGGTGCCGCGCAGCGTGCCGAACGGGCCGGCCGCGTCCAGGGCCAGCCGCGCCTTGCGCCGTATCCCCCGACCGACGGTCAGCCGCTCTATCGCCACACCGGCCGCCGCCCCGGCCGCGACCACACCGATCGCGGCACCGGCGATGCCGGCGTTGCGCCCCGCCCGCGCCCAGTTGCCGGCCGCGTCGGCCGCCGTCTCCACGGCCGTCTCCACCGCTGCCTCGACCGCCTTGGCCGCGCCCGTGCCGTCCGTCATGCCGTACTCCCCGTGACCGTCGTGTCCCCTTCGACATCGCTGTCCACATAGACGCGCGGGACCCTGGTTCCGATCCGCGTGACGATTTCGTAGCCGATGGTCCCGGCCGCCACGGCCCAGTCCTCCGCGGTCGGCTCACCGCGGTCCCCGGGCCCGAACAGCAGCGCCGGGTCGCCCGGCTGCGCCCGGTCCCCGCCCAGATCGACGACGAACTGGTCCATCGCGATGCGGCCGGCGACCGTCCGCCACTTGCCTGCGACCAGCACCGGACCGCTGCCGGAGGCGTGCCGCGGGACGCCGTCGGCGTAGCCGAGCGGGACCAGCGCGAGGGTGGTCTCACCGGGCGTCGTGTAGTGGTGGCCGTAGGAGACGCCGTGGCCGCCGGGGACGCGTTTGACCGACGCCAGCGACGCCTCCAGGGTCATCGCGGGCCGCAGCCCGAAGTCCTGCGGGGTGCCGACCTCGGGGCTGGGCGAGATGCCGTAGACGCCGATGCCGGCGCGTACCACGTCGAAGTGGGCCTCGGGCAGGGTCAGCAGCGCCGGGGTGTTGGCGATGTGCCGCACTTCCGGCCGCAGCCCGGCCGCCGCCGCGACCGCGAGGGCCTCGTCGAAGGCGGTCAGCTGCAGTGCGATCGAGGGGTGGCCCGGCTCGTCCGCGCAGGCGAAGTGCGACCAGACACCGGTGACGGTGAGCACGCCCTCGATCTCGGCGGCGCGGGCGGCCGCGGTCAGCTCCGGCCAGTCGGCGGGCGGGCAGCCGTTGCGGCCCAGGCCGGTGTCGATCTTCAGCTGGACGCGGGCGGTACGGCCGCACGCGCGGGCGGCCTCGGTCACCTCGCGCAGCGCCCACAGCCCGCTCGCCGAGACGTCGATGTCCTGCTCGACAGCCTCGCGCCACGGGCCGCCGGGGGTCCACAGCCAGCACATCAGCCGGCCGGTGTCGCCCGCGGCGCGCAGCGCGAACGCCTCTTCGGGAAGCGCCGTGCCCAGCCAGGCCGCTCCGGCCTCACGGGCGGCGCTGGCGCAGGGCACCGCGCCGTGCCCGTAGCCGTCGGACTTGACCACGGCCATCAGCTCTGCCCGGGGTGCACGGGCCCGCAGGGCACGCACATTCGACCGCACGGCGGCGAGGTCGACGGTGGCGCGGGCGCGCTTCGCTGTCTCGTTCATCGCCCTCAGTGTCTCAGGCGGCGCCGCGGGGCCCCGGGGGACCGGTGGTGGCGCGCCCCCCGCCCCCCGGCCCCGGCCCCGACCCCGGCGGGGATCACACTCCGGTCCTGCGACCCCATACGTGGACCGTGTCGCCTTTCTTCAGCACATCCCACAACCTCTCCGCGTCCATCCATTTCAGGTTGACGCAGCCGTGCGAGCCGGGGGACTCGTAGATGTCGCCGTAGACGCCGTGCAGCGCCTCCCCGCGGTCGAAGAACTGGGAGAAGGGCATCGGCGTGTTGTAGAGCGTCGAGGTGTGGTTCCGCACCCGCAGGTAGACCCGGTACGTGCCGGTGCGGGTCCTGGAGGCCGGCCGGCCGGAGCGGATCGCCACCGGCCGGAAGATCACCTTCCGGCCGCGCTGCACCCACATGAGCTGCCGCGACAGGTCGATGCAGGCGACCCGCCGGGCGCGGACCGGGCAGTGACCGGCCTGGTTCGGGTTCCGCTGGGCCCGCAGCAGCCGCACCACGGCGCCGGTGACCCGGCCCGCGAAACCGTTCGCCGGCGTGATGTGGTGTGCCCGCTGGAAGCCGCGGATGGCCTTGCAGTCGGCGGCCGACTGCCGGCCGTCCACCACGCGGCGCAGGTGGCGCTCGGCCTGCTGCTGGTAGGGCCCGGTGGACCTGCTGCACCGCGCCGACGCCGCGCCGGGGACCCCGCGCTGCCGCTTCTGGTGCGGCCGCTGCGGGCTGCGGGGAGCCGCAGCCGTCTCCGCCGCCGCGCCCGGGACGGGCGGCACCGCGATGGCGGCCCGGGGCGCACCGTCGAGGGTGAGCAGCAGGGCGCCGACCAACAGCGCCGGCAGGGTGCGTTTCATGGACTCACTCATGCCGTGGCGGGACGCCCGCACGTCCCGGCCAGCGGCAGTTTCGCCCTGGTGCCGCGCGGCGTTCGCCCACCGGGCGTAACGGCGGGGCGGAGCAAGGGGCTCAAGGTCCTCGGCGCCCGGAAGCGGGGCGCGGCCGGGCGGGGTGGCCCGGCACACCGAGCCGCGCGCGCAGCTTCGCCGCCCGCGCCCCGGGTCCGGCCCGGCCGCCGTCAGTCCAGGACGTCCCGCCAGGCCGCGCCGAGTTGGTCGGCGACCTCCGTGGCCACGATCGGGGCGCCCCGCGGGCCTGCCGCGCGGCGGGCCGCGAGGCCGTGCAGATACGCGCCCACCGACGCCGCGTCGCGGGCCGGCAGTCCGGCGGCGAGCAGCGATCCGGTCAGCCCGGAGAGCACATCGCCGCTGCCGGCCGTTGCCAGCCAGCCGGTCCCTGTGGAATTGACCCGTACGGGCCCGGTGGCGTCCGCGACCAGCGTCGTCGAGCCCTTGAGCAGCACCGTGGCGCCGAACCGCCCGGCCAGCTCACGTACCGCGTGCAGGCGGGCCGCCTCGACCTCCTCCCGGCCGCTGCCGAGCAGCGCCGCTGCCTCGCCGGCGTGCGGGGTGAGCAGCGTGGCCGCGGCCCGGTCGCGGACCCGCTGCGGCGTCAGGAAGCGCAGCCCGTCGGCGTCCACGAGCACCGGCACCTCCGCCGCCAGCACGTCCTCCAGCGCGTCCGACTCGTCCCCCAGGCCGGGGCCGATCACCCAGGACTGCACCCGGCCCGCCTTGTGCGGCGGCCCGGCGTGCACCAGGGTCTCGGGGAACTTCGCGAGCACCGCGTCGGCGGCCGGGCCGACGTACCGCACGGCCCCCGCGCCGCCGCGCAGCGCCCCCGCGACCGCCAGCACCGCGGCGCCCGGGTAGCGCGCCGATCCGGCCACCACGCCCACCACGCCACGCCGGTACTTGTCGCTCTCGGCCGCGGGGCGCGGCAGCAGATCCGCCACGTCCGCGTGTTGCAACGCCTCCGCCTCGGCGTCCTCGGGCAGCGTCAGACCGATGTCGACGAGCCGCAGCGCTCCGGCCCGCCCCCGCGCCGGATCGATCAGCAGCCCCGGCTTGTACGCCCCGAACGTCACCGTCGCGTCGGCCCGTACGGCGTCCCCCGCCACCTCGCCGGTGTCCGCGTCCACCCCGCTCGGCAGGTCGACCGCGACCACCAACGCCGACTCCCGTACCGCGCCGAGGAGTTCGGCCGCCTGCGGGCGCAGCCCGCCACGGCCGCCGATGCCCACGATGCCGTCCACGACCAGATCGGCCCAGGCGATGTCCCGCGCCGCGTCGGCCGACACCCGCCCGCCGGCCGCCCGCAGCGCGGCGAGTCCGCCCGGGTGCGCCCGCTCGGGGGACAGCAACACTGCGACGACTCCCGCGCCGCGGCGCGCCAGCCGGGCGCCCGCGTACAGCGCGTCCCCGCCGTTGTCACCGCTGCCGACCAGCAGCGTCACCCGGGTGCCGTACACCCGCCCCAGCAACTCCCCGCAGGCGACGGCCAGTCCGGCCGCGGCCCGCCCCATCAAGGCCCCCTCCGGCAGCCGGGCCATCAGCTCCCGCTCGGCGGCCCGCACGGTCTCCACGCTGTAGGCAGTCCTCATGCGGCCAGTCTCACACCCCGGCGCCGCACGGCCTCCGCCACACGCGAGGCCCACGCGGCGCCGGACGTGTCGACGGGCCGGCCCGTCGAGCCTGGACCGGCGGGCCCGGAAGGCGCGACGCCCGCCCGCCGGCCTCAGCCTTCGGCGATCACCACGGCGGAGGCGATCCCGGCATCGTGGCTGAGCGATACATGCCAGGACCGTACGCCCAGCTCCGCCGCCCGCGCCGCGACCGTGCCGCGGACCCGCAGCCGCGGCTGCCCGCTGTCCTCCACGTACACCTCGGCATCGGTCCAGTGCAGCCCGCCGGGCGCGCCGAGCGCCTTGGCGACGGCTTCCTTGGCGGCGAAGCGCGCCGCCAGCGAGGCCACCCCGCGGCGCTCGCCGCTCTCCAGCAGCAGTTCCTCCTCGATGAACAGCCGCTGTGCCAGCTCGGGCGTCCGCTCCAGCGCCGCGGCGAAGCGTTCGATCTCCGCGACGTCGATCCCCACTCCGATGATCACGCGCTCACTCCACCGTCACGGACTTGGCGAGGTTGCGCGGCTGGTCGACCTCGTTGCCGCGGGCGGTGGCCAGCTCGCAGGCGAAGACCTGCAGCGGCACCGCCGACACCAGGGGCTGGAGCAGCACCGGCGTCTGCGGGATCCGCACCAGGTGGTCGGCGTACGGCACGACCGTCTCGTCGCCCTCCTCGGCGATGACGATGGTGCGCGCCCCGCGGGCCCGGATCTCCTGGATATTCGAGACGATCTTGTCGTGCAGCACCGAGCGGCCTCGCGGCGACGGCACCACCACGACCACCGGCAGGTCCTCCTCGATCAGGGCGATCGGCCCGTGCTTGAGCTCACCGGCCGCGAAGCCCTCCGCGTGCATGTACGCGAGTTCCTTCAGCTTCAGCGCGCCCTCCAGCGCCACCGGATAGCCGACATGCCGCCCGAGGAACAGCACGGTCTCCTTGTCGGCGAGCCCACGCGCCAGCTCCCGCACCGGCTCCATCGTGGCCAGCACCTGCGTCACCTGGGTGCCGATGGCCGCCAGCTCGCGCACCACCGCCCGGATCTCGTCACCCCACTTGGTGCCCCGCACCTGGGCGAGGTACAGCGCGACGAGATAGCAGGCCACCAGCTGCGTCAGGAACGCCTTGGTGGAGGCGACCGCGACCTCGGGACCTGCGTGCGTGTAGAGCACGGCGTCCGACTCCCGCGGGATGGTCGAGCCGTTGGTGTTGCAGATGGCCAGCACCTTCGCGCCCTGCTCACGGGCGTGCCGCAGCGCCATCAGGGTGTCCATGGTCTCGCCGGACTGGCTGATGGCGATCACCATCGTGTGCCGGTCCAGGATCGGGTCGCGGTAGCGGAACTCGCTGGCCAGTTCCGTCTCGCACGGGATCCGCGTCCAGTGCTCGATCGCGTACTTGGCGATCATGCCCGCGTGGTACGCCGTCCCACAGGCCACGATCACGACCTTGTCGACCTCCCGCAGCACCTCAGGCGGGATCCGCACCTCGTCGAGGGAGAGCACACCCGAGGCGTCGATCCGGCCCAGCAGCGTGTCGGCGACGGCCTTCGGCTGCTCGGCGATCTCCTTGAGCATGAAGTAGTCGTAGCCGTCCTTCTCGGCGGCCGACGCGTCCCAGTCGACGTGGTACTCACGGACCTCCGCCGGCGCCCCGTCGAAGTCGGTGACCGTCACCCCGTCCCGGCGCAGCTCCACGACCTGGTCCTGCCCCAGCTCGACGGCTTCCCTCGTGTGCGCGATGAACGCCGCCACGTCCGAGGCCAGGAACGCCTCGTCCTCACCGATCCCCACCACCAGCGGGGAGTTGCGGCGCGCCCCGACGACCACGTCCGGCGCGTCGGCGTGCACCGCGACCAGCGTGAACGCGCCCTCCAGACGGCGGCACACCTGCCGCATCGCCTCCGGAAGGTCCCCGCAGGAGGAGTAGCACTCGGCGAGCAGGTGCGCGACGACCTCGGTGTCCGTCTGGGACGCCAACTCATGTCCACGGTCGGCGAGTTCGGCGCGCAGCCCGGCGAAGTTCTCGATGATGCCGTTGTGCACGACGGACACCCGGCCGGCGTTGTCCAGATGCGGATGCGCGTTGGCGTCGGTCGGCCCGCCGTGCGTGGCCCACCGGGTATGGCCGATCCCCGTCGACCCGGCCGGCAACGGACGGGCCGACAGTTCCTTCTCCAGGTTGGCGAGTTTGCCCGCCTTCTTGGCCGCCGCCAGCCCGCCGTCGGCCAGCACGGCGACCCCGGCCGAGTCGTAGCCGCGGTACTCCAGCCGCTTCAACCCGGCGAGAACGACGTCAAGAGCGGACTGCCCGCCCACGTAACCCACGATTCCGCACATGAAGGCACCCTACGACGGGGGCCCTCAAGCGCGCCGCACCACGTGCCACGCCCGCCACCGGCCCCGGCCGACGTGTGGCCGCGCACCGATCCGGTCACGCTCCCCGCGTCATCGCCTTCCCGGCCCGATCCCCGGCCGGCCCCCTCGCCCGCGCTCTATCCGCTCCAGCGCCTCCCGCACCGTCGCCAAGAACTCCTCCTCGTCAGGACCCGGCCTGCTGCCCCGCTCGTAGCTGTCCAGGAAGTCGGCGAGATCCTCACCCAGATCGTCGTCCGGCAGCTCCTCGGCCAGCTCGGCGTGCACCCGCTCCGCGTACCCGTCCGACACGGCCGTCCGCCCCCGGCCCCGGCTCTCCTCACGGGCCCGCAGACGCAGCAGACCTAAAAGGCGCGCTCGCACGCCCACCCCCATCTTTCGCCCCGGCGCGCGATCGGCGCCGTGTCCCGCCGCAGACCGTACCGGCGAATACCTGCCCGGTACAGACATGCCGGTCGAGACACCCCAACCACACCCCCACGTCCACAACCCGGCCGCGACACGTACAAGCCACTCCTGGCGGCGTGTCGCCACACCCCCGGCCCCCGGGGGGCCACCCCGGGATGAACCGTGCGCCGCGGCTGCGCACAATGGGCGCGTGCCCCTGACGACCGATCCGCAGCAGCGCCGCCGCGCCGACAGCTCGCCGTACGTCGATCTGACCCGCGAGCAGTGGAGCGCCCTGCGCGAGAAGACCCCCCTGCCGCTGACCGCGGAGGAGGTCGAACGGCTGCGTGGTCTGGGCGATGTCATCGACCTCGACGAGGTACGCGACGTCTATCTGCCGCTGTCCCGCCTGCTCAATCTCTACGTCGGCGCCAGCAGCAATCTGCGCGGGGCGCTGAACACCTTCCTCGGCGACGCCGGCGGCGGCCACGGCTCCCAGCCCGGCACCCCGTTCGTCATCGGGGTCGCGGGCAGTGTGGCGGTCGGCAAGTCCACCACCGCCCGGCTCCTCCAGGCCCTGCTCGCGCGATGGCCCGAGCATCCGCGTGTCGAGCTGGTGACCACCGACGGATTCCTCTTCCCCAACGCCGAACTGCACCGGCGCGGCCTGATGTCCCGCAAAGGGTTTCCCGAGTCCTACGACCGCCGGGCGCTGACCCGCTTCGTCGCCGATGTGAAGTCCGGCAAGGCCGAGGTCGGCGCCCCGGTCTACTCCCACCTGATCTACGACATCGTGCCCGGCGAGCGGCTGACCGTACGCCGCCCGGACATCCTCATCGTCGAGGGCCTGAACGTCCTGCAGCCCGCGCTCCCCGGCAAGGACGGCCGCACCCGCCTGGGACTGGCCGACTTCTTCGACTTCTCCGTCTACGTCGACGCCCGCACCGAGGACATCGAGAAGTGGTATCTCGGCCGCTTCCGCAAGCTCCGCGAGACCGCGTTCCAGAACCCGTTCTCGTACTTCCGCAAGTACACCCAGGTCTCCGAGGACGAGGCCCTGGACTACGCCCGGAAGATGTGGCGCACCGTCAACAAGCCCAACCTCCAGCAGAATGTCGCTCCCACCCGCGGCCGCGCGAACCTCGTGCTGCGCAAGGGCCCCGACCACAAGGTGCAGCGACTGTCCCTGCGCAAGCTCTGACCCCCGGCGCCGCCCGGAGCCCTTCCCCCACTTCGACCCCTGGGAGCCTGTCCCGTGCTGCATCTGCGTCTGATCGTCCCGACGGACCTTACGGATGAGGTGGTGCGGCTGCTGGAGAGCACTGTCGGCACCGCCCACCTGGTCGTCCTGACCGGCGCCGCCCGCGATCCGCTGGGCGACGTGGTGATGTGCGACGTGGCCCGGGAGGCCGGCGACGAGCTGCTGGACCGGCTGCGCAAGCTGGGCCTGGACCGGGCCGGTTCGATCGCGGTCGAGAACATCGACCTGTCGCTCTCCCGGCGCGCCGACCGTGCCGAGGACGACGCACCGGGCGAGGGCGCCGACGCCGTCCTGTGGGAGTCGCTCACCGACGCCACCCACGAGGAGTCCACCCTCTCCGTCACCTACCTGGCGTTCCTGACGCTCGCCACGATGATCGCGGCCTGCGGCGTGGTCCTGGACAACGCGATCCTGATCGTCGGCGCGATGGCCGTCGGCCCGGAGTTCGGCCCGGTGGCCGGCATCTGTACGGCGCTGGTGCAGCGCGCCCCGCGGCTGGCCTGGCGCTCCGTGGTGGCGCTGGTCGTCGGCTTCGCGGTGGCGATGGTGGTGACGGTCGGGTTCGCGTTCTTCATGGACGCGGTGGGGCTCTTCGAGGCCGAGGCCCTGAAGGCGACCAGGCCCAACACCAACTTCATCTACCGGCCCGACTGGTTCTCCTTCGTCGTCGCCGTCCTCGCCGGCATCGCCGGTGTGCTCTCGCTGACCTCCTCCAAGTCCGGCGCCCTGGTCGGCGTGGCCATCTCGGTGACCACCGTCCCGGCCGCCGCCAACGCCGCGGTCGCCCTCAGCTACGGGCAGTTCGCCCAGGCCCGCGGCTCGTCGGAACAGCTGCTGCTCAACCTCGGGGGGATCGTGCTGGCCGGGGTGGCCACCCTGCTGGCACAGAAGGCCCTGTGGGCCGGACAGCGGCGACGCGGCGGCACGGCCTGAGAGGTCATCTGCGGAGCAGGGCAAACGGGGTCGACCCACCCACCGGCCGCCCCCGGCACCTGCGTTCGGAGGGCCGTCCGACATACTCATGCCGCATGAGCGAGCCATGGGAAACACTCATCATTGTCGGCTTGTTCCTTTTCATCGCCGGTTTCTTCGGACTGTTCATCTGGGTCGCGCGGTACGTGAACAAAAGGGACAACCAAAGCCCCCAACAGCGCGAAGAACTACTCCAGTTGGCGGCAAGCCGGGGCTGGATCCACACCGCCTGGGTCCCCGGCGGAGGAGACCGCTACTGCGGCGGGGGCCCACTGCCCATGAAGGGCACCAATATCCCCGTTGTGGACCAAATTGTCGGCGAATTCCGGGGTCGCGCCATCTGCTGCTTCGAGTACCACTCGCGCGGAATGGACGCGGACGGTCCGAGCACGGTGCAGCACTCCACGGTATTCGCCGTGACGTCGACGACCTCCGTACCTCGGTTGGTCATCAAACGGCCGCGGGCACTGGACAAGGTGAACGCGCGCACGGACGCCTTGTTCGGCGGCGGCAAGGTGATTGAGCTGGGCGACCCCGAATTCGACGAGGCATTTCGCCTGATCGCCAACGACGAAGAATCCGCGCGCAACGTCCTGACCGGCCCCTTGGCACAGTTCCTCACCTCCGACCCCCGCGCCAAGGAAGAGCCTCTCCGATTCCAGGGAAACGATCTGATCACCTGGCATCGGGGGCGGCTCCGGGCGGAACAGATCGAGCAGAAGCTGAACTATCTGTGCGACGTCCTGGACCGCCAGCCGGCGCAGGCGCATCACCCCGCCTGAAGGACCGCGCTCGCAGTGAGCCGCAAGACTTGCACCGCGTCAGAGCCGAAGCCCCGACCGCAGTTTCTCCGCCTCCGGAACAGCGACGAAGCCACCTGGCCGAATCCGTCGGCTTCGCACCAACGCGCACCTCAGCCCACCAGCCGTACTGGGCCGTAGAACCTCTGGGCACAACGTTGGCACCCCGCCTCCAACACGCCGCCGGTGAAACCGGCTTGCCCGCACCAGGACGGTGAATGCGCGGTGCAACCCCATGCCCCACCATGCCCGCATCAGCAACAGGCTCGTCGACGATCTCGCCGTTCCTACGCCTGACCCCGCAGATACGACAGCGGGCCCGCTCCCCCGGACAAGGAGAGCGGGCCCGCTGCGGCCATTCCGGCAGGCGCTATCCCAGCGCCGACTTCACGACATCCGCGAGCCGCTCGGCGACCGATCGTGCCTGCTCGATGTCGGCGGCCTCGACCATGACCCGGACCAGCGGCTCGGTGCCGGAGGAGCGCAGCAGCACCCGGCCGGTCGCGCCCAGCTCCCGCTCCGCCTCGGTGACCGCGGTGGTCAGCTCGGGCGAGGTGGTCACCCGCGACTTGTCGACGTCGGGGACGTTGATGAGGATCTGCGGCAGCCGCTCCATGACGCCCGCCAGGTCGGCCAGGGACCGGCCGGTCGCGGCGACCCGGGCCGCCAGCATCAGACCGGTCAGGGTGCCGTCGCCGGTCGTGGCGTGGTCGAGCACGATGACGTGACCGGACTGCTCGCCGCCCAGCGCGTAGCCGCCCGCCTTCATCTCCTCCAGGACGTAGCGGTCGCCGACCGCCGTCCGGAGGAACTCGATGCCCTCGCGCTCCATGGCCAGCTTGAAGCCCAGGTTGGACATGACCGTGGCGACGACGGTGTTCTTGCGCAGCGCGCCGGACTCGCGCATGCCGAGGGCGAGGACGGCCAGGATCTGGTCGCCGTCGATCTCGTTGCCGTCCTGGTCGACGGCAAGGCAGCGGTCCGCGTCGCCGTCGTGCGCGACACCCAGGTCGGCGCCGTGCTCGACGACGGCCTCGCGCAGCAGCTGGAGGTGGGTGGAGCCGCAGCCGTCGTTGATGTTGAGGCCGTCGGGGTCGGTACCGATGGTGATGACGTCGGCCCCGGCCCGGGCGAACGCCTCGGGCGAGACGCGCGAGGCGGCGCCGTGCGCACCGTCGATGACGATCTTCAGCCCGTCCAGGCGGTTGGGCAGGACCCCGACGAGGTGCGCGACGTAGTTGTCGAAGCCCTCGTCGTAGACGGTGACCCGCCCCACGCCTTCGCCCGTCGGCCGGTTCCACGGCTCACCCGTGCTGTGGCCGCGGTAGGTCTCCTCGATGCGGTCCTCCAGCTCGTCGGCGAGCTTGTGGCCGCCGCGGGCGAAGAACTTGATGCCGTTGTCGGGCATCGGGTTGTGGCTTGCGGAGAGCATCACACCGAGGTCGGCGCCGAGGGCGCCGGTCAGATACGCGACCGCCGGGGTCGGCAGCACACCCACCCGCAGGACGTCGACACCGGCGCTGGCCAGGCCCGCGACGACTGCGGCCTCCAGGAACTCCCCGGACGCGCGGGGATCGCGCCCGACGACGGCCACCGGCCGGTGCCTTTCGAGCGCCGAACCGTCGCTCGCCCGTCCCCCTTGGCCAACCGGGCTTCGCCCTGGTGCCTCCTCGGCGAGTACATGCGCCGCAGCGACCGACAGGCCGAGCGCGAGCTCCGCCGTCAGATCGGCATTGGCGACACCGCGCACACCGTCCGTGCCGAAGAGTCGTCCCACTGGTGTCCTCCGAGTAGATGAGCTTGGACCAGAGACTGAAGTCCAGGTATACGCCCCTGGTCTTGGAAAGCCGAACGCCCCGGCTGCACGGAGTGTGCCACCGGGGCGTTCGCCAAGAGCTGCAAGCTGCAGCGAGCGCGGTTAGCGCTTGCTGTACTGCGGCGCCTTGCGGGCCTTCTTGAGACCGGCCTTCTTGCGCTCGACCGCACGGTCGTCGCGCTTGAGGAAGCCGGCCTTCTTCAGCGGGGCGCGGTTGTTGTCCACGTCCGCCTCGTTCAGCGCACGGGCGACGCCCAGACGCAGCGCACCGGCCTGGCCGGAGATGCCGCCGCCGGAGATGCGGGCGACGACGTCGTAGCGGTTGTCGAGCTCGAGCACCTTGAAGGGCTCGTTGACTTCCTGCTGGTGCACCTTGTTGGGGAAGTAGCCCTCAAGGGTGCGACCGTTGATCTTCCACTGACCGGTGCCCGGAACGATCCGGACGCGGGCGATGGCGTTCTTGCGACGGCCCAGGCCGGCAGCCGGCTGCGGGTCGCCGAAACGGGAGGCGAGCGACTCGGAGGTGTACTCCGACTCCACGACCTCGGTCTCGGTGGTGTATTCCTCGACGGCCACGTCTTCGTTCTCGACGACGGGGGTCTCGGGAGTGGTCTCGGCCACGATGCTCCTCAGATTCTTTTCGTCTTAGGGGGTGTGGCCGGACTTACTGCGCGACCTGGGTGATCTCGAACGGGACCGGCTGCTGCGCAGCGTGCGGGTGCTCGGCGCCCGCGTAGACCTTCAGCTTCGAGAGCATCTGGCGGCCGAGGGTGTTCTTGGGGAGCATGCCCTTGATGGCCTTCTCGACGGCCTTCTCGGGGTTCTTCTCGAGCAGCTCGTCGTAGCGGACGGAGCGCAGACCACCCGGGAAGCCGGAGTGGCGGTAGGCCATCTTCTGGCTCCGCTTGTTGCCGGAGAGGTGCACCTTGTCGGCGTTGACGATGATGACGAAGTCACCGGTGTCAACGTGCGGCGCGTACACCGGCTTGTGCTTGCCCCTCAGGAGGGACGCGGCCTGGGTGGCCAGACGGCCCAGGACAACGTCCTGCGCGTCAATGATGTGCCACTGGCGCTGAACATCGCCGGGCTTGGGGCTGAACGTACGCACGGTCGTAGCCTTCGCTTCTTCAGAGGTGGGGTCTCCCCGCGGTCCGAAGACCTCGGGGAAAGGGTCCTGTACTGGTCCCCACGGTCGATCACACCAGCATTGGCGGCACTACGGGTGACGCAACCCGATCGTCCGCCTCTGGGAATCGGCCCGGTGGACCGGCGTAAGGCCCCCTCACGTGAGATAGAGCAAGCCAATACGCATAACGAACTCGCAGAATACCGACCCGACCCCGTACGGGTCAAAACGCGTCCCGAACCGGCGTGCGATCTTGCCCCGTCTCCGCCAGGGTCACCGTCCGCACCACAGGCCGCCGCACACAGCCCCGGGCGGTCACCGCGGCGAGCAGCCACAGCGTCGCGGCGTCCCGGAAGGCCCGCCGCTGGATCGCCTCCAGATGCGGCCAGGCGAAGCCGGAGACCTGCGGCACCAGCGCCACCCAGAACCACACCGTACGCGGCACCGAGCCGGCCACCGCCACCGACGCCAGCAGCGGCAGCAGCACCACGAGCAGGTAGTGGTCGAAGGACGGCCGGGAGACCAGGAACGCCGACAGCATCAGCATGGCCGCGGCCTCCACCAGCCGCCGCGGCCCGCGCTCCCCCCGCCGCCACCGCAGCCAGGCGCAGCCCACGCCCGCCGCTGCCACCGCCGCGGCCGCCCCGTACGCGAGCGTCCCGGGCACTCCGAAGCGCGTGAGGATCATGCCGAGAGAGGCGTCGAAGGGCCGGGCGAAGGCGTCCTGCCCGTCGAGCAGGAACGGCAGCGTCCGGGTGAAGAACATCTCCGGCCGCGGCATCATCAGCGCCGCGAGCACCGACGCCACCACCGGCACCACGAGCGCCGTCGCCAGCGCCCGCCACCGCCGCGCGAAGACGAACAGCAGCAACAGCGGCACCAGCATCGGCTTGACCGCCAGCGCCAGCCCGACCACCAGCCCGGCCGCCACCCACCTCGCGCGCCGGGCACACAGCAGGGCGAACGGCAGCGCGACCACGGACGCCAGCGTCCAGTTCCCGATGTTCACCACATTGCGAAAGGGCTCGAAGAACACCAGCCCGACGACGCCGAGCGCCGCGAGCCGGCTGCCCGCCGCCACCTTGAAGATCCGCAGCGACGCCCACCACCCCGCAAGCACCGCCGCCTGCCCCACGCCGAGGACCAGCATCCGAAGCTGCCCCCGGGAGAGCAGCGCCTCCGGCACCGCGGCCAGGACCGCGCTGGGCAGGTACAGGAACCGCCTGTCGGTGTACGGGGCGCCGCCGTCCAGAAACGTCCGGGCGGCCCGCACCACGAAGTCGTTGTCCATCCCGACGTTCGGGCTGGTGCGGTACATCTGCGCGCCCAGCACCGCAAGCAGGCCGAGCGCCACCGCGCGCAGCACCCACGAAGCCGGGGCGAGCAGCCACCCGACCGGCGGCGGCTCGTCTCCCGCGACGCGCCCCGCCCCGCCCTCCGTGGCCGGTGTCGCGATTCCCTTGACGCCGGAAATGCCCGCTTCGTCCGCAGTCATGTGGTCAGGCTATGAGCCGCCCGCTCAGCGCTTCCGCTCGACACGGCGTTCGTCCCACACCGGCTCGGGGGTCTCCCTCACCAGGCCGTCCTGCCCGAAGACCAGGAACCGGTCGAAGGACCGTGCGAACCACCGGTCGTGCGTCACCGCGACCACCGTCCCGTCGTACGCCTCCAGCCCCTCCTGCAACGCCTCCGCCGACTCCAGGTCCAGGTTGTCGGTCGGCTCGTCCAGCAGCAGCGCCGTCGTACCCGACAGTTCGAGCAACAGGATCTGGAAGCGGGCCTGCTGGCCCCCCGAGAGCTTCTCGAAGCGCTGCTCCGCCTGCTTCTCCAGCTCGTAGCGGCGCAGCGCCGACATCGCCTGGCCCTTGTTCTTGGCGTGTTCGGTCCAGAGGATGTCCAGCAGCGTGCGGCCCATCAGCTCCGGATGCGCGTGCGTCTGCGCGAAGTGCCCCGGGACGACGCGGGCGCCCAGCTTCCACTTCCCGGAGTGCGCCACTGGGTTCTCCTGGTCACCGGCCAGCAGCCGCAGGAAGTGCGACTTGCCCGAGCCGTTCGACCCCAGCACAGCGACCCGCTCGCCGTAGAAGATCTCCAGGTCGAAGGGCTTCATCAGGCCGGTCAGCTCCAGCCCCTCGCAGGTGATCGCCCGGACGCCGGTACGGCCGCCGTGCAGCCGCATCGTGATGTCCTGCTCGCGCGGGGGCTCCGGCGGCGGGCCGGCCTCCTCGAACTTCCGCAGCCGGGTCTGGGCCGCCGCGTAGCGCGACGCCAGCTCATGGCTGACCGAGGCCGCCTGCCGCAGGGACAGCACCAGCTTCTTGAGCTGGGCGTGTTTCTCGTCCCACCGCCGCCGCAGCTCCTCGAAGCGCGCGAAGCGCTCCTTGCGTGCCGCGTGGTAGGTCGCGAAGCCGCCGCCGTGCACCCACACATCGGAGCCCGCGGGCCCCGGCTCGACGCTGACGATCTTCTCCGCGGAGCGGGCCAGCAGCTCCCGGTCGTGCGAGACGAACAGCACCGTCTTACGGGTCTCGCGCAGCTGCTCCTCGAGCCACCGCTTGCCGGGCACGTCCAGATAGTTGTCCGGCTCGTCCAGCAGCAGCACCTCGTCGGTGCCCCGCAGCAGCGACTCCAGCACCAGCCGCTTCTGCTCGCCCCCGGACAGCGTCCGGACCTGCCGCCACTGCGCCTTCTCGTACGGCATGCCGAGCGCGGCCGTGGTGCAGATGTCCCAGACCGTCTCGGCCTCGTAGCCACGGGCCTCCGCCCAGTCGCTGAGCGCCTGCGCGTATGCCATCTGCGCGTCCTCGTCGTCCGAGGTCATGATTGCCAGCTCGGCGGCGTCCACCGCCGCGGCCGCCTCCCGGATCCGCGGCTGCGCGACGGACACCAGCAGATCGCGCACCGTCCGCTCGTCCCGCACCGACCCGACGAACTGCGGCATCACCCCCAGGCCACCGCTGACCGTCACCGCCCCGCCGTGCGGCCGCAGCTCCCCCGCGATCAGCCGCAGCAGCGTCGTCTTGCCCGCGCCGTTGGCCCCCACCAACGCCACCGAGGCGCCCTCCCCCACCCGGAAGGACACGTCCCCCAGCAGGACCCTCCCGTCCGGCAGGTAGTACTCCAGATGCCCGGCTTCAAGATGTCCCATGGGCTGGATTCTCACGGCCCGTCGCGCATTCCACCAATCGGTTTAGGATGCGCGGCATGAGCTTTGGGCAAGGGGGGCCGTTCGACGGCCCCGGGGGCACGACCCCGGACTGGGACGCACTCGCCGAAGAGAGCGAAGCACGCGCCCGCCGCAAGCGCTGGATGTACATCGGCGGTGGTGCGCTCGCGACGGTCGCGGTGGCCGGCATCGTGGCCGCCGCCGTCATGACCAGCGGAAGCGACCCGAAAGGCGGCAGCGCGTCGGCGCCGCCCTCGGCGTCCGGCCTGACCGAGGAACCGGACGACAAACCGTCCTTCCCGGATGTCTCCGTCCCGCCCCCGCCGAACCCTCGCGACTACATCTCCGACCCGGCGAAGGACAAGGCCCCCCTCACTCCCGCCACTCTCTTCCCGCAGAAGAAGATGGTCGTGGGCGAGAACACCTACGCGCGCGCGAAGACCTCCTCCACCAAGGACTGCACCGCCGCCGCCCAGGGCGCCCTCGGCTCCCTGCTGTCCCACAACGGCTGCTCGCAGCTGCTGCGCGCCACCTACTCCAAGGGCGGCATGGCGGTCACCGTCGGCATCGCGGTCTTCGACTCCCCGGCGAAGGCGGAGCGGGTCAAGAACCAGAGCAAGCCCAATCTCGCCCCGCTCGCCGGTGACGGCGTCCCCGCGTCGTTCTGCCAGGGCACGAAGTGCCTGATGACCGCGAACGCCACCGGTCGCTACGCCTACTTCACCATCTCCGGCTTCACCAACGGCAAGAGTGTCACCGGCTCGGAGGCCCAGGCCCGCCGGATCGGCGGGGACGCCGCCGGGTACGCCTTCAACCAGATCACCCAGCGCGGCAAGGACCAGGCGACCCAGGCCGCCCGGGAGCAGGCGAGGGAAGCCCAGGAACGGGCTCAGAAGCAGTCCTGAACCGGGCCGGGCGCCGCCGTCCGAGCCACCCCCGACGCGGGCGCCACCCTCCCGGTGGCGCCCGCGGGCGCGACGCCCCCCGCCCGCCTCAGCAGCAGCCGCCCGTCCCCGGGGCGCTCCCCGCCGCACCGGGCAGGGTCCGCTTGTTGCGCGCCTCCAGATTGCGGGCCATCAGCAGCTCGTCGGCCGGATAGCCGACCTCCTCCAGCGTCAGCCCGTGCGGCCGCACCACATGCACCGCCGAGTCCCGCACCCCCGCGGCCAGCACCTTGCCCGCCCACTCCACCGGCCGGTGCCCGTCCCCGACGAAGAGCAGCGCGCCGACCAGCGACCGCACCATGTTGTGGCAGAACGCGTCGGCCCGCACCGTCGCCGTGACGATCCCGTCCGCACCGCGCTCCCAGCTCAGCGTCTGCAGCGTCCGGATCGTGGTCGCGCCCTCCCGGCGCTTGCAGTACGCCGCGAAGTCGTGCTCCCCCAGCAGCGCCTGCGACGCCGCGTTCATCGCATCGACGTCCAGCTCCCAGTCGTGCCAGAGCACGTGGCCGCGCAGCAGCGGGTCCACACCGCCCGGGTGATCGGTCACCCGGTAGGCATAGCGGCGCCAGATCGCCGAGAACCGCGCGTTGAAGCCGTACGGCGCCTCCACGGCCCGCCACACCCGGACGTCCTTGGGCAGCCGCCCGGCCAGCCGGCGCAGCAGCCGGTCCCCGTGCTCGGCCCACACCGACTCCGGCAGATCCACGTGCGCCACTTGCCCGCGCGCGTGCACCCCCGCGTCCGTCCGTCCGGCGACCGTGAGCTCATACGTCTCGTCCGACCGCGTCACCGTCCGCAGCGCGCTCTCCACCTCGCCCTGCACGGTGCGCCGCTCGCGCTGTTTCGCCCAGCCCGAGAAGTCCTTCCCGTCATAGGAAAGGTCCAACCGCACCCGTACGTACCCGGGCTCCACCTCATCGCTCACGCCGCGATCCTCTCAAAACCCACACCCTCGAAAGACCTGCCCCCGGACATACGGAACGGGCCCGCTCCCCAGAGGGAACGGACCCGTCCGCGCACACAGACAGCCTCAGGCGTCCTTGGACTCCTCGGCCGGCGCCTCGTCGGCCTTGGCCTCGGCGGCCTCGTCCTTCTTCAGCGCGTCTTCCTTGACCGCACGCTTGGTGGCGGCCTCGGCCTCACCGGTGGCCTGCTGGGCCACGGTCAGCGCCTCCACCAGCTCGATGACGGCCATGGGAGCGTTGTCGCCACGACGGTTACCGATCTTGGTGATACGGGTGTAGCCACCCGGGCGGTTCTCGAACCGCGGACCGACCTCGGTGAAGAGCGTGTGGACGACGCTCTTGTCGGAGATCAGCTGCATGACCTGACGGCGGTTGTGAAGGTCGCCCTTCTTCGCCTTGGTCACCAGACGCTCGGCGTACGGGCGCAGACGACGGGCCTTGGCCTCGGTCGTCGTGATGCGACCGTGCTCGAAGAGAGCGGTGGCCAGGTTCCGCAGCATCAGACGCTCGTGCGCGGCGCTGCCGCCCAGACGGGCACCCTTGGCGGGCTTCGGCATGGTGTTTCTCCTTCATTGCTGCACCGGCCGTATCAGGTACCGGTGTCAGTTCCCACGAGGCGGCCGCCCCGCGGAAGATTGCTGCATTCCCCGGGGAATGACCCCCGGACCCCCAGCCGGAAACCCAGGCCGGTGGTCAGCACGGCTGGGGCCCGGGAAACTCTCCCGGACCCCAGCCGTACACGGTCAGTACTGCTCGGTCTCCACGAACCCGGCGTCCGCATCGTCGTCGGCGCCGAAGGCGTCGGCAGCGGCGGTCGGGTCGAATCCGGGCGGGCTGTCCTTGAGCGCCAGGCCCATGCCGGCCAGCTTCGCCTTGACCTCGTCGATCGACTTCGCACCGAAGTTGCGGATGTCGAGCAGGTCCGCCTCGGAGCGGGCGACGAGCTCGCCCACCGAGTGGATGCCCTCGCGCTTGAGGCAGTTGTACGAGCGGACCGTGAGCTCCAGCTCCTCGATCGGCAGCGCCAGGTCGGCGGCCAGGGCGGCGTCCGTGGGCGAGGGGCCCATGTCGATGCCCTCGGCGTCGATGTTGAGCTCGCGCGCCAGACCGAACAGCTCGACCAGGGTCTTACCGGCCGACGCCATGGCGTCACGCGGACGCATGGCCTGCTTGGTCTCGACGTCGACGATCAGCTTGTCGAAGTCGGTGCGCTGCTCGACACGGGTCGCCTCGACCTTGTACGTGACCTTGAGCACCGGCGAGTAGATGGAGTCGACCGGGATACGGCCGATCTCCTGGCCCACCTGCTTGTTCTGGACGGCGGAGACGTAGCCGCGACCGCGCTCGACGGTCAGCTCCATCTCCAGCTTGCCCTTGCCGTTGAGCGTGGCGAGGACCAGGTCCGGGTTGTGCACCTCGACACCGGCCGGGGGCGCGATGTCAGCAGCGGTGACCAGGCCGGGACCCTGCTTGCGCAGGTACATCACGACCGGCTCGTCGTGCTCCGAGGAGACGACCAGCTGCTTGATGTTGAGGATGAGG
Source organism: Streptomyces sp. NPDC048248 (assembly GCF_043201875.1). Classification (NCBI taxonomy): domain Bacteria; kingdom Bacillati; phylum Actinomycetota; class Actinomycetes; order Kitasatosporales; family Streptomycetaceae; genus Streptomyces; species Streptomyces sp. NPDC048248. The sequence goes on from NZ_JBICZL010000004.1 coordinate 405,980, forward strand.
TCGGTGACGTCCTCCTTGACGCCCGGCACGGTGGTGAACTCGTGCAGGACACCGTCGATGCGGATGGACGTGACCGCCGCACCCGGGATCGAGGAGAGGAGCGTACGACGCAGGGAGTTTCCGAGGGTGTAGCCGAAGCCCGGCTCCAGCGGCTCGATCACGAACCGGGAGCGGTATTCGTCGACGACCTCTTCGGTCAACGAGGGACGCTGAGCAATCAGCATGGTGTTCGATCCTTCAGTCGTGGACGCCCGCTATTTGACGTCCGCTGTACTTCAAAGGGTACGGGCGGTACGGCGCCAATGGCTCCGTACCGCCCGGACCATTGCGCTACTACTTCGAGTAGAGCTCAACGATCAGCTGCTCCTGCACCTGGGTGTCGATCACCTGGCGCTCGGGCATGCTGTGCACGAGAACCCGGAGGTTCGACGGGATCGCTTCCAGCCAGGCCGGAACCGTCCTGTCGCCGGCCTCGGCCTGCGCCACCGCGAACGGGGTCAGGTTCCGAGAGCCCTCGCGGACCTCGATGATGTCGTTCGCCGCCACACGAGCCGACGGAATGTCGGTCTTGCGGCCGTTCACGTTGATGTGTCCGTGACGGACCAGCTGACGCGCGTGGTCGCGGGACTTGGCAAAGCCGGCCCGGTAGACCACGTTGTCGAGACGAGTCTCAAGGATGCGCAGAAGGTTCTCACCGGTCTTGCCGGTCTTCTGGTTCGCTTCCTTGTAGTAGTTCACGAACTGCTTCTCAAGGACACCGTAGATACGGCTGCACTTCTGCTTCTCACGAAGCTGGAGCAGGTACTCGCTGTCCTTGGTGCGCCCGCGTCCGTGCTCACCCGGGGGGTAAGGACGAATCTCGATCGGGCACTTTGCGCTCTCACACTTGCTGCCCTTGAGGAACAGCTTCTGCTTCTCCCGACGGCAACGCTTGCAGTCGGCCCCGGTGTAACGCGCCATATTATTTTGTCTCCTACTTCAGCTGGTCAGACGCGGCGACGCTTGGGCGGGCGGCATCCGTTGTGCGGAGTGGGGGTGACGTCCTGGATCGAACCCACCTCGAGGCCGGTGGCCTGGAGGGAGCGGATCGCGGTCTCACGGCCGGAGCCGGGACCCTTGACGAAGACGTCGACCTTGCGCATGCCGTGCTCCTGCGCGCGGCGGGCGGCCGACTCGGCGGCCATCTGCGCGGCGAAGGGGGTGGACTTGCGCGAGCCCTTGAAGCCGACGTGGCCGGCAGAGGCCCAGGAGATCACGTTGCCCGTGGGGTCCGTGATCGAAACGATGGTGTTGTTGAACGTGCTCTTGATGTGAGCGTGCCCGTGGGCGACGTTCTTCTTCTCCTTGCGGCGCACCTTCTTGGCGCCGGCCGTACGGCCCTTCGGAGGCATTCATTACTCCCGTGGAGGTGGTCGGTCCTACTACTCGGACCGCGATGGCCTGCGGCGGCCTGGGGGTGGACCCCCGGAACACCGCAGTGCGTCCGGTGAGGACTACTTCTTGCCCGGCTTCTTCTTGCCGGCGATCGCGCGACGCGGACCCTTGCGGGTACGGGCGTTCGTGCTGGTGCGCTGACCGTGCACCGGCAGACCGCGACGGTGACGCAGACCCTGGTAGCAGCCGATCTCAACCTTGCGGCGGATGTCGGCCTGAATCTCGCGACGGAGGTCACCCTCGGTTTGGAGGTTGTTGTCCACGTACTCGCGGATCTTGACCAGGTCTTCCTCGGCCAGGTCGCGGACCCGGGTGTCCGGGTTCACGCCGGTGGCGGCGAGGGTCTGCTGCGACAGCGTGCGCCCGATACCGAAGACGTAGGTGAGGGCGACCTCCACACGCTTTTCGCGCGGGAGATCAACGCCTGCGAGGCGTGCCATTGATGTGGCTCCTGATGGCTATTCGGAGGTCTTCCGCAGCACCGTTCCCGTAAGACTCTGAAGAATTACGAGCCGGGTCCCCGGCCTCCGAGCCGGGGGTGTCGTCCCCACGCAACAGATGCGGGGTCGGGTGACTGCGTATGTACGTATGTGCTTGCGTCGCGCGAAGTACTGCGAAATGCAGGTTGGTCGGCGTGCGTCAGCCCTGGCGCTGCTTGTGGCGCAGGTTGTCGCAGATGACCATGACCCGACCGTGACGGCGGATCACCTTGCACTTGTCGCAGATCTTCTTGACGCTCGGCTTGACCTTCATGGGATGTGAGGTTCTCCGGGTCAGTGCCGTCACCCCACGGGAGCGGGGCGCCGACAAGATCTACTTGTAGCGGTAGACGATCCGGCCACGCGTGAGGTCGTAGGGAGAAAGCTCCACCACAACCCGGTCATCAGGAAGAATACGGATGTAGTGCATCCGCATCTTGCCGCTGATGTGCGCGAGGACCTTGTGACCGTTCTGGAGTTCTACCTTGAACATCGCGTTCGGCAGAGACTCGATCACGGTGCCCTCGATCTCGATGGCACCTTGCTTCTTGGCCACGCTTCGCCTTTCGAATCGGCTACCTTGATCGACTCTCCTGCGGGACCGCTTCGAGAAGCAGACACACGGATGCACGAGAGCCGACGCGTCAGTCTACGTCAGCGCTCTCGAAAAGACGAATCCACGATTATTGCCCACCAGCCGTGATCCTTAAGCGCAGCGGCCCTGCTCGGGACCCTTATGCCTTGGCCGCGGGGTCCGGAGCGACGGTGATTCCGAGCTCCGCGAGCTTCGCCTTGCCGCCGTCCACGGCGGTCAGCACCAGCGGGCCGTTCTCGGTCAGCGCGACGGAGTGCTCCCAGTGCGAGGACCAGCTGCCGTCGTTCGTCTTGACCGTCCAGTCGTCCTCGAGGACGTGCGTCTTGGCCGTGCCGAGGTTGACCATCGGCTCGATCGCGATGCAGAAACCGGGCACCAGCTTCGGGCCGCGGCCGCGCTTTCGGTCGACGTAGTTCAGCAGGTGCGGGTCCATGTGCATCTGCGAGCCGATGCCGTGGCCGCCGTAGTCCTCCACGATGCCGTACTTACCACTCGCGGGCCGCGGCTGGCGCCGGATGTAGCCCTCGATCGCCTTGGAGATGTCCACCAGCCGGTTGCCCTTGGCGACGGCCGCGATACCGGCCCACATCGACTCCTCGGTCACCCGGCTGAGCTCGACCAGCTCCGCGGAGTGACCGGATCCCACGAACGCGGTGTACGCGGCGTCGCCGTGCCAGCCGTCGATGATCGCGCCGCAGTCGATGGAGATGATGTCGCCGTCCTTCAGCACCGTCTCCGCGTCGGGGATGCCATGGACCACCACGTCGTTCACCGAGGTACAGATCGTGGCGGGGAAGCCGCCGTAGCCGAGGAAGTTCGACTTCGCGCCGTGATCGGCGAGCACCTTGCGGGCCGCGTCGTCCAGGTCCTTGGTCGAGGCGCCGGGCACCGCGACCTCCCGCGTCGCCGCGTGAATGGCGGCGACCACCAGCCCCGCCTCACGCATCTTCGCGATCTGCTCCGGGGTCTTGATCTCCACCATGGCGCCTGACGCCTTCCTGAACCGACGATTACGACAACTGCGTCTCGCGCGTGCCGACCGGCACCACGCGGGCGCGCCCGCCCCCTCCATACGATACGGCCGCGACGCCCTTGCCGGGCATCGCGGCCGTATACGGAGCCTGTGCGGCGTGCTTATTCGCCGCGGCCCAGCGCCTTCATCGAGCGCTGGGTGACCTCTTCGACCTTGCCGAGGGCCGGGATCGTGACCACGAGGCCCTGGGCCTTGTAGTAGTCGATGATCGGCTCGGTCTCCGAGTGGTAGACCTCGAGGCGCTTGCGGACCGTGTCCTCGTGGTCGTCGTCACGCTGGTACAGCTCGCCACCGCACTCGTCGCAGACACCCTCGGCGGCCGGCTTCTTGTACTCGACGTGGAAGACGTGCGCGGAGTTGCTGCGGCAGATGCGCCGTCCGGCGATCCGCTTCACGACCTCTTCCTCGGGCACCTCGAGATCGAGCACGGCATCCAGCTTGATGCCGTTGCCCTTGAGGTAGACGTCGAGCGCCTCGGCCTGCTTGAGGTTGCGCGGGAACCCGTCCAGCAGGAACCCCTTGGCAGCGTCCGGCTGCTCCAGGCGGTCCTCGGCCATGCCGATCGTGACCTCGTCCGGTACCAGGTTTCCGGAGTCCATGAACGACTTCGCCTTGAGCCCCAGGGGCGTGCCCTGGCTGATGTTGGCGCGGAAAAGGTCGCCCGTGGAGATGTGCGGGATCTCGAGGTTCTTGGCAAGGTACGCAGCCTGCGTACCCTTGCCGGCCCCCGGAGGTCCGACGAGGACGATTCGCATCAGCGGAGGAACCCTTCGTAGTTGCGCTGCTGGAGCTGGCTCTCGATCTGCTTCACGGTCTCCAGACCCACACCCACGATGATCAGGATGCTCGTCCCGCCGAACGGGAAGTTCTGGTTCGCGTTGAAAAGCACCAACGCCACTGTTGGTACGAGCGCGATCAGCCCCAGGTACAGCGAGCCCGGCCACGTGATCCGGTTGAGCACGTAGCTGAGGTACTCGGCCGTCGGGCGACCAGCCCGGATGCCCGGGATGAAGCCACCATACTTCTTCATGTTGTCGGCAACTTCTTCGGGGTTGAAGGAGATGGCGACGTAGAAAAAGGCGAAGAAGACGATCAGCAGGAAGTACGTAACGATGTAAACCGGGTGATTTCCCTTGGTGAAGTTGGTGGCGACCCAGGTCGCCCATGCCGCCTTCGACCCGCTGAACTGTGCAACGAGGGCTGGAATGTAGAGCAGCGATGACGCGAAGATGACGGGAATCACACCCGCCTGATTCACCTTGAGCGGGATGTAAGTGGACGTACCGCCGTAGGACCGGCGGCCGATCATCCGCTTCGCGTACTGCACCGGAATCCGCCGCTGGGCCTGCTCGACGAAGACCACCAGGGCGACCATCGCCAGACCCACCGCGATGACCGCGAAGAACTCGATCCAACCGTCGGCCAGCTTGCCCTGGAGCTTGATCTGCCACAGCGCGCCCGGGAAACCGGCGGCGATCGAGATGAACATCAGGATCGACATGCCGTTGCCGATGCCGCGGTCGGTCACCATCTCGCCGAGCCACATGATCAGGGCCGTACCGGCGGTCATCGTGATGACCATCGTGATGGTGGTGAAGATCGAGTCGTTGGGAACGATCTCGCTGGCGACCGGGCAGTTCTGGAAGAGCGCTCCGCTGCGGGCGGTGGCCACCAGACCGGTGCCCTGCAGGATCGCGAGCGCCACCGTCAGATAGCGCGTGTACTGGGTGATCTTTGCCTGGCCGGTCTGCCCCTCCTTCTTGAGGGCCTCCAGACGGGGGATCACGACGGTCAGCAGCTGGAGGATGATGCTCGCCGTGATGTACGGCATGATCCCCAGCGCGAAGATCGTGATCTGAAGCAGCGCACCACCGCTGAACATGTTCACCAGGGCGAACAACCCGCTGTTGCCGCCGGCCTGCTTCATGCAGGTCTCGACGTTCGCGTAGTTCACCCCGGGGACCGGGACGTGCGCTCCGATCCGGTAGAGCACGATGATGCCCAATGTGAACAGCAGCTTCTTGCGCAGGTCGGGCGTCTTGAACGCTCGGGCGAACGCGGTGAGCACGGTGCCTCCTGCGCCTCCCGCCTCGTGAGCGAGAGGTGACGGTCTTGAGGATCGACGAATACTTAGCGGCCAATTACCGCACAGGCACGGCCCGTGCGGCGGTGTTCCGGGGCAAGCCCGGAAAAAACAACAGTGCACGCCACCTTACCGGCGTCCGTACCCCCGTGGAACGACCAACCGGGGATGCCCCAATCAATGGGCATCCCCGGTCAGTTGAACCAACGAACTCAGATGAGTTCGGTGACGGTGCCGCCGGCAGCGGCGATCTTCTCCTTGGCGGAGCCGGAGACGGCGTCAACCGTCACCTGCAGCGCCACGGAGACCTCGCCGGCGCCGAGCACCTTGACGAGCTCGTTCTTGCGAACAGCACCCTTGGCGACCAGATCGGCCACCGTAACCTCGCCACCCTGGGGGTAGAGCGCGGTCAGCTTCTCCAGGTTCACGACCTGGAACTGCTTGTGGGCGGGGTTCTTGAAGCCCTTGAGCTTCGGGAGACGCATGTGGAGGGGCATCTGCCCACCCTCGAAGCGCTCCGGAACCTGGTAACGGGCCTTCGTGCCCTTGGTACCACGACCAGCGGTCTTACCCTTGGACGCCTCACCACGACCCACACGGGTCTTGGCGGTCTTGGCGCCCGGGGCAGGACGGAGGTTGTGGACCTTCAGCGGGTTGTTCTCCGCCATGTCAGTCGACCTCCTCAACCGTCACGAGGTGGCGGACGGTGTGCACCATGCCGCGGAACTCGGGGCGGTCCTCCTTGACAACCGAGTCGTTCAGGCGCTTGAGCCCGAGCGAACGCAGGGTGTCGCGGTGGTTCTGCTTGCTACCGATGTAGGACTTCGTCTGCGTGATCTTGAGGTGCGCCATTACGCGGTCACCCCTGCACGCGCCCGCAGCAGAGCGGCGGGAGCGACGTCCTCCAGCGGCAGGCCACGACGGGCCGCGATCTCCTCGGGGCGCTGAAGGCCCTGAAGCGCGGTCACCGTGGCGTGCACGATGTTGATCGGGTTCGACGAGCCGAGCGACTTGCTCAGGACGTCGTGGATGCCCGCGCACTCCAGAACGGCGCGCACGGGACCACCGGCGATCACACCGGTACCGGGGGAAGCAGGCTTGAGCAGGACAACGCCCGCAGCCTTCTCGCCCTGGATCGGGTGAGGGATGGTGCCCTGGATACGCGGGACCTTGAAGAAGCTCTTCTTGGCCTCTTCGACGCCCTTGGCGATGGCCGCGGGAACTTCCTTGGCCTTGCCGTATCCGACACCTACGGTGCCGTCACCGTCGCCCACCACGACCAGCGCGGTGAAGCTGAAACGGCGACCACCCTTGACAACCTTGGCGACACGGTTGATCGCGACAACGCGCTCAACGTATGCGGTCTTCTCGGCGGCAGCGCCACCGTCGCGACCCTTCCGGTCCCGCCGCTCGCCGCCACCGGCACCGCTCCCGCGGCGCTGGGGTCCAGCCATTGGATTTACCTCTCTCTGTTACGTCCGCTAGCTCCGGAACCGGGGCTTAGAACTTCAGCCCGGCTTCGCGGGCGGCGTCCGCCAGAGCGGCAATGCGCCCGGCGTACTGGTTGCCACCGCGGTCGAACACGACGGTCTCGACACCCGCGGCCTTGGCGCGCTCGGCGACCAGGGAACCGACCTGCTTGGCCTGGTCGCCCTTGCTGCCTTCGCCACCACGGATCGACGCGTCCAGGTGCGACGCCGACGCGAGCGTGTGGCCCGCGATGTCGTCGATGACCTGGGCGGTGATGCCGCGGTTGGAACGCGTCACGACGAGGCGCGGACGCGCCGGGGTACCCGCGATCCGCTTACGGATGCGGATGTGGCGCCGCTTGAGGGCGGCACCCTTACGGGCGTTGCCCTTGGCGATCTTCACACCGTATGCCATGGCTTACTTACCAGCCTTTCCGACCTTGCGGCGGATGACCTCGCCGGCGTACTTGACGCCCTTGGCCTTGTACGGGTCGGGCTTGCGGAGCTTGCGGATGTTGGCCGCAACCTCGCCCACCTTCTGCTTGTCGATGCCCTCGACGCTGAGCTTGGTCGGGGACTCGACCTTGAAGGAGATGCCTTCGGGTGCCTCGACGACGATGGGGTGGCTGTAGCCCAGCGCGAACTCCAGGTTGGAGCCCTTCGCCTGAACTCGGTAGCCGACACCGCTGATCTCAAGTGCCTTGCTGTAGCCCGTGGTCACGCCGGTGATCATGTTCGCCACCAGCGTGCGGGACAGGCCGTGCAGGGCCTTGTTCTGACGCTCGTCGTTCGGGCGGGTGACGGCGATGACGCCGTCTTCACCCTTGGCGACCTCGATGGGCGCGGCGACGGTGTGCTCAAGGGAACCCTTGGGGCCCTTGACCGACACCTTGCGGCCATCAATGGTGACGTCCACACCAGCGGGAACCTGGATGGGCAGCTTGCCAATACGCGACATTAGCTATTCCTCCGTTCCCTGGTTACCAGACGTAGGCGAGGACTTCCCCACCCACGCCCTTCTTGCTGGCCTGCTGACCGGTCAGGAGACCGTGGGACGTGGAGATGATCGCCACGCCCAGGCCGCCGAGGACCTTCGGCAGGTTGGTGGACTTTGCGTAGACCCGCAGGCCCGGCTTCGAAATCCGCTTGATGCCGGCGATCGAGCGCTCGCGGTTCGGGCCGAACTTCAGGTCGAGGGTGAGGTTCTTGCCAACCTCGGCGTCCTCGACCTTCCAGCCGGTGATGTAACCCTCCTGCTGGAGGATCTCCGCGATGTGCGACTTGATCTTGCTGTGCGGCATCACGACGGTGTCGTGGTACGCCGAGTTCGCGTTACGCAGACGGGTCAGCATGTCTGCGATGGGATCAGTCATGGTCATGAATTGGCCTTCGGCCTCTCTCGCCGGGGTTTCCTATGTGCGCCATCCCTCTCCCCGATCAGAGTCGGGACGGGTGCGGCGCGGGGACCTACGGCGTAGTAAGCGACGTTATGCGGGCGGTGCCCGCGGTCGGTCTCGGGCGGCGGGGCGCCCAACCCTTCTACCCTACGGGATAAAGGGCGGGGCACCTGCCGACCGATGCTTACCGAGAGCCTCCGGGTAAACCCAACTAGGGTTTACCAGGAGCTCTTGGTCACGCCCGGCAGCTCGCCACGGTGAGCCATCTCACGAAGGCACACGCGGCACAGGCCGAACTTGCGGTAGACGGAGTGCGGCCGGCCGCAGCGCTGGCAACGCGTGTACGCGCGGACAGCAAACTTCGGCTTACGAGCCGCCTTAGCGATCAGAGCCTTCTTCGCCACGGTCAGTTCTCCTTGAACGGGAAGCCGAGGTGACGAAGCAGGGCACGGCCCTCATCGTCGTTGGACGCCGTGGTGACCACGGTGATGTCCATGCCCCGCGTCCGGTCGATCTTGTCCTGGTCGATCTCGTGGAACATGACCTGCTCCGTGAGACCGAAGGTGTAGTTGCCCCGACCGTCGAACTGCTTCGGGGACAGACCACGGAAGTCGCGGATGCGCGGCAGCGCGAGCGACAGCAGGCGGTCCAGGAACTCCCACATGCGGTCACCGCGGAGGGTGACGTGGGCACCGATCGGCTGGCCCTCGCGCAGCTTGAACTGCGCGATGGACTTACGGGCCTTGGTGACGGCCGGCTTCTGGCCGGTGATCGTGGTGAGGTCCTTGATGGCACCGTCGATCAGCTTGGAGTCGCGGGCGGCGTCGCCCACACCCATGTTGACCACGATCTTGGTCAGGCCGGGGATCTGCATGACGTTCTCGTACGAGAACTCGTCCTTCAGCTTCCCGGCGATTTCTTCGCGGTAGCGCTGCTTGAGGCGCGGCGCGTTGGTGGTGGCAGTCATCAGATGTCCTCACCGGTCCGCTTGGCAACGCGGATCTTGTTGCCGTCATCGTCGAACCGGAACCCGACGCGGGTGACAACCTTGTTGCCGTCCTTCTCCACAACCAGCTGAACGTTGCTGACGTGGATCGGGGCCTCGGTGGTGACGATGCCGCCGGTCTGCGAACCGCGGGCGGTCTGGCCGGCCTTGGTGTGCTTCTTGACCCGGTTGACACCCTCGACCAGGACACGGTCCTCGCGGGGGAAGGCCTGAATGACCTTGCCCTGCTTACCCTTGTCCTTACCGGTGATGACCTGGACCAGGTCGCCCTTCTTGATCTTCATCGGTTACAGCACCTCCGGCGCGAGCGAGATGATCTTCATGAACTTCTTCTCGCGCAGCTCACGGCCCACCGGGCCGAAGATACGGGTGCCGCGGGGGTCGCCATCGTTCTTGAGGATGACGGCCGCGTTCTCGTCGAAGCGGATGTACGAGCCGTCGGGACGGCGGCGCTCCTTGACGGTGCGAACGATGACGGCCTTGACGACGTCACCCTTCTTCACGTTGCCACCGGGGATCGCGTCCTTCACGGTGGCGACAATGACGTCACCGATGCCCGCGTAGCGGCGACCCGAGCCACCGAGAACACGGATGGTGAGAATTTCCTTCGCACCCGTGTTGTCGGCGACCCGAAGTCGCGACTCCTGCTGGATCACGTCTATCTCCTGATCGTCTGCCGGTTCCCGGCAGGGACTTCGAACGAAGTCCCTGCCGAGCCTGGCGGAACTGACCTGAGCGGAAACGCTCAGGCTGAACTAACGGAAATTCCCTTGCGGGAACTGCCTACTTGGCCTTCTCGAGGATCTCGACGATGCGCCAGCGCTTGGTGGAGGACAGCGGCCGGGTCTCCATGAGGAGGACACGGTCGCCGACACCGGCAGCGTTCTGCTCGTCGTGCGCCTTGAGCTTGTTCGTACGGCGGATGACCTTGCCGTACAGCGCGTGCTTGACACGGTCCTCGACGGCGACGACGACGGTCTTGTCCATCTTGTCGCTGACGACGAGACCCTCACGGGTCTTGCGGAAGCCGCGGTCGTTGGTCTCAGTCACATTCTTCTCGCTCATCAGGCGCTCTCCACCGTCTCGATGCCCAGCTCGCGCTCGCGCATCAGGGTGTAGATCCGGGCGATGTCCTTACGGACGGACTTGAGCCGACCGTGGTTCTCGAGCTGTCCGGTCGCCGCCTGGAAGCGGAGGTTGAACAGCTCCTCCTTGGCCTCACGAAGCTTGCCGACGAGGTCCTCGTCATTCAGCTCGCGCAGCTCGGTCGCCTTGATACCGGCCGCCATCACGACTCACCTGCCTCGCGCCGCACGATGCGGCACTTCATCGGAAGCTTGTGGGCGGCGCGGGTCAGCGCCTCCTTGGCAACCTTTTCGTTCGGGAAGGACAGCTCGAACATCACCCGACCGGGCTTGACGTTCGCGACCCACCACTCGGGAGAACCCTTACCGGAACCCATGCGGGTTTCGGCCGGCTTCTTCGTGAGCGGGCGGTCCGGGTAAATGTTGATCCAGACCTTGCCGCCACGCTTGATGTGACGGGTCATCGCGATACGAGCGGACTCGATCTGACGGTTCGTCACGTAAGCCGGGGTCACGGCCTGGATGCCGTACTCACCGAAGGCCAGCTCGGTGCCACCCTTGGCCATGCCACTGCGCTTCGGGTGGTGCTGCTTGCGGTGCTTGACCCTGCGAGGGATCAGCATGTCGGTCAGGCCTCCGTTCCGGGGGTCTCCGCCGGAGCAGCGGCTGCGGCCTCGGCCTTGGGGGCCTCGGCTGCGGCGTTCTGCTGCTGCGGCTTGCGGCCACCGCGGCCGCCACGCTCGCCGCCACCGCCACGACGGGGACGGTCGCTGCCGCCACCGCCACCGCGGGCCGGGCGGTTACCCGCACGGGCGGCAGCGTTCTCGGCGCGAACCTCGGCGATGTTCTTGACGTCGCCCTTGTAGATCCAGACCTTCACACCGATACGGCCGAAGGTCGTCTTGGCCTCGAAGAAGCCGTAGTCGACGTTCGCACGGAGCGTGTGCAGGGGCACGCGGCCCTCGCGGTAGAACTCCGAGCGGGACATCTCGGCGCCGCCGAGACGGCCACCGCACTGGATCTTGATGCCCTTGGCGCCGGCCTTCATCGTCGACTGCATGCTCTTACGCATGGCGCGACGGAAGGAGACGCGGGAGGAGAGCTGCTCGGCGACGGCCTGGGCCACGAGCTGAGCATCGGTCTCGGGGTTCTTGACCTCGAGGATGTTCAGCTGGACCTGCTTGCCGGTCAGCTTCTCCAGTTCGCCGCGGATGCGGTCGGCCTCGGCGCCACGGCGGCCGATGACGATGCCCGGACGAGCGGTGTGGATGTCAACGCGGACGCGCTCACGGGTGCGCTCGATCTCCACCTTGGAGATACCGGCGCGCTCCATGCCCTTCGTCATCATGCGACGAATGGCGACGTCTTCCTTGACGTAGTCCTTGTACAGCTTGTCGGCGTACCAGCGCGACTTGAAGTCGGTGGTGATGCCGAGCCGGAACCCGTGCGGGTTAACCTTCTGGCCCATTACCGGGTTCCTTCCTTGCTGCTGACGACCACGGTGATGTGGCTGGTCCGCTTGCGGATCCGGTAGGCACGGCCCTGGGCACGCGGACGGAACCGCTTCAGGGTCGGGCCCTCGTCGACGTACGCCTCGGAAATGACGAGGCTGCCGGCGTCGGTGTGGTCGTAGTTGTGCGCAGCGTTGGCAATGGCGCTGTCCAGCACCTTGCCAACGGGCACGCTCGCGGCCTGCGGGGCGAAACGCAGGACCGCCTGAGCCTCCGTGGCATCCATGCCACGGATAAGGTCCACCACGCGGCGGGCCTTCATGGGCGTGACGCGGATGTACCGCGCCTGGGCCCTGGCTTCCATGGTTGTCCCTTCGGTGTCAGTCATAGTCTTCGCACTCCGCCGATCAACGACGCCGCGACTTGCGGTCGTCCTTCTCGTGGCCGCGGAAGGTGCGGGTCGGCGCAAACTCGCCGAGCTTGTGGCCGACCATCGACTCGGTGACGAACACCGGGACGTGCTTGCGGCCGTCGTGCACCGCGATCGTGTGGCCGAGCATGGCCGGGACGATCATGGAGCGGCGGGACCAGGTCTTGATGACGTTCTTGGTGCCGGCTTCGTTCTGGACATCCACCTTCTTGGTGAGGTGTCCGTCGACGAAGGGCCCCTTCTTGAGACTGCGCGGCATCTAAACCCGCTCCTAGCGCTTCTTGTTCGTCTTGCGGCGGCGGACGATGTACTTGTTGCTGGCCTTCTTCGGCGAGCGAGTACGACCCTCCTTCTTGCCCCAGGGCGAGACCGGGTGGCGACCACCGGAGGTCTTGCCCTCACCACCACCGTGCGGGTGGTCGACCGGGTTCATCACGACACCACGCACGGTCGGGCGGACGCCCTTCCAGCGCATACGGCCGGCCTTGCCCCAGTTGATGTTCGACTGCTCGGCGTTGCCGACCTCGCCAACAGTGGCGCGGCAGCGGACGTCGACCAGACGGATCTCGCCGGAGGGCATACGAAGGTGGGCCATGGTGCCCTCCTTCGCCAGCAGCTGCACGGAGGCACCCGCGGAGCGGGCGAACTTCGCGCCGCCACCGGGCCGCAGCTCGATGGCGTGGATGGTCGTACCCACGGGGATGTTGCGCAGCGACAGGTTGTTACCCGGCTTGATGTCGGCACCAGGGCCGTTTTCAATCCGGGCACCCTGGGCCAGGCCACGGGGCGCGATGATGTAGCGCTTCTCGCCGTCTGCGTAGTGCAGCAGCGCGATGCGCGCGGTGCGGTTCGGGTCGTACTCGATGTGCGCGACCTTGGCCGGCACGCCGTCCTTGTCGTGACGACGGAAGTCGATCACGCGGTAGGCGCGCTTGTGGCCACCGCCCTGGTGGCGAACGGTCACACGACCGGCGTTGTTACGGCCGCCCTTGCTGTGCAGAGGGCGGACCAGCGACTTCTCCGGCGTGGACCGCGTGATCTCGACAAAGTCGGCGACGCTGGAGCCACGACGGCCCGGGGTCGTCGGCTTGTACTTGCGGATACCCATTTCTCAGTCCTCGTCCGATTCCGGACGACTCGACCTCCGTCAGGAGGTCGGGCCGCCGAAGATGTCGATACGGTCGCCCTCGGCGAGGGTCACGATGGCGCGCTTGGTGTCCGCGCGCTTGCCGAAACCGGTCTTGGTGCGCTTGCGCTTACCCTGACGGTTGATCGTGTTGACCCCGGTGACCTTGACCGAGAAGACCGCCTCGACGGCCTGCTTGATCTGGGTCTTGTTCGAGCCCGGTGCGACGATGAACGTGTACTTGTTCTCGTCCAGCAGGGCGTAGCTCTTCTCCGAGACAACCGGCTTGACGAGAATGTCGCGCGGGTCCGAGAAGGTCTTGCTGGTGACGACGGCCTCACTCATCAGGCGTCGCTCCCTTCGGTCTCATCGTTCTGTCCAGCAGGCGCGCCGGACACGAAGGACTCGAAGGCGGCCTTGGTGAAGACCACGTCGTCGGAGACGAGCACGTCGTACGTGTTCAGCTGGCCCGGCTCCAGGATGTGAACCTGGGGCAGGTTGCGGGCGGACAGCCACGCGGCCTCGTCGCTGCGCTCGACGACCAGGAGCACGTTCTTGCGCTCGCTGACCTTGCCGAGGAGGTCCTTGGCGGACTTGGTGGAGATCGCGCCCTCGACCACGCCGGAAACGACGTGGATGCGGCTGTTGCGGGCCCGGTCGGTGAGGGCACCGCGCAGGGCGGCAACCTTCATCTTCTTGGGCGTCCGCTGCGAGTAGTCACGCGGCACGGGGCCGTGGACGACGCCACCGCCGGCGAACTGCGGCGCACGGGTCGAGCCCTGGCGCGCACGGCCGGTGCCCTTCTGGCGGTACGGCTTGCGCCCACCGCCGCGGACCTCGGCGCGAGTCTTGGTCTTGTGCGTGCCCTGACGGGCAGCGGCCAGCTGGGCGACAACGACCTGGTGGATCAGCGGAATGCTGACCTTGGCGTCGAAGATCTCCGTGGGGAGCTCGACGGTCCCGGCCTTGTCGCCTACCGGCGAAAGGATGTCAATGGTGCTCATCGTTACCTCAGGCCCCCTTGGCCGCGGTACGGACCAGGACGAGGCCGCCGTTCGGACCAGGAACTGCGCCCTTGATGAGCAGCAGACCCTTCTCCGCGTCAACGGCATGGACGGTCAGGTTCTGGGTGGTGACCCGCTCATTGCCCATACGGCCGGCCATCCGCATGCCCTTGAACACGCGGCCCGGGGTGGCACAGCCACCGATGGAGCCAGGCTTACGGTGCACGCGGTGGGCACCGTGGGAGGCCTTACCGCCGGCGAAGCCGTGACGCTTCATGACACCGGCGAAGCCCTTGCCCTTGCTCTTGCCGGTCACGTCCACCTTGACGCCGGACTCGAAGGTCTCGGCGTTCACTTCCTGGCCGAGGGTGTACTCACCGGCATCGGTGGTACGGACCTCGACGAGGTGGCGGCGGGGAGTGACGTCGGCCTTGGCGAAGTGGCCCTTGAGGGGCTTGTTCACCTTGCGCGGGTCGATCTCGCCGAAGGCGATCTGGACGGAGTCGTAGCCGTCCTGGTCATTGGTGCGCACCTGGGTAACGACGCAGGGGCCGGCCTTCACCACGGTCACCGGGACGACACGGTTGTTCTCGTCCCAGACCTGGGTCATGCCGAGCTTCTCGCCCAGGATGCCCTTGATCTGCTTAGCCATCTGTTCCGCGCCTCTCAGAGCTTGATCTCGATGTCAACGCCGGCCGGAAGGTCCAGGCGCATCAGCGAGTCAACGGTCTTGGGCGTCGGGTCGAGGATGTCGATCAAGCGCTTGTGCGTGCGCATCTCGAAGTGCTCGCGCGCGTCCTTGTACTTGTGCGGCGACTTGATGACGCAGTACACGTTCTTTTCAGTGGGCAGCGGCACCGGGCCTGCGACCGACGCACCAGTGCGGGTCACCGTCTCGACGATCTTCTTCGCCGAGGAGTCGATGACCTCGTGGTCGTAGGCCTTGAGCCGGATGCGGATCTTCTGTCCCGCCATGGCTACTCAGTAGTCCTGTCTCTCGTAACGCTCTGGGACCCGGTACGTTTCCGTTCCACCTCCGACCCACGCGGTCGGGCGTGTCGCATCCCTTCCCGCGTTTCTCCACAAGGGAGATCCTTCGAGAAGGAGAAGAGGGGGTGAAACACCCACCGGGCGCCTGGCTGGTACCCCGCTGACACTTCCCGGAAGATTCCCGTATTTCCGCCCCTGATAAGGGACGACGAATACCTGGGACTCGCTTCCGGTCCTCCCGGCGGGAGGCGCGCAGCATCGGCACTCAACCGAGCAACCTGGCTAGTGTGCCATACGGGCTACCACACCCGCCAATCGGGCCGAACACAGTACCCGAGTCCGACAGCGGTCAACCCCCGCGCGCACGCCGAGCCAGGAAAGATCACCGGATCCGCGCGGTGAAATGCCGGCCCCTGGACGGAGTCGGGGGCTTCGACCAGATCGACACGGCCGCTGCTTTCGCTACTACCACGGCAGCCGCTCTCGAACCAACCCGGCGCCGCGTCTCCCCCGCTACGCGCGCGCCACCGCCCCCGGCCCCCGTACCGCCCCGCTCCCCGGCGCGGGCTCCGAGGGGTCGGCTCCGAGCCCCACGATGCGGTTCGCTGCGTCGACGTGCACGACGCGCGGCTGCAATGTCCGCGCCTCCGCGTCGTCCACCTGCGCGTAGCTGATGAGGATGACGAGGTCGCCGGGGTGGACCAGATGGGCCGCGGCACCGTTGATGCCCAGGACTCCCGAGCCGCGCTCGCCCTCGATGATGTAGGTCTCCAGGCGCGCGCCATTGGTGATGTCGACGATGTGGACCAGCTCGCCGGGCAGCAGATCGGCGGCGTCCAGCAGGTCGGCGTCGACGGTGACCGAGCCGACGTAGTGCAGGTCGGCCTGGGTCACGGTGGCACGGTGGATCTTGGACTTGAACATGGTGCGCAGCACGGCGTCACTCCTGGGGAAAAAGGGTCGCGCCTCCGCGAGGGAGTACGCGCCGACCCGCCCATGATCGGCGACCCCGGCCCCGCTGACAAGGCCCGGCCGCGGACATCGGAAAGCGCCCGCACGACAGAAGTCGTACGGGCGCTTTCCTGAGCCGAGGCTCATACGCTCCGGGGAGCTACCGGGTTACCCCGATCAACAATTACTTGTTGATCTTGGTGACCTGGCCGGCGCCGACGGTCCGGCCACCCTCACGGATGGCGAACTTCAGGCCCTCTTCCATGGCGACGGGCTGGATGAGCTCGACGCTCATCTCGGTGTTGTCGCCCGGCATGACCATCTCGGTGCCCTCGGGGAGGGTCACGACGCCGGTCACGTCCGTGGTACGGAAGTAGAACTGCGGGCGGTAGTTGTTGAAGAAGGGGGTGTGACGGCCACCCTCGTCCTTCGACAGGATGTACGCCTGGGCCTCGAAGGAGGTGTGGGGCGTAACCGAACCCGGCTTGATGATGACCTGGCCGCGCTCGACGTCCTCGCGCTTGATACCGCGAAGCAGCAGACCGACGTTCTCACCGGCCTGGCCCTCGTCGAGGAGCTTCCGGAACATCTCGATGCCGGTGACCGTGGTGGTGGTCTTCTCGGTCTTGATGCCGATGATGTCGACGGTCTCGTTGACCTTGAGGACACCACGCTCGATACGACCGGTGACAACGGTGCCACGGCCGGTGATCGTGAAGACGTCCTCGATCGGCATCAGGAACGGCTTGTCGACGTCGCGCTCGGGCTGCGGGATCGACTCGTCGACCGCGTTCATGAGGTCGAGCACCGACTGGCCCCACGTGGCGTCGCCCTCGAGCGCCTTGAGCGCCGAGACCTTGACGACCGGAACGTCGTCGCCGGGGAACTCGTACTCGGAGAGGAGCTCACGGACCTCGAGCTCGACGAGCTCCAGGATCTCCTCGTCGTCCACCATGTCGGCCTTGTTCAGGGCGACGACGATGTACGGAACGCCGACCTGGCGGGCCAGGAGCACGTGCTCCTTGGTCTGCGGCATCGGGCCGTCGGTGGCGGCAACCACGAGGATGGCGCCGTCCATCTGCGCCGCACCCGTGATCATGTTCTTGATGTAGTCCGCGTGACCGGGGCAGTCAACGTGGGCGTAGTGACGGTTCTCCGTCTGGTACTCGACGTGCGCGATCGAAATCGTGATACCGCGCTGGCGCTCCTCAGGAGCCTTGTCGATCTGGTCGAAGGCCGAGGCCTCGTTCAGGTCCGGGTACGCGTCGTGCAGCACCTTGGTAATGGCGGCCGTGAGGGTCGTCTTACCGTGGTCAATGTGACCGATGGTGCCGATGTTGACGTGCGGCTTAGTCCGCTCGAACTTCGCCTTCGCCACTGGTTCCTCCTGGAGTGGTTCTGTACGCCTTACTCATCGGCGCCAGGTGATCTTTGCTGGGATGCCGGCTGCCGGGGTATTCCTCACGGATTGCGGGGGCTACCCCGGCAGACGGTGTCAAGCCTAAAGCGTGTTCCGACTATCGGGAGACGGAGCTATTCGCCCTTGGCCTTCGCGATGATCTCCTCGGCGACGTTCCGGGGAACCTCGGCGTAGGAGTCGAACTGCATCGAGTAGCTTGCGCGACCCGACGTCTTGCTGCGGAGGTCGCCGACGTAGCCGAACATCTCCGAGAGGGGAACCAGGCCCGTGACGAGCTTGGCGCCGCTGCGCTCCTCCATGGACTGAATCTGTCCACGGCGGGAGTTGATGTCGCCGATCACGTCGCCCATGTAGTCCTCGGGCGTGGTGACCTCGACCTTCATCATCGGCTCGAGCAGGGCCGGGGAGGCCTTGCGCGCGGCCTCCTTGAAGGCCATCGAACCGGCGATCTTGAACGCCATCTCGGAGGAGTCGACCTCGTGGTACGCACCGTCGAGGAGCGTGACCTTGACGCCGGTCAGCGGGTAGCCGGCGAGAACACCGAACTCCATGGCCTCCTGGCAGCCCGCGTCCACGGACGGGATGTACTCCCGCGGGATACGGCCACCGGTGACCTTGTTCTCGAACTCGTACCCGTCGCCCTCGAGCGGCGCGATCGCGATCTGCACCTTGGCGAACTGGCCGGAACCACCAGTCTGCTTCTTGTGCGTGTAGTCGAGACGCTCGACGGGCTTGCGCAGGGTCTCGCGGTACGCGACCTGCGGCTTGCCGACGTTGGCCTCGACCCGGAACTCACGGCGCATACGGTCGACCAGCACGTCGAGGTGCAGCTCGCCCATACCCGCGATGATGGTCTGGCCGGTCTCGTCGTCGGTGTGGACCTGGAACGACGGGTCCTCTTCGGCGAGACGCTGGATGGCGACACCCAGCTTCTCCTGGTCGCCCTTGGACTTGGGCTCAATGGCGACCTGGATGACCGGGGCCGGGAACTCCATCGACTCAAGGATCACCGGGTTGCCCGAGTCGGACAGGGTCTCACCGGTGGTGGTCTGCTTCAGACCCATGACGGCGACGATGTCACCGGCACCCACCGACTCGATCTCCTCACGCTTGTTCGCGTGCATCCGGTAGATCTTGCCGATGCGCTCCTTCTTGCCCTTCACGGAGTTCAGCACCTGGGTGCCTGCCTCCATGCGGCCGGAGTACACACGGATGAACGTGAGCTTGCCGAGGTGCGGGTCGCTCGCGATCTTGAAGGCCAGGCCGGAGAAGGGGGCGTCGTCGGAGGGCTCGCGCTTGAGCACCTCGTCGGAGTCCTTCACGGAGTGGCCCTCGACGGCGCCGATGTCCAGCGGCGACGGGAGGTAGCGCACGACCGCGTCGAGCAGGGGCTGAACGCCCTTGTTCTTGAAGGCCGTACCGCAGAACACCGGGGTGACGGTGACGGAACCCTCGGCGCCGGTGGAGGCGATGGTGATGCGACGGATCGCCGCGTACAGCTGCTCCTCGGAGGGCTCCTTGCCCTCCAGGTACAGCTCCATCATCTCCTCGTCGTTCTCGGCGACGGCCTCGAGCAGCTTGCCGCGCCACTCGTCGGCCGCCTCGGCGTGCGAGGCCGGGATGTCGACGGTGTCGTACATCTCGCCCTTGGCAGCCTCGGCCGACCAGACCAGGGCCTTCATGCGGACGAGGTCGACGACACCCTTGAAGTCCATCTCGGTGCCGATCGGGATCTGCATGACCAGCGGCACCGCACCGAGGCGGTCCACGATCATGTCCACGCAGCGGTGGAACTCGGCACCCGTACGGTCGAGCTTGTTGACGAAGCAGATGCGCGGCACGCCGTAGCGGTCCGCCTGACGCCAAACGGTCTCGGACTGGGGCTCGACACCGGCAACACCGTCGAACACCGTCACCGCACCGTCCAGGACGCGCAGCGAGCGCTCCACCTCGACCGTGAAGTCGACGTGGCCCGGGGTGTCGATGATGTTGATGGTGTTGTCGACGTCGTTCAGCGGCCAGTGGCAGGTCGTCGCGGCAGACGTGATCGTGATGCCGCGCTCCTGCTCCTGCTCCATCCAGTCCATCGTGGCAGCGCCGTCGTGGACTTCACCGATCTTGTAAGAGACACCGGTGTAGAACAGGATCCGCTCGGTGGTGGTCGTCTTGCCCGCGTCGATGTGGGCCATGATCCCAATGTTGCGGACCGTGGCCAGGTCAAGCGAAGTGGTGGCCATATCGGCTCAATCTTCTCTCGGTCTCGATGTGGGGTGCGACTACCAGCGGTAGTGCGCGAAGGCCTTGTTGGACTCGGCCATCTTGTGCGTGTCCTCGCGCTTCTTGACCGAAGCACCGAGGCCGTTGGAGGCGTCGAGGAGCTCGTTCATGAGGCGCTCGGTCATGGTCTTCTCGCGACGGGCGCGGGAGTAGCCCACGAGCCAGCGGAGCGAGAGCGTGCCGGCACGGCCGGGCTTGACCTCGACCGGGACCTGGTAGGTCGCGCCACCGACACGGCGGGACTTGACCTCAAGGGTCGGCTTGATGTTCTCGAGCGCGCGCTTGAGCGTGATGACCGGGTCGTTACCGGTCTTCTCGCGCAGACCCTCCATGGCGCCGTAAACGATGCGCTCAGCGGTGGAGCGCTTGCCGTTCAGCAGAACCTTGTTGATGAGGGAGGTCACCAGAGGAGAGCCGTAGACCGGGTCGATGATGACCGGGCGCTTCGGGGCGGGGCCCTTACGAGGCATTCTTACTTCTCCTTCTTGGCGCCGTAGCGGCTGCGAGCCTGCTTGCGGTTCTTGACGCCCTGCGTGTCGAGGGAGCCGCGGATGATCTTGTACCGAACACCCGGCAGGTCCTTCACACGGCCGCCACGCACGAGCACGATCGAGTGCTCCTGGAGGTTGTGGCCCTCACCCGGAATGTAAGCGGTGACCTCGATCCCGCTGGTCAGACGCACACGCGCGACCTTACGCAGGGCCGAGTTCGGCTTCTTCGGGGTGGTCGTGAAAACACGCGTGCAGACGCCACGGCGCTGGGGGGAACCCTCGAGCGCGGGCGTCTTGTTCTTCTCGACCTTGTCCTGCCGGCCCTTTCGGACCAGCTGCTGGATCGTAGGCACCGTTTCTCCGGTTTCTGTGTGCCAGTCTCGGTAAAGCTAACCTGGAACATTCCCGACCCACGCGGTCGGGTGTGTCGAACACTGCAGACCAACCCCCCGCTGGAACGAGGGAGGCGACAGATTGCGGTGTCAAAACCCGGCTGCCGTGCTCAGTGCGCTCCCGGCCGTAGCTGGGGAAGAATGCGCGCACGGCAGCCCAGGGACACCCCAGGCACAAGGTCAGAGCGTACCTACCGCATGGGCTGCGGTCAAAACAAATGCACACGCGAAGGACACGCCGGACTCCTCACGGCGTTGCGGCCACCGTAGTGGGATGAACGGCGGTACGGAAGAAGGCGCCACACTCCCGCAACATCCCCCGGCCACCGGGCGCCCCACGCCCCGCGCCCGCCGTCAGTTGACAGCGGCGAGCAGGATGAACACCAGGAAGAACAGCGCCCAGGCGCCGATCCCCAGCCAGCCGAGCACCAGCCCTGCGATCGCCTGACCGTCCCCGCGCTCCCCGGTCCTGCGGATCTCGGCGCGCGCCTTGTGCCCCAGGATCACGGCCGGGATCGACGTCAGGCCCCAGGTCACCGGCGTCATGATCCCGCAGACCAGCGCGCCCGTGGCAGAGCCGTTCGTCTGCACCGGCATCGGCATCTGCATGGGCATCGGCATGAACGTCGCCGGCAACGGCCGCGGCTGGAACTGCGCCTGCGGCACCGGCCCCTGCGGCAGATCCGCGACCAGCATCTGCAGCTCGGAGTGGGTCTGCGCCTGATAGGCGCGGGTGATCCGCTGCTCGTACTCCGACTGCCCGAGCCGGCCCTCGGCGAAGCCCGCCTTCAGCACATCGACCGCACGTTCACGATCGGCATGCGAGGCACGCATGGCCGGCACCTGATTCGACGGCTGGACGGGCTGCCCACCCTGCCACGGCTGGAATGCCACTTCGCGAACCTCCCCCCGCTCGACAGTTCTCCCCATCTTCTCATCAGAGACGCAGCAATGGGAGGACAAGTTCCCGCGGACGACGGGCGGCGCGGTGAGCCTGCGCCACCGCCGGGCGGTGACGGCCCGTGGGCGGCCCGCGCGGGACACTCGCGCCACACCACCCGTACGGGGAACGCGCGAAGCCCCTTGCCCTCCTCGAACGCCGCAGGGCGGCCACCCCATCGGGGTGACCGCCCTGCGTACAGCGCGTTCCGGGATGTGTCCCGGTCCGGGCTTACTGGTTGTACGGACCGTAGTCGTAGTCCTCCAGCGGGACCGCCTGGCCGGAGCCGGTGCCGAAGGGCGAGTAGTCGATGTCGTCGTAACCGACGGCCGAGTACATCGCAGCCTTGGCTTCCTCGGTGGGCTCGACCCGGATGTTGCGGTAGCGGGACAGGCCCGTACCGGCCGGGATGAGCTTACCGATGATGACGTTCTCCTTGAGGCCGATGAGGCTGTCCGACTTGGCGTTGATCGCCGCGTCGGTCAGAACCCTCGTCGTCTCCTGGAAGGACGCCGCCGACAGCCAGGACTCGGTGGCCAGCGAAGCCTTGGTGATACCCATCAGCTGCGGACGGCCGGAGGCCGGGTGGCCGCCTTCCGCCACGACGCGACGGTTCTCGCCCTCGAACTTCGTGCGCTCCACCAGCTCGCCCGGCAGCAGCTCCGCGTCGCCGGACTCGATGATCGTCACACGGCGCAGCATCTGCCGGATGATGATCTCGATGTGCTTGTCGTGGATCGCCACGCCCTGGCTGTTGTAGACCTTCTGGACCTCGCCGACCAGGTGGACCTGGACGGCACGCTGGCCGAGGATCCGCAGCACGTCGTGCGGGTTGATGGCACCCACGGTCAGCGGCTGGCCGACCTGGACGTGGTCGCCCTCGCCCACCAGCAGACGGGCACGCTTGGAGACGCCGTAGGCGGTCTCGTCGCTGCCGTCGTCCGGGGTGACGACAACCTTCTTGGTCTTCTCGGTCTCCTCGATCCGGACGCGGCCGGCCGCCTCCGAGATCGGGGCGACGCCCTTGGGCGTACGGGCCTCGAAGAGCTCGACGACACGCGGCAGACCCAGGGTGATGTCGTCACCCGCCACACCACCGGTGTGGAAGGTACGCATCGTCAGCTGGGTGCCGGGCTCACCGATGGACTGGGCGGCGATGATGCCGACCGCCTCACCGATGTCGACCAGCTTGCCGGTGGCCAGCGAGCGGCCGTAGCAGAAGGCACAGGTGCCGACCGCGGACTCACAGGTCAGGACCGAGCGGGTCTTGACCTCCTCGACGCCGTGCGCGACCAGCTGGTCGATGAGCACGTCGCCGAGGTCGACGTTGGCCGGGCCGACGACCTTGCCGTCGATGACGACATCCTCGGACAGCATCCGCGCGTACACGCTGGACTCGACGTCGTCCGCCTTGCGCAGGACACCGTCGGCGCCCTTCGTGGCGATCCGCAGCTTGAGGCCACGCTCCGTGCCGCAGTCCTCCTCGCGAATGATGACGTCCTGGGAGACGTCGACCAGACGACGGGTGAGGTAGCCGGAGTCGGCGGTACGCAGGGCGGTGTCCGCCAGACCCTTACGGGCACCGTGCGTGGAGATGAAGTACTCCAGCACGGAGAGACCCTCACGGAACGACGCCTTGATGGGTCGCGGGATGGTCTCGTTCTTGGCGTTGGACACCAGACCACGCATACCCGCGATCTGACGCATCTGCATCATGTTTCCGCGAGCACCGGAGTCCACCATCATGAAGATGGGGTTGGTCTTCGGGAAGTTCTCATTCATCGCCTCGGCAACCTCGTTGGTCGCCTTGGTCCAGATGTTGATGAGCTCCTGCGTGCGCTCGTCCTTGGTGATCAGACCGCGCTCGTACTGCTTCTGGACCTTCTCGTCCTGGTCCTCGTAGCCCTTGACGATGGCCTTCTTGGCCTCGGGGACGACGATGTCCGAAACGGCGACGGTGACGCCGGAACGGGTGGCCCAGTGGAAGCCGGCCGCCTTCAGGTTGTCGAGCGTCGCCGCCACGATGACCTTGGGGTAGCGCTCGGCCAGGTCGTTGACGATCGCGGAGAGCTGCTTCTTGCCCACCGAGTAGTCGACGAACGGGTAGTCCTCGGGCAGCAGCTCGTTGAAGAGCGCGCGGCCCAGGGTCGTACGCAGCCGGAAGCTGTCACCCTGCTGCCACTCGGGCTCGCCCTCTTCCGGAACCGGCGGGGTCCAGCCACGGGGCGGGACGGTGCCGATCGGGAAGCGGATGTCGACCTTCGCCTGGAGCGAGAGCTCCTTGGCGTCGAACGCCATGATCGCCTCGGCGGTCGAGCCGAATGCCCGGCCCTCGCCGATGACCTTGCGCTCCTCTTCATCCGTGGTGAGGAAGAAGAGGCCGAGCACCATGTCCTGGGTGGGCATGGTGACCGGACGGCCGTCGGCCGGCTTGAGAATGTTGTTCGAGGACAGCATCAGGATGCGGGCCTCGGCCTGGGCCTCCGCGGACAGCGGGAGGTGGACGGCCATCTGGTCACCGTCGAAGTCCGCGTTGAACGCGGTGCAGACGAGCGGGTGAATCTGAATGGCCTTGCCCTCGACCAGCTGCGGCTCGAAGGCCTGGATGCCCAGGCGGTGCAGGGTCGGTGCACGGTTCAGCAGCACCGGGTGCTCGGCGATGACCTCTTCGAGCACGTCGTAGACGACCGTGCGGCCGCGCTCGACCATGCGCTTCGCGCTCTTGATGTTCTGCGCGTGGTTCAGGTCGACCAGGCGCTTCATCACGAACGGCTTGAAGAGCTCCAGCGCCATGGCCTTGGGCAGACCACACTGGTGCAGCTTGAGCTGTGGGCCGACGACGATGACGGAACGCGCCGAGTAGTCGACTCGCTTACCGAGCAGGTTCTGACGGAAACGACCCTGCTTGCCCTTGAGCATGTCGCTCAGGGACTTCAGCGGGCGGTTACCGGGACCGGTGACCGGGCGACCACGGCGGCCGTTGTCGAACAGCGCGTCGACGGCCTCCTGCAGCATCCGCTTCTCGTTGTTCACGATGATCTCGGGGGCACCGAGGTCAAGGAGACGCTTGAGGCGGTTGTTGCGGTTGATCACACGGCGGTACAGGTCGTTCAGGTCGGAGGTCGCGAAGCGGCCACCGTCCAGCTGCACCATCGGACGCAGGTCCGGCGGGATCACCGGGATGCAGTCCAGCACCATGCCCTTGGGGCTGTTGCGGGTCTGCAGGAAGGCGGAGACGACCTTGAGGCGCTTGAGCGCACGGGTCTTCTTCTGGCCTTTGCCGGTCCGGATGATCTCGCGGAGGCGCTCGGCCTCCTCCTCCAGGTCGAAGGTCTCCAGGCGCTTCTGCAGAGCAGCCGCACCCATGGAGCCGTCGAAGTACGTGCCGAAGCGGTCACGCAGCTCGCGGTAGAGGAGCTCGTCGCCCTCCAGGTCCTGGACCTTGAGGTTCTTGAAGCGGTTCCAGACCTCGTCGAGGCGGTCGATCTCGCGCTGCGCACGGTCGCGCAGCTGCTTCATCTCACGCTCGGCACCCTCGCGCACCTTGCGGCGCACGTCTGCCTTGGCGCCCTCGGCCTCCAGCTCGGCCAGGTCGGTCTCGAGCTTCTTGGCGCGGGCCTCAAGGTCGGAGTCGCGACGCTGCTCGATCTGCTGACGCTCGACGGAGACGTGCGCCTCCAGCGAGGGCAGGTCGCGCGTACGGCGCTCGTCGTCCACCCACGTGATCATGTAGGCGGCGAAGTAGATGACCTTCTCGAGGTCCTTGGGCGCGAGGTCCAGCAGGTAGCCCAGCCGGCTCGGCACGCCCTTGAAGTACCAGATGTGGGTAACGGGAGCGGCAAGCTCGATGTGGCCCATCCGCTCACGACGCACCTTGGCGCGAGTGACCTCGACGCCGCAGCGCTCGCAGATGATGCCCTTGAAGCGGACGCGCTTGTACTTACCGCAGTAGCACTCCCAGTCCCGGGTCGGACCGAAGATCTTCTCGCAGAAGAGTCCGTCCTTTTCGGGCTTGAGGGTGCGGTAGTTGATGGTCTCCGGCTTCTTGACCTCGCCGTGCGACCACTGACGGATGTCGTCAGCGGTAGCGAGGCCGATCCGCAGCTCGTCGAAGAAGTTGACGTCGAGCACTGTCGTCAATCCCTCTTTCAGGGTCGAGTCTCAATCATGGTCTGACTGGGGGTCCGGATGGGGGTCCCCCCGGGGCCGTTTTCAGGCCCTGGGGGAGGCCGGGGCTCCTTGTGGGAGCCCCGACCAGACCGTCAGACCTCTTCGACGCTGCTCGGCTCGCGCCGGGACAGGTCGATACCGAGCTCTTCCGCTGCACGGAAGACGTCCTCGTCGGTGTCCCGCATCTCGATGGACATGCCGTCCGAGGACAGCACCTCCACGTTGAGGCACAGGGACTGCATCTCCTTGATGAGCACCTTGAAGGACTCGGGGATGCCGGGCTCGGGGATGTTCTCGCCCTTGACGATGGCCTCGTAGACCTTCACGCGGCCGGTCACGTCATCGGACTTGATCGTCAGCAGCTCCTGGAGGGCGTACGCGGCGCCGTATGCCTCCAGCGCCCACACCTCCATCTCACCGAAGCGCTGGCCACCGAACTGGGCCTTACCACCGAGCGGCTGCTGGGTGATCATCGAGTACGGACCGGTCGAGCGCGCGTGCAGCTTGTCGTCGACCAGGTGGTGGAGCTTGAGGATGTACATGTAGCCGATCGAGATCGGCTCGGGGAACGGCTCACCGGAGCGGCCGTCGAACAGCCGCGCCTTGCCGGAACCCTTGACCATGCGCTCGCCGTCGCGGTTCGGGATCGTGGACTCGAAGAGACCGGAGATCTCGTCCTCGCGCGCACCGTCGAACACCGGGGTGGCGACGTTGGAGCCGGGGGCGACCTCGTCGGCGGAGATGGCGTGGAGACGCTTCTTCCACTCCTCCTCGACACCCTCGACCTTCCAGCCCTGGCTGGCGAGCCAGCCGAGGTGGATCTCCAGGACCTGGCCCGGGTTCATTCGGGACGGGACACCCAGCGGGTTGAGGATGATGTCGACCGGGGTGCCGTCCTCCAGGAACGGCATGTCCTCGACCGGCAGGATCTTCGAGATGACGCCCTTGTTGCCGTGACGGCCGGCGAGCTTGTCACCATCGGTGATCTTGCGCTTCTGCGCGACGTAGACGCGGACCAGCTGGTTCACGCCCGGGGGCAGCTCGTCGCCCTCTTCGCGGTCGAAGACGCGGACGCCGATGACCTTGCCGATCTCACCGTGCGGCACCTTCAGCGAGGTGTCGCGCACCTCGCGCGCCTTCTCACCGAAGATCGCGCGGAGCAGGCGCTCCTCGGGGGTCAGCTCGGTCTCACCCTTGGGCGTGACCTTGCCGACGAGGATGTCGCCGGCGACGACCTCGGCACCGATACGGATGATGCCGCGCTCGTCGAGGTCGGAGAGGACCTCTTCGGAGACGTTCGGGATGTCCCGGGTGATCTCCTCGGGGCCCAGCTTGGTGTCACGGGCGTCGACCTCGTGCTCCTCGATGTGGATCGAGGAGAGGACGTCGTCCTGCACGAGGCGCTGCGACAGGATGATCGCGTCCTCGTAGTTGTGACCCTCCCAGGGCATGAACGCCACGAGCAGGTTCTTGCCGAGCGCCATCTCGCCTTCGTCCGTGGACGGACCGTCGGCGAGGACCTGGCCCTCGATGACCCGCGCGCCCTCGTCCACGACGACCTTCTGGTTGAAGGAGGTGCCCTGGTTGGAGCGGGTGAACTTGGCGACGCGGTACGTGGTGTACGTGCCGTCGTCGTTGGCGACGGTGACGTAGTCCGCGGAGACCTCCTGGACCACACCGTCCTTGTCCGCCTTGATGACGTCACCGGCGTCGACCGCACAGCGGTACTCCATGCCGGTGCCGACCAGCGGGGCCTCCGCCTTGATCAGCGGAACGGCCTGGCGCATCATGTTCGATCCCATGAGCGCGCGGTTGGCGTCGTCGTGCTCGAGGAACGGGATCATGGCGGTCGCGGCCGACACCATCTGGCGCGGCGAGACGTCCATGAAGTCCACCTCGTCGACGGTGACGAGGTCGACCTCGCCGCCACGACGGCGGACCAGCACACGCTGCTCGGCGAAGTGCATGTCCTCGGTCAGCGGCGCGTTGGCCTGCGCGATCAGGAAGCGGTCCTCCTCATCGGCGGTGAGGTAGTCCACCTCCTCGGTGACCTGGCCGTCGACGACCTTGCGGTAGGGCGTCTCGATGAAGCCGAAGACGTTGACCCGGCCGTACGAAGCCAGCGAACCGATCAGACCGATGTTGGGACCTTCAGGGGTCTCAATCGGGCACATGCGGCCGTAGTGCGACGGGTGCACGTCACGGACGTCAAGGCCGGCCCGCTCACGGGACAGACCACCCGGGCCAAGCGCCGACAGACGACGCTTGTGGGTCAGACCCGACAGCGGGTTGGTCTGGTCCATGAACTGCGACAGCTGGCTGGTGCCGAAGAACTCCTTGATGGAGGCGACGACCGGCCGGATGTTGATCAGGGTCTGCGGCGTGATCGCCTCGACGTCCTGGGTGGTCATGCGCTCACGCACGACGCGCTCCATACGAGCCAGACCCGTGCGGACCTGGTTCTGGATGAGCTCGCCGACGTTGCGCAGACGACGGTTGCCGAAGTGGTCGATGTCGTCGGTCTCGACGACGATCGTCCGGCCGGACTCGCCGGTCGTCTCGGTCTCGCCGGCGTGCAGCTTGACCAGGTACTTGATCGTCGCGATGACGTCGTCGGTGGTCAGCACACCCGCGTCGAGCGGCTCGTCGCCACCGAGCTTCTTGTTGACCTTGTAGCGGCCGACCTTGGCGAGGTCGTAGCGCTTGGGGTTGAAGTAGAGGTTCTCGAGCAGCGTCTGCGCGGCCTCACGGGTGGGCGGCTCGCCCGGACGCAGCTTGCGGTAGATGTCGAGCAGCGCGTCGTCCTGGCCCTGGGTGTGGTCCTTCTCCAGGGTGGCGCGCATGGACTCGTACTCGCCGAACTCCTCCAGGATCTGCTCGGTCGTCCAACCGAGAGCCTTGAGCAGGACGGTCACGGACTGCTTGCGCTTGCGGTCGATGCGCACACCGACCATGTCGCGCTTGTCGATCTCCAGCTCCAGCCAGGCACCGCGGGACGGGATGACCTTGGCCGAGAAGATGTCCTTGTCGGACGTCTTGTCGATGGAGCTGTCGAAGTAGACGCCCGGCGAGCGGACCAGCTGCGAGACGACGACACGCTCGGTGCCGTTGATGCAGAAGGTGCCCTTGTTCGTCATGAGCGGGAAGTCGCCCATGAAGACCGTCTGGGACTTGATCTCGCCGGTCTCGTTGTTGGTGAACTCGGCGGTGACGAAGAGCGGAGCCGCGTACGTGAAGTCGCGCTCCTTGCACTCGTCGATGGAGTTCTTCGGGGGCTCGAAGCGGTGGTCGCGGAACGTCAGCGACATCGACCCGGAGAAGTCTTCGATCGGGGAGATCTCTTCAAAGATCTCTTCGAGACCGGACTTGGTGGGAACTTCCTGCCCACTCTCCAGCGCAGCCTCGACGCGACCCTTCCATGCGGCATTGCCGAGCAGCCAGTCGAAGCTTTCGGTCTGCAGCGCAAGGAGGTTCGGAACCCCGAGGGGCTCCTTGATCTTCGCAAAAGAGATGCGCAGCGGGGCGGTGCTGTCGCCGTTGTTCGTATTGGCAGTCGAGGCGTTGCGCGAGGCGGCCAAGAGGGGGTCCTTCCGAGGGCTCGGACTCACTACGCGCGTACCGGTCCCGGATCGAGCAGTCGGAAGGAAAGCCCTGGTCAGGGCGGTCATCCAGCTGAACTCGGATTCAGGTATGCCCCTGGTGACGGGCAGGGAGCAGCTAACAGGCAGCGCAAAGGGTCAGTGTAGCCACTTGGCACACTGATGTCCAGAGCGAGGTTCCGGAGACCGGCTCAGCACCGTGATACCGATCTTCTCCCTCCGGGAGGTCTCGCCCTCCGAACCGGAGGAGCTCCTCGTTGTTCTTCTCTACGCCCAATGCCCTGCGCCTGCCGAAAGCCCTGCGCCAGTGGCGCACACCGATGCTTCCCTCTTCGTCCGCGATCCATGCCTCGGACCCTGGATCGCTTCTGCGTCGCGTCCCGAGAATTGCGCGCCGCGTCCGGTTCGTCAAGGCCCCCCACCTCAGGGAGATCGTCACATAGGGCCTGTCCGGACGACGAAGATCACCATACTCGCACGTCGGGGCGGGGCAACGCAGCCGTGGCCGAGAGCGCCGAAGGGCGACCACCCGCATGGGTGATCGCCCTTCGCTGTGCCCTGAGCGCCTCAGGCGCTCAGGACGTGAGTCCGAGGACTCGGTGAAGTCACTTGACCTCGACGGAGGCGCCGGCGCCCTTGAGGGACTCGGCGGCCTTGTCCGCGGCGGCCTTGTCGACCTTCTCGAGGACGGGCTTCGGGGTGCCGTCGACGAGGTCCTTGGCCTCCTTCAGGCCCAGGGAGGTCAGCTCACGCACGACCTTGATGACCTGGATCTTCTTGTCGCCGGCGCCGGTGAGGATGACGTCGAACTCGTCCTGCTCCTCGGCGGCCTCGGCCGGGGCGCCCGGGGCACCGGCGGCGGCAACGGCGACCGGGGCGGCAGCCTCGACGTCGAACTTCTCCTCGAACAGCTTCACGAACTCGGAGAGCTCGATGAGGGTCATCTCTTCGAACTGCGCGAGCAGGTCTTCCTGGCTGAGCTTCGCCATGGTGGCGGTCCTTCCACTAATTCGGCTGGTGCCGGATGTACATGAATGGCGGGCGTACGGGCCCGCTGGGCGGACGAGTGGTTACTCGGCAGCCTCGGCGGGAGCCGGCGTACCGGCACCGCCCTGCTCGACCTTGCTGCGAAGCGCGTCCGCGGTGCGGGCGAACTTCGTGAGCGGGGCCTGGAAGGTCGCCGCGGCCTTGGCCATGGACGCCTTCATGCCACCCGCCAGCTTGGCGAGCAGAACCTCGCGGGACTCGAGGTCCGCAAGCTTCTTGATCTCGTCGGCGGACAGCGCCTTGCCGTCAAGGACACCGCCCTGGATGACGAGAGCGGGGTTCTCCTTGGCGAAGTCACGAAGACCCTTCGCCGCCGTGACCGGGTCACCGGTAACGAAGGCAACAGCGGTCGAGCCCTTGAGGTGCTCGTCCAGCTGAATCCCGGCCTCATTGGCCGCGATCTTGGTCAGCGTGTTCTTCACCACACGGTACTGAGCGTTCTCACCGAGCGAACGGCGCAGCTCCTTGAGCTGCGCAACGGTAAGACCGGTGTACGCGGTCACTACAGCAGCGTTGGAGTTACGGAACTTGTTCGTAATCTCCTCGACGGCTGCGACCTTGTCGGGCCTCGCCATGAGCCTCGGCCTCCTTCCGGGTGATGAGGACCGCGCAGAAGGGGCTGGGCAAAACAAACGCCCCGGCGCAGGCGCACGGGGCGTGACTCGACCGGGCATACGTCCGGGAGTTCATCCACACATACCTGCGCAGGCCGTCCGCAATAGCTAGCGGATCCTTCGGCCACCACACGCCCGAGATCGGACGCGCAGAGACAACCAGCGGTCTTTGGCTTCTCGGATACGGTACGGGACGGCCTGCGCTCAGGCAAATCGGCAAAGAGGGGGCGCCAACGGCGCCCCCTCTGTCCGGCTACTGGGAGATCTTGTCGAAGTCCACGGTGTCGCCCGCCGGCGGCTCCTCGACCGTGACCTCGGTGCCGTAGTCGGAGTAGAACACCGTCGAGTCGAAGACGGCGGTCTTGCTGTCGGTCAGCTCGCGCTTCTTGACCAGCAGGTTGTCCGCGTTGATCCACAGATCGATGGTCTCGTTCTTCGTGCCCGACTGCTCCAGCTGCTGCTGGAGGGCGTTGATGTCCGCCTCGCTGATGTTCTTGGACTGCATACGGGTCAGCTCGGCCACCGAGAGCGTGCCGGTGAAGTGGGTCGCCTGGACGCCGCGGACGTCTTCCTTGCCGACTTCCTTGACCTTGCCCGAGGCGATCAGCAGCTCCATCGCACGGGTCGGGTTGTTGTTCTGCATCTGGTCCTTGAGCAGCGCGCCGGCCGGACCCATCTTCTTGGCCAGGGCGTCGTAGTCGTACTTCACCCAGGACTTGCCGCCCATCGGCATTCCGGCGGCGCCCATGTTCATGAACATCGCCTGCGGCGTGTAGAGCGCCTTGATGGGCTTGCCCGCCAGCGGGGACTGCGCGCCGGACTGGGTGATGTCGACATTCATCCGCATGCCCTGGGACCAGTCCAGAGCGCCCTTCATGGCCTGGTTCGACGGTCCGTTCTTGACCGTGCCCTCGACCTTGGCGGACTTCTCGCCGCCCGTCTGCTGCGAGGCCGTCCGCAGCGAGGCCAGCGCGGCCTGCAACGGAGACTGCTTCTCCCCCGCCGCGTCGCTCCCGCCACCGCTGCCGCCGCTGCCACCGTTACAGGCGGTGAGACCGGCCATCATGACAACTCCCGCCACAACGGCGGTCATACGAGTGCTACGCACTTGAGGCTCCCCCTTTAGATCTCCTTTATGGACCTCGGGGGTGACTGTAGTGCAGGGCGCCGACACAGAACGCCTCAGGCCCCGTCCTCCCTGGGGAGAACGGGGCCTGAGGGACGTACGCGCTACGAGGCGTCGATCAGGAGATCAGACGGCCTCGTCCTCGACGAGGAGGTTGCGGGTGCGGTTGGAGTCCAGCGGGATGCCGGGGCCCATCGTGGTGGTGATGGTCGCCTTCTTGATGTAGCGGCCCTTGGCGGCGGACGGCTTGAGGCGGTTGATCTCCTCGAGCGCCGCGGCGTAGTTCTCCACCAGCTTGGCCTCGTCGAAGGAGACCTTGCCGATGATGAAGTGGAGGTTCGCGTGCTTGTCCACGCGGAACTCGATCTTGCCGCCCTTGATGTCGGTGACAGCCTTGGCGACATCCGGGGTGACGGTGCCGGTCTTCGGGTTCGGCATCAGACCACGCGGACCGAGCACGCGGCCGAGGCGGCCGACCTTGCCCATGAGGTCCGGGGTGGCGACGACGGCGTCGAAGTCCAGACGGCCCTTGGAGACCTCGTCGATCAGTTCGTCGGAGCCGACGATGTCGGCGCCGGCGGCTTCCGCGGCCGCAGCACGGTCACCGGTCGCGAAGACCAGGACCCGGGCGGTCTTACCGGTGCCGTGCGGAAGGTTCACGGTGCCACGGACCATCTGGTCGGCCTTGCGCGGGTCAACGCCCAGACGCATGGCGACCTCGACGGTCGCGTCGAACTTGGCGGACGAGGTGTCCTTGGCGAGACGGACGGCCTCGAGCGGGGCGTACAGACGCTCCCGGTCGATCTTCGCGTCCGCGGTGCGAAGAGTCTTGCTGCGCTTCACTGCTGCTCCTGAGTGATGGAGATGGAGTCGTGGTGCGGGCCAGCGCCTGGCCCTGC
Organism: Streptomyces sp. NPDC048248; assembly: GCF_043201875.1. Taxonomy (NCBI): domain Bacteria; kingdom Bacillati; phylum Actinomycetota; class Actinomycetes; order Kitasatosporales; family Streptomycetaceae; genus Streptomyces; species Streptomyces sp. NPDC048248. Next base: position 439,488 of record NZ_JBICZL010000004.1, read on the forward strand.
CACGGGGTGCCTACGAGGTGGCGGTCAGCCCTCGACCGTGATGCCCATGGAACGCGCGGTGCCGGCGATGATCTTCGCCGCGGCGTCCAGGTCGTTCGCGTTCAGGTCGGGCATCTTGGTCGTGGCGATCTCGCGGATCTGCGCGTCCGTGATCTTCGCGACCTTCTTGGTGTGCGGCTCGCCGGAGCCCTTCTCCACACCCGCGGCCTTGAGGATCAGCTTCGCGGCCGGCGGGGTCTTCGTGATGAAGGTGAAGGAGCGGTCTTCGTAGACCGTGATCTCCACCGGCACGACCATGCCACGCTGCGACTCGGTCGCGGCGTTGTAGGCCTTGCAGAACTCCATGATGTTGACGCCGTGCTGGCCCAGCGCGGGGCCGACCGGCGGAGCCGGGTTCGCGGCACCGGCCTGGATCTGGAGCTTGATAAGCCCCGTGACCTTCTTCTTCTTGGGAGGCATGCTCTCTCCGGGTCCTAGTGAGAGTTGTTTCGCCCCGCAATCCGGTCATCCGGATGGAGGCATACCGCACAACGATAACGGGTATAGTCGCGCGGCCAAAAACCGAGCAGGTCAGAAGGGCTGCGAAGCCCGTCTGACCTGCTCGGTATGGCTGGTGGTCCGGAAGAAACTAGTTCTTCTGGATCTGGTCGAAGCTGAGCTCGACCGGGGTCTCGCGGCCGAAGATCTCCACGAGGCCCTTGACCTTCTTCGAGTCGGCGTTGATCTCGTTGATCGTCGCCTGCAGCGTCGCGAACGGGCCGTCGGTGACGGTGACGGAGTCGCCCACCTCGAAGTCCAGCACCTGGACCTCGACCTTGCGGGACGGCGCCGGCTTGCCCTCGGCCGCGGCGGCCTCCTTGGCGGCCTTCTCCTCGGCCTCCGGGGCGAGCATCTTGACGATCTCGTCCAGCGTCAGCGGGTAGGGGTCGTAGGCGTTGCCGACGAAGCCCGTGACACCCGGGGTGTTGCGGACGACGCCCCAGGACTCGTTCGTCAGGTCCATGCGCACCAGGACGTACCCGGGGAGCTTGTTCTGCCGGACGGTCTTGCGCTCGCCGTTCTTGATCTGGGCGACCTCTTCCTGCGGCACCTCGGCCTGGAAGATGAAGTCCTCGACGTTGAGCGAGACGGCGCGCTGCTCGAGGTTGGTCTTCACACGGTTCTCGTAACCCGCGTAGGTGTGGATGACGTACCACTCGCCGGGGAGGGTGCGCAGCTCGTCACGGAGGGCGGCCACCGGGTCGACCGGCTCCTGCTCCTCCGCCGGCTCCGCGGACTCGTCCTCGTCCTCGTCCTCGTCGGCCGCGTCGTTCTCGACGTGCACCGCGGCCTCTTCGGCGGGCTCGCCGGCAGCAGCGTCCTCGGCGTCGAGCTCGTCGACGCCGTCGGCGTTCTCGACGATCTCCAGAGCGGTGTCGTCGCCCTCGACCTCGGCCGAGACGGCCTCGTCAACGTCGGCCTCTGCAGCCGCGACGGGCTCGGCGGCGTCGTTCAGGTTCGGGTCAGACACGTGGCTGCTTCTTCCTTGCTTCAAGGGGTTGAACATGCGAAAAGGCGCCCGCTGAGGCGCCCTCCGCGGGGGTCAGCCGAAGACGTACCCGACGACTCGGTTGATACCCAAGTCAATCACGGTTACGAGACCGATGATGATGACAACGAAGACGATCACCACGCTGGTGTACGTCGACAGCTGGCTGCGCGTCGGCCAGACGACCTTGCGGAGTTCCGCCACGACCTGGCGGTAGAAGAGCGCGAGCCTCGCGAAGGGGCCCTTCTTGCCGCGCTTACCACCGCGACGGGGCTTCTTCTCGGATTCTTCGGATGCATCGTCGGAACGACCGCGCTCAGGCATGTCGATGGAGCCCAGGGCGTCCGTCACTCGTCCTCACCTGAATCCGGGTCGTGGCCGTGCCGCGCCCGGTTGAGCCGCACGGCGGTGCATTTCAGTACGTACGCGTGCACGCACTTTCAGTGATCAAGTGCGTGTAGCAGGGCCGGAGGGACTTGAACCCCCAACCGCTGGTTTTGGAGACCAGTGCTCTACCAATTGAGCTACGACCCTTTGTGGTTCCCCCAACCTACCGCATGCGGCCGACTGCACTAAGTGCGTGAGTCGCGGCGGCCTGTTGGGAGCCAACGGTCAGCGAGTGTACGTGCTTCCGGGCCGGGCGTCGAACAGAAACGTCCCGGGTGGTGCCGCCAAACCCATGTGCCCGGCCGGTCGGCGGTCTGCGACGATGCATATATGAGCGCTGCTACTCCTTCTGCATCGTCCCCCGCCACCCCTCCCCAGGGATCGCCCACCGACCGCCGGGTGTCCGCTCGCGTCGGCTCGATCTCCGAGTCCGCGACCCTGGCCGTCGACGCCAAGGCGAAGGCCCTCAAGGCCGCCGGGCGTCCGGTGATCGGCTTCGGCGCCGGTGAGCCCGACTTCCCCACGCCCGACTACATCGTCGAGGCGGCCGTCGAGGCCTGCCGCAACCCCAAGTTCCACCGCTACACCCCGGCCGGCGGCCTCCCCGAGCTGAAGTCCGCGATCGTCGCGAAGACGCTGCGTGACTCCGGCTACGAGATCGAGGCCGCCAACGTCCTGGTGACCAACGGCGGCAAGCAGGCCATCTACGAGGCGTTCGCGGCCGTCCTCGACCCGGGCGACGAGGTCATCGTCCCGGCGCCGTACTGGACGACGTACCCCGAGTCGATCCGCCTCGCGGGCGGCGTGCCGGTCGACGTGATCGCCGACGAGACCACCGGGTACCGCGTGAGTGTCGAGCAGCTGGAGTCGGCCCGCACGGACCGCACCAAGGTGGTGCTGTTCGTCTCGCCGTCGAACCCGACCGGTGCGGTCTACAGCCGCGAGCAGGTCGAGGCCATCGGCCGCTGGGCCGCGGAGCACGGCCTGTGGGTCATGACCGACGAGATCTACGAGCACCTGGTCTACGGCGACGCCGAGTTCAGCTCGCTGCCGGTCGTCGTGCCGGAGCTGCGCGACAAGTGCATCATCGTCAACGGCGTGGCGAAGACGTACGCGATGACCGGCTGGCGCGTGGGCTGGGCGATCGCCCCCAAGGACGTCATCAAGGCCGCCGCGAACCTCCAGTCGCACGCCACCTCCAACGTCTCCAACGTCGCGCAGGCCGCGGCGATCGCGGCGGTCTCCGGTGACCTCGCCGCCGTGGACGAGATGAAGGTCGCCTTCGACCGTCGGCGTCGCACGATCGTGCGGATGCTCAACGAGATCGACGGCGTGCTGTGCCCGGAGCCGGAGGGCGCGTTCTACGCCTACCCGTCGGTCAAGGAGCTGCTCGGCAAGGAGATCCGCGGCAAGCGCCCGCAGACCAGCGTCGAGCTGGCCGGTCTGATCCTGGAGGAGGCGGAGGTCGCCGTCGTTCCGGGCGAGGCCTTCGGCACCCCCGGCTACCTGCGGCTTTCCTACGCGCTCGGCGACGAGGACCTCGTCGAGGGCGTCTCCCGGCTGCAGAAGCTGCTGGCCGAGGCGAAGGACTGACGTACGGCTCCCGGCCGCCCTGGGGCGGGCGGGGAGCCGACCGTGCGAGCGGGCGTCCGGAGGGTTCCGGGCGCCCGCTCGCGCGTTCCCCCGGACACCCCTTCGGGAAAGGCCCTACCGGCGTGCCGGGTGCATGCGGCAAGATCTCCGGATGGAGAGCTTTCGTGAGGTCCGCCGGTTGCCGAAGGCCCATCTGCACCTGCATTTCACCGGTTCGATGCGGGCCACGACGCTGCTGGAGCTCGCCGACAAGTACGGCGTACATCTGCCCGAGGCCCTCCGCGGCGGAGAGCCGCCCCAGCTGCGCGCCACCGACGAGCGCGGCTGGTTCCGCTTCCAGCGGCTCTACGACATCGCACGGTCCTGTCTGCGGTCCCCCGAGGACATCCAGAGGCTGGTGCGCGAGGCGGCCGAGGAGGACGTCCGGGACGGGTCGGGGTGGCTGGAGATCCAGGTCGACCCGACGTCGTACGCGCCGCGGCTCGGCGGTCTGATCCCGGCACTGGAGATCATCCTGGACGCTGTCGCGAGCGCCTCCCGGGACACCGGCCTCGGCATCCGCGTGCTGGTCGCCGCGAACCGGATGAAGCACCCCCTGGACGCCCGGACACTGGCGCGCCTCGCGGTGCGCTACGCCGATCGGGGCGTCATCGGCTTCGGCCTGTCCAACGACGAACGCCGGGGCTTCGCCCGGGACTTCGACCGCGCGTTCGCCATCGCCCGGGAGGGCGGTCTGCTCGCCGCGCCGCACGGCGGCGAGCTGTCGGGCCCGGCGAGCGTGCGGGACTGTCTGGACGATCTGCACGCCGGGCGGGTGGGCCACGGCGTACGGGCGGCGGAGGACCCCGCACTGCTGCGCCGCCTGGCCTCCCGGGGCGTGACCTGCGAGGTGTGCCCGGCGTCGAATGTGGCGCTGGGCGTCTACGAGAAGCCCGAGGACGTGCCGCTGCGGACGCTCTTCGAGGCCGGGGTGCCCATGGCTCTGGGGGCGGACGACCCGCTGCTGTTCGGCGCGCGGCTGGCCGCTCAGTACGAGATCGCGCGCTCCGCACACCACTTCACCGACGCCGAGCTGGCAGAGCTGGCCCGGCAGTCGGTCCGCGGCTCGCGGGCGCCGGAGGACGAGCAGCGGCGCCTGCTGGCGGGCATCGACGCCTGGCTGGCGGACGGCCCGGCGTCGGCTACAGGCTGACGCCGACCGTCACGGGCTCGTTGACGAGCACGACGCCGAACGCCGCGTGCACCCCGTCGCGCACCTCGCGGGCCAGGGCGAGGAGGTCCTCGGTGGTGGCCTCACCGCGGTTGGTGAGGGCGAGGGTGTGCTTGGTGGAGATGCGGGCGGGGCCGCTGCCGTAGCCCTTGGTGAAGCCGGCGCGGTCGATGAGCCAGGCGGCGGAGGTCTTCACCCGGCCGTCGCCCGCCGGGAAGGCCGGCGGTGCGGTGTCGGGTCCGAGGCGGTCGTGGACGCGCTGCACGAAGGCGGCGTGCTCGTCCTCGGTGAGGATCGGGTTGGTGAAGAAGGAGCCGGCCGACCAGGTGTCGTGGTCCGCGGCGTCCAGCACCATGCCCTTGCCCGCGCGCAGGGCCAGGACGGTTTCCCTGGCGGTGGCGGCCGGCACCCGGTCGCCCGGCTCCACGCCGAGGACGCGGGCGGTCTCGGCGTACTTCAGGGGCGCGGAGAGCCCGCCGGCGTCCTCCAGGGCGAAGCGCACCCGCAGCACGACGAACCGGTCGGGGTCCTGCTTGAAGCGGCTGTGTCGGTAGGAGAAGCCGCAGTCGGCGTTGGGGATCGTGACGGTCTCACCGGCACGGCGGTCGTAGGCGACGACCTCGGTGATGGTCGCGGAGACTTCCTGGCCGTACGCGCCGACGTTCTGGATCGGCGTGGCGCCCGCGGACCCCGGGATGCCCGCCAGGCACTCGATCCCGGCCAGTCCGGCCTCGACCGTGCGGGCCACCGCGTCCGACCAGTTCTCGCCCGCGGCCAGCGTCAGCGTCGTGCCGTCGAGCGCGAAGCCCCGGGTCGCGATGCGCAGCGCCGTGCCCTCGAAGCCCTTGTCGCCGATGACGAGGTTGCTGCCACCGCCGATGAGCAGCAGGGGGGTGCCGGCGTCGTCGGCCGCGCGGACGGCCGCGATCACCTCGTCGTCCGTGGTGGCCGTGACGAGACGGGTCGCGGGGCCACCGAGCCGGAAGGTGGTCAGCGGGGCGAGGGGGGCGTCGTGGAGTTCCTGCACGCGCCCAAGGGTACGGGGGCGGTCCGGCAGCCGTCGGCCGGCCGCCCCGGGCGTGTCCTTCGGGATCAGCCCTAGGCGAGCCGGACCACGGCGCGGGACATGCCCAGCACCTTCTGGCCCGCGCTGGTCGCGGTGAGGTCGACGCGGACCGTGCGGTCGCTGTCGTCGAGCTTGGCCGCCACCTTGGCGCTGACCTCGATCAGCGCGCCGGTCTCGTCGTTGGGGACTATGACGGGCTTGGTGAAGCGCACGCCGTACTCGGCGACGGCGCCCGGATCGCCCACCCAGTCGGTGACCACACGGATCGCCTCGGCCATGGTGAACATGCCGTGCGCGATGACGTCCGGCAGTCCGACCTCCTTGGCGAACTTCTCGTTCCAGTGAATCGGGTTGAAGTCACCGGAGGCGCCCGCGTACCGGACGAGGGTGGCGCGGCTCACGGGGAAGGACTGCGCCGGGAGTTCGGTGCCGACCTCGACGTCGTCGTAGGAGATCTTCGCGGTCATCTCAGGCCCCCTCGGCGGCGCGGGCCACCAGCTTGGTGAAAGCGGTCACGACGTGTTCGCCGGCCTCGTCGTGCACCTCACCGCGGATGTCGATGATGTCGTTGCCCGCCATGGTCTTGATCGCCTCGATGGTGGAGGTGACGGCCAGCCGGTCGCCGCTGCGCACCGGACGGCTGTAGGCGAACTTCTGGTCGCCGTGCACCACCCGGCTGTAGTCCAGGCCCAGTTGCGGGTCCTCGATGACCTGTCCCGCGGCCTTGAAACTGATCGCGAACACAAAGGTCGGCGGTGCGATCACATCGGGGTAGCCGAGGGCCTTGGCCGTCTCGGTGTCCGTGTATGCGGGATTGCTGTCACCGATGGCCTCGGCGAATTCGCGGATCTTTTCCCGGCCGACCTCGTACGGGTCGGTGGGCGGGTACGTGCGTCCGACAAAAGACGGGTCGAGCGCCATGGGCTCGCAACCTCCCTGTACAGAAGTGGTGACAACGCCGTGAGGCCGCCCCCAGAAAATGGGGACGGCCTCACGAACGAGCCTGAGTTATCGCGTCTCGCGGTGCGCAGTGTGCGAGTTGCAACGGGGGCAGTGCTTCTTCATCTCAAGACGGTCCGGGTCGTTGCGCCGGTTCTTCTTGGTGATGTAGTTCCGCTCCTTGCACTCCACGCAGGCCAGCGTGATCTTCGGGCGGACGTCTGTGGCAGCCACGTGAGTGCTCCTTGACGGACGGATGGACGGGTGAACGCATAAAAGAGTAGCCGATCGGAGGACCGAGCCCACAATCGGCTACTGTCAGTAGCGGTGACCGGACTTGAACCGGTGACACAGCGATTATGAGCCGCTTGCTCTACCGACTGAGCTACACCGCTGCGATGTGGGAGACCCCGCCCGAAGGCGAGGAACCTCACACCAGAGCCCCAATACGGAATCGAACCGTAGACCTTCTCCTTACCATGGAGACGCTCTGCCGACTGAGCTATTGGGGCGAGCGATGAAGACATTACACGGCCCGCAGCCAAAGGTGAAATCCGTATCCGGGCCGTCCCCCAGCCGCCTCGCGCACCACACCGGTACGACTTTTTCGCGCCTGCTCGAAGCTCTCCCGGCGGCCCCCTAGGCTCGGCGCAACGCTGCGTGATCTTGCACGCCCGTGCCTTCGAGGAGCGCGATGTCCGACGGTTCGCCGCAGCCGCAACCACAGCCGGGACAGCCCGGGGAGCCCGATCGCTCCGGTCGGCGTGCCAGGTCGGACACCGGCGCGCTGCTGCTGTGCGGCGCCCGCCTCGCCGACGGCCGCACGGTGGACGTACGGCTCGGTGGCGGGCACATCGAGGCCGTCGGGACGACCGGCAGCCTCCCGGCGCAGAGTTCCCGCGTGGACCTCGCCGGCTACCTCCTGCTGCCCGCCCCAGCCGAACCCCACGCGCACTGCGACACGGCCCTGACCGCGGACTCCGACGGGCCCGCCTCCGACTCGCCCGAGGACGTACAACGGCGCACGACGGAGGCCGCGCTGCTGCAACTCGGGCACGGCGCCACCGCCTCGCGCAGCCACGTACGGATCGGCGACGTCCAGGGCCTGCGGTCGCTGGAGGCGGTACTCGCGGCCCGCAGGTCGCTGCGCGGCCTCGCGGAGCTGGCGGCGGTCGCGGTCCCACGGGTGCTGACCGGGGTGGCCGGCGCGGACGGACTGGCGATGCTGCGGGACGCCGTGAAGATGGGAGCCTCGGTCATCGGCGGCTGCCCCGATCTCGACCCCGACCCGGCCGGGTACATGGAGACGGTCCTGGAGATGGCCGGGGAGCACGGCTGCCCGGTGGACCTGCACACGGACGGCGACGACCCGGCGCGGCTGGCGCGTTTCGCCGCGATGGCCGGCGGGCTTCGGTCCGGGGTGGCCTTGGGGCCGTGCGCCGGGATGGCGCGGATGCCGCGCAGTGTCGCGTCCCGGGTGGCCGAACAGCTTGCCGCCGCCGACGTCGCCGTCGTCTGCCTCCCGCAGGGCGACTGCACCGCCCTGGAGCGCTACGGCTCCCGGGTGTCCCGCCCGGCCCCGGTGCGGCTGTTGCGCGCGGCCGGGGTGCGGGTCGCTGCGGGCAGCGGGGCGCTGCGCGACGTGGCGAACCCGGTGGGCCGCGGCGACCCGCTCGAGGCGGCATACCTGCTGGCCTCCTTGGGCGAGGCCACGCCGGAGGCGGCCTACGAGGCGGTGAGCGGCGCGGCACGGGCGACGCTGGGCCTGCCGGAGGTGCGCGTCGAGGCGGGCTTCCCCGCCGAGCTGCTGGCGGTACGCGGCGAACGGATCGCCGGTGTGCTCTCCCTCGCCTACAGCCGGATCGTGGTGCACCGGGGGCGCGTTGTCGCGCGCACCAGCGCGGTGCGTGAGTACTGCGACTCGGCGGCGGAGGTGGCGCTGGATCTGCCCCGGCAGTCACAGCGCTGAGCCGTGGCCCCGACAGCGTTGCGGCGCGCGGCCTCTGACAGCCCGTGAGCCCGGCCCGGTCCTTCGAAAGTGCGGCCCACTTCGGCGTACGGTCGGCACCATGCGCATTGTCATCGCAGGTGGACATGGTCAGATCGCGCTTCGGCTGGAGCGGTTGCTCGCCGGGCGCGGGGATGAGGTCGCGGGCATGATCCGCCGGCCGGAGCAAGCCGGGGACTTGCTGGCCGCGGGCGCCGAGCCGGTGGTCTGCGATCTGGAGTCAGCGTCGGTGGAGGAGGTCGCACGGCACCTCCAGGATGCGGACGCCGCCGTCTTCGCGGCGGGCGCGGGGCCGGGCAGCGGCATCGAGCGGAAGGACAGCGTGGACCGCGGCGCCGCCTCCCTCTTCGCCGACGCGGCCGAGGCCGCGGGCGTACGGCGCTTCCTCGTGGTCTCGTCCATGGGCGCGGACCGTGAACCGCCGGAGGGCACCGACCCGGTCTTCGCGGCGTACCTGCGGGCGAAGGGCGCGGCGGACGCGGACGTACGGGCCCGGGCCGGCCTCGACTGGACCATCCTGCGGCCGGGCCGGCTGACCGACGCCCCCGGCACGGGGCTGGTGACGCTGGCCGACGCGACCGGGCGCGGGGAGGTGACGCGGGACGACGTCGCGGCCACCCTCGCGGAGCTGCTCGCCGAGCCGGGCATGATCGGCCGGACGCTGGAACTGATCAACGGCGACGTCCCGGTCGCCGAGGCGGTCCGCGCGGTGGCCGCGCACTGAGTCCGGACCGGACGACCGCCGCACCGCGACCATACGAAAAGGGCCCCTGGACCGTATTTCTACGATCCAGGGGCCCCTTCACACCTGTGGCGGCGCCAGGATTCGAACCTGGGAAGGCGAAGCCGGCAGATTTACAGTCTGCTCCCTTTGGCCGCTCGGGCACACCGCCAGGGTTTGCTGCCGGGAGATCCGCTGTGGGCGGCGCTCTGTGGCAACGACGTAAACCATACCTGATGGCCGGGGGTGGTTCGCCACTCGATTCTGCGGCGCCGGATCACCGGAGGGTGGCTAGGCTGGCGGGGCGGTCCGGCACGGGCCGTAGCCCTGACGGATCTACGTACGAGGAGCCAACTCAACATGGCCGACTCCAGTTTCGACATCGTCTCGAAGGTCGAGCGGCAGGAGGTCGACAACGCCCTCAACCAGGCCGCCAAGGAGATCTCGCAGCGCTACGACTTCAAGGGCGTGGGTGCGTCGATCGAGTGGTCGGGCGAGAAGATCGAGATGAAGGCCAACGCCGAGGAGCGGGTGAAGGCCGTTCTCGACATCTTCCAGTCCAAGCTGATCAAGCGCGGGATCTCGCTGAAGGCGCTGGACGCCGGCGAACCGCAGGCCTCGGGCAAGGAGTACCGGATCTCCGCCTCGATCGAGGAGGGGATCTCGCAGGACAACGCGAAGAAGGTCGCCAAGATCATCCGCGACGAGGGCCCCAAGGGCGTGAAGGCGCAGGTGCAGGGCGATGAGCTGCGGGTCAGCTCCAAGAGCCGGGACGACCTGCAGTCGGTGCAGCAGCTGCTCAAGGGGAAGGACCTGGATTTCGCGATCCAGTTCGTGAACTACCGGTAGGTGCCGGCGGCCGGCGGCGGCTCGCAGTGCTGCCGCCGGGGTCGGATCAGGTGGGGCGGCGTGCCAGGGGCGCGCCGCCCCACCGGCGTTGTACGGGGCGGTGGCGGGGGTTGACCTCAAGTCCGGTTGAGGCCGGAGGGTGCTGCCATGACATCGACGCATTCACCGGATGGGGTGTACTCCGGCTCCGGTGACGCCTTTCGCACGGACGTGTTTCCCGAGATCCGGCGGCCGGACAGTGGCCTGGTACTGATCAGCGAGTGGGACGCGGGCAGCCCCGAGGGGCAGCGGGCGGCCCAGAACGGGGTGGCGCACGCCTGGGAGGAGACGCCGCTGCCCGCGGGTTTCCTGTCGCGGGTGCTGTTCGCCGGGACCGACGGGCGCAGCGTGCTCGATTACGCCCAGTGGACGAGCGGCGCGGCTCACCGGGAGTTCGTGGCACGGGAGGAGACCGGGCCGCTTGAGGGGATCGCGGCGGCACCGGTCGGTGTCGGGGGTGATGGCGACGCGGGGCCCGGCCGCTTCCGGCTGTACCGCAGCCTGCTGCCGGAGGGCGCGGCGCCCGCACCGGGGTGCGTGGTGCGCGTCGCCTTCCGGACGGCGGGGGAAGAGGCGGCGCGGCGGCTCGTCGACGGGCTGATGGACATGTTCGACGGCCGGCAGAGCGGGGCGGGCGGCATCGCCTCGCACTTCCATCTCTCCGAGGACGGCACCCGGGTCGTCAACTACAGCGAGTGGACGGACGCGGAGGCGCACGAGCGGATGGTCGTCGCCGAGCTGGGGAGCGGCGGGCAGGTGATGCGACTGCTCGCGAGCCTCCCGGGCGTCGAACCGCTCGGCTTCCGGCGGTATACGGCGCCCCGGGGGCTCGTGCGGGCCTGATCCGGCCGGAGGCCGCCCGTCAGCGGACGGTGAACGGCCGGTCGGTGGGCACGATGTCGCGGCCCAGCGGCAGCAGGGAGATGGGGATCATCTTGAAGTTGGCAATGCCGAAGGGGATGCCGATGATCGTCACGCACAGGGCCAGGCCCGTGACGATGTGGCCCAGGGCGAGCCACCAGCCCGCGAAGACGATCCAGATGACATTGGCGATCGCGGAGCCGGCGCCGGCGTCGTGGCGTTCGACGGTGGTCCGGCCGAACGGCCACAGGGCGTAGCCGGCGATCCGGAAGGACGCGATGCCGAAGGGGATCGTGATGATCAGGATGCAGCAGATGAGACCCGCGACGACGTAGCCGATCGCCAGCCACAGGCCGCTCAGGATCAGCCAGAGGATGTTGAGGAGGAACTTCATGATCGTCAGCCTTCCACGGGCACGGCGAAGAATGTGTCTGGGGTGACAGACGCCCGGAGTGCCCTGCGGCGTTGCACCGGCGGGGGCCTGGTGCACCGGGCGCGGGGCCGCGGTGGACGGCGGCTGCCGGGCGTCATGGGCGGTGGCCCGCCATCTCTTCGAGGCGGGCGATGCGCTCGCGCATCGGGGGGTGGGTGGCGAAGAGCTTCGACATGCCCTCCGCGCGGAACGGGTTGGCGATCATCATGTGGCTGGCCGTCTCGATGCGCGGCTCCGGCGGCAGCGGGAGCTGCTTGGTGCCGGCCTCCAGCTTGCGCAGGGCGGAGGCGAGGGCCAGCGGGTCGCCGGTGAGCTGGGCTCCCGAGGCGTCCGCTGCGTACTCGCGGGAGCGGCTGACGGCGAGCTGGATCAGGGACGCCGCCACCGGCCCCAGGATCATGATCAGCAGCATGCCCAGGAGGCCGGGGCCCTCGTCGTCGTCGGAGCGGCCTATCGGGATCAGCCAGGCGAAGTTGACGAGGAACATCACGACGGAGGCCAGAGCTCCGGCGACGGACGAGATCAGGATGTCGCGGTTGTAGACATGGCTCAGCTCATGGCCGATGACGCCGCGCAACTCGCGTTCGTCGAGCAGCTGCAGGATGCCGTCGGTGCAGCAGACGGCGGCGTTGCGGGGGTTGCGGCCGGTGGCGAAGGCGTTGGGCGCCTGGGTCGGGGAGATGTACAGGCGCGGCATGGGCTGGCGGGCGGCCGTCGAGAGTTCGCGGACCATGCGGTAGAGCCGGGGCGCCTCGAACTCGCTGACGGGGCGGGCCCGCATGGCCTTGAGGGCGAGTTTGTCGCTGTTCCAGTACGCGTAGGCGTTGGTGCCGAGGGCGACGACGACGGCGACGATGAGGCCGGTACGGCCGAAGAGGCTGCCGATGACGATGATGAGGGCGGACAGTCCCCCGAGGAGTACGGCGGTCCTGAGCCCGTTGTGCCGGCGGTGCACGGTACGCCCTCCAAGCGGTGCGGCAGGGGAACCCTTGCTTCGAACTCCACTCTCCAGTGGACCCTTACTCACCGGTCAACGCCAGATGAGGAGGGCTGGTTCCCTTGTGCACGCGGGACGGGTCCAGGTGGGGCACCGGGGCCGCGTCGCGGCGCATGGCGGTGTACCGCCGTACGGGTGAGCGGCAGGCACTTCACGGCCCTTGGCCTGCGTGCGGAGACGCGTGAGCGTACGGCCGGGGCCCGCGCGAGCCGCGGGCTGCGGGGGTCGCTCGGGGCGGGTGAGGGGCGGGTGCGCCCCCCGGTCCGGCAGGTTCGCTCCGGTTTGAGCAGGACGGCTTCAGCTGAAGCCGTCCGCGTCGGCTAGAGCAGGGCCCCGGAGGCGAATCGCAGGACGAGCTGCGGGGCGCCGGAGAGCGCGATGCCGAGGACCGTGGCGAGCGCGATGGCAGCGGTGAGGGCGGCCGGGATCCGGGGGCGGGCCGCTTGCGGGGCCGGTGCTCCGTCCGCCGCCTGCGCGGTACCGTCCTTGGCGGTCGCGGGGCCCCGGAAGAGGACCGCGGTCCACTGGAGGTAGTAGTAGAGCGCGATCACGACGTTGACGGCCATGATCACCGCGAGCCAGCCCAGGCCGGCGTCGACGGCCACGGAGAAGACCGTGACCTTGGCGAACAGGCCGATGATGCCCGGCGGTAGTCCGGCGAGGCAGAGCAGGAAGAAGCCGAGGGCGAGGGCGGCCAGCGGGCGCCGGGCGTACAGGCCGCGGTAGTCGCTGATGCGGTTGGCCGGGCTCGTACGGGCCACCAGCGCGGCGACCGCGAAGGCGCCGAGGTTCACCGCCGCGTACATCAGCGCGTAGGCGACCGTGGAGCCGATGGCCCGCGCCGGGTCGTCGGCGTACCCGGCGGCCCCGATGGGGACCAGGAGGTAGCCGGCCTGACCGACCGAGGACCACGCGAGCAGCCGCACGGCGCTGTGCGCCCGGTCCGGGTTCTGGCGGAGCGCGGCGACGTTGCCCACGGTCATGGTGAGCGCGGCGACGACGGCCAGCGCCGGGCCCCATACGTGCGCGTACGAGGGGAAGCCCTCGATCGCCACCAGGATCAGACCGGAGAAGCCGACGGCCTTGCCGATGACCGACAGGTACGCGGCGATCGGGAGGGGCGCGCCGACATAGGTGTCCGGCACCCAGAAGTGGAAGGGCGCGGCCGCGGTCTTGAAGGCGAAGCCGACCAGGGTGAGGGCCACACCGGCGGTGGCGAGGGTGGCCAGCCGGGGGTCGGGGAGGTCGGTGAGGGTCTGCGCCACCCGGGCGAGGTGCAGGCTGCCGGTGGAGGCGTACAGGAAGCTCACGCCGAGCAGCATCACCGCGGTGGCCGCCACCGAGGAGAGGAAGAACTTCAGCGCGGCCTCGGAGGAGAGGCGGTCGCCGCGCCGCAGTCCGACCAGCGCGAAGGCGGGCAGGGAGGCGACTTCGAGGGCGATGACGAGGGTCGCGAGGTCCCTGGAGGCGGGCAGCAGGGCGGCGCCGGCGGCGGAGGAGAGCAGCAGGAACCAGTACTCGCCCGCGGGCAGGTCGTGGTCCTTGACGGTGTCGATCGACAGCAGGGCGGTCAGCAACGCCCCGGCAAGCACCAGGAATTGGATGACGAGTGCGAAGGGGTCGGCCACGTAACTGCACACGTCCGGGTCACCGGTGAGGCAGAAGGTGCGGCGGTCATCGCCCAGGAGGGGCAGCAGGGAGAGCGCGGCGAGGGCGAGGCCCGCGGTCGCGAGCCGGCCGAGCAGCGGCTTCCTGGCCACCGGGAGGAACAGGTCGGCGACGAGCACCACCAGGGCGACCGCCGCGGCGATGGTGGGCGGCGCGACGGCGAGCCAGTCGACGGACTGGACCAGGGAGGTCATCGAGCTCATCACTTACCGCCTCCGAGGAGCTGCTGGACGGCCGGGTCGGTGAGGCCGAGGAGGGCCGCGGGCCACAGTCCGGCGAGGACGGTGAGCGCGGCGAGGGGGGTCCAGGCCGCGTATTCGTAGCGTGCGATGTCGGGGATGAGGGGCGCGGCCGGGGCCGCGGCCTCCGGGGTCGCCGCTTCGGCGGAGGCTCCGGCGCCGTCCGCTCCCCCGGATGCGGTGGCGGGTGCCACGTGAGGCAGCGAACCGCCCATGCAGACACGGCGGACGACGAGCAGCAGATACGCGGCGGTCAGCAGGGTGCCGAGACCGGCCATCACCATGAACGTCAGGAAGGCGGGCCGGCTGAGCCCCTCGGCCGGCCGGAACGCGCCGAACATCGCGAGCATCTCGCCCCAGAAGCCGGCCAGGCCCGGAATGCCGAGCGAGGCGACGGCGCCGAAGGCGAGCAGGCCGCCGAAGCGCGGTGCCCTGCCGTACAGGGCGGCGCCCGTCTCGCCGGCGAGGGAGTCGAGGTCGGTGGTGCCGTAGCGGTCCTTGAGCGCGCCGACGAGGAAGAACAGCAGGCCGGTGATGAGGCCGTGCGCGATGTTGGCGAACAGCGCGCCGTTGACGCCGGTGGGGGTCAGGCTGGCGATGCCGAGCAGGACGAAGCCCATGTGGCCGACGGAGCTGTAGGCGATCAGGCGCTTGAGGTCGCCCTTGGCGCCCTTGCGGACGAGGGCGAGGCAGGCGAGCGACCCGTAGATGATGCCGATGGCGGCGAGCGCGGCGAGGTACGGCGCGAAGGTGTGCATGCCCTCGGGGGCGATCGGCAGGGCGATCCGCACGAAGCCGTAGGTGCCCATCTTCAGCAGGACGCCCGCCAGCAGCACCGAACCGACGGTGGGGGCAGCGGTGTGCGCGTCCGGCAGCCAGCTGTGCAGCGGCCACATCGGGGCCTTGACGGCCAGTCCGATGCCGATGGCGAGCACCGCGAGAAGCTGAACCGTGTGGCTGAGCTGGGACTTCGGGCCGTTGTCAGTGGCGAGTGCCACCATGTCGAACGTGCCGGAAGTCACGCCGATGAGGAGGAGGCCGAGCAGCATCACGACGGAGCCGAGCAGCGTGTAGAGGATGAACTTCCAGGCCGCCGCCTGCTTCTGCGCACCGCCCCAGCGGGCGATGAGGAAGTACATCGGGATGAGGACCATCTCGAAGGCGAGGAAGAACAGCATCAGGTCGAGGACGGCGAAGGTGGCGAGGGTGCCGGCCTCCAGGACGAGCAGCAGGGCCACAAATGCCTTGGGAGACGGGCCCTTCGGCATGTGGAAGTAGCTGTAGAGCGCGCAGAGGAAGGTCAGCAGCGCGGTCAGCACGACAAGGGGGAGCGAGATGCCGTCGATGCCGAGGTGGATGCGGATGTCCAGCGCCGGGATCCAGCTGATGTCGGTGGTGGCCTGCATACGGGCCGGGTGGTCGTGGTCGAAGCCGGCGGCCAGCGCGATGGACGCGGCGAGGACGGCGCCGGTGACGGTCACGCCGTGGCGCAGTACGGCCTGGTCGGGGCTGCGGCCGCGCAGACCCGGCGGGGGCGGCAGCAGAGCGCCGGCGGCTCCCAGGAGGGGCAGCACGACGACGGCCGCGAGGAGGATCTGCAGAGCGGTGGGGTTCACGGGTCAGGCCCTCCTCAGGGTTGCGGCTCCGGCGAGCCCGGCCGCGGGGGGCGTCGGCCGGCGATGCGGGGCGCGTGCCCCGGGAATGTGCGGCATCGGTCAGGCTCCCGTGCCCGTAGCGACGAGGACGGCGGCGACGGCCAGCACGAGCGAGCCCGCGAGCAGGGCACCGAGGTAGGTCTGCACGTTGCCGGTCTGGGCGCGGCGGACGGCGGCGCCCAGCCAGCGGGGGGCGGTGCCCGCGCCGCGCACGTACGTGTCGACGACCTCGCGGTCGAGGAAGCGGACGAGCGTGGCGGCGCCGCGTACGGGCCGGACGAAGAGGGCGGAGTAGACGGCGTCGAGGTGGAAGCCGACGGCCGCGTGGCGGTGCAGGCGGCCGAGGAGCAGCCGGCCGGGGTCGGCCGGGTCCGGGGCGGCGGCGATGTCGCCGTAGGCCGGGGCGTGGGTGTCGATGGCCGTCTCCTCCGCGACCGCGGGGGTGACGTCCGGGGTGGCGACGACCGCGCCGAGGGGGACGCGTGCGGCGAGTGCGGTGGTGTGCCGCCAGGCCCCGTAGGTGACCAGGCCGCCCACCAGCGCGATGCCGGTGCCGAGGACGGAGGTGGTGAGGGTCGGGGCGAGCGAGCGGCCGTCGAACCAGTCGGGCAGGAAGGGGGCGGCCAGGCCGAGCGCGGCGGTGGGGAGGAAGAGCACCCACAGCACGACGTTCATGGTGATCGGCTGCGGGCCGTGGTCGGGGGCCTCGGCGCCCTTGCCGCGGAAGGCGAGCAGCCACAGGCGGGTGGCGTAGGCCGCGGTGAGGAGGTCGGTGAGCAGGCCCGAGATCAGGACGGTCCAGCCGGCGGCGCCGGGGATGCCGTGCGCGTCGCCGGTGGCGGCGTGTTCGGCGGCGCCCAGGACGGCTTCCTTGGAGAAGAAGCCGGCGAAGGGCGGGATGGCGGCGAGCGCGAGCAGCGCGACCGTCATGGTCCAGAAGGCGTCCGGGACGCGCCGAGACAGGCCGCTCATCCGGGACATGGCGGCGAGCGAGTTGGTGCCCGCGGCGTGGATGATCACGCCCGCGCCGAGGAAGAGCAGGGCCTTGAACGCGCCGTGCGCGATGAGGTGGAAGACGGCCGCGCCGCGGTCGCCGACCGCCAGCGCGCCGGTCATGTACCCGAGCTGGCCGACGGTCGAGTAGGCCAGGACGCGCTTGATGTCGTCCTGGGCCAGGGCCGCGAGGCCCGAGCCGACCATGGTGACCGCGGCCATCACGGCGAGCACGACCAGCGCGGCGGCGGAGGCGGCGAAGACGGGGAGGAGACGGGCCACCACATAGACACCGGCCGCGACCATGGTCGCTGCGTGGATCAGCGCCGAGACGGGCGTCGGACCGGCCATCGCGTCGGGGAGCCAGGTGTGCAGCGGGA
The DNA here is from genome assembly GCF_043201875.1 of Streptomyces sp. NPDC048248. Classification (NCBI taxonomy): domain Bacteria; kingdom Bacillati; phylum Actinomycetota; class Actinomycetes; order Kitasatosporales; family Streptomycetaceae; genus Streptomyces; species Streptomyces sp. NPDC048248. Next base: position 457,054 of record NZ_JBICZL010000004.1, read on the forward strand.
ACTGCGCCGACTTGCCCGCCACACCGGCGAGCAGCAGCAGCGCGATCAGGGTCGGGTGATCCAGGCCGTCGCGGGCGACGGAGCCGAGGATGCCGGTGATGCGGAAGGTGCCGGTGTCGGCGGCCAGCGCGAAGATGCCGAAGAGGAAGGGGACATCGCCGAGCTTGGTGACGAGGAAGGCCTTGAGGGAGGCGGCGCGGGCGGCCTCGGTCTCCCAGTAGTGGCCGACGAGGAAGTAGGAGCAGATGCCCATGACTTCCCAGCCGACCAGCAGCATCATCAGGTCGCCGGTGTAGACGACGAGCAGCATCGCGGACGTGAAGAGGGAGACCAGCGCGGCGTAGGAAGGGTAGCGCGGGTCGTCGCGCAGGTAGCCGGTGGAGTAGATCTGCACGCAGGTCGCCACGCAGCCGACCAGGACGGCGAGCAGCGCGGCGAAGCCGTCGATGTGCAGGGCCAGGTCGATGGGGATCGACCCGGTGGGGGTGAGCTCCACCGCGACATCGGTGGACGGGCCACCGCCCTGGTCGACGGCGACGGAGATGGCGAGTGCGGCCGCGGCGAGCGTCGGCAGCACGGCCAGCGGCCGGACGAAGCCGGGCGCGCGTCGCCCCAGGAAGAGGCCCGCGAGGGCCCCGAGGAAGGGCAGGAGGGGGACGAGGACGGCGGTGGTCGTGAGCGTCACGCGGTGGCCTCCGCCTTGGTGTCCGGCTGCGTGTCCCCGTCCGCCGCGTCCGTCTCGGCCGCCTTCTCGGAGAGGTCACGGAGCCGGTCGATGTCGGAGCTGCCGCGGTTGCGGTAGACGAGCAGCACGATCGCCAGACCGATGCCGATCTCGGCGGCGGCGATGGCGATGGTGAAGAGGGTGAGGGCCTGGCCGGCGTGCAGGGTGTCGCGCAGCCAGACGTCGAAGGCGACGAGATTGAGGTTGACGGCGTTGAGCATCAGCTCGACGGACATCAGCACCAGGATCGCGTTGCGGCGGGCGAGCACGCCGTACAGACCGGTGCAGAAGAGCAGGACGGCGAGGACGGCCGGGTAGGCGAGATGCATCAGCGCTGGTCCTCTCGCGTGGCGGGAGCCGCGCCGGCCCCGGGCGCGGTCGGCGCTCCGCCGGTGGCCGCGCCGTTGTCCCTGCGGGACAGCACGATCGCGCCGACGAGCGCGGCGAGCAGCAGCACGGACAGCGCCTCGAAGGGCAGTACCCAGTGCTGGAAGAGGGAGCGGCCGGAGACCTCGGTGGAACCCTGGGAGGGTCCGTCGAGGTTGATCCAGGTGGCGCGAAAGGCGTCCACGACGACCCAGACCAGCGCGGCGGCCGAGGCGACGGCCACCGTGAGCGCGGCCCAGCGATTGCCCGAATCGGCGTCCGGGGAGCGGCCGATGGGCGCCTTGGTGAGCATCAGCCCGAACAGCAGCAGGACGACGACGGAACCGACGTAGATCAGGACCTGCACCCAGGCGATGAACTCGGCCGTCAGCAGGAGGTACTCCACGGCGATCCCGCCGAGGGCGACCACCAGCCACAGCGCGGCGTGCACCAGCTGGCGGGTGGTGACGGTCACCACGGCCGCGCCGAGGGTCGCAATGCCGACGAGCAGGAAGGCGATCTCGACGCCGGTGGGCGAAAGGAAGCCGTGGCTTGCGGCGGCGAGCGTCACGTTCCCTCCCCGGGGGTCTCCTGTGGTCCTTGCTCCGCCGCCTCGGCCTGCTGCTGGGCGGCGAGCTTGTCGGCGGCCTTGCGGGCGGCGGCGATTTCCTTTGGTTCCTCGGCCGCCGGGTCGAGCGCGGGCGGCTCGGGGACCGTCCACATCCACTCGCGGAGCTTGTCGCGCTCGTGGGTCAGTTCGTGGATGTCGGTCTCGGCGTATTCGAACTCCGGGGACCAGAACAGCGCGTCGAAGGGGCAGACCTCGATGCAGATGCCGCAGTACATGCACAGCGCGAAGTCGATCGCGAACCGGTCCAGTACGTTGCGGCTGCGCTCGCGGCCTCCGGGGGCGGCGGGCGGCACCGTCTCCTTGTGGGAGTCGATGTAGATGCACCAGTCGGGGCACTCGCGGGCGCACAGCATGCAGACCGTGCAGTTCTCCTCGAACAGCCCGATGACGCCGCGGGTGCGCGGCGGGAGGTCGGGCTGGACATCCGGATACTGCTGGGTGACCGTCCGCTTCGTCATCGTCCGAAGGGTGACGGCCAGGCCCTTGGCGAGCCCGGATCCGGGGAAGCCGGACTTCTTCGCGGGCTTGTGGCCGGTCGTGCCGTGGGCCGGCTGATTGTCCGAGGCCATCAGGAGATCACCACCTTGACGACGCCGGTGAGGGCGATCTGGGCGAGGGCGAGCGGGATGAGGACGGTCCAGGCGAGCTTTTGCAGCTGGTCCTCACGGAGGCGGGGGTAGGTGACCCGTAGCCAGATGACGCCGAAGGCGAGGATCGCGGTCTTCAGCAGCGTCCACAGCCAGCCGAAGCCGTCGGCGCCGAACGGGCCGTGCCAGCCGCCGAGGAAGAGCACGGTCGTCAGGGCGCAGAGGATGACGATCCCGGCGTATTCGGCGAGCAGGAAGAGGGCGAAGCGCAGGCCGGTGTACTCGGTGTAGGCGCCGAAGATGATCTCGGAGTCGGCGACCGGCATGTCGAACGGCGGGCGCTGCAGCTCGGCGAGGCCGGCGGTGAAGAAGACCAGTCCGCCGACGATCTGCCACGGCACCCACCACCAGTGGAAGGCGTCGATGATGCCGGGCAGCGAGACCGTGCCTGCCGCCATCGCGACGGACGCGGCGGCGAGCAGCATCGGCAGCTCGTACGCGAGCAGCTGCGCGGCCGTGCGCAGACCGCCGAGCAGCGAGAACTTGTTGGCCGACGCCCAGCCCGCCATCAGCGAGCCGAGCACGCCGACACCCATGACGGCGAGCACGAAGAAGATGCCGGCGTCGACGACCTGTCCCACGGCGTTGCCCGGGCCGATCGGGATGGCGACGAGGACCAGGAGGTACGGCAGGAGGGCGACGGCGGGCGCCAGCTGGAAGATCCGCCGGTCGGCGCCGGCCGGGACGATGTCTTCCTTCTGCGCGAACTTGACGCCGTCGGCGACGAGTTGGGCCCACCCGTGGAACCCGCCCGCGTACATCGGGCCGAGCCGGCCCTGCATGTGCGCCATGACCTTGTGCTCGGTCTGCCCGATGACCAGCGGGAACACCAGAAAGATCACGAAGACGGCGACGAGGCGCAGCGCGATGTCGAGAGCGTCGCTCACGGGGCGTTGCCTCCTGCCGGGTCTTCGGGGGTGGTCGGGGGGTGGGCGGAGCCGGGATCGGGGTCGGGGGCCTGCTCCGGCTCGGGCCCGGGCTCTCCGGCCCGGTCCTGGGACGGGGCCGGCGCCTCGGGTTTGTCCTGCCGCGGGGCCGGCTCGTGCTCCGCCTGCGGCTCGGGCCGGTTCTGTTCCGGCTGCTCGTTCCGTTCCGGCTGCCGGTCTTCTTCCGGCTGCCGGCCCGGATTGCCGGGCTCCTGCGTCTTGGAGTCGTCGAAGGCGGGGCGCGCGTGGTGCCACGGCGCGTCCGTGGCCGGGGCTTCCTTGGCCGGGGCGTCGTCGGCCGGGGCGTCCTTGACGGGGGTTTCCTTGGCCGGTGCCGCCTCGCGTGCCGAGACCTCGGCCGCGGCAGCCTCCGCCGCCCCGGCATCGGCCGCGTCCGCCTGACCGCTGCGGGCCGATCCCTCGCTCGCCGCAGGTGTACGGCGTGCCGGACGCTCTGCGCGCGCGGGCCGCTCGGCCGCCGGCGCGGACTCCGCCGCAGCGGCCTTGGCCGCCCCGGAAGCCGTCGCCTCGGTGGCCGTCGGTTCGGTGGCCGCCGCCTCGGTGGCCGTCGCCTCGGTGGCTGCCGCGCGCTGGCCGGCCGAGCCCGCGCTCGCGGTCCTGGTACGCCGGGCCGGACGCTCGCCCGCGGCGGCACCCGCCGCGCGCGCACCACGAGCCGGCCGCGCGGGCGCGGGCGGCAGTTGGCCCTTCAGCGGGCCCCACTCGTTCGGGTCGGGGACACCGGGCGGCAGCATCTGCCGGCGCTTGGGGCCGCCGTGCTCGGACTCCCCCGGCTCCTTCGCGCCCGGCCACGCCTTCACGACGCGGGCCGCCAGCACGAAGTCCTTGCGCAGCGGATGCCCTTCGAAGTTCTCCGGGAGCAGCAGGGGCACCAGGTGCGGGTGGCCGGTGAAGTCGACACCGAACATCTCGTGGGTCTCGCGCTCGTGCCAGCCCGCACCGGCGAACACGCCCACAGCGGTGGGCAGCGCGGCGGCGTCGTGCGGCACGGTCGTACGGACGATCAGCCGGCGGACGGCACCGGGGTGCGACACATCGGCGAGGTGCGCGCAGATCCGGAAGCCGGTGGCGGGCTCGTCGACGGCGCTCAGCCAGTCGAAATAGGTGCAGCCGAGGTCGTCGCGGGCGGCGGTGAGTGCGGTCAGCCAGCCGTCGGCGGGTACGTCGACGGTCAGCAGGTCGTACGCCAGCTCGGCCGAGGCCCCGGTACCGAAGATCTCGCTCGCGGGGCTCGGCAGCCAGCCGACAACGGGCTCGACGACCGGCTCGGGCTCGGCGGCGGGAGCATCCGCCGCGGCCTCCTCGCCGGCCGTGACCTGCTCGTTGCTGTCGGGCTGCGCGGCCTGTCCGGCCTGCTCGGGCGCGTCGGACTGCCCGGGGCGCGCCGGCTGCTCGGGCTGCTCGCTCATCGGGGCTCCTCCCCCGCCGTCTTCCTGCCGCTCTTCGCCTCGCCGGTCACGGCCTCACCCTGCGCGTCAGTGGTCGCACCGTCGGATGCCGCGGCGTCGGGGGTCGCGGCATCGGCCGTGCCCTGCGTGCCCGCGGTGTTCGGCGGGGCCGGCGGCGTCACCAGGCCGCTGCGCAGCGCGGCCGCCGAGGGCCGTCCGCCGCCGGCGGCATCGCCGCTAGGGGCGTACCGCTCCCCCAGCGACTCGCGGGCGATCTTCTCCTGGAGCTTGAGGATGCCCTGCAGCAGCGCCTCCGGGCGCGGCGGGCAGCCCGGTACGTACACATCGACCGGAATGATCTGGTCGACACCCTTGGTGACGGAGTACGAGTCCCAGTAGGGGCCGCCGCAGTTGGAGCACGCCCCGAAGGAGATGACGTACTTCGGCTCCGGCATCTGCTCGTAGAGGCGCTTGACCGCGGGCGCCATCTTGTCGGTGACGGTGCCGGAGACGACCATCAGGTCGGCCTGGCGCGGGCCGGGCGCGAACGGGATCACGCCGAGCCGGATGAAGTCGTGCCGCGCCATGGAGGCGGCGATGAACTCGATGGCGCAGCAGGCGAGGCCGAAGTTGAAGACCCACAGGCTGTAGCGGCGGCCCCAGTTGAGGACCACCTTCATCGGTTCCGGCGCCAGGCGGGCCAGTGTGCCCAGGCGTCGCGGCTCCGGCACGAACTGCGGGGCGGAGCTCTCGGGCACGGCTGCGGAGCCGTCGGAGGCGGGGGTCACGTCCATTCCAGGACGCCCTTCTTCCATGCGTAGAGCAGGCCGACGGTCAGGAAGCCCAGGAAGATGAACATCTCCACGAGCGTCACGCCGCCGAATCCGGGGGCCGCGAAGACCGTCGCCCAAGGGAAAAGGAAGATCGAGTCGACGGCGAAGATGACGTACAGAAAAGCGTAGACGTAGTAGCGGACCTGGGTGTGTGCCCAGCCCTCGCCCACCGGGTCCACGCCGCATTCATACGTGAGCAGCTTCTCGGGTGTCGGCACGACGGGCCGCAGCAGCCGCCCGGCCCCGAAAGCCACGGCGACGAAAAGCACGCCGATCACGGCGATGATCCCCACGACCGAATAGCCCTGGAAATAGTCCGCGGCGATGGTGGTGCGTACGGTCGCGTCCGGCACGTCCGCCCCTCGCTCCCTGCTGCGCTTGTTCAACGACTTCGACGATCTGTACGGACGGGAGTCTAGGCCCTGCCCCGGGTGCCCCGAGCAGCCGCGTCAGGCCGACGGTGGGCTTGTCCCTACTTCGCCCTACCTGGGGGCCTGCGCCCGGCGGCGGCGGCGCAGCCCCGCGCGGCGCGCGGGGCACCACGCCTCAGCGGATGGGGCCTCCGTCGAACGGACTGCGCAGGTCGGGGCCGGCATCCTCGTCCGGCGGAGCGCTGCCGGCTCCGCCGCCCGTCCCGTTCGCGGCCGGGCGTTGCGGGGCGCCCGAGGACGGGAGGGGCTCGGCCGGTGCCGGCTGTCCGGCACCGGGGACGACCGGCAGCGGCTGGGTCTCCGCGCTCGGCTGGGACCGCACGACCTGGGACTGCACCGCGTGCGGGTGCTGTGCGCCCTGACCGTGCGGGGTCTGCGCGGCCTGCGGGGTTTGGGGAGACTGCACGTTGCCCGGCATCGGCTGCCCGTACGGCTGGTACGGGGGTTGCTGGTGGGCTTGGTGGGGCTGGTAGGGCTGGTGAGGCGCGTACGACTGCGGCTGCTGCTGTTGGGGGTGGAGTTGTTGCCCCTGGGCCTGGGCGTACGGCTGCTCGTACGGCTGGTGGGGCTCGTACGGCTGGTGGGTTTGGTAGGGCTGGTGTGGCCGGTACGGCTGCTGGGGCGCCGGCGCATGCTGCGGCCCGCCCTGCGACGGCGGGACCGGCGCATGCCCGGTGGAATGAGCCGCCTGCGGTGGGGAGGCGTATCCCATGGCTCCGCCGGGGCCCGCCGAGGGCGCGGCAGGCTGCGGCGGCACGGCGCCCGGCAGGTCCGCGGACTGCTGCTGCCGCCTGCCCCGCTCCCGCGAGACCGCGCGGTCCATCGTCTCGGCCGCGATCCTCGCCGCGGCCTCGCGCGTCCGCTCCCCCAGCAGCTCGGTGCGGATGGCGCCGCCCGCCGCGAGGTGACGGTCGTAGGGCAGGGGGAGGACCGCCGCGCCACCGGCCCCGAGGTGCTCCGCTGCCTTGCGGACGTCGACACCGGCGTCCGGGGACGAGTGGGTGAGGACGACCACCGTGGTCGGCAGCAACCCGGGGTGCAGGCTGCCGATCCAGTCCACGACGGAGCGTGTGGCGGCCACGCCCTCCGGGGTCGCCGGGGTGACCAGTACACGTGCCTGCGTCGTCACCAGCGCCGTGCGCGCCACCTCCGCGGGCAGCGTCTCGCAGTCCACGACCATGGTCGAGAAGTGGCGGCGCAGTGACGTCATCACGACCCGGTACGCGTCGAGGTCCAGCCGGGTCCCGATGGCGCCCTGGCTGCCGGGCAGCAGCCAGCCACCTCCCGCGAAGGGCAGGAGATAGCCGGTCAGGTCCGTGATCAGCATCGAAGGATCGACGATCTGCGCGAGATCACTGCCCGACCACCGCACCTCGCGGGCCCCGAGCCGGTGTGGCAGGGTGCCGAGCGCCGGGTCGGCCTCGACGGCGAGCACCGGGTCGGAGCGGTAGTGCGCGTAGGTGAGCGCCAGCAGGGCGGCGACGGTGGACTTGCCCGCACCGCCGCGGATGCTGGAGACCGCGATCTGCCTGCCGGTGGTCACGGGCTGCTGGATGGCGTGCGCGGCCCGGGTGACGGCGGCGGTCTCGGCCGCCGGGGACGAGGCGAACACCCGGCGCAGTGCCCGCCCGGCCCGCCGCGGCAGCGGGTCCCCGCGGCGGGGCTTGGGCTGTCCGTCGGCAAGCTCGGGCGGCAGGAGCGGCACGGACACGGGTGTCCGCGCCGGCAACCCGGAACCGTAGCGCCCGGGACCCGGTGCCGAGGGCGACGAGCTCGGGGCCGGGGGTTGAGCGGGCGGCAGGGCTTGGGCAGGGGCCGGGGCCTGAGCGGAGGTGGACTGCTGCGAAGGGCTCGCGTGCGGGGCAGGGGATGGCGGCACGGGCGGCGCCCCTGCCGTCTGCGTCGACGGAGAGGGGACCTCGGCGGACGGGGACTCGCCTGCGGACGAGGAGGGCCGGGGCGCGGGGGCCTGGGCCGGGGCCTCGTCGACGGGAGCAGGGGGCGCGGCCGGTGCCGGAGGCGCGGCCGGTGCCGGAGGCGAGGCCGGTGCCTGAACCGACGCTTGGGCGGGGGCGTGGACGGGCGCCTGGGCGTGGGCCGAGTCTGCGCTCGCGCTCCCGGCAGCCGCCGTTTCGGGCGCCGCCGTTTCGGGCGCCGCCGTTTCGGGCGCCGCCGTGGCCGTCGCGGACGGTGCCGAGTCCGAGGGCCCGGGCGCAGCCGGAGTCGCAGGCGCAGAAGGTGCCTGGGCAGTAGGTGCCGCGGCCACAGAAGGCGCCTGGGATGACGGCTCCGCCTCCGGTGGCATCGCGGCTGCGGCGGGTCCGGAGGGTGTTGGCAACGCACCCGTCGGCCGGGACGCCGCGGCGGGCGTCGAGGGCGAGGGCAGCGGGGCAGCGGGCCGCGGCGCCGCAGCGGGCTCGGAGGGCCCTTCGACCACCGCAGGCCGCGGCGCTTCGTCCGCCGCCGTGGGCCGCGGCGCTTCGGCCGTCGGTGCGGGCAGCCGTCCGGCAGGCACGTCGGCCGTGGGCATCGGTCGCGCCGGGGGAAGCGGTCCGGTGCCGCGTCCGGTCCCGCTCGCGCCCTCGCTCATGCCGTCCACCGCAGCCACCTCGTTCGCCATGCCGCTCCACTCGCTCTTCTCACGCGCCTCAGGAGCCACGTTCTTCACATCCACCGAACTCACACCCCCCTCCCGGTCGTCCGACGTGCCCTCGCTCCGGGCATCTTGACGCCCCGGCACAGGGCGTTCCCGCTCGAACCGATCGGCCGCCTCCGGCTCTTCCGCGGGCTCGGGAAGGTCGGGTCTCCCGGAACGTTCCGGCGCCCCCGACGGTTTCGAAAGGCTCACCGGCCGAGGCGGGGACGGCGTCCGTGGCGAGGGCTCGGACGGCTCCGGGAGCCCCGGGGCCCGGTGGTGGATCGGCTGTGCGGGCGCAGCAGCCCCACCCGCATCCGAACCGGCAGCCGCGGCCGGGGCGGCAGCCGCTTCCGCACCGGATTCCGGGTCCGCACCGGCCCGCGCGTCCGCGCTCACGCGGGCCCCCGCACCGACGCCCGCGTCCTCACCCATCGCCATGATCCCTCCACCGCCCTCTGGGTCAGAACGCGCCGAACAGCAGGCCGTAGACCCCGAAAGCCCCGAGGGACAACGGGATCAGCGCCACCACGCCGGTCGATTCGAGCAGGTCGAGCCATCGGCGCAGCCGCGCCCGCATGGCCTCCGGTACACGCACCGTCAGCACCATGACCGCGAGGCCCGCCAGCGCGCACAGCGCCGCCAAGGCACCCGCCGGCGCGTCGCCGTCGTGCGCACACAGCAGAACGAGCCGTACACACACGGCCGTTCCGGCTCCCAGCAGCGCGACGACCTCCACCGCGAGCGGATAGGCGCGGGCGCGCGAGAACAGCAGTCCGGCGAGCAGCAGCGCGACGAGTACGGTCCAGACGCCCGGCTCCCCCAGGGCGAGCACCCCCGCTGCGCCCGCCGAGACGGCCATCGCCACCGTGGCCAGGGCGAGTCCGCGATGTGTGGCGCCCAGCGCGGCCGCCGCCTGGTGCCTGCTGACCGGCGTACCACCGGAGCGCAGGTCGTCCAGCCGGGTCAGTCCGGCACCGATGAGGGCGAGCCGCGGAAGGCTGCCGAGGACGACGACGGAGACGAAGCCGAGCGCCACGCCCGCCCGCGCCGGGCCGGCCAGCGCGAGGCCCAGCTCCCAGGCGCCCACCGCGAGCGCGACCGAAACGGCGCCGATCAGGCCGCCGCGTCCCAGCGGGGTGCAGAGGCCGAGCAGGGCGAGCACGGCCGCGACGGTGAGTCCGACGGCCGCCAGCCGGGCACCGCCACCGGAGACCGCGTGCCAGGAGGCGAGCACACCGAGCGTGCCGCCCTGCAACAACAGCGCGAGGCCCGGTGCGCGGTGCCCCGGCCGGCCGGTGAGCGCGCTGATCGCCGCTCCGGCGCCGGCCAGGAGTACCGCCGCGACGCCGAGCCAGAGGGCGGCGGCGCGGTCCGGGTACCAGGCGGCCGCACCGATGCCGGCGGCCGCCGCGAGCAGCACACCTGCCGTCACCACCGTCCAGGCCCTGCTCCGTGCGCCCCATCCCCAGCCCCGGATGTCCAGGGGGTCGGCCGCGTCCTCGGCGTGGTCGTCGTGTCCGGCCGGGGCCAACACGCCGTCCTGCTCCCGTACGAGGCGCAGCACGGCGCCGTCGGCCACCCGCGCGGAGGCCAGCGAATCGTGCGGGGCGAGGACCGCGCCGTCGGAGGTGACCAGCCGTTGCGCGGCGGGGCCGCCGCTCGCCCGGTCACCGAGCAGCCGGAGGATGTCGGGCAGCAGTGCGCCGAGGGATTCCTGCGCGGGAACGACGAGCTCGATCCGGCGCCGGTCCCCGACCAGCGTCACCCGGCTGAGCCCGGCCCGCTGTTCCGCCCCGGCGCTCACGCCCGTACTCACACTCACCATGTCGACGCGGTCCCTGTGTTCTTGTCCGCGGGACCCGCTCCGGGCCGATGGAATGCGCGCGTCCGCCGGCCGGTGGAGGAGGTGTCGCCCCAGCACCGGCAGGTCCGCTGCCTCTTGGCCCGCAGCGCGTATCGCGGCCTGCGGCGCCGCACGGAGTCCGGCGGCAGCAATTCGCTGTCGTCACCCCGCGCCATCGGCCCTCGCCTCTCCCGTTCCTCCGCAACACCATACGGTCCCGTGGCCGCGCCGCGACCACCACGGCGGTAACGAGATAGCCACCGGCCTGCACCAATGCCCCTTTTCCCGGCGTCGCGGACCACGTCTCCCGGCACGGCGGCCATGGTGCGGTGGTAGGGGAAACCCCACCCCCACCACCCCGGATACCCCATGGCACCGGCAGCCACGGCCGGGCAATCTGGGGCCCATGAGCGACAGTTCCCGGACCGGTGCCGCTGACGGCACCTCACCACCGCCGCCCCGAGCGCCCCTCGGCTCCTTGACGTGGCGGGAGATCCTGCATCTGCTGTCCAACTTCCCGTTGGGCGTGCTCGCGTTCGTGGTGCTGGTGGTCTGGCTGGTGCTGGGGCTCGCCCTGTCCGTCACCGTCGTCGGGCTGCCGCTGCTCGCCTCGGGCCTGAAGGTGTGCCGGCAGTACGGGAAGCTGGAGCGGGGCCGGGCGCGGAGGCTGCTCGGGGTGCGGGTGGAGGAGCCGAGCCCGCTGCGGGCACGGGACAGGGGGTTCTTCCCCTGGCTGTGGGCCTCCCTGCAGGATTCCGTCGCGTGGCGGCACGCCCTGTTCGCCTTCGTTCGGCTGCCCTGGGCCATCTTCACCTTCGCGGTCACGCTCGTCCTGCTCTTCGTGGGCTGGCCGACGCTGCCCTGGGTCACGCGGGGGCTGGCGAACGTCGACCGTGCGATGACCCGCGGTCTGCTCTCGCCCTCCGACGAACTGGAGCGGCGGATCGCCGAACTGGAGTCGGACCGGATGACCGTCACCGACACCGCGGCGGCCGATCTGCGGCGCATCGAGCGCGATCTGCACGACGGCGCGCAGGCCCGGCTGGTGGCGCTCGCCATGGGCCTTGGCCTGGCGAAGGAGAAGCTGCTCGAGGACCCGGACGCGGCGGCGGTCATGGTGGACGAGGCGCACGGCGAGGTGAAGCTGGCGCTTCAGGAGCTGCGGGACCTCGCCCGGGGCATCCATCCCGCGATCCTCACGGACCGCGGGCTGGGGCCCGCCCTGACGTCCCTGGCAGGCCGTTGCACGGTGCCGGTCACGACGTCGGTGAGCCTGGACGAGCGCCCCGCCCCCGCCATCGAGGGGATCGCGTACTTCACCGTCTCCGAGCTTCTGCAGAACGTTTCGAAGCACAGCGGGGCGCGGCAGGCGTCGGTGGAGATCCGGCGGGTCGAGGGCCGGCTGCTGCTGCGGGTGGAGGACGACGGTCGCGGCGGAGCGCGCGTGTCCCGCGGCAGCGGGCTGGCCGGCCTTGCAGAGCGACTGGGATCCGTTGACGGCCGGTTCCTGGTGCATTCGCCGTCCGGCGGGCCCACCCGAGTGACGGCGGAACTGCCGTGGCGGGCCCGGGTGCCGGCGAAGGGCTGAGGTCCGAAACCGGCCCGCCCCCTCCCTCCTTCCCCGGGTACGCCCCGTCCGGGCGGACCTCTCCGACACAGCAGAACGGACGACGAGACGATGGACAGCACCTACGCACCGCAGCCCCGCGACTCCCGGGTGCCCGTGGGGCTGCGTGCCCCCTTCTCCGGGCGCACCTGGCGGGAGTTCCTCTACCTCCTCCTCGGCCTTCCGCTGTCGGTGGTGATGTTCGGCTACGCGGTGGCGGTGATCTCACTCGGCGCCGGCCTGCTGATCACCTTTCTCGGCTTCCCCCTGCTGGCGGGCGGGCTGGCCGGCTGCCGGGCGCTCGGCGGCGTCGAGCGTGGCCTGGCCCGCGCGCTGCTGGGCGTACGCATCGCCGGTCCGGGACCCGTCCGCGCGACCAGGCCGGGGGCGACGGGCTGGATGACGGCCGTGCTGAGGAGCGGGGCGTCCTGGCGGCACCTCCTCCACACGCTCCTGCGCTTCCCTTGGGCACTGTTCGCCTTCGTCGTCTCCGTGACCTTGTGGGCCACCGGCTGGGCCATGCTGGCCTATCCGCTGTGGCGATGGACGTTCGTCGAGTACCTCGGCCGACCGGGCATCCAGGTGTGGGGGGACAGCCAGGGCAACGGCAGGTACCTCGAAACGCCGTGGGAGGTGGCGGCCATCAGCGCGGTCGGCCTGGTTCTCGTACTGGTGACACCGTGGGTGATCCACGGTTTGACGCAGGTCGACCGGGCGATGGCCCGCGGCCTGCTCAGTGCCTCACGTCGCGACGGCTGACACTCCCGGCACGCCCTGCCCGGGTCGACGGCTCGCCCTGCCCCGCATCAGGAATCGGCGCGTCCGGGGCCCCACCGCTCCCCCGGTCGGCGCCGGCGCCGCGTAGGGCGTTCACGTGGATCTTGTCCCCGACCGGATGAAGATGCGGTCACGAAGCGCATCCATCGGCGCCGTTCGGGCGTCTCAAGGGTGAAGCGGATTCTCATGTCTCCGCACTGCAGGGGCGTTTGGAGCATTTACGTTGAAAATGGGCAATAAGGGCTTTCGCCGCGTATCTGCGGTAGTCGTGACCGCGGGAGCCGTGCTGGCGGCGGGGGCGTTCGCCGCACCGGCGCAGGCTGCCACGATCACGCCGCCCACGATCGTCGCCAAGGGCGGCTTCGTGATGAACAACGGCACCGGCAAGACCCTCTTCACCAAGGCGGCGGACACCCGCCGCTCCACCGGCTCCACCACCAAGATCATGACGGCCCGGGTGGTGCTCGCGCAGAGCAACCTCAACCTGGACTCCAAGGTCACGATCCAGAAGGCGTACAGCGACTACATCGTCAACAACAACTGGGCCTCGTCGGCCCGGCTGATCGTCGGCGACAAGGTCACCGTGCGCCAGCTGCTGTACGGGCTGATGCTCCCGTCCGGCTGCGACGCGGCGTACGCGCTCGCCGACAAGTTCGGCAGCGGGTCCACGCGGGCCGCGCGCGTGAAGTCCTTCATCGGCAAGATGAACAGCACCGCCAAGACCCTGGGCCTGAAGAACACCCACTTCGACTCGTTCGACGGCATCGGCCAGGGCTCGAACTACTCGACGCCGCGCGATCTGACCAAGCTCGCGAGCAGCGCGATGAAGTACTCCACCTTCCGCACGGTCGTGAAGACCAAAACGACCAAGCAGAAGGTCACGACGAAGAGCGGCGGCTACCGCTACATGTCGTGGGAGAACACCAACGGCCTGCTCGGCAGCTACTCCGGCGCCATCGGCGTCAAGACCGGCTCCGGCCCGGAGGCCAAGTACTGCCTGGTCTTCGCCGCCACGCGGAACGGCAAGACGGTCATCGGCACCGTCCTCACCTCCTCCTCGGTGGCCAACCGCACGGCGGACGCGAAGAAGCTGATGGACTACGGCTTCAAGAAGTAGCCCCGGAAGCAGTCCCGCCGCCGAAGGTGCCGGCTGACGAATTCCGGCGCACGAGGCGGTCCGGACGACGGACGCAGGAGGGCCCGCTCGCGACACCCCGTCGCGGGCGGGCCCTCCGCCGTGTCGCGCCACCCCTCCACCGTCCCGGCTCGGCACCCCCTCCCCCGGGCACCCGTGCCGCCCCTGCACCCCAATCCGCCTCACCCGCCCCACCCGCGTCCGCATCCTGAAATGCTGAGGCCGTCCGTGCGCAGCTTCGAAAGACGCGGGGGATCGGTTTCGTGGAACACGTGGAACGCGCGGTGCGGGTGGTCATCGCCGAGGATTCGGTGCTGCTGCGGGAGGGTCTGACGCGGCTGCTCACCGACCGGGGGCACGAAGTCGTGGCGGGCGTGGGCGACGGCGAGGCACTGATCAGGACGATCGGGGAGCTGGCGGCCGCGGGGGCGCTGCCGGACGTGGTGGTCGCGGACGTACGGATGCCGCCGACGCACACCGACGAGGGGGTCCGCGCCGCGATCCGGCTGCGCCGGGACCACCCGGATCTCGGCGTCCTGGTGCTCTCGCAGTACGTCGAGGAGCAGTACGCCACCGAGCTGCTGGCCGGTTCCAGCCGGGGCATCGGCTATCTCCTGAAGGACCGCGTGGCCGAGGTCCGGGAGTTCGTGGACGCGGTGGCGCGGGTGGCGGGAGGCGGCACCGCGCTGGACCCGGAGGTGGTCGCGCAGCTGCTGGGCCGCAGCCGCAAGCAGGACGTACTGGCCCAGCTGACCCCCAGGGAGCGGGAGGTGCTGGGCCTGATGGCCGAGGGGCGGACGAACTCGGCGGTCGCCCGGCAGCTGGTGGTCAGCGGCGGCGCGATCGAGAAGCACGTCAGCAATATCTTCCTGAAACTGGGCCTGTCCCAGAGTGACGGGGATCACCGTCGGGTCCTCGCCGTACTCACCTACCTCAAGTCATGACCGACTGACAGGCTGTCAGCAGCGCAGGCCGGGGCGCTGCCGGAGGAGCACCGGGACGCGGGGTCGAGAACCGACGGAGGAGTCCGGAGCGTCTTGAAGAAGAGGGGACAAGGGGGATGATTTCATGACAATTAAGGACAGAATTGCGTCTCATATTGACGTCCAATATGTGAGCGACCCAGGGAAGGACACCCTTACCCACGTACGATGCAGCGGGGACAACCAGTCGGTACGACACGTCCCAGGCCCTGCCTCCGGCGGGGACGCCCCACGCCTCGAGGGAGGTCCGAAGCAGTGACGAGCCAGGTCAGTAGCCCAGCCGAGCAGGCCGACGGAGCGCTTGTCGGGGAGCAGCGCTCATCCGGGGACGGCGGCGGAGGCAAGGAAGTCCGCCGGCTGGACCGTGTCATCATCCGGTTCGCGGGCGACTCCGGTGACGGTATGCAGCTCACCGGCGACCGGTTCACCTCCGAGACGGCGACCTTCGGCAACGACCTGTCGACGCTGCCGAACTTCCCCGCCGAGATCCGGGCCCCTGCCGGCACCCTGCCGGGCGTCTCCAGCTTCCAGCTGCACTTCGCTGACCACGACATCCTCACCCCCGGCGACGCGCCCAACGTGCTGGTGGCGATGAACCCCGCCGCCCTCAAGGCGAACCTCGCCGACGTGCCCCGCGGCGCGGACATCATCGTGAACACCGATGAGTTCACCAAGCGCCCCATGGCGAAGGTCGGCTACACGACCAGCCCGCTGGAGGACGGCTCGCTGGAGGCGTACCACGTCCACCCGGTGCCGCTGACGACGCTGACGATCGAGGCCCTGAAGGACTTCGGCCTCTCCCGCAAGGAGGCCGAGCGCAGCAAGAACATGTTCGCGCTGGGGCTGCTGTCGTGGATGTACCACCGGCCGACGGAGGGCACCGAGAAGTTCCTGCGGGCGAAGTTCGCCAAGAAGCCGGACATCGCGGAGGCGAATGTCGCCGCGTTCCGCGCGGGCTGGAACTTCGGCGAGACCACCGAGGACTTCGCGGTCTCCTACGAGGTCGCGCCGGCCACGAAGGCGTTCCCCACCGGCACGTACCGCAACATCTCCGGCAACCTCGCGCTGTCCTACGGGCTCGTCGCCGCGGGCAAGCAGGCCGACCTGCCGGTGTATCTGGGCTCGTACCCGATCACCCCGGCCTCCGACATCCTGCACGAGCTGTCCAAGCACAAGAACTTCGGTGTGCGGACGTTCCAGGCGGAGGACGAGATCGCGGCCATCGGGGCGGCGCTTGGCGCCGCGTTCGGCGGACAGCTCGCGGTCACCACGACGTCCGGCCCGGGTGTTGCGCTGAAGTCGGAGACCATCGGGCTCGCGGTGTCGCTGGAGCTGCCGCTGCTCGTGGTCGCCATCCAGCGCGGCGGCCCCTCGACGGGGCTGCCGACCAAGACCGAGCAGGCGGACCTCCTCCAGGCCATGTACGGGCGCAACGGCGAGGCACCGGTGCCGATCGTGGCGCCGCGTACGCCCGCCGACTGCTTCGACGCGACCCTGGACGCGGCCCGGATCGCGCTCACGTACCGCACCCCGGTCTTCCTGCTCTCCGACGGCTACCTGGCCAACGGCTCCGAGCCGTGGCGGATCCCCGACATCGACGAACTTCCCGACCTGCGCGTCCAGTTCGCCTCCGGTCCCAACCACCAGCTGGCGGACGGCACCGAGGTGTTCTGGCCCTACAAGCGCGACGAGCAGACTCTGGCCCGCCCGTGGGCGGTGCCGGGCACGCCGGGCCTTGAGCACCGCATCGGCGGCATCGAGAAGCAGGACGGCACCGGCAACATCTCCTACGACCCGGCCAACCACGACTTCATGGTGCGCACCCGCCAGGCGAAGGTGGACGGCATCGAGGTGCCCGACGTCGAGGTCGACGACCCGCTGGACGCGGCCGGTGAGGGCGCCGACACCCTCGTGCTGGGCTGGGGTTCGACCTACGGCCCGATCACCGCGGCGGTACGGCGCGTACGGGGCGCGGGGGAGCGCATCGCGCAGGCCCATCTGCGCCATCTCAACCCCTTCCCACGGAATCTCGGGGAGGTCCTGGCGCGTTACGACAAGGTGATCGTGCCGGAGATGAACCTCGGACAGCTCGCCACACTGCTGCGTGCCAAGTACCTCGTGGACGCGCGCTCGCACACCCAGGTGAGCGGCATGCCGTTCAAGGCCGAGCAGCTCGCGGAGGTCTTTAAGGAGGCCATCAATGACTGAGACGATCGCGGAGAACTCCTCGAAGATCGAGGCGCTCTCCCTGGTGCCCAAGGCCGACGCCAAGCAGTCCATGAAGGACTTCAAGTCCGATCAGGAAGTGCGCTGGTGCCCCGGCTGCGGTGACTACGCCGTCCTCGCCGCCGTGCAGGGCTTCATGCCCGAGCTGGGCCTGGCGAAGGAGAACATCGTCTTCGTCTCCGGCATCGGCTGCTCCTCCCGCTTCCCGTACTACATGAACACCTACGGGATGCACTCCATCCACGGCCGCGCCCCGGCCATCGCCACCGGCCTGGCGTCCTCGCGGCGCGACCTGTCCGTATGGGTCGTCACCGGCGACGGCGACGCGCTGTCCATCGGCGGCAACCACCTCATCCACGCCCTGCGGCGCAACGTCAACCTCAAGATCCTGCTGTTCAACAACCGGATCTACGGGCTGACCAAGGGGCAGTACAGCCCCACCTCCGAGGTCGGCAAGATCACCAAGTCGACGCCGATGGGCTCGCTGGACGCGCCGTTCAACCCGGTCTCGCTGGCGATCGGCGCCGAGGCGTCCTTCGTCGCCCGCACCGTCGACTCCGACCGCAAGCACCTCACCTCGGTGCTGCGCGAGGCCGCCGCCCATCCGGGGACGGCGCTGGTGGAGATCTACCAGAACTGCAACATCTTCAACGACGGCGCGTTCGAGGCCCTCAAGGACAAGGAGCGGGCCGAGGAAGCCGTCATCCGCCTGGAGCACGGCCGGCCGATCCGCTTCGGTGCGCTCGCTCCCGACGGCTTCGGCTCCAAGGGCGTCGTCCGCGACCCCGCCACCGGCGACCTCAAGGTCATCGACGTACGGGAGGAGGGCACGGGCGGTGTGCTGGTGCACGACGCGCACAACCCCTCGCCCACCACCGCCTTCGCCCTCTCGCGGCTGGCCGACCCCGACACCCTGCACCACACCCCCATCGGTGTGCTGCGCAGCGTCGACCGGCCGGTCTACGACACGCTGATGTCCGACCAGCTCGACTCAGCCATCGAGCAGAAGGGCAAGGGCGACCTCGCCTCCCTGCTGGCCGGAAACGACACCTGGACGGTCGTCGGCTGACGGAGGAGCCCCTTCGCGACGCCCCTACGGGTGTCCGGCAGGACGAGCGCCCGCACCGCGCTCTCCGTACCGGGCACCCGTTTGTCGTGCGTGGAGCCCGCGGGGCGGTGCGGGAACCGCCGCATCGATCCGTCCGGCGGGCCGGAGGCAGCAGGTGCGGCGCGTCCCTTCTGCGTGCGGGCGGCGAGTGCGATGCTGGCGGCTTCCACTCCGCCCTGGGGGTTGCGCATGCCCATCGTCGTCACCGGCGCCACCGGGGCACTCGGCCGGCTCGTCATCGAAGCGCTGCTGGAGCGGTCGACGGCGGACGAGATCGTGGCGGTGGCCCGCGACCGGGCCAGAGCGGCGGACCTCGCGGCGCGCGGCGTGGACGTACGGATCGCCGACTACCGCAGGCCCGAGACGCTCCAGGACGTCTTCGCGGCCGGCGACCGGGCGCTGCTCATCTCCGGGAACGAGGCCGGGCAGCGCGTCGGTCAGCACCGGGCGGTCATCGACGCCGCCCGGGAGGCCCGCGTCGGGCTGCTCGCCTACACCAGCGTCCTGGGCGGGCCGACGGCCACCTTCCGCATCGCCGAGGAACACCTCGCCACCGAACAGGCGCTGCTCGCGTCCGGAATGCCCTACAGCCTGCTGCGCAACGGCTGGTACCACGAGAACTACACCGGCGTGCTCGCCACCACCCTGAAGACCGGAGTGGTGGTCGGCAGCGCTGGCGGCGGCCGGGTGGCCACCGCCGCGCGCCGGGACTACGCCGAGGCGGCCGCCGCCGTCCTCACCGGCAGCGGCCACGAGAACTCCGTCCACGAGCTGAGCGGGGACACCGCGTGGACGATGACGGAGTACGCGGCCGAGGTGTCCCGGCAGACGGGGCGGCAGATCCGCTACCAGGATCTGCCGCAGGAACGGTACGCCGCGCTGCTGATGGAGGCGGGTGTGCCGGCGATGGGCGCGCAGCTGATCGCCGACGCGGACGCCGGGATCGCCCGCGGCGAGCTGGGCGCCACCCCCGGGGACCTGTCCCGTCTGCTCGGCCGCCCGACCACACCCATCGCCGAGGCGATCACCGAGGCACTCAAGGACCTGCCGGCCCAGAGCTGACGCGCCGCCGCCCCCGGAGGTCATGACCGTATGTGCTTACGGACATGACAGGAACGCCGGACGGCGCTACCTTTCACAGGTCGACGCGGCACCACCGGGAGGGCCCCTTGCAGGTTCGAAGCGATCAGCGCACAGGACTGGCCTATGGCTTCGCCGCGTACGGCATGTGGGGGCTGCTGCCGCTCTACTGGCATCTGCTGGACGCGGCCTCGCCGTCGGAGATCCTCGCCCACCGCATGGCGTGGTCCCTGCCCGTCGCCGTCATCATCCTGACCGTGCTGCGCCGCTGGGCCTGGATACGCCCGCTCCTGCGCCGCCCCGGGCGGCTCGGGCTGATCCTGGTCTGCGCGTGCGTCATCTCGGTGAACTGGTTCCTCTACATCTGGGCGGTCAACTCCGGGCACGTCCTGGAAGCCTCCCTGGGCTACTTCATCAACCCGCTGGTCAGCATCGCGTTCGGCGTGCTGGTACTGCGGGAGCGCCTGCGGCCGCTGCAGTGGGCGGCCGTCGGCGTCGGCACCGCAGCCGTCGTCGTGATGACCGTCGCCTACGGCAAGGTGCCCTGGATCGCGCTCGGGCTGGCCTTCTCGTTCGCGACGTACGGGCTGGTCAAGAAGGGCATCAAGCTCGACGGCATCGAGGGCTTCAGCGCCGAGACGGCCCTCCAACTGCTGCCCGCCCTGGGCATCCTGTTCTTCCTCGGCAGCCGTGGCGAGTCCAGCTTCACCAGCGGCGGCGCGGGCCAGGCCCTGCTGCTCGCGGCCTGCGGCATCGCGACCGCCGTGCCGCTGATCTGCTTCGGTGCCGCGGCGGTGCGGCTGCCGCTGACGACGATCGGGATGCTGCAGTATCTGGCGCCGACCTTCCAGTTCGTCCTCGGACTGACGGTCTTCCACGAGGAGATGCCGGCCGAGCGCTGGGCCGGATTCGCCCTGGTGTGGCTGGCGCTTTCGGTGCTGACGTTCGACGCGCTGCGGACAGCCCAACGCGGACGCAGCGCCCTCAGCGCGGCCGGCGCCCGGGCCGGCGAAGCAGCCGCAGAGGCGGCACAGGCGGCAGCGCAGGCCGCGGCGGCTCAGGGCGCGGTGGAAGCCGCCGTGCTGGAGACCCCGCAGCAGGCCCCGGAGGCCCCCACGGGGCCCGCCAAGCCCTGACTGCGGGTCGCGGGTTCGCTCTCCGGCCGGCTAGGCCGTGACGTCCCGGGTGGTGAACCGTGCCCAGGCCGCGGAGCCGAAGAGTGCGGCGTACAGCGCCTGGAGCCCGAGGTTCTTCTGCAGCTGCTCCCAGTAGACGGGGTCGCGCAGCAGATCCGCGAAGGACAGCCAGTAGTGCGGGAAGAGATACGGCTGCAGGGACCCCAACTGGGGGACGGTGTCCAGGATCTGCACCGTGATCAGCAGGCCGACGGTGGTCGCCATCGCCGCGAGACCGCTGTGGGTGAGTGTCGAGATGAACAGGCCGATGGCGGCCACCCCGATGAGCGAGAGCGCCACCACTCCCGCCATGGCCAGCGCGCGCAGCAGCCCCTCCCCGAAGGACACGGTCGCGCCGGAGAGCAGGGTCACCTCGCCCAGAGGGAAGAGCAGCGCTCCGGTCAGCAGCGCCGACAGGGCCACGACCAGTGCGCCCACCAGGCAGAAGGCCATCGTGGCGGCGTACTTGACCAGCAGCAGGCGGGTGCGTCCCGCGGGGGCGACGAGGAGGTAGCGCAGCGTCCCGCTGCCGGACTCACCCGCGATCGAGTCCCCCGCGATCACTCCGATGGCCATCGGCAGGAACAGCGGCATCGTCGCCGCGAGCGAGGTGAAGACGAGGAACAGGCCGTTGTTGGTGATCTGCGAGAGGAACGCCGGGCCTCCCCCGCCGCCCACGGAGCCGCCGTCGCCGGTCTCGATCTTCACGGCGATACCGATCAGGACCGGTACGCCCGCCAGTACGGCGAGCAGCACGAGGGTGCGCCCCCGCCGGAAGGTCATCCCGATCTCGCTCCGCAACAGCCCCAGCGACCACAGCGGTCGGGGACGGTACAGAACCGCCTCAGCCTGCGACATCGAAGCCCTCTCCGGTCAGGTGCACGAAGACGTCCTCCAGCGAGGCACGGTCGGCGCCGAACGCACGGACACGTACCCCGGCGTGGACGAGCGCGGCATTGAGGTCGGCGAGTTCGAGGGGTGCCTCGGTTCGCCGGCGGGGGTCCGGGCCGCCGGCCTGTCCCGGCAGGCCGGGCAGACCGGCCGCCGTCGGCAGCTCTCCGGTCACCCGGTCGTCGGCGACCTGGAGACCTCGCACGCCGTGCTCCTTCAGGACGCTGACCGCATCGGCGGTGTCGGGCGTCGTCACCGTCAGCCTGCCGGGGCCGCGCGGGTCAGGCACCGTGGCGGAGAGCTCGGCGACCGTGCCCTGGCTGACCAGCCGCCCGCGGGACATCACGGCGGCATGAGTGCAGACCTGCTCGATCTCGTCGAGGAGGTGGGAGGAGAGGAAGACGGTGGTGCCGTCCGCCGCCAGCTCCCGGACCAGGGTGCGGATCTCCCGCATGCCCTGGGGGTCGAGGCCGTTGGTCGGCTCGTCGAGGACCAGCAGCTCCCGGGGCTGGAGCAGGGCAGCGGCCAGGCCGAGCCGCTGCTTCATGCCGAGGGAGTAGGCGCGCGCCTTCTTGCCGGCCGCGGCGGCCAGCCCTACCCGCTCCAGCGCCAGCCCCACCCGCTGGGCGCGGGTGCGGGGGTCGGCGGTGGGGTCGGCGGCGTCGAAGCGCAGCAGATTGCCGCGGCCGCTGAGGAAGCCGTAGAGGGCCGGCCCCTCGATGAGGGCGCCGACCCGGGGCAGAACCAGGCGGCCGGCGTCGGGCATCGGGTGTCCGAGGACCCGCGCTTGGCCGGCGGTCGGTTCGATCAGCCCCATCAGCATGCGGATGGTGGTGGTCTTGCCCGAACCGTTGGGGCCGAGGAAGCCGAAGACGCTGCCGCGCGGTACGGCGAGGTCCAGGCCGTCGACGGCGAGCGTGCCGCCGCGGTAGGACTTGGTCAGCCCGCGCGTCTCGATCACCCGCTCCTCGGCCGGCTGCTGTTGCGCGGGCACGGATTCACTGGCCTGCGGGCGGGCGCGGGCGCCTGCGTAGGGCGGCTGTGTCATCGGCTCCCCATCGTCATGGGCGTGGCATACGGCGTGCCTGCGGGGTGCGCGCCCGCGGGCGCCGTACGGGGCGGGCCCGGTGTGACGGCCCACCCGGCTCATCCTGCCGCAGGTTCGTCCGGTGTCCGGCGCACCGGCGCACCGGCGCGCCGAGCCGTCCCCCGGGGAGCCGCGCGGGCTCCCCGGGTGCTCCTCCTGCCGAGAACAGGGCGGCGGCCCTGGCGTGCCAGGGCCGCCGCCGGTCCGCTACTTGGCGGCGTCGGCCGCTGCGATCAGGGACTCCTTGTCGACGGCGCCGACGTAGATCGTGCCGTCGTCCGTGATCAGAGCGTTGACCAGCCGGGTGCTGAAGACCCGGCCCGAGCCGAAGTCGCCCGATACCTTCTCGCCGATGCTGTCCAGGAACTTGGCCGCGTCACCGGCGGCACCCCGGTCCTTGCCGGAGGGCAGCCCGGCACCGGCACCCTTGATCGTGGCGATCGAGGTCCAGCCCTTGCCGATGACCTCCGGTCCACCGCGGTCGCCTGCGTCCTTCAGGTCCTTGCCCTGGGCACCATGGGTCCCCGGCGTGAAGTCCTTGCCGGGTGCGCGGTGCTTGCCCGGTGCGAGGTCCTTGCTGCCCGGGTGGCCGGCGGCACCGGCCTTCTCCTTCGCGGCCTCCTTTGCCGCGTCCTTGGCGTTGACCACCTTCGCGCCCTTGGGCGGCGTGAAGGCGAAGGTGCTCGCGTCGGGCCGGGCGAAGTCGACGTTGGTGTAACCGACGTCGATCACCGCCGCGCCACCGCTCTTGGGGGTGAGGGTGAACTTCAGCGGCACGCCGTTGTCGGCGTCCACGGCGATCCGGATCGCACCGATCGTCGAGCCGGCCTGCTTGGGCTTGATGGACAGCTGGTAGGCGTCCCGCCCGGCGACCTTCGCCGTGCCGTCGACCTCCACCGACGTGGTGGCATCCGCCGCCTTCAGGGCCTCCTTGGCGAGGTCCTGCGGGGTGGCGTTCTGCAGCCCCCGGGGGAGGTCCTTCGGCATGCTTCCGGGCAGGCCGTGCCGCTTGCCGCGCTCGGCGCCACCGGGCGCCTTGCGGTGCACGACGGTGTTGCTGCCGCTGTCGTACGCCCAGACCTCGTCGCCGTTGTGGATGAGGCTGTACTCGGCGGCCTGACCGACGATCGACAGCCGCTGCTTCTCGGGGCCGTCGGCGGCGACACGCAGGGTGTGCGCGCCGGACGCCAGCTCCAGCAGCTTCGCCTGCGGGTCGGCGGACGCGCTGCTCCTGCCCCGGTCGCCGGAGCCGCCGAAGCCGCCGGGGATGCCACCGCCCGGCAGCGACGGCAGGCCCAGATCCGCGCTGACCCGGACCGTGCCGGACAGCTGCCGGACATCGGACTTCGCCATCTTCGCTATCAGTTCCTGCGCCGAGATCTGCGGCAGCTCGGGAGAACCTCCGGCGAACGCCGGGACCAGCCCGATCGTCGCCGCCGCCACCCCCGCCACCGCGGCCGGTACGGCGTACCGGACCGCCTTACGGCGCCTGGGGGAGCGCCCCCCGCCCCACTCGTCGGTGACCTCGGTCGGTTCGTTCCGTGGCATCTGCCCTACCTCCGTCGTATGCGGCGGCTGCTGCGCTGTGCACTCGTCCACCCTCGGGCTCATGGTGGCCCGTCCGCCGCGTTGTGGTGTTCTCCATCCCACCAAATACATCGGCGCATGGCGTCAGCCCGCGGGTGCAACTCGTCCTACTGCTGAGGGATGACGCCGGGTCAGCGCACGGCGTGACCCGTACGACTGGAGACTGGTCATTCCCTAGGGGATGACCAGGACATCACGGAGAATCCGGCAACGCGGGGAAATCGGCACCGACACAGGTCACCCCGCGCGGTGCACCACCGCGTCGCACAGCCCTTCGAGGGCGGCCTTGGCCGTACAGGCCGGCAGCGGGGCCAGCGTCGCGCGGGCCTCCTCGGCGTAGCGCACGGTGTCCCGGCGGGCCTGCTCCAGCGCCGGGTGGGCGCGCAGCCCGGTCAGCGCCTCGGCGTGCCGGGCGTCGTCGGTGAGGTCGCCGGCCAGCAGCTCGCACAGCGCACGGTCCTCGGGCGTGCCCTGGTCGCTCTCGGCCCGCGCACGCAGATGCAGCACCGGCAGCGTCGGCACGCCCTCGCGCAGGTCCGTGCCGGGCGTCTTGCCGGACTCGTGCGAGTCACTGGCGATGTCCAGGACGTCGTCGGCCAGCTGAAAAGCCGTACCGAGCCGTTCGCCGTACTGGGTGAGGATGTTGACCGTGGACTCCTCGGCGCCCGACATCATCGCGCCGAAGCGGCAGGCGACGGCGACCAGCGAGCCGGTCTTGCCGGCGAGGACGTCGAGGTAGTGGTCGACGGGGTCGCGGCCGTCGCGCGGTCCCGCGGTCTCCAGGATCTGGCCGGTCACCAGGCGCTCGAACGCCTCGGCCTGGATCCGGACCGCCTCGGGACCGAGGTCGGCGAGGATGTGGGAGGCGCGGGCGAACAGGAAGTCGCCGGTCAGGACCGCGAGCGAGTTGCCCCAGCGGGCGTTGGCGCTGGCCACGCCGCGGCGCACATCGGCCTCGTCCATCACGTCGTCGTGGTAGAGCGTCGCCAGGTGCGTCAGCTCCACGACGACGGCCGAGGGCACCACGCCTGGCGTGTAGGGGTCACCGAATTGCGCGGCCAGCATCACCAGCAGCGGACGGAACCGCTTGCCTCCCGCGCGCACGAGATGCTGCGCGGCTTCGGTGATGAACGGCACGTCACTCTTGGTGGCCTCCAGCAGGCCCTCCTCGACAGCCGCCAACCCGGCCTGGACATCGGCCTCAAGAGCCTGGTCCCGCACGCTCAGCCCGAAGGGCCCGACGACGGTCACGAGGGGTACTCCTGTCTGCTGACGATCAAACGGATTGTCGATCTGTCGCTGTCTCCACCATTGGTCAGCGTATCCGGTCCCAGTTCGATCACCGTGAGCGCCCGCCCCTCGAACCACCTCGGAAGCAACCGACCACGGGGCCGGAATGTTCTTGATCACCTATTGATGCGGATTTGCCGTACGCGGGGCGAGGCGGCAAGGCCACCACGGCCCCCAGGAGTCCCTGCTGCCACGCCGGCGCCGGAGGGGCCGGACGGCCGCGAGGACCCTGCCTTCTTCAGTCATCCTCGCCGATGGCTCACCCACCGCACAGGGGCGGGGGGTGCCTTGCGCTTCCCCGGGCGCACAGGGCGTCCGCAACGTACCGGGCGGCACGCGTACGGCCCCTGCCCACCGGGTTTTCCGGACATTGCGCCGACATGGGGCAAGGCGTACCGGCCACCTTGCCAACTGCCCGGTTCGTCCGTCCACAGGCCGCCCCGCGACGCCCCGGCCGCCCGTACTCTGAGCCTCGGACGGACCGGTCGTGGCCGGTCCGTCGACCGACCGGCCAGGACACCCGACCCCGGCCGGCCCGGTCGCCCACCGGCGACGACGCACGCGAGGAGCTGTCCATGCCCGAGCAGAGCCCGTTCGACCTGGCGGAAGGCGATCCCTTCGGCCCGCACACCCTGCCCTACGGCGTGTTCAGCACCGCCGACGCACCCGAGCGGCGCCGTCTCGGCGTCCGCTACGGCAGCCACGTCCTCGACCTGAGCGCACTGTCCGGCGCCGTCCTCACCCCGCACGCCGAGCTGCTCGCCGCGCCCACGCTCAACCCTCTGCTGGCCGCCGGCCGCACCGCCTGGCAGGAGGTCCGCGCGACCGTCCGCGGCGCCCTGACCGACCCCGCGCACCGCCCCGCCGTGGCCCCGCTCCTGCACCCGCTGGACGACGTCACCCTGCACCTCCCCTTCGAGGTCGCCGACTACGTCGACTTCTACGCCAGCGAGCACCACGCCACGAACGTCGGCCGGATCTTCCGCCCGGACGGCGAGGCGCTCACCCCCAACTGGAAGCACCTGCCGATCGGTTACCACGGCCGCTCCGGCACCGTCGTCGTCACCGGCACCCCGGTGGTGCGCCCCAACGGCCAGCGCAAGGCCCCGGCGGATCCCGCCCCGTCCTTCGGCCCCTCCGCCCGCCTGGACATCGAGGCCGAGGTCGGATTCGTCGTGGGCACCCCGTCCGCCCTCCACCAGCCGGTCGGCCTCGACGCCTTCCGCGACCGCGTCTTCGGCGTCTGCCTCGTCAACGACTGGTCCGCACGCGACATCCAGGCGTGGGAGTACGTGCCCCTCGGCCCCTTCCTCGGCAAGTCCTTCGCGACATCCGTCTCCGCCTGGATCACACCCCTCGACGCCCTCGACGAGGCCCGCACACCGCCGCCCGCCCGGGACTTCCCGCTGCTGCCCTACCTCGACGACGCGGACACGGAACCGGGCGGACTCGATCTGCGCATCGAGGTGACCGTCAACGGCGAGACCATCTCCCGCCCGCCCTTCTCCGCCATGTACTGGACGGCCGCCCAGCAGCTCGCCCATATGACGGTCAACGGCGCCTCGCTGCGCACCGGCGATCTGTTCGCCTCCGGCACGGTCTCCGGGCCGGAGCCGGACCAGCTGGGCTGCCTCCTCGAACTCACCCAGGGCAAGGGCCCCTACCTCCAGGACGGCGACGAGGTCACGCTCACGGCCTGGGCACCCGGCCCCGACGGTGCCCGGATCGGCCTCGGCGAGGTCACCGGCCGGATCCTGCCCGCGCCGGCTCCCGCGGCGACCGCGGCCGGGCCCGCCGGATCGGCCGGGCAGCGCACCCCGGCCCCCGAAGCGACGTGACGGGCGCCGCGCAGCCCGCCCTGACCCTCGCCGAGGAACTGCTGCTGCTGGCGTGGGACCCGGTCCGCGGCAGGCCCGTGATCCGGCAGGCGTATCTGGGGTACGGCCTGGCCGGCGCCGCGCTGGCCGATCTGGAGGCCGCCGGCCGGGTCACCGTCGAGCGCGGCGACCGCATCGCGGTCACCACACCGCTGCCGCTGAACGATCCGGTGCTCGACACGGCTCTGGCGGCGCTCCCCGGCCCGGCGAAGCGCAACGGGGTGCGGGCCCACCGGTGGGTCCGCCGCATGGGCCGGTCCTCCCAGGGCCTGTGCGTGCGCCGGCTGGAGGAGCGCGGCGCGCTGCGCAGGGAGGCCCGGCGCGCCCTGGGCCTCTTCCCGCACACCCGCTTCCCGGCCGGCCCGGTGGACCTTCTCGGCCCGGCGCACGCCCGCTTCCGGGCCGCGGTCGAGGCCGGTCTCCCCTACCACCGCTCCCGTCTCCTCGCGGCCCTGGCCTCGGCGACGGGCCTGGACGCGAAGCTGCTGCCCGGCAGCGGCTTCCGGCCCCTGCGCCGCGACCTCAAGCGTCTGGTCAAGGAGGTGTGGACGGTGCGGGCGGTGCGCCGCGCCGTCCAGGAGGACAAGAACTCGGCGAACTCCGGGGGGGTAGCGGGAGCGGCCCCAGAGGCGGCCGGGGCGCGGCCGCGCAGGGCGGCAGGCGCCAGGGGGACACGGCCCGGGGCATGGTGTCCCACGGGGAACCGAGGCCGGACGGGTCCGGGCAGGGACCGGTGCGGCCCACGGCCAGGCCCATCCGGTCGACCCCCGCGTCGGCCTGCCACGCCACAGCCGGACACCAACTCCGTACCGGCGCTGCCGCAACCCGCCGCACACCTGCTCACCGCCGCCCCGGGCCGCGGTCCGGCTGCTAGCCTCACGTTTCCCTGTCCCACAACGGAGGAGACGTACGTGCGCAAGGCAGCACAGTTCGCCGGGGCGGCCGCCATCGCCGCGATGCTGCTCAGCGGTTGCGGAAGCAGCGGCGACAACGGCAAGGAGAGCGCTCCGAGCAAGCAGCCGGAGGCCGGAACGTCGACTCCGGACAGCGACAAGCCCGCGGACAGCAAGACGATCGAGGGCGCCTGGACGACGGAGTCGGCGGACGGGCAGCTCATCCTCGCCATCAGCAAGGGCACCGTCGCGCTCAGCAACGGTCACAAGGCGGCCTGCATCGGCAAGATCCAGGAGATGGCCGGGATGACCATGGCCGCCCTCAAGTGCACCGACGGGGACACCACGCGCACCATGGGCACCCTCAAGTCCGGGTCCGACGGCAACAGCCTGACGATCAACTGGAAGAACGGCCCCACCGAGAAGTACACCAAGTCCACCGACGGCAAGGTGAAGATCCCGGACATGCCGCAGCTGCCCAGCGGCCTGCCCGACGGCAGCTGACCCGCGCCGACGCCGACGGCCGCCGCCCGGCACCCCTCAGGGGACCGGGCGGCGGCCGTCCGCATGCGCGTCGCCCGCGGTGGTGGGCGGTCCTCAGCGTACGAAGACCCCCGCCTGACCTGCCAGATCCAGGAAGTACTGCGGTGCGAGGCCGAGCACCAGGGTGACCGCCACCCCGATCGCGATGGCCGTCGTCGTCAGCGGGCTGGGCACCGCGACCGTCGGGCCGTCCGCCTTCGGCTCGCTGAAGAACATCAGCACGATCACCCGGATGTAGAAGAACGCGGCGATCGCCGACGAGAGCACACCCACGACGACCAGCCAGCCCGCACCGCTCTGCGCCGCCGCCTTGAACACCGCGAACTTTCCGGCGAAGCCGGACGTCAGCGGGATACCGGCGAAGGCCAGCAGAAAGACGGCGAAGACCGCGGCCACCAGTGGCGAACGCCGCCCGAGCCCCGCCCACTTGGACAGATGTGTGGCCTCGCCGCCCGCGTCCCGCACCAGGGTGACCACGGCGAAGGCGCCGAGCGTCACGAAGGAGTAGGCGGCGAGATAGAAGAGCACCGAGGAGACGCCGTCCTCGCTGGTGGCGATGACACCGGCGAGGATGAAGCCGGCGTGCGCGATGGAGGAGTACGCCAGCAGCCGCTTGATGTCGGTCTGGGTGATCGCGACGATCGCACCGCCCAGCATCGTGACGATCGCGACGCCCCACATCACCGGCCGCCAGTCCCAGCGCATGCCCGGGAGGACGACGTACAGCAGGCGCAGCAGCGCACCGAAGGCCGCGACCTTGGTGGCCGCCGCCATGAAGCCGGTGACCGGGGTCGGAGCGCCTTGGTAGACGTCCGGGGTCCACATGTGGAAGGGGACCGCGCCGACCTTGAACAGCAGGCCCATCAGCACCAGCGCCGCGCCGATCAGCAGCAGCGCGTCATTGCCCATCGTCCCGGCCAGCGCCGGGTCGATCTGCTTCGCGCCGTCCGCGACGACCTCGGCGATCCCGGCGTAGGTGACGGTGCCGGAGTAGCCGTACAGCAGGGCGATGCCGAACAGGAGGAAGGCGGAGGAGAACGCACCGAGCAGGAAGTACTTCACCGCCGCTTCCTGCGAGAGCAGCCGCTGACGGCGGGCCAGCGCGCACAGGATGTACAGCGGGAGGGAGAAGACCTCCAACGCGATGAACAGCGTCAGCAGGTCGTTGGCCGCCGGGAAGACGAGCATGCCGCCGACCGCGAAGAGAGCGATCGGGAAGACCTCGGTGGTGGTGAAACCGGCCTTGACCGCGGCCCGTTCCGCCTCGCCGCCCGGCACCGCGGCGGCCTGGGCGGCGAAGGAGTCCACCCGATTGCCGTGCGCCGCCGGGTCGAGCCGGCGCTCGGCGAAGGTGAAGACGGCGACCAGGGACACCAGCAGGATCGTGCCCTGCAGGAACAGTGCGGGGCCGTCGACGGCGATGGCGCCCATCGCGGCGACGTGGGCCTTGGACGAGCCGAAGCCGCCGGCGGCCAGACCGATCACCGCGGCGAACCCGGCGGCCAGCGCCACCACGGACAGCAGCAGCTGGGCGTAATAGCGGCTGCGGCGCGGCAGGAACGCCTCGAACAGGACCCCGACGACCGCGGCGCCGAGGACGATCAGCGTGGGCGACAGCTGGGCGTATTCGATGTGCGGCGCGGGGATCCTGCCCGGCGCCTCGGCCGCCATTGTCCACAGGCTGTGGACACTTGCCACGGAACTCACTTCGCGGCCTCCACGTCTTGATCACGCGCGGCGTGGCCGTGGCCTCCGCCGGGCACGGCGTCCACCCGCACAGCGGGCTTGGGGTCCTTCTTGTCCACGACGGACAGGGTGTGCTCCACCGCGGGGTTGACGATGTCGGTGAGCGGCTTGGGGTACACCCCGAGGAAGAGCAGCAGCGCGATCAGCGGCGCCACCACCACCAGCTCGCGGACCTTGAGGTCCGGCATGCCGCGCACCTCGGCCTTCACCGGCCCGGTCATCGTCCGCTGGTAGAGGACGAGGACGTAGAGCGCGGCGAGGACGATGCCGGCGGTGGCGATGATGCCGATGACCGGATAGCGGCTGAACGTGCCGACCAGGACCAGGAATTCGCTGATGAACGGTGCCAGGCCGGGCAGCGAGAGGGTCGCGAGCCCGCCGATGAGGAAGGTGCCCGCGAGGACCGGGGCGACCTTCTGGACACCGCCGTAGTCCGCGATCAGACGCGAGCCGCGGCGGCTGATCAGGAAGCCGGCCACCAGCATCAACGCGGCCGTCGAGATGCCGTGGTTGACCATGTAGAGCGTCGCGCCGCCCTGGCCCTGGGAGGTCATCGCGAAGATGCCCAGGACGATGAACCCGAAGTGGGAGATGGAGGCGTAGGCGATCAGACGCTTGATGTCCCGTTGGCCGACGGCGAGCAGCGCGCCGTAGATCACGCTGATCACCGCGAGGACCAGGATGACCGGGGTGGCCCAGCTGCTGGCCTCGGGGAAGAGCTGGAGGCAGAAGCGGAGCATCGCGAACGTGCCGACCTTGTCGACGACCGCGGTGATCAGCACCGCGATCGGCGCGGTCGACTCGCCCATGGCGTTGGGCAGCCAGGTGTGCAGCGGCCACAGCGGAGCCTTCACCGCGAAGGCGA
This sequence comes from Streptomyces sp. NPDC048248, assembly GCF_043201875.1. Classification (NCBI taxonomy): domain Bacteria; kingdom Bacillati; phylum Actinomycetota; class Actinomycetes; order Kitasatosporales; family Streptomycetaceae; genus Streptomyces; species Streptomyces sp. NPDC048248. The sequence goes on from NZ_JBICZL010000004.1 coordinate 488,371, forward strand.
AGAAGAAGCCGAGGAAGAGCAGCCGTTCGGTGCCCGTGCCGAGGTCCAGCTGACCGGACGCCCGCGCCTCGACGATCTGCTGCAGCGAGAAGGTGCCGGCGCCGAGCTGGTCGGCGGTGGCGGCGTACAGCCCGATCACCGCGGCCAGCATGATCAGGCCGCCGACGAGGTTGTAGAGCAGGAACTTCACCGCGGCGTACGAGCGCTGGGTGGCGGCCTGCTCCTCGCCGTGCTGCCCGGCGCGGTCCCCGAAACCTCCGATGAGGAAGTACATCGGGATCAGCATGGCTTCGAAGAAGATGTAGAAGAGGAAGACGTCGGTGGCCTCGAAGGAGATGATCACCATCGCCTCGACGGCCAGGATCAGCGCGAAGAAGCCCTGGGTGGGCCGCCAGCGCCGGCCGGCCTCCGCCGCGGCCGCGTCGTCGCCGGCCGCGGTCTCCAGCGGGTCGGCGTCATGCCAGCCCGCCAGGATCACGAAGGGGATCAGCAGGGCGGTCAGCGCGATCAGAGCGACCGCGATGCCGTCCACGCCGAGTTCGTAGCGGACCCCGAAGTCGCTGATCCAGGCGTGTGATTCGGTCAGCTGGAAGGGGCCCTCGGCCCCGGGCCGAAAGCGGACCGCGATCACGACGGCCAGCACGAAGGTGGCCAGCGAGAACAGCAGCGCCAGCCATTTGGCCGCGGTGCGCTTGGCGGCGGGCACCGCGGCGGTGGCGATCGCTCCGATCGCCGGCACCACGGCGGTCGCCGTCAGCAGTGGAAAGGACATGGCTCAGACACCCCTCATCAGCAGGGTCGCGGCGACGAGCACGGCGGCCCCGCCCAACATCTGGACTGCGTAGGAGCGGACGAAGCCGGTCTGCAACTTGCGCAGCCTGCCGGAGAGTCCGCCCATCGTGGCCGCCGTGCCGTTGACCGCGCCGTCCACCAGGGAGTGGTCGAGGTAGACGAGCGTGCGGGTGAGATGCTCGCCGCCCCGCACCAGGACGACATGGTTGAAGTCGTCCTGGAGCAGATCGCGGCGGGCGGCCCGGGTCAGCAGCGAGCCGCGCGGGGCGAGGCCCGGGACGGGCTTGCGGCCGTACATCAGCCAGGCGACGCCGACGCCGATGAGCATCACCACGACCGTGGCGGAGGTGACCGTGGTGGCACTGAGCGGGGAGTGGCCGTGCTCGAAGGAGGTGACCGGCTCCAGCCACTTCACGAAGACTTCGTTGATGCTGAACAGTCCACCGGCGAAGACCGATCCGAAGGCCAGCACGATCATCGGGATCGTCATGGTCTTCGGGGACTCGTGCGGATGGGGAGCGGTGTATTCGCCGCGCGTCTCCGCCGCGGGCTCGGCGGACGGCTCGGCGGGCGACGGGGTCGGCGCCTTGCGCCAGCGCTCCTCGCCGAAGAACGTCATCAGCATCACCCGCGTCATGTAGAACGCGGTGATCGCGGCGCCCAGCAGGGCCGCGCCGCCGAGGATCCAGCCCTCGGTGCCGCCCTTGGCGAAGGCCGCCTCGATGATCTTGTCCTTGGAGAAGAACCCGGACAGGCCCGGGAAGCCGATGATCGCCAGATAGCCGAGGCCGAAGGTGATGAAGGTGATCGGCATGTACTTGCGCAGGCCGCCGTAACGGCGCATGTCCACCTCGTCGTTCATCCCGTGCATCACGGAACCGGCGCCGAGGAAGAGGCCCGCCTTGAAGAAGCCGTGGGTGACCAGGTGCATGATCGCGAAGGCGTAGCCGATCGGGCCGAGGCCGGCGGCCAGCACCATGTAGCCGATCTGCGACATCGTCGAACCGGCAAGTGCTTTCTTGATGTCGTCCTTGGCGCAACCGACGATCGCACCGAAGAGCAGCGTGACCGCGCCGACCACGACGACGGCCGTCTGGGCGTCCGGGGCGGCGTTGAAGATCGCTCCGGAGCGGGTGATCAGATACACGCCGGCGGTGACCATCGTGGCGGCGTGGATCAGGGCCGAGACCGGGGTCGGGCCCTCCATCGCGTCGCCCAGCCAGGACTGCAGCGGCACCTGCGCCGACTTGCCGCAGGCGGCCAGCAGCAGCATCAGCCCGATGGCCGTCAGCGTGCCCTCGCCGGTGCCACCGGTCGCGGCGAGCACGGGTCCGAAGGCGAACGTCCCGAAGGTCGTGAACATCAGCATGATCGCGATGGACAGGCCGACGTCACCGACGCGGTTGACGAGGAACGCCTTCTTGGCGGCGGTGGCCGCGCTGGGCTTGTGCTGCCAGAAGCCGATCAGCAGGTACGAGGCGAGACCGACGCCCTCCCAGCCGACGTACAGCAGAAGGTAGTTGTCGGCGAGGACGAGCAGCAGCATCGCCGCGAGGAAGAGATTGAGGTAGCCGAAGAAGCGGCGCCGCCGCTCGTCGTGCTCCATGTAGCCGATCGAGTAGAGGTGGATCAGGGATCCGACCCCGGTGATCAGCAGGACGAAGGTCATCGACAACTGGTCGAGCTGGAAGGCGAGGTCGGCCTGGAAGCCGCCGACCGGGATCCAGCTGAACAGGTGCTGGTGCAGGGCACGGTCCTCGGCGCCCTTGCCGAGCATGTCGGCGAAGAGCACCACGGCGACGGCGAAGGAAGCGGCCGCCAGGAGCGTGCCGATCCAGTGGCCGGCGCGGTCGAGTCGTTTGCCGCCGCACAACAGCAGGGCCGCACCGACCAGCGGTGCCGCGACAAGCAGCGCGATCAAGTTCTCCACTTTGTGCGACCCCTTACAGCTTCATCAGGCTGGCGTCGTCGACCGAGGCCGTATGGCGGGTGCGGAAGATCGACACGATGATCGCCAGGCCGACCACGACCTCGGCCGCGGCGACGACCATCGTGAAGAACGCGATGATCTGGCCGTCCAGATTTCCGTGCATCCGCGAGAAGGCCACGAAGGCGAGATTGCAGGCGTTCAGCATCAGTTCGATGCACATGAACACCACGATGGCGTTCCGCCTGATCAGCACCCCGGCCGCGCCGATGGTGAACAGCAGGGCGGCGAGATAGAGGTAGTAGACCGGGTTCATTTCTTGGCCTCCTCCTTCGGCGAGGCGGCGCCCGGTCCCGAGGTCCTGGGAGCCTCGGGCTCGGTGTCCCGCTCCAGCCACTCCTCGGAGCGCCGCTCCAGCGCCTTCAGTTCGGCGAGCGACTCACCCGAGACATCGCGGATCTGGCCGCGCTGGCGCAGCGTCGGGCTGACGGTCAGGTCGGATGTGGTGCCGTCCGGCAGCAGCCCGGGGATGTCCACCGCGTTGTGCCGGGCGTAGACACCGGGGGCGGGCAGCGGCGGTACCTGCTTGCCTTCCCTGACCCGCGCCTCGGCCTGCTCGCGCTGGGTCCTGGCGCGCTCCGTGCGCTCCCGGTGGGTGAGCACCATGGCGCCGACGGCCGCCGTGATCAGCAACGCGCCGGTGAGCTCGAAGGCGAAGACGTACTTGGTGAAGATGAGTGCGGCCAGGCCCTGTACGTTGCCGCCGGCGTTGGCCTGGCCTAGGCCGTTGAACTCCTTGAGCGAGGCGTTGCCGATGCCCGCGATGAGCAGGATGCCGAAGCCGATGCCCACACCGGCGGCGAGCCAGCGCTGGCCCTTGAGCGTCTCCTTGAGGGAGTCGGCCGCGGTGACGCCGACCAGCATGACGACGAAGAGGAACAGCATCATGATGGCGCCGGTGTAGACCACGATCTGCACGACGCCGAGGAAGTAGGCCCCGTTGGCGAGGTAGAAGACCGCCAGGATGATCATGGTCCCGGCGAGCGACAGGGCACTGTGCACGGCCCGCTTCATCAAGACCGTGCACAGCGCGCCGAGGACGGCGACGACGCCCAGGATCCAGAACTGCACGGCCTCCCCTGTCGAGGTCGTGGAAGCCGCAGCGGCGGCGAGGGAGTTCATCGCTCGGTCACCTCCCGCGCCGCGGGCTCGTTCGGACCGGTCGTGGCGGCGGCCTCCTGCGGCGCCTCGCCCTTGGAGACGGCGGTCTGCCGGACGGTGCCGGGCGCGGCCTCGGTCACCAGACCGTTGTAGTAGTCCTTCTCCGTCATGCCGGGGAAGATCGCGTGCGGTGAGTCGACCATCGTGTCCTGCAGGCCCGCGAGCAGCTCTTCCTTGGTGTAGATGAGCGAGGTGCGGGAGCTGTCGGCGAGTTCGTACTCGTTGGTCATGGTCAGCGCGCGGGTCGGGCAGGCCTCCACGCACAGGCCGCACAGAATGCAGCGCAGGTAGTTGATCTGGTAGACGCGGCCGTAGCGCTCACCCGGGGAGTAGCGTTCCTCCTCGGTGTTGTCCGCGCCCTCGACGTAGATCGCGTCCGCCGGGCAGGCCCAGGCGCACAGCTCGCAGCCGATGCACTTCTCCAGCCCGTCCGGATGGCGGTTGAGCTGGTGCCTGCCGTGGAAGCGGGGCGCCGTCGGCTTCTTCTCCTCCGGGTACTGCTCGGTCAGCCGCTTCTTGAACATGGCCTTGAAGGTCACGCCGAAGCCGGCCACGGGGTTCTGGAACTCAGGCACCGTCGCCCCCCTTTCCATCGATTCCGTTTCCGTCACTGACAGTGTCCACTCCGCCACTGACAATCAACTCGCGCTCCTCGCCCGTCGCCCGGGAGGACCCCCAGCGGGGTCGTCGGCGCGGCACGGGAGGCAGGCTCTGTCCGGGCAGCGGGGGTACGGGGAAGCCGCCGGCCATCGGGTCGAAGACACCGTCGCCGTCCGTCTCCTCCTCCTTCTCGCCGCGCCGGAAGAAGTCCACGACGAGCGAGATCAGCAGCAGGGCGACCGCGGCCCCTGCGACGTACAGCACGATCTCCTGGAACTGGTAGCCCTCGTTCTTCAGCGCCCGGACGGTCGCGACGAGCATCAGCCAGACCATCGAGACCGGGATCAGGACCTTCCAGCCCAGCTTCATGAACTGGTCGTAGCGCACCCGCGGAAGGGTGCCGCGCAGCCAGATGAAGAAGAACAGCAGCAGCTGGACCTTGATGACGAACCAGAGCAGCGGCCACCAGCCGTGGTTGGCGCCCTCCCAGAAGGCGCTGATCGGGTACGGGGCCCGCCAGCCGCCCAGGAAGAGGGTCACCGCCACCGCGGAGACGGTGACCATGTTGATGTACTCGGCGAGCATGAACATCGCGAACTTGATGGACGAGTACTCGGTGTTGAACCCGCCGACGAGGTCGCCCTCGGACTCCGGCATGTCGAACGGCGCGCGGTTGGTCTCGCCCACCATCGCGACGATGTAGATGATGAAGGACACCGGCAACAGGAGGACGTACCACTTGCTCTGCTGCGACTCCACGATCGTCGAGGTCGACATCGACCCGGAGTAGAGGAAGACCGCCGCGAAGGAGATACCCATCGCGATCTCGTAGCTGATCATCTGCGCGCACGAGCGCAGACCGCCGAGCAGTGGGTACGTCGAGCCCGATGACCAGCCGGCCAGCACGATGCCGTAGATGCCGATGGAGGCCGTGGCCAGGATGTAGAGGATGCCGATCGGCAGGTCGGTCAGCTGCATCGGGGTGCGCTGGCCGAAGATCGAGATCTCGTTGTCCGCCGGGCCGAACGGGATCACCGCGACGGCCATGAAGGCCGGTACGGCCGCCACGATCGGCGCGAGGATGTAGACGACCTTGTCGGCCCGCTTGACGACCAGGTCCTCCTTCAGCATCAGCTTGATGCCGTCGGCGAGGGACTGGAGCATGCCCCAGGGGCCGTGCCGGTTGGGCCCGATGCGCAGCTGCATCCAGGCCACGACCTTGCGTTCCCAGACGATGGAGAAGAGCACCGTCAGCATCAGGAACGCGAAGCAGAAGACCGCCTTGATGACGACGAGCCACCACGGATCGCGGCCGAACATCGACAGGTCTTCCTGCGCCAGCGCCGTTCCCGCGACGGCCAGTTGATCGAGCCGCTCCATCATGCGTCCCCTCCCTCAACCGGCTCCGGCGTACCGGCGACGGCGGAGACCTTCACCAGGTCACCGGGGCGCGCCCCGGTGTCGGCGGCCACGCCACCGCCCACGGAATTCAGCGGCAGCCACACCACCCGGTCGGGCATCGGTGTCACCTGGAGGGGCAGCCGCACCGAGCCGGCCGGCCCGGTGACCGCCAGCAGGTCGCCGTCCTTGACGCCGCTCTCCTGCGCGGTGGCCTGCGACAGCCGGGCGACGGCGGGGTGCCGGGTGCCGGCCAGCGCCTCGTCGCCCTCCTGGAGCCGCCCCCGGTCCAGCAGCAGCCGGTGCCCGGCGAGGACCGCCTCGCCCGGTTCCGGACGGGGCAGCGGACGTCCGCTCTCCAGCGGCTCACCGGCGTACGGTCCGCTCCAGCCGCCGAGCCGGTCCAGCTCGTGGCGTACCGAGCGGATGTCGGGCAGCGCGAGGTGCACATCGAGGGCGTCGGCGAGCATGTGCAGGACCCGGGCGTCCGGCAGGAGGTGCCTGCGGGTCATCTGGTCGGGCTTGAGCGCGGCCTCGAACAGCCGGGCCCTGCCCTCCCAGTTGAGGAAGGTGCCGGCCTTCTCGACCACCGCCGCCACCGGCAGGACCACATCGGCCCGCTCGGTGACCGCCGAGGGCCGCAGCTCCAGGCTGACCAGGAAGCCGACCTCGTCCAGCGCGGTCGTCGCGCGGGCCGGGTCCGGCAGGTCCGCGATCTCGACGCCGGAGACCAGCAGTGCGCCGATCTCGCCGGTGGCCGCGGCCTCGATGATCTGGCCGGTGTCCCGGCCGTGCCGGTGCGGGAGCGCCGCCACACCCCAGGCAGCGGCGACCTCGTCGCGCGCCCGCGGGTCGGTGGCCGGCCGGCCACCGGGCAGCAGACCGGGCAGCGCGCCGGCCTCGATGGCGCCGCGTTCACCGGCCCGGCGGGGAATCCACACCAGTTCGGCGCCGGTGGCGGACGCGGCACGGACCGCGGCGGTCAGCGCGCCGGGCACCGAGGCCAGCCGCTCCCCGACGACGATGACCGCGCCCTCGGACCGCAGCGCTTCGGCGGCGACGCGCCCCTCGCCCTCCAGGCCGACCCCGCCCGCGAGCGCGTCCAGCCATTCGGTCTCGGTGCCGGGCGCGGCCGGCAGCAGCGTCCCGCCGGCCTTGATCAGTCCGCGGGAGGCGTAGGGCGCCAGGCCGTAGGTGCGCTGCCCGCTCTTGCGGTGCGCCTTGCGCAGCCGCAGGAAGACGCCCGGGGCCTCCTCCTCGGCCTCGATACCGGCCAGCAGCACGGCCGGTGCCTTCTCCAGCGAGTTGTAGGTGACACCCCCGCCGTCCAGGTCGCGGCCGCGCCCGGCGACCCTGGCCGCCAGGAAGTCTGCCTCCTCCGCGCTGTGCGGCCGCGCCCGGAAGTCGACGTCGTTGGTCTCCAGCGCGATCCGGGCGAACTTGGCGTAGGCGTAGGCGTCCTCGACGGTCAGCCGGCCGCCGGTCAGGACGCCGGTGCGCCCCTTGGCTGCCGCGAGTCCGCGGGCGGCGGCCTCCAGGGCCTCCGGCCAGCTCGCCGGCTCCAGTTCACCGGAGTCCGCGTTGCGTACGAGCGGGTGCTCGAGCCGGTCACGCTGCTGCGCGTAACGGAAGCCGAACCGCCCCTTGTCGCAGACCCATTCCTCATTGACCTCGGGGTCGTTCTGCGCCATCCGCCGCATGACCTTGCCGCGCCGGTGGTCGGTGCGGGTCGCGCAGCCGCCCGCGCAGTGCTCGCACACCGACGGCGAGGAGACCAGGTCGAAGGGGCGGGAGCGGAAGCGGTAGGCGGCCGAGGTGAGCGCACCGACCGGGCAGATCTGAATCGTGTTGCCGGAGAAGTACGACACGAACGGGTCGCCCTCGCCGGTGCCGACCTGCTGGAGGGCACCGCGCTCGAGCAGTTCGATCATCGGATCGCCGGCGATCTGATTGCTGAAGCGGGTGCAGCGCGCGCACAGCACGCACCGCTCGCGGTCCAGCAGCACCTGGGTGGAGATCGGCACCGGCTTCTCGAACGTCCGCTTCTTGCCCTCGAAGCGGGTGTCGGTGTCGCCGACCTGCATCGCCTGGTTCTGCAGCGGGCACTCGCCGCCCTTGTCGCAGACCGGGCAGTCCAGCGGGTGGTTGATCAGCAGCAGCTCCATCACACCGCGCTGGGCCTTCTCGGCCACCGGCGAGGTGAGCTGCGACTTGACGACCATGCCGTCGGTGCAGGTGATGGTGCACGAAGCCATCGGCTTGCGCTGGCCCTCGACCTCGACGATGCACTGCCGGCAGGCGCCGGCCGGGTCGAGCAGCGGGTGGTCGCAAAAGCGCGGGATCTCGATGCCGAGGAGTTCGGCGGCGCGGATGACCAGCGTCCCCTTGGGGACGGAGATCTCGATGCCGTCGATCGTCAGGGAGACGAGGTCTTCCGGCGGGATCGCCGCCTCGCCACCCCCGTTGGGGGCATTTGTCGTGACGGTCATGCATTCACCCCCAGGTGAGCGTTGTGGTCCGCCCAGACGGTCGACTTGGCGGGGTCGAAGGGGCAGCCCTTGCCGGTGATGTGCTGCTCGTATTCCTCGCGGAAGTACTTGAGCGAGGAGAAGATCGGCGAGGCGGCGCCGTCGCCGAGGGCGCAGAAGGACTTGCCGTTGATGTTGTCGGCGATGTCGTTGAGCTTGTCGAGGTCGTCCATCCGGCCCTTGCCGGCCTCGATGTCGCGGAGCAACTGCACCAGCCAGTAGGTGCCTTCGCGGCAGGGTGTGCACTTGCCGCAGGACTCGTGCGCGTAGAACTCCGTCCAGCGGGTCACCGCGCGCACCACGCAGGTGGTCTCGTCGAAGCACTGCAGCGCCTTGGTGCCGAGCATCGATCCGGCCGCGCCGACGCCCTCGTAGTCGAGCGGGACGTCGAGGTGCTCCTCGGTGAACATCGGGGTGGAGGAGCCGCCGGGCGTCCAGAACTTCAGCCGGTGGCCGGCCCGCATACCGCCGCTCATGTCCAGCAGCTGGCGCAGGGTGATGCCCAGCGGGGCTTCGTACTGGCCGGGATTGGTGACGTGGCCGCTGAGGGAGTAGAGCGTGAAGCCCGGGGACTTCTCGCTGCCCATGGACCGGAACCAGTCCTTGCCCCGGTTCATGAGCGCGGGAACCGACGCGATGGACTCGACGTTGTTCACCACGGTGGGGCAGGCGTAGAGGCCCGCCACCGCCGGGAAGGGGGGACGCAGCCGGGGCTGTCCGCGCCGGCCTTCGAGCGAGTCCAGCAGCGCGGTCTCCTCACCGCAGATGTAGGCGCCCGCGCCCGCGTGCACGATGACATCCAGGTCGAGCCCCGAGCCGAGGATGTTCTTGCCGAGGTAGCCCGCCGCGTACGCCTCACGGACGGCCTCGTGCAGCCGCCGCAGGACGGGCACGACCTCTCCGCGCAGGTAGATGAAGGCGTGGTTCGACCGGATCGCGTGGCAGGCGATCACGATGCCCTCGATGAGGGAGTGCGGATTGGCGAAGAGGAGCGGGATGTCCTTGCAGGTCCCGGGCTCCGATTCATCGGCGTTGACGACGAGGTAGTGCGGTTTGCCGTCGCCCTGCGGGATGAACTGCCATTTCATGCCGGTCGGGAAGCCTGCGCCGCCGCGGCCGCGCAGACCGGCGTCCTTGACGTAGGCGATGACGTCGTCCGGCGGCATGGCGAGCGCCTTGCGCATGCCCTCGTATCCGTCGTGCCGCCGGTAGGTCTCCAGCGTCCAGGATCCGGGCTGGTCCCAGAAGGCGGACAGCACCGGCGCGAGGAGCTTCTCGGGGCTGACCTCTCCCCCGACCTCGGGCCCGGCGGTACCGCCGTTCTCGGCTGCCACCGTCATCACTCCCCCTCCTCGGCTGCGGGCCCGGCCGGGTGGTGCGGATCGGAGGCCGAGGTCTCTTGTGGTGCGTCGTGCGAGCTGGGGTGCGTGGGCCGCTGCTGCCCCTTGGGGTGGTCGGCGGTGCGCGGGGAGATGACGTGGTCAGCGCCGCGTCCGGGAACGCCTTCCCCCTTGGCGAGGCGCAGTCCGACCAGGGAGGCGGGGCCCGCCCCGCCGGACGCCTCGACGGCACCGGGCCGCTCGTCGGGGAACCCGGCGAGCATCCGTGCGGTGTCCTTGTACGTGCACAGCGGCGCGCCGCGGGTGGGCTCGACGGTCCGTCCGGCACGCAGGTCGTCGACCAGCTGCTTGGCACTCTGCGGGGTCTGGTTGTCGAAGAATTCCCAGTTGACCATCACGACGGGCGCGAAGTCACAGGCGGCGTTGCACTCGATGTGTTCGAGGGTGACGGAGCCGTCCTCGGTGGTCTCGCCGTTGCCGACGCCGAGGTGTTCCTTCAGTTCGTCGAAGATGGCGTCGCCGCCCATCACCGCGCACAGGGTGTTGGTGCAGACCCCGACCTGGTAGTCGCCGCCCGGCTTGCGCCGGTACATGGAGTAGAAGGTCGAGACCGCCGTGACCTCGGCCGTGGTCAGGCCGAGCTGTTCGGCGCAGAAGCGGACGCCGGTGCGGGTGACGTGCCCCTCCTCGGACTGCACGAGGTGCAGCAGCGGCAGCAGCGCGGAGCGCGAGCCGGGGTAGCGGGCGATCACCTCCTTGGCGTCGGCCTCGAGCCGGGCCCGTACGTCTGCCGGGTAATCGGGGGCGGGGAGCTGCGGCATCCCCAAACTGACGTCGCTCACCGGTCGACGCCTCCCATCACGGGGTCGATGGACGCGACGGCGACGATGACGTCGGCGACCTGGCCGCCTTCGCACATGGCCGCCATGGCCTGGAGATTGGTGAAGGACGGGTCGCGGAAGTGCACGCGGTAGGGGCGGGTGCCGCCGTCGCTGACCACGTGCACCCCCAGCTCGCCCTTGGGCGACTCCACCGCGGTGTACGCCTGGCCCGGCGGGACCCGGAAGCCCTCCGTCACCAGCTTGAAGTGGTGGATCAGGGCCTCCATCGAGGTGCCCATGATCTTCTTGATGTGGTCGAGGGAGTTGCCGAGTCCGTCCGGTCCCATGGCGAGCTGGGCGGGCCAGGCGATCTTCTTGTCCGCGACCATCACCGGTCCCGGCTCCAGCCGGTCCAGGCACTGCTCGACGATCCGCAGCGACTGGCGCATCTCCTCGAGACGGATCAGGAACCGGCCGTAGGAGTCGCAGGTGTCGGCGGTCGGCACCTCGAAGTCGTAGGTGTCGTAGCCGCAGTAGGGCTGCGTCTTGCGCAGGTCGTGCGGCAGCCCGGCGGAGCGCAGCACCGGGCCGGTGGCACCGGTGGCCAGGCAGCCGGCCAGATCGAGGTAGCCGATGCCCTCCATGCGGCCCTTGAAGACCGGATTGCCGGTGGCGAGCTTGTCGTACTCGTGGAGGTTCCTGCGCATCGTCTTGATGAAGGCGCGTACCTGGTCGACGGCGCCCGCGGGCAGATCCTGGGCCAGTCCGCCGGGGCGGATGTAGGCGTGGTTCATCCGCAGACCGGTGATCAACTCGTAGATGTCGAGGATGAGCTCACGGTCGCGGAAGCCGTAGATCATGATCGTCGTGGCGCCCAGCTCCATACCGCCGGTGGCGATGGCCACCAGGTGGGAGGAGAGCCGGTTGAGCTCCATCAGGAGCACGCGGATGACGGTGGCCCGGTCGGGCACCTGCTCGGTGATGCCGAGCAGCTTCTCCACGGCCAGGCAGTACGCCGTCTCGTTGAAGAAGGGGGTGAGGTAATCCATCCTCGTGACGAAGGTCGTGCCCTGGGTCCACGTGCGGTATTCGAGGTTCTTCTCGATGCCGGTGTGCAGATAGCCGATGCCGCAGCGGGCCTCGGTGACGGTCTCGCCGTCGATCTCCAGGATCAGCCGGAGCACGCCGTGCGTGGAGGGGTGCTGCGGCCCCATGTTGACGATGATCCGCTCGTCGTCGGACTTCGCGGCCGCCGCGGCGACCTCGTCCCAGTCACCGCCGGTGACGGTGTAGACCGTGCCTTCGGTCGTCTCGCGGGGCGTTGCGTGCGAGGTACTCATCGGGTTCCTCCTCGCGGTGCCGATACCGACGGCCCGTGCCACGTGGGAGATTCCTGCTGGATCGGGGGTCGCCCCCCGGGGAAAGGCAGCATCAGCTGTACGACCTCCGCTGGTCGGGAGCCGGGATCTGGGCGCCCTTGTACTCGACGGGGATGCCACCGAGCGGGTAGTCCTTGCGCTGCGGGAAGCCCTGCCAGTCGTCGGGCATCATGATCCGGGTGAGCGCGGGGTGGCCGTCGAAGACGAGGCCGAAGAAGTCGTAGGTCTCGCGCTCGTGCCAGTCGTTGGTCGGATAGACCTCCACGAGCGAGGGCACGTGCGGATCGGCGTCGGGCGCGGAGACCTCCAGCCGGATGAGCCGGTTGTGGGTGATCGAGCGCAGGTGGTAGACGGCGTGGAGTTCGCGCCCCTTGTCGCCCGGGAAGTGCACCCCGCTCACGCCCGTACAGAGCTCGAAGCGCAGTGCCGGGTCGTCGCGCAGGGTCCTGGCGACGGTGGGCAGGTACTCCCGCTCGATGTGGAAGGTGAGCTCGTCGCGGTCCACGACCGTCTTGTCGATGACGTTCTCGGGGACCAGGCCCTGCTCGTCGAGCGCGCCCTCCAGCTCGTCGGCGACCTCGTCGAACCAGCCGCCGTACGGCCGGCCGGTGGCGCCGGGCAGCCGGACGGAGCGGACGAGCCCGCCGTATCCGGAGGTGTCGCCGCCGTTGTTCGCGCCGAACATGCCGCGGCGGGTGGCGATGAGGTCGCCGGCGTCCTCGCGTGGTGCCGGGACGTTGTCGTCCTGGTCCTCGGGGGTGCCGGGACCGTCGGCGTTCTTCGGATCCGTCACCGCAGCAGCCCCTTCATCTCGATCAGCGGGAGCGCCTTGAGCGCCGCTTCCTCCGCCTCATGGGCCGCCTGCCGCTGGTTGACCCCGAGCTTGGTGTCCTGGATCTTCTGGTGGAGCTTGAGAATGGCGTCCATCAGCATCTCGGGGCGCGGCGGGCAGCCGGGCAAATAGATGTCCACCGGGACGATGTGATCAACACCCTGCACAATGGCGTAGTTGTTGAACATTCCGCCCGACGAGGCGCAAACCCCCATGGAGATCACCCACTTCGGGTTCGGCATCTGGTCGTAGACCTGCCGCAGCACGGGCGCCATCTTCTGGCTCACCCGGCCGGCCACGATCATCAGATCCGCCTGCCGCGGCGAGCCGCGGAAGACCTCCATGCCGAAGCGGGCGAGGTCGTAGCGCCCGGCACCGGTCGTCATCATCTCGATGGCGCAGCAGGCCAGACCGAAGGTCGCGGGGAAGACCGAGGATTTGCGCACCCAGCCCGCGGCCTGCTCGACAGTGGTCAGCAAAAAGCCGCTCGGCAGCTTCTCTTCAAGTCCCATGGGTGACCCCTAGTCCCATTCCAGGCCGCCACGACGCCATACGTAGGCGTAGGCGACGAAGACGGTGAGCGCGAAGAGCAGCATCTCGACGAGCCCGAACAGCCCCAGGGCGTCGAAGGTGACGGCCCAGGGATAGAGGAAGACGATCTCGATATCGAAGACGATGAACAGCATCGCCGTCAGGTAGTACTTGATCGGGAAGCGACCGCCGCCGGACGGCTGGGGGGTCGGCTCGATTCCGCACTCGTACGCCTCGAGCTTGGCCCGGTTGTAGCGCCTGGGTCCGACGAGGGTGGCCATGACGACAGAGAAGATCGCAAAGCCTGCCCCGAGGGCTCCCAGTACGAGGATGGGCGCGTAAGCGTTCACCGTCCTCGCTCCCTTCAGTCGACGATGACTGGATGGCGGTCCGCTCGGGCCCTGTGGCCGCCCCGTGGAGATCGTGCACATGTGAGGCAGTTCACAAGCCCGAACCGCCTGCATCTTATGCCCGTCGGTCTGTGATCTGCGACACGGGGTACGACAACGCCTTTGTGATCTCCACCACCCGACGAACGATCATGAAGTCGGATGAGCGGTGATCTTCATACGTGAAGCGCGCGAGTAATCACGAGAGGTGACATTCACCCGGGTTACCGCTGGTCAGAAGGGCCGTGTCACTATCAAGGCGTATGCGGTGCAGGCAAATTGGCGCTGGACGGGGCCAACTGCTATAGGGTGCCCGCCCACTGAGAAGCCCCGCCGTGACCTGAGCGTGATCGTCGGTACGTGCTCGCATTCACGAGCGGCCGCGGCACTCATGGGTCACGGGAACATAACGGACACTCAGGAGTGACCTATCCCACGAGGTTTCGACCCGTAAGTCCTTGACGGCTGGGAAGCCTTGGCGTGGCGGATGGCCAGGTGATAAGTGCCGCCGGACCCCACATCGAGCTGCAAATGCCATGCGTAGGTGCATGATCGCGAAATTCGGACATCGCGCCGGCGGGCCAACGGGCAGCTAAAAGTCCCTTTTGTTCATCGCGTACGCGTCAAGTGTGGTGCACTCCACCTTTGTTGGCAGCAACCTGCGGCTCCTGATAGCCGTGGTGCCATGTCCCCGAACGCACTCATACCCAGCCACCGGAAGCCCCGCCGTTCCGCGTCCTCGCGGGCGCTGCGTGCGGGCGTGACCGGTGGCATCCTCACCCTCGCGGTGTCCGGCGCGACCCTGCCGGCCAACGCCGCCGAGAAGCCCGTCTCCGAAACCCAGGAGATGCCCACCATCACGACGGCGCTGGCGACCAGCGCCGCCAAGAGCGCCGACGCCGCCCAGCAGGTCGCGTTCAGCTACGAGCGCCAGGCCCTGCAGGACAGCGCCGTCTCGCACGCCGCGAAGGCCGCGAAGAAGAACCAGGCCGTCGCCGAGAAGAAGGCCGAGGCGAAGAAGAAGGCCGAGGAGGCCCGCAAGGCCAAGGAGGCCGCCGAGGCTCGTGCCTCGCGCTCCTCCGAGCGTTCGACGCTGTCCGCCTCCCTGTCGACGTCCAACGCCACCGGCAGCACCGCGACGCTCGTCTCCTTCCTGAAGGCCCAGCTCGGCAAGGCGTACGTGATGGGCGCCAGCGGTCCCTCCGCGTACGACTGCTCCGGCCTGACCCAGGCCGCGTTCCGCCAGATCGGCGTCGACCTGCCGCGCGTCTCGCAGGACCAGTCGACGACCGGCACCCAGGTCGGCCTCGACAACCTCCAGGTCGGCGACATCCTGTACTGGGGCAGCGCGGGCAGCGCCTACCACGTCGGCGTCTACGTCGGTGACGGCAACTTCATCGGCGCGCAGAACTCCAGCACCGGCATCGTCGAGCGTCCGCTGGACTACGACCAGCCGACCGGCGCCGTGCGCGTGCTCTGAGGCATTGCAGACTCTCCGGCACCTGCTTCACCTGAGGCGCTCGCTCCGCCTCGACCGGCCGAAGCACTTGCGCTGAATGCCCCTTGTGCGGCGCCCGCTGTCGTCGGCGCCGCATCGGCAGACCGCTGAAAGGGCCGCTCCTCCCACCGCTCGGGAGGGGCGGCCCTCTCTGCGCTCCCGGGACCGGCGCGCGGCCCACGGCGTCCTAATTGCGCCGTACAGGGCCGTGTTCCGGCCAGGTACCGCACGGCCGCCGCGTGTACATCTCTCCACGGGCGGTGCGCGCCGTTCACTTCTCGTTACAAGCCGCACAAATGCCACGTAGGCACCCGCGGTACCCCGTAGCGAGAGGGACCCCGCACTCCGATGAACACGCATCGCCTCACCCGGCGCCTCGTCACCCGCGCCGCGACGGCCGCCGCGCTGGCCGGCGCCCTCGGCCTCGGCGCCGTCCACACCGCGACCGCTTCCGTCGCGGTCGCCTCCCCGCCCACCGGGGTCGCGGCCCCGCCGCCCGCCCCCGCGGCCGACCGGTCGGCCACCGACCCGGACGGCGGCTGGCACCAGGACGGGCTGGAGTTGAACGCCGCCGACAACCGCAAGGTCGACGGGTTCGTCACCCGGGCACGGCAGGCCGAGCGCTCGATCAGCCCCCTGGTACGCGCCGCGGCGGAGCTGAGCGACGCCCAGCTGATCGGCTTCGACCAGCGGCTGAAGTCCCCCGACTCGCTCAAGCGCAAGGTCGCGACCGCGATGCGCGAGACCCCGGGACAGACGGTGGACAGGTCGCTCGCCACGATCAACGACTCCGTCCGCTTCACCCTGCAGTGGCCCGCCGACGAGTACAGCACCGGCGTCACCACCGCGACCGGGCTGCTCTCCGCATGGGGCAACGACAGCACCCGCTGGTCCAACACCTGGCACCGCAAGGCGGGCTACAAGGCGATCAACTCCGCCTGGCGGGCGCCCCGCTCCGGCCAGCTCTTCGAGGTCCAGTTCCACACCCCGGAGAGCAAGGCGGCCCAGCTGGAGACGCACAAGCTGTACGAGGAGCAGCGGCTGCCCGGCACCCCGCCGGAGCGCGCACGGGAGCTCCAGGAGCAGCAGAACGCCATCTTCGCGGCGGTCCCCGTACCGGAGGGCGCCGAACAGCTGACCGGCCCGAACGGACGCCGGTCGGCCCCGGCGTCCGTTCCCGTGAGCTGACGCCCGGCGGGACGGCAGTCCCCGTGCGGCGCCCTGGGACCTGGGCGCCGTACGGGCCCGACGGCTCTCCACCGGCGTCACCGGCCGGGTACGCCGGCCTCCCGCATCGCGGTCCTGGAGCGACGGCGCCGGCGCGCAGCATCGGCCTCGTGCGCATCGAGGCCGGCGGTCCTCCTCGGCGACACGCGGCCGCCCGAACGGCGCCGGAGAACGCTCCGCCCGGCCCCTCCCCTTCCTCGTCGCTGCCCGTCCACCGCCCGCGCCACGCCGACAGTGCGCCCTTTGTCCCGCGCATCCGGGGATGCGCCGAACGGGCGGACCGCTCGCTGCCCGCGACACGCGGTCCGACATGCGCGAACGCCCCTCTGACGGGCCTCCGGTCACCGGTCCTGGGCCGGTCGGTCCCCCGGTTCGACATGCGTGACGCGACCGGCTCCTTTGACATGGCATCAGGAAAAGACCGCCCCACGGCTGCGGGGCCCGCCTCCGCAGCATCCTTCTTGGAGGAACTTCCGATGCGTCTCGTCAGCCGCACTCTGGCCGCGTCCGCGCTCGCCGTCGTGGCCCTCGGCACGGCCGTCCCGCTCGCGCTCGCCGATCCGGTCGGCGAGGTCAGCCCGTCCGCCGCGGTCAGCCCCGCGGCCGTCGGCCCCGGGGGCACCATCACCGTCACCGTGCTGTGCGGACGGCGCGGCGGCCATCCGCCGGAGACCATCACCGGTCACGGCCAGGTCCTGACCCGTGGCACCGTCCAGCTGATGCGCCGGGACGCCAACGGCACCTATACCGGGACCGCCCGCGTCACCGACAAGATCGCGGGCAATCAGGACCGCGCGGGGGAAAGGGCCGTGTGGGCCATCGACGGCACCTGCCCCGGCGGCAAGTCCTGGAGCGCCACCGTCCGCCCCCAGGTGACCACGCCGCACTCCGGGAGCCCGCACGGCGCCATGCAGGCCGGCACCGGTGGCGCCGCGGGGAACGCCGACCTCACGATGATCACCGCGGGCTCGACCGCCCTCGCCGCCGCGGCATGCGGCTGCTACCTGCTGGCCCGCCGCCGCCCTCGCGAGGACGGCTGACCGGGCCCCGGTCTCCGGAGAGGCTCGCCGAGGGCGGCGGTGAAGCCCCCTCGGCGGGCCTGCGTCATGCCTTGGGAGCGACCTTGCTGAGGCCGTTGATGATGCGGTCCATCGCGTCGCCGCCCGTGGGGTCGGTGAGGTTGGCGAGCATCTTGAGCGTGAAGCGCATCAGGAGCGGGTGGGTCAGACCGCGCTGCGTGGCGATCTGCATGACCTTCGGGTTGCCGATGAGCTTCACGAAGGCGCGGCCGAGGTTGTAGTAGCCGCCGTAGGTGTCCTTGAGGATCTTCGGGTAACGGTGCAGGGCCAGCTCGCGCTGTGCGTAGGTCTGCCGGGCGTGGGCCTGCACGATGACCTCGGCGGCGATGCTGCCGGACTCCATGGCGTACGCGATGCCCTCGCCGTTGAAGGGGTTCACCAGGCCGCCGGCGTCGCCGACGAGGAGCAGGCCCTTGGTGTAGTGCGGCTGGCGGTTGAAGGCCATCGGGAGGGCGGCGCCGCGGATCGGTCCCGTCATGTTCTCCGGGGTGTAGCCCCAGTCCGCGGGCATCGAGGCGCACCAGGCCTTGAGGATCTCCCGCCAGTCCAGCTCCTTGAAGGAGTTGGAGGTGTTCAGGACGCCGAGACCGACGTTGCTCGTGCCGTCGCCCATGCCGAAGATCCAGCCGTAGCCGGGGAGCAGGCGGTCCTGGGCGCCGCGGCGGTCCCACAGCTCCAGCCAGGACTCCAGGTAGTCGTCGTCGTGGCGGGGCGAGGTGAAGTAGGTGCGGACCGCGACGCCCATCGGGCGGTCCTCGCGGCGGTGCAGCCCCATCGCCAGGGAGAGGCGGGTGGAGTTGCCGTCGGCCGCGACGACGAGCGGGGCGTGGAAGGTGACCGGGGTCTTCTCCTCGCCGAGCTTGGCGTGCACGCCGGTGATGTGGCCGGTCAGCTCGTTGATGATCGGGGCGCCGACGTTGCAGCGCTCGTAAAGCCGCGCGCCCGCCTTCTGCGCCTGCCGGGCCAGTTGCTCGTCGAAGTCGTCGCGCTTGCGGACGAGTCCGTAGTCGGGGAACGAGGCGAGGTCCGGCCAGTCGAGCTGGAGGCGGGAGCCGCCACCGATGATGCGCAGGCCCTTGTTGCGCAGCCAGCCCGCTTCCTCGGAGATGTCGATGCCCATCGCGACGAGTTGCTTGGTCGCGCGCGGGGTCAGGCCGTCACCGCACACCTTCTCGCGGGGGAACGCGGTCTTCTCCAGAAGGAGCACGTCCAGACCGGACTTGGCGAGGTGGTAGGCGGTGGCCGAGCCGGCGGGGCCGGCACCGACGACGATCACATCCGCGCTGTGCTCCGATCGGGGCGTGGTCACGGACTCGGTCACGGACGCGGGCTCGGTCACGGGGGGTCTCCCGGAAGTCGATATCTGGATATCTGGGTGCCGACGGGCAGTGGGCACATGCAGTCTATGGGGGCCTTGGTGATCAGAACCTGAAGGGTTGGCCGATGAATACACCGCTCCCCGCCGTCGAACTGCGGGTGCCCACCGAGGAGGACGCGTGGCACTGGCACCACGTCTTCAATGACCCCGATGTCATGGAATTCCACGGCGCCAAGGCGGCCGAGCTGTCGGTTTACGAGGAGCTCACCGCACGCCAGCGCAGACACCACGCGGAACTGGGCTTCTGCCTCTACACCCTGCTGGATCCGGCGGACGGCGCGGTGATCGGGTTCACCGGCGCACAGCCCTGGCCGCGTGACTGGGGTCCGGTGGGCGAGATCGAGATCGGCTGGCGGCTGGGCCGCGCGTACTGGGGCAAGGGCTACGCCACGGCCGCGGCACAGGCGGCGCTGGTGTCCGTACGGAAGGCCGGCGTACGGGAGATGGTGGCGATGGTGGACTCCCGTAACGAGCGGTCCCTCGCGGTGACCCGGCGGCTGGGTATGCGGCTCGCCGAAACGCTGCCCACGCCGACGGGGGAACGCACGGCCCACTGCTACCGGTTGGACATCTGACGGCGGACGGCGCGGGACGAGGCGAGGGAGCAGAAGGGACCGGCGCGGTCGTCGTGACGCGCCGGCCCCTCGGGCTGTCGGCCGTGCCGGGCTCACCCGCCCGCGACGGCCCGCCGACGTCTCCTACGGGCTCTCGTCGCCCACCGACCAGGTGTGGAGCGCGGTGCTGAACACCTGGTCCTCGACCGGGTCGTAGAGCGAGTCCACGCACTCGTAGTAGATGCTGTATTCGGTGCCGTCGGCGGCGACGTACGCCTGGTCGATGGCGTGCATCGTGTTGCCGGTCTCGTCGTTGACGTAGGTGAACTCCCAGCGGGCGCCCGCGCTGTTGCGGAAGGTGTTCTGCGTCAGCTCCGTGCGCTGGTAGTTCGTCCGCTTCCTGGCGCCCTTCTCCAGGGTGCTGAAGTTCTCGTACGAGGACTGCGGGGCGTCCGGGATGATCCCGATGCGCAGATACGACCTTCCCGCCGGAGCTTTGTAGTCGATCTGGGTGCCCTTCTGTGATCGCTTCCAGCCGCGCATCACTCCGAGTGAGAAGCCCTTGGGGTCCTGCTGCCGGACGAAGCCTTCCGGCAGCGGAGCGCCCGGGGACGGGGCCCCGGCGGTGGGGCCCGCGGTCGGGCTGCCGGACGGTCCGCCGGTGGGCGTGGCCGAGGCGGACGGGCTCGCGGAGGGACGGCGGTCGTCGCGGGGGCGTTCGCTGGTGACCGCGGCGGGCTTGTCCGCCTTGTCGCCGGTGTCGTCCTGCCGGTTCTTGAAGTAGAGCGCGCCGGCCGTCCCGCCGCCGCCGACCAGGAACGCGGCGAGGGCCAGCGCCACCCACTTCACAGCACCGCGCCGCGGCGGCCGGGGCTCCTCGCCCGGGGCCGGGGTGAAGGCCGGTGTGAGGGCGGGGGTCGAGCCGGGGGGCGGGGCGTGGCCGAGTTGGACGGCAGGGAGGTCGGGGGCGGTCGGGGTGGGGGGTGTGGCGGAAGCGGGCTGTGCGGTGGGCGGTGGTGCGGAGGGGGCTGCCGCGTTCTCGGCCGGGGCAGCCGGGGTCGCCGGATCCGCATGGGCTGCCGGAGCCGCCGGGGCCTCCGGGGTGCCCGTAGCCGGCGGGCCGTAGCCGGCGCCCGTGGGCGGGTAGCCGTAGCCGGGAGCAGCCGCCGGGCCGCCGTAGGGAGCGGTCGGCGCGGTGGGGCCGCCGCGTCCCACGATCATCAGCAGGTACGGCACGAGCAGCACCGCGCCGAAGGTCCACAGCAGCGCGAACAGCAGCGTCTCGGCAAGACCCGCGGTCAGTTCGGCGTGGGCGCCGATGCTCGGGCCGCTCGCGCCGTAGCCGCTGCCGTAGCCGGGGCCGCCGCCGTAGCCGCCGCTGTCGCTCCCCTCGTGGAACGTCGCCGAGACGCTCGCCCCCGCGACCAGCACCACGCACACCAGCGCGACGACGAAGAACCCGGCGGCCAGCAGAGCCTCCCGCCGGTCGGCGCTGCGCCGTACGACGAGGTCACCCACCAGCAGCGCACACACCACCGCGCCGACGATGACGCCGAACACCGTCCATCCGCCGCTGACTTCCCCCAGTTCGGAGTAGCCGAGGGACTCCCGTCCCGACCCGAGGAAGGGCATGTCGGGGAGGTTCCACTCGGCGTTCAGCGGCGCGCCCCAGGCCAACGCGAGGGCCAGTGCGGCGAGGTTGGGCAGCAGCACCAGCATGCCGAGCACCTGGCCGCCGTCGAGGTCGTCCGCCGTGGCCAGCAAGGTCACGAAGGTGACCACGGCGGACACGGAGAGGACGACGAACAGCGCGAACAGGGCACTGCGCAGCGCCCCGGTGGCGGTCCGCCAGGCGGGCCGGGTGGCGAGCCAGGCACGCGCCTCGGTACGCGCGAGCACCGCACCGCTCACCACAGCGGCCAGCAGGAAGGACCACAGCAGCGCGAGCCACGGCGACGACGACAACTCGATGCCGCCGTACGACGGCTGTGCCAGCAGACCCAGCAGGAAGGTGCCGGCTCCGCAGAGTGCCGCGATCCGCAGGACCTTCTCCAGGACGGCACTCTGCGGGAGCGACCCCGGCACGACGGCCTCCGGCACAGAAGTGGCGGGGCCGCCCCGGCGGGCGGCGATCACCAGCGCGCCCACCCACACCGCCGTGGCCACCAGCGGCACCAGCGACAGCGACGCCTCACCCGCGAGCCCCTCGCCGAACGACCCCAGGGACGCACCGGCGTTGCCGGAGAAGCTGACCCCGCCGCCGACGCTCTGCAGCAGCAGCGCCAGGGCGATCCGCATCCGGGTGCCCCAGCCGAGACCGGCCTCATCGGTGTCGTCGGAGGAGAAGATCCCCAGCAGGCAGGCGAGGACGAGGAGCACCAGCGTCGGCCACCCGGCGACCTTCAGGGCCGCAACCCAGTCGCCCTTCGCCGTACGGGTCAGGAAGGCACCCAGGGGCGAAGGGCGGGCCGGGGCGGCGTACGGCGGGTGGCCGGGCGGGGCTGCGGGCGCCGGCGGCGCTCCCGGAGCGGGCGGCGGTCCGCCCGGCGAGGCGGCCTGCCGCTCCCGGCCGCACCCCATGCAGAACCGCGCCTCGGGCGGCGAAGAAGAACCACAGTCCGGGCAGAACGATGACAAGACGGACTCCGGGAATTCAAGGGCAGCGCGGACAACTGCCACTGGCGAACGTACAGACACGGCTGTCGTACGCATGGTTCCCGGCGTTTCACTCGCTGTGAAGGGTCGTTACCCGAGCGAGACCGCCGCCCTGAGCGACGCGGCGACCGCACCGGCCCGGTCGCCCCGGGCCCGCGGTCGCCGCTGCGGCGCGGTCAGTTGACCGGCTTGGTCCCCCGGTGCAGTGCCACGACGCCGCCGGTCAGGTTGCGCCAGGCGACCTTCGTCCAGCCCACGCCCTGCATGCGGGCGGCGAGTTCGGGCTGGTTGGGCCAGGTGCGGATGGACTCGGCGAGATAGACGTACGCGTCGGGGTTGCTGCTGACCGCGCGGGCCACCGGCGGCAGTGCCCGCATGAGGTACTCGGTGTAGACGGTGCGGAACGGTGCCCAGGTCGGCTCGCTGAACTCGCAGATGACCACCCGGCCGCCGGGCTTGGTGACGCGGTACAGCTCGGCCAGCGCGACGTCGGTGTCCTGGATGTTGCGCAGCCCGAAGGAGATGGTGACGGCGTCGAACACCCCGTCCGCGAACGGCAGGCGGGTGCCGTCGCCCGCGGTGAACGGCAGCCACGGGTGCCGCTTCTTTCCCTCCCGCAGCATGCCGACCGAGAAGTCGCACGGCACGACGTAGGCGCCGGTCCTGGCGAACGGGAGCGAGGAGGTGCCGGTACCGGCCGCGAGGTCGAGGACCCGCTCGGCGGGCCGGGCGGCGACCGCGCGGTCGACCTCCTTGCGCCACAGGCGTGCCTGGCCCAGGGACAGCACGTCATTGGTCAGGTCGTAGCGCGCCGCCACGCCGTCGAACATCGCGGCGACTTCGTGCGGCTGCTTGTCCAGGGATGCTCGGGTCACCCGGCCATTGTCCACCGTGCCCCGCCGCACCCGGCAGCGGCCCGCCCGGCGTCGCGGCCGGGCGCCCCGCGCGACGGTCCCGCGGCGCGGCGTCGGCGGGCCGCGCGGCGCGGTGGCACGGCCCTCGGGGCGGGGCCGAGGCGTCCGCTCAGCGCCGCCGGAACACCAGGCGGCCGGCCAGCACGGTGGCCACACAGCTGCCCGCGCCCCACTGCCGCAGGACTCGGTCGGGCAGCTCGGGCCCTTCGCCGACCGGGACGTCGAACACCGCGAAGTCGGCCGGGCCGCCGACGGTCAGCTCGCCGTCCAGGAGCGCACCCGGCGGCAGGACCTCGAACGGGTCCAGGGTGGGCGCACCCGCACGCCCCAGCGTCGGCTCGTCGACCGTCTCCGGCTCGCGCACCCGCAGGCCGGAGCGGGTCACGGCGCTGCGCACCGCCGGCCGCCGGAACGGCCCGGCCACGGCGGTCGTGCCGTGCTGGAGCATCCGCTGGAGTCCGCGCCTGGCGCTCGCGCCCCAGCGCGCGTCGTCCATCCCCAGCGCGGCCAGCGCGTCACCGGTGAGTGGTGCGGTGCCCAGCGCGTCGGCCTCGCGCGGGTCGGGGTGGTAGGCCGCTTCGAGCAGCGCGGCGGCCCAGGGGTTGAGCAGGCCGGGGGTCAGCAGGCCCGGCCAGCGGCGCACCCGGGCCTGCGGCCGGGCCGCGGTCAGCTCCGCCGCCGTGCCCAAACCCACGATCAGACCGCCGTCGACGGCCACCGCCTCGCACCGGGCGCCGCGCGCGAACACCGCTTCGGCGGCGTGGATCGTCAGCACGACCGGCTCAGCCCGCCCTCAACTCCTGCCGCACGCCGCTCAGTTGGCCTCGACGAGCTTCAGCTCGGGGTGGGCGGTGCCGCCCTCGATGGCGGTCGAGGAGAAATGCGAGACGACCTTGTCGTCGACCGGGTCGTCGGCCGGGTCGTCGTGCACGACGAGGTGCTCGTAGGTGGTGGCGCGCTGCGCCGGGACGCGGCCCGCCGAGCGGATCAGGTCGATGATCTCCATGCGGTTGGAGCGGTGCTTGGCACCGGCCGAGGAGACGACGTTCTCCTCCAGCATGATCGAACCGAGGTCGTCGGCGCCGTAGTGCAGGGAGAGCTGGCCGACCTCCTTGCCGGTGGTCAGCCAGGAGCCCTGGATGTGCGCGACGTTGTCGAGGAAGAGCCGGGCGATGGCGATCATGCGCAGGTACTCGAAGAGGGTGGCCTGCGTCTGGCCCTTCAGGTGGTTGTTCTCCGGCTGGTAGGTGTACGGGATGAAGGCGCGGAAGCCGCCCGTACGGTCCTGGACATCGCGGATCATCCGCAGGTGCTCGATGCGCTCGGCGTTGGTCTCGCCGGTGCCCATGAGCATCGTGGACGTCGACTCCACGCCGAGGCCGTGCGCCGTCTCCATGATCTCCAGCCAGCGCTCGCCGGACTCCTTCAGCGGCGCGATGGCCTTGCGCGGGCGGGCCGGCAGCAGCTCGGCACCGGCGCCGGCGAAGGAGTCGAGCCCGGCCGCGTGGATCCGGCGGATGGCCTCCTCGGGCGTCACCTTGGAGATCCTGGCCATGTGCTCGATCTCGGAGGCGCCGAGGGAGTGGATGACCAGCTGCGGGTACGCCTTCTTGATGGCGGAGAAGTGCTCTTCGTAGTACTCGACGCCGTAGTCGGGGTGGTGGCCGCCCTGGAACATGACCTGGGTGCCGCCCAGTTCGACGGTCTCCGCGCAGCGGCGCAGGATGTCGTCGAGGTCGCGGGTCCAGCCCTTGGCGGTGTCCTTGGGCGCGGCGTAGAAGGCGCAGAACTTGCAGGCCGTCACGCAGACGTTGGTGTAGTTGATGTTGCGCTCGATGATGTACGTCGCGATGTGCTCGGTGCCCGCGTAGCGCCGGCGGCGCACCGCGTCGGCGGCCTTGCCCAACGCGTGCAGCGGTGCGGAGCGGTACAGGTCGAGCGCTTCCTCCGGAGTGATGCGGCCGCCCTGCGCGGCGCGGTCGAGCACGGACTGGAGGTCGGCGTTCTCGGTCACCGGGGCGTCCCTTTCGGAGGCGGGCATAACGACCGAACCAGCCTACGCCAGGGGTCTGACGGCCTCGTTGGCGGCCGGGCCGCCCGGGGCGGCGGGTGGCGGGTGGCTCCGGCGAGCGGGCGCGGGCCGCCCCTGCGGTCAGCCGCCGCCCTTGGTGAGCGTCGCCCGCGGGTTGCCTCCCGCGTCGTCCGCGGAGACGAAGGAGAGGGTGCCGTCCTTGCCGAGGGTGTAGGTGACCTCGGACGTGGTGCCGGTGCAGCCGGGCCCCTGCTTGCCGTCGGGGCGTTCGGTGAGCCGCAGCCGCGTGCCGGTCGAAGCGACCAGCTTCGACTTGGCCTCGCAGCGCAGCACCCCTGCCACGTCGTACGTCGTGTGGATCACGTAGTCGCCCTTGCCGCCGGCCTTGACGACGCTGGTCATCGTGCCGTTCGGGAAGCCGTTCGCCATCCGGACGCTGCCCTTCCAGGTGCCGAGGAAGCCCTTGGCGACGGTGGGCCGCGCCCCTCCGCTCCCCGGGTCGCCGGGCCCGCGGGAAGGCGTCCGCCCGGTGTCCGAGGGCGGTCGCGCGCTGGTGTCGTCGCCGCCGTGGTCTCCGGGGAGGAGCTGGAAGACGAACACCGCGGTCGTCGCGGCGGCCAGTGCCCCGGCCACCGACAGCACGAGCGAGCAGCTCACCCGGCGCGGCCGGTTCCTGCCCCCGACGGCCGCGGTCAGTGCGATGCGCCGCTCCTTGGAGCCGGCTGAGGTCGCCGACGCCGTGCCCGGCCCGGCAGTCGGCAGCTCGGCCTGGCCAGGGGCGGGGCCGTGGCCGGTCGCCCGGGGCCCCGAGGCGTCCGGTTGCCCGCCGGCCACCGGCCAGGAGGCGTACGGCGGCGAACCGGGCGCCTGGGCGGAGAACGCGGGGATTTCGGTGGCGGGCCCCGGCGTGGGCGCCGAGGTGCCCACCGGCCCCGAGGCGTCCGCCGAGGGACCCGGTCCGCCTCCCGCAGGCGGGCCGGCACCCTGCCCGGCATGCGGCTTCTGCGCCACCGGCTCCCCGGACACGTCGTGCCCCTGCGCCACCGGCCCGTCCGCCGCCGGCAGCTGCGCCTGCGCGTCGAACGGCACCAGCCCGGACGCCGCGCCGTATGACGGGTCGGGCGGACCGAACGCGCCCCCGAGCGGGGCAGGTGCCGGGGCGTGCGCGCCGGTCCAGGACGCCGCACCCGCCTCCGTCGCCTGTCCGCCACCCGTCGCCGGGCCAGCGCCGCCCTCGCCCGTATCGAGGTTCAGCAGCTCCACCACCTGCCTGCTGACCCGCTCGACCAGGGCGGCGGGCAGCCAGCCGGTCCGCACCAGGCCCGCGGCACCGCCCGCGCCCGCGAGGCGGGCCGCGAGGTCGTGCGGCGCGGGCCGGGCCGCCGGGTCCTTGGCAAGACAGCCGGCCACCAGCTCGCGCAGCTCGCCGGTGAGCGGGCCGCCGAGTTCCGGCTCCTCGTGAACGATCTTGTAGAGCAGCGCGGCCGAGGAGTCGCCGGAGAACGGCCCGGCGCCGGTCGCCGCGTACGCCAGCACCGCGCCGAGCGAGAAGACGTCCGCGGCGCCCGACGTGCCCTTGCCGAGGATCTGCTCGGGCGCCATGTAGCCGGGCGAGCCGACGGAGACCCCGGTCGACGTCAGCGAGGCGGTGCCCTCGGTGGCCCGCGCGATCCCGAAGTCGATCAGCAGCGGGCCGTCCAGGGTGAGCAGCACATTGGACGGTTTGACGTCCCGGTGCACCAGCCCGAGCGCGTGCACCGCGGCCAGCGCCTCGGCGAGCCCGGCGCCCAGGGCGCGTACGGAGTGCTCGGCCAGAGGCCCGACGTCGGCGACGGCCTGCGCGAGCGAGGGACCCGCGACGTAGCCGGTGGCGATCCACGGGACGGCGGCGTCCGGATCGGCGTCCAGCACCGGGGCGGTCCAGGCGCCACCGACCCGCCGCGCCGATTCGATCTCCCGCCGGAAGCGCGCCCTGAACTGGTCGTCGGTGGCGAAGTGCGCGTGCACGACCTTCACCGCGACGGTGCGCCCGCCCGCGCTGCGCCCGAGATAGACCCGGCCCATCCCGCCCGCGCCGAGCCGGCCCAGCAGCCGGTACCCACCCAGGACCCGTGGGTCGTCCTCTGCCAGCGGCTCCATGGCGTTGCCTCCCCCTCGCGACGGCCCCCACAGCTTAGAACCCGGCCCGTGCCGGGCCACCGAAAACTGTGCGTCGCTTCGGCATCGGTCGAGCCGCGCGCCGCCAGGACCTAGGACACGCCCTGGGCCCCCAGCAGATCCACCTTCACGTCGGCCGGGAAGCCGGTCGTCGGGCCGACCCGGCGGGCGAATTCGGTGACGCCGCGCAACTGGTCGGGGCCGAACCGGAAGTCCAGCGTCGTGAAGTAGCGCTCCAGCACCGGCTCGTCGAAGGTCTCCCAGCGGGCCGCCTGCTCGGCGACCTTGCCGACCTCCTCGAGCGACAGGTCGCGGGAGGCCAGGAACGCCTCGTGCACCTTGCGCACGACGACGGGCTCACGCTCCAGGTAGTCGCGCCGGGCGGCCCAGACGGCGAAGACGAACGGCAGCCCGGTCCACTCCTTCCACATCTGACCGAGGTCATGGACCTCCAGGCCGAGCCGCGGACCGTCGTGCAGGTTGGCGCGCAGCGCGGCGTCACCGATCAGCACGGCCGCGTCGGCCTCCTGCATCATCAGACCCAGGTCCGGCGGGCAGGTGTAGTAGTCCGGCCGGACGCCGACCTTCTCGGCGAGCAGCAGCTGGGCCAGGCGGACGGAGGTGCGCGAGGTCGACCCGAGGGCGACTCTCGCACCGTCCAGCTGGTCGAGCGGCTTCTGCGACACGATCACGCAGGACATCACCGGGCCGTCGCAGCCGACCGCGAGGTCGGGGAAGGCCACCAGGTCGTCGGCGGCGCGCAGGAATTCGACGAGGGTGATCGGTGCGATGTCGAGGTCCCCGCGGACCAGCTGCTCGCTGAGCTTCTCCGGCGTGTCCTTGGTCAGGTCCAGATCGAGCAGGGTGCCCGTGCGGGCGAGGCCCCAGTACAGGGGCAGGCAGTTCAGGAACTGGATGTGGCCCACCCGCGGCCGGCTCCGACGGTGATCGGCTGCGGCTTCCGCGGGTCCGTCTGTGAAGGTTGAATTGTCCACATGCGGAGGCTAGACCTGTCGGACGGGCCACGGAGCGGCGGGGCGACCTATGGCCGGCGACGGTGTCGGCTAAACGTGATCTTTGGCTCTTCCACCTCACGAGCGCTGCATGCTACGCTCAGCGCAAGTTGCAGTTTGGTTTCCCTTGCAGTACAGAGCCTGCGGAGCATGTGACCCGCAGGCTTTTGTAGTTTTCAGACTTGTTTGCAGGTTCTGGAGCAGGGCAACCCTTTGGCCCAAGGAGGGCTTATGGCTACCGGAACCGTCAAGTGGTTCAACGCTGAAAAGGGCTTCGGCTTCATCGCCCAGGACGGCGGCGGCCCGGATGTCTTCGTCCACTACTCGGCGATCAACGCCTCTGGTTTCCGCTCCCTGGAGGAGAACCAGCAGGTGAACTTCGACGTCACGCAGGGTCCGAAGGGCCCGCAGGCGGAGAACGTTACGCCGGTCTGAGTTGCCCGGTCCGACCTTTAGGTCGACTTAAGCAGTACCCAAGGAGCCCCGCTCCTCCACTTCGGTGGGGAGAGGGGCTCCTGCCTTTTGTCGACAAACGGAATGACGCACGAGCGCGCCAGGGAACCCTTCGGCGGACGCCGGCCTCTTCTTTGCCGGAGCGGAATCGGACGCCATCGAAGATATGAATACCGCGTGGCGATTTCGGTGTGCGCGGCCGGGCGTGGCGCGGCTCCGCTTCCCCCTTCGGCGGGGTGCGGGACACAGCCGAAGGGCCCGGGGCGCCCCCGGATGCCGGCCGCAGTGACGCCCGTGGCGAATCCGCGGCGAGAGCGGGCAGCGAAAAAGACCCCGTGCCACCTCCCCCACAGAGGTGACACGGGGTTCCAGTCTGACGCGCCCGGGGCGTGGACTCCAGAGCGGGGTCAGGTCCTTTGGTACAACCCCTCGATCTCTTTGGCGAAGTCGCGGGCGACGGCGGCCCGCCGGAGCTTCAAGGAGGGGGTCAGATGCCCGGTTTGCTCGGTGAAGTCCACCGGCAGCACGGCGAACCGGCGGATCGACTCCGCGCGCGAGACGAGCTTGTTGGCGTCGTCCACGGCGTGCTGGAGGTCGGCAAGCAGCCGCTCGTCGCGCACCAGCTCGACGAGTGGCACGTCCCGCTTCTTGTGCATCTGCTGCCAGTGCGCGAGCCCGTCCGGCTCCAGGGTGAGCAGCGCCGTGATGTACGAGCGGTTGTCGCCGACCACCATGCACTGGCCGACCAGCGGATGCGCGCGCAGCCGGTCCTCCAGTGGCGCAGGGGCGACGTTCTTGCCGCCCGTCGTCACGAGGATCTCCTTCTTGCGGCCGGTGATGGTGAGGTATCCGTCCGCGTCGAGCGCGCCGAGGTCGCCGGTCGCGAACCAGCCGCGGTCGGTCGCCGGCCTGGCCGCGCCCAGCTCCGCGTCCCAGTAGCCGGCGAAGACCTGACCACCGCGCAGCAGCACCTCACCGTCCTCGGCGATCCGTACCGCGGTGCCCGGCAGCGGCCGTCCGACCGTCCCGATCCGGGGGCGCAGCGGCGGGGTGACGGTCGCCGCCGCGGTGGTCTCGGTCAGCCCGTAGCCCTCGAAGATCTCGATGCCGGCTCCGGAGTAGAAGGCGGCGAGCCGGTGCCCCAGGGGGGAACCGCCGCAGATGGCGTGGCGGACCTTGCCCCCGAGGGCGTCCCGGATGCGGCGGTAGACCAGGGGGTCGTAGAGCTTTCTGGCCGTCTTGAGGCCGATACCCGGGCCGGGGCCGGTGCCGTGCTCCCGGGCCTCGACCGCCTCGCCGTAGGAACGGGCGATCCGCGCGGCCCGGTCGAAGGAGGCGGCCCGGCCCATCTTCTCCGCGGTGGCCCGCCCGGTGTTGTAGACCTTCTCCAGGACATAGGGAATGGCCAGCAGGAACGTGGGCCGGAAGGTGGCCAGATCGCCGAGCAGTTCGTCGGTCTGGATGCTGGGCGCGTGGCCCAGGCGGACCCGGGCCCGCAGACAGCCGATGGCGACCATGCGGCCGAAGACGTGCGACAGCGGCAGGAACAGCAGCGTCGAGGCGGGCTCGTCGCTGACGGACGTGAACACCGGGTGCAGCAGCGCGACGGCGTTGTCGACCTCGGCGAAGAAGTTGGCGTGGGTGAGCACACAGCCCTTGGGACGGCCGGTGGTGCCCGAGGTGTAGATGAGGGTGGCGAGGGCGTCCGGGCCGACCGCGGCAAGCCGCTGCTCGACCTCCGCGTCCGGCAGCGCGCGCCCCGCCGAGACCAGTTGAGCGACGGCGCCGGCGTCGCACTGCCACAGGTGCGCCAGGCCGGGCAGCTCACCGCGGATCCCGCTGATCAGCCGGGCCTCCTCGACGCTTTCCACGACGCAGGCCGTGGCGCCGGAGTCATGCAGGATCCACTGCGCCTGGTGGGCGGAGGAGGTGGGGTAGAGGGGGACGGTGACCAGGCCGGCGGCCCAGGCGGCGAAGTCGACGAGGGTCCACTCGTAGGTCGTACGGGCCATGATCGCGAGCCGGTCGCCGGGCCGCAGGCCGTGGGCTATCAGGCCCTTGGCGACCGCGCGGACCTCGGCGGCGAACTCGGCGGCGCTGATGTCCCGCCAGGCGCCGCTGGGTTGCTTGCGGGCCAGCACGATGTCGCCGGGGGCCTCGGTGGCGTTCGCGAAGGGGAGGTCGCCGAGCGAACCGGTGGGCACCGGCGGCACCAGCGCGGGCACCGACACCTCGCGCACGACGCCGTCGACGACGGTCTTCTCCGGCTCGGCGGGGCCGCCACCAGGGGCCGGGCCGGTGGCTGATCGGGGGGCTGTGCTGTCCTGGCTGTCCTGGCTGAACACGAGCGGCTCCTCATCTCTCGGACGAAGTGGAGCCGGCCGCCGGGGGCTCCCGCACTGACGGAGCGGACGACGGCACGGCACGGCTGTTCTTGCGGGCACGGTGCGTTCGTCGCGAGGCGGGCGCGGTGGGGGCGCTCTCCCGGCCTACGGGTCGGTTCTGGCTGAGCGGGCTCTCGGGGTGTCGGCCGACAGGGCCGGTGAAAGGCAGGTGTCGTCACTCCTCCTCGGCCCGCTCCAGGATCGCCGTCACCCCCAGCCCGCCGGCCGCGCAGATCGACACCAGCCCGCGGACGGGACCGCCGTCCCGCGCCGGGCCGTGTTCGTCGAGCAGCTTGGCGAGGGTGGCGACGATGCGGGGGCCGGTGGCCGCGAAGGGGTGGCCGGTGGCGAGCGAGGAGCCGGCGACGTTGAGGCGGGCCCGGTCAACCGGCGCGAGCCCCTGCTTCTCCCAGGCGGCCAGGGTGGCGAGGACCTGCGAGGCGAACGCCTCGTGGATCTCGATCAGGTCGAAGTCCTCGATGCCCAGGCCGGCCCGCTCCAGCATCCGCGGCACCGCGTACGCGGGAGCCATCAGCAGCCCCTCGTCGCCGTCGACGAAGTCCACCGCGCCGGTCTCGTACGCGGTCAGATAGGCCAGGGGCCGCAGCCCGCGCTCACGGGCCCACTCCTCGCTCGCCAGCAGGACGGTCGCCGCGCCGTCGGTGAGCGGCGTCGAGTTGCCCGCCGTCATCGTGGCGCCGTCCAGGCCGGTGCCGAACACCGGCTTGAGCGTGGCGAGTTTCTCCACCGTCGAGTCCGGGCGCAGCTGGTGGTCGCGCACCAGGCCCTGGAAGGGCACCACGAGGTCGTCGAGGAAGCCGCGGTCGTACGCGTCGGACAGCCGCTGGTGGCTGGTGGCGGCCAGTTGGTCCTGCGGGGCACGCTCGATGCCCCACTCCTTCGCGGTGCGGGCGGCGTGCTCGCCCATCGAGAGGCCGGTGCGCGGCTCGGCGTTGCGCGGGATCTCGGGCAGCAGGTGCCGCGGCCGGATACGGGCGATCTGGCGGAGCCGGTCGCCCGTCGATGTCGCGCGCCGGGCGGCCAGCAGGATCTTGCGCAGCGCGTCGTTGATGCCCAGCGGGGCATCGCTCGCGGTGTCCGTGCCCCCGGCGATGCCGCATTCCAGCTGGCTCAGCGCGATCTTGTTGGCGACCGCGATGACGGCCTGGAGCCCGGTGCCGCACGCCTGTTGGATGTCGTAGGCGGGTGTACGGGCGTCCAGCCGGGAGCCGAGCAGGGTCTCGCGGGCGAGATTGAAGTCGCGGCTGTGCTTGAGCACGGCGCCCGCGACGAACTCGCCGACCTGCTCGCCGGCCAGGCCGTACCGCTCGACCAGGCCGTTGAGCGCCGCGGTGAGCATGCCCTGGTTCGACGCGGCGGCGTAGGGGCCGTCCGCCCGCGCGAACGGGATCCGGCTGCCCCCGATGACGGCAACCCGCCGGATGGTGCCGCCGGTTGACCGATCCCGGTTCCGCATCCTCGACCAACTCCTGACCCGACAGTAACCTTACTTCGAAGTAAATTTACGCGAGGACCAGGAGTTGGCCAATGCCCGATCACTACCTTCGTCTCACCAATTCCCGCCCCGGCCGATTCCTCGCCCGCCGACTCGGCCTGCCGCAGCCCACGCCGCTGCGCCGCTGGAGCGCCGAACACCCCGGCCTGGACGGGCCGGTACTCCACCTGACCGCAGGCAGGTCCACCACCGACCCGGCCGCCGTCCTCGCCCGTACCGGCCTGACGGTGCACACCGACCGCGCCCCGGGCACCCGCCACTCCGGCGTCGTCCTGGACGCGACGGGGGTCACCGACGTGGCCGCCCTCGGCGAGGTGCACGCCGCTCTGCACCCCGTCGTACGGGACCTCGACGACCACGCACGCGTCATCGTCCTGGGCGCCGTGCCCGACCCGCTGGACCACCATCAGGCCGCCGCCCAGCAGGCGCTGGAGGGCTTCGTCCGTTCCCTGGGCAAGGAACTGGGCAAGGGGCGAACCGCTCAACTCCTGCGGCTGGCACCGGGGTCGGCCGACCCCGCCGAATCCACCCTGCGCTTCCTGCTCTCCCCGCGGTCCGCGTTCGTCAGCGGCCAGGTCATCGAGATCGGCGCGTCCCGGCACACCGCACCGGACGACTGGACGCGCCCGCTCGCCGGCCGCACCGCGCTGGTCACCGGTGCCGCCCGCGGCATCGGCGCCGCCGTCGCCGGGACGCTGGCCCGCGACGGCGCCCAGGTCATCTGCCTCGATGTCCCGCAGGCCGAGACCGATCTGGCGGAGGTGGCCGGCCAGCTCGGCGGCAGCGCCCTGCCTCTCGACATCACCGCGTCCGACGCGGGCGAGCGGATCGCCGCCGCGCTCCCCGCCGACGGCCTGGACATCCTCGTCCACAACGCCGGGATCACCCGGGACCGGCGACTCGCCAACATGCCCGGCGACCGCTGGAGTTCGGTCCTGGACGTCAACCTCGGCGCGGTACTGCGCACCACCGACCACCTGCTGGCTGCGGGTGCCCTGCGCCGGGACACCGGCCGCGTCATCGGCACCGCCTCCATCGCCGGCATCGCGGGCAACACCGGGCAGACCAACTACGCGGCGAGCAAGGCCGGTGTCATCGGCCTGGTCCGCTCGCTGGCGCCACGGGCCGCCGACCGGCACGGCGTCACCGTCAACGCGGTCGCGCCCGGCTTCATCGAGACCAGGATGACCGCGGCGGTGCCACTGTTCATCCGCGAGGCGGGCCGCCGGATGAGCTCGCTCGGCCAGGGCGGCCGGCCCGTCGACGTCGCAGAGACCATCAGCTGGCTCGCGAGCCCGGCCTCCTCCGGGGTCAACGGCCAGATCGTCCGCGTGTGCGGGCAGAGCCTGCTGGGTGCCTGATGAGCGACGCGCCCCGCCCCGCCGCGCCGGCCACGGCCGACACCGTGCCGCTGCGCCGTGCGCCGCGCCTGATGCCCGCCCTCGGCAAGGGCGTCCTGACCGGCATCGGCAAGCGCCCGCACCCGGACTCCGCGCTGCCGGCGACCCGCCTGGTCCTGCCCGCCGCCCGGATCGACCCGGCGGCCGTCGCGGCGTACGCCCGGCTCTGCGGCTTCCCGGCGACCGGACCGCTGCCCGTCACCTACCCGCACATCCTCGGCTTCCCGCTCGCCGCCCGCCTGATGAGCGCCCGCGCCTTCCCGCTGCCGCTGCTCGGGCTGGTGCACACCGGCATCACGATCGACCAGCGGGCCCCGCTGCACCTCAAGGATCGGCTCGAACTCGCCGTTTACGCAGCGGAGTTGCGTACCCACCGGCGTGGCACCGAAGTCGTGATGACCACCGAGGCCCGTCGCGACGGGCGGCTGGTCTGGTCCGACCGCAGCAGCTATCTGGCCCGCCACCGGGCAGCCGCCGACCGGGCCGACCCCACTTCCGGCAACGCCCCGGACGCACCCGCCGACACCTCCGCCGACCTCCCCGTACGCGCCGAATGGCAGCTCGCCGCGGACCTCGGCCGCCGTCACGCCGGCGTCTCCGGCGACTACAACCCGATCCATCTGCACCCGCTCACCGCCCGGCTGCTGGGCTTCCCGCGCGCCATCGCCCACGGCATGTGGACCTTCGCCCGCTGCGCGGCGGAAGCCGTCCCTTCCGGCGCCGCAACTCTCCGCATCGGCGCCGAGTTCCGCGCTCCGGTACTGCTGCCCGCGACCGTCTCGTACGCCCAAGGGCCGAGCGACGACGGCCGGGGCACCGCGTTCCGTCTGCACGGCGGCCCGCCCGACCGGCGTCGGCTCCACCTCAGCGGGGAGGTCCGCACGCCGTAGGGCGTCAGGGCGGACCGAGGGGCAGGCGCCCTCAGCCCCCCGGCGTCCAGCGTTCGCCGGCCCTCAGACGGCCGAGTCCCGCCCAGGCGAAGTTCATCAGCGTGGCCGCCGTCTCCTTGGCGGTCGGGCGGGGAAGCTCACCCGTGGCCCCCTCGCCGGTGGGGCCGTTGGCCCATTCTGCGAGGGATTCGGCCGCGCCGATCAGCGCGTGGGCGAGGGCGGCCACCTCCCGGTCGGCCAACTCGCCCGCGCAGCCGGCCTCCTTCGCCGTCGCACCGATCAGGCCGGTCACGAAGTCGACGATCCGGGCGCGCATCGCGGCGACCTCGCGCGCGAACGGCTCGCCGTGGGTGCGGGCCTGCTGATGCAGGACCGCCCAGCCGTCCGGATGCGCGGCGGTGTGGGCGAAGAACCCCTGCAGCCCGCTCCACAGCCGGCGGTCGGCCGGCCCGTCCGGCTCGACGGCGGCGACGACGGCGTCCACCAGCGCGTCGGACTCCCGCTTGATGACGGCGCTGAACAGCTCTTCCTTGGAGTTCAGGTAGAGGTAGACGAGCGGCTTGGAGACCCCGGCGACCTCGGCGATCTCATCCATGGAGGCCGCGCGGTAGCCGCGCCGCGCGAAGGTCAGCACCGCGGCGTCCAGCATCTGCCGCTCCCGCACCGCCCGCGGCATCCGCTTGCTCTTCACAGCTCCCACCCTGAATGTCCTTCCGTCCCGCCCCATTACTGCCAAGTAAGTTTACGATCTCCGCGCTCCCCGACCCTCGGTCTTGACGTGACGAGGCGATGGCGAGACGATACGTCTCGTCGCGTTGACCCACCTTCCGGAGGACAGGCCATGCAGCAGTTCATCGACGCCGCCCCCGGCGTCCGGCTGTGGACCGAGCAGCGCGGCGCCCCCGACGCACCCCCGCTCCTGCTGATCATGGGCGCCCAGGCCAGTGGGGTCGGCTGGCCGGAGCCGCTGGTCGACGCGCTGGCCGCACGGCACCGGGTCATTCGCTACGACCACCGCGACACCGGCCGCTCGACCTGGGCGTTCGACCAACGGCCCTACCGGATCGCGGACCTCGCCGAGGACGCGATCAGGGTCCTGGACGGGCTGGGGATCGCACAGGCACACGTCGTCGGCATGTCCTTGGGCGGCATGCTGGCCCAGATGGTGCTCGCCGACCACCCCGACCGGGTGCTCAGCGCCACCCTCCTCGGCACCCTCGCCCTCAGCACCGCCCCCTACACCCGGCCCGACGGCGGCACGGTCCCGGCCGGCGAGCTCCCCGGCATCGCGCCCGAGGTGCTGGAGATGTGGGCCCGCCCGGTCGAGGATCACGGCCCGGCGGCGGAGATCGAGCGGCGGATCGCCCACTGGCGGGTGCTCGCCGGCGATCAACTCCCCTTTGACGCCGAATACTTCCGCGCCTTGGAGGAACGGGTCATCGCGCACACGGGGCACCACAGGACCAACACCGCGCACGGCCGGGCGGACGACGGCGGAATGCTCCGTACGGACCGGCTCGCCGAGAACGAGGTGCCCACCCTCGTCGTATGCGCCCCCGCCGAACCGGTCTTCCCGCCGCCCCATGCCCAGCACCTCGCGCAGTGCGTCAGGGGCGCCCACCTGGTCGAGATTGCGGGCATGGGGCATGCGCTGCCGCCGGCCGTCCAGGGCCCGCTGGCCGAAGCGATCCTGGCGCACACGGGAGCGGCGGACCTGGCCCTGCTCCCCGGCAGCACGACGGCGCCCCCGCAGCCGTAGGGGCTGCGGGGGCGCCGTGGGGTGTCTACCGGGTCAGCTCACGCCGGCCGTGGCCGGCACGGCGGTGGCCGCCTGCTCCGGTTCGGCGTCGCCGTCGAGGCCGGTGCCGGCCGCGGTGGCGTAGGCGTCGCGGTCCAGGATCTTCTCCTTGGCGGAGACCAGGATCGGGATGACCGCCTGCCCGGCCACGTTGGTGGCCGTGCGCATCATGTCCAGGATCGGGTCGATCGCCATCAGCAGGCCGACGCCCTCCAGGGGCAGGCCCAGCGTGGAGAGGGTCAGCGTCAGCATGACCGTCGCACCGGTCAGACCCGCGGTGGCGGCGGAGCCGATGACCGACACGAAGGCGATCAGGATGTACTCACCGACGCCCAGCTGCACATCGAAGATCTGGGCGATGAAGATGGCGGCGATCGCCGGGTAGATCGAGGCGCAGCCGTCCATCTTCGTCGTCGAGCCGAACGGCACCGCGAAGGAGGCGTACTCCTTCGGCACGCCGAGGCGCTCGGTGACCTTCTGGGTGACCGGCATGGTGCCGACCGAGGAGCGGGAGACGAAGGCCAGCTGGATCGCGGGCCAGGCGCCCTTGAAGAACTGCACCGGGTTGACCTTGGCGACCGTCGCGAGCAGCAGCGGGTAGACGCCGAACAGCACCAGGGCGCAGCCGACGTAGATGTCGACGGTGAAGGTCGCGTACTTGCCGATGAGGTTCCAGCCGTACGTCGCGATGGCGTGGCCGATGAGGCCGACGGTGCCGATCGGGGCGAGGCGGATGACCCACCACAAGGCCTTCTGGAGCAGTTCCAGGACGGAGCGGCTGATGTTGAGGACCGGCTGCGCCTTCTCGCCGAGCTGGAGCGCCGCGATACCGGCGACGGCGGCCATGAAGACGATCTGCAGGACGTTGAGCTCGGTGAACGGCGTGATGATGTCGGTGGGGACGATGCCGGTCAGGAAGTCGATCCAGGAGCCGGCCTCCTCGGGGGCCTTGCCGTCCTTGGGGGTCAGGCCGGTGCCGGCGCCGGGGTTGGTCAGCAGGCCGATGGCCAGGCCGATCGCGACGGCGATCAGCGAGGTCGCCATGAACCACAGCAGGGTGCGGGTGGCGAGCCGGGCGGCGTTGTTGACCTGCCGCAGATTGGTGATGGACACCAGGATCGCGAAGAAGACCAGGGGGGCGACGGCCAGCTTGAGCAGCTGGACGAAGAGGTCGCCGATGTGCTGGAGCGTGGACGTCAGCCAGCCGACGTCACCGCTCTTGGCTATCCAGCCGAGCAGTACGCCCAGGGCGAGACCGGCCAGGATCTGCGCCCAGAACGGGATCTTCGGTATTCGGGAGGACTTGGGGGTCTTGGGGGCCTCTGGCGCTGCAGAGGTCTCGGCAGACGTGGACAACGGACACACTCCGGGTACGAATCGAGACTTCGGGATTCGGCGATGGGCGCCAGGAGGTCCGTAGGATCTCCGGCCGCTGCGATCTGGTCAACGGCGACAACAGGCCGCGGAAACACAGCGGCAAAGATCGACATGCAGGCGCGCCACGAGCGGGATGCTCGTGGGGAACGGATGCGCTGCTGCAGTCTTCACATCGCGTACGTTAACACTTCAACTTTGAGGAACCCAAAGAAGATCTTTGGGTCACGGCGGGCCCCGCCGGAGAATTTCGGGCAGAACGGGGCAGGCGCCCGGCCGTGGAGCGGAACTCCACGGCCGGGCGCCTGTCGTGTGTGAGGTGTCTTACCCGGGTTCTGCCGGCTGCCTCAGGGGGATGCCGTCAGGACCGGGGCGGGACTACAGCAGCCCGTCCTCCTGGCTGCGGTTGGCCGCGAGCCGGTCGCGCTGGCGGTCGACCTTGGTCACGATCTGCTCGGACATCGCGTCCCGCTGCTTGCGCAGCAGCACGAAGCTGAGCGGCGCGGAGATCACGATGGCGAGCAGCAGCAGCCACACGGTGTTGGCCCTGCCGATGCCGAGCGGAATGATCCGGAAGTAGGCCAGCACCCAGACGACGGCGAACGAGGCGATGAACAGGCCGATGCGAAGGGCGGTGTAGCGGAGCGTGGCGAACTTGGGGCTACTCACGGACGGGACCTTCTTCTCAACGGCAACCGAAAGGGTCTCCGTCCAGTCAAGCACAGCCCCGGAAGCGATCTTCCCGGCCCCCGTCCCGGCCCGGAAGAGCCCTGGCCCAAGCCTCAGGCCAGTTCGAGCCACATGGTGATGTCGTCCCGGAAGTCGCCGTCGGCGACCTTGATGGCGCCGGGGACGCGGCCGACCTCCTTGTAGCCGCAGGCTTCGTAGAAGCGGCGGACGCCCGTGCCGCCGCGGCAGGTGAGGCGCAGGGCGGTGATGCCGTCGATGCCGCGGGCGGAGTCCGCGACCGCGGTCATGAGCGCGCGGCCGGCGCCCTGTCCCTGGAGGGAGGGGTGGACCATCACGGTGTAGACCCACAGCCAGTGCCGCATCAGGCGGTGGGAGTTGAGCGTGAGGAACGCCGTCGCCAGTACCCGGCCGTCCTCGTCGCGGCCCACCACCAGCCGCTCGCGCCCCTGGGCCATCGCCGTCAGATGCTTGAGCAGGTCGGGGCGTATGTCCTCGCGGGTGACCGGCGGTACGAAGCCCACCGCGCCGCCGGCATTGGAGACGTCCGCCCAGAGCGCGCAGATCCCGTCCCGCAGTTCGGGGGTGACAGAAGGGTCCAGGTCGAAGCGCACGCTCATGACCCGGACCCTAACTCTCCCCGCCGACCGTGTTCCGAAAGGTTCACAGAGCGGACATCGGCCTGGTCACAGGCGCATCGGCTGCGGCGATTCGCGGCGCTCGGGGTCCGGTCCCGGGTACTCCCGGATGGCCTCGTAGCGGGTGTTGCGCTCGACGGGGCGGAAGCCGGCGTCGCGGATCAGGTCGAGCAGGTCGTCGCGGGTGAGCTTGTTCGGCGTACCGAAGTTGTCCGCGTCGTGCGTGATCTTGTACTCGACGACCGAGCCGTCCATGTCGTCGGCGCCGTGCTGGAGGGCGAGCTGGGTGGTCTGCAGACCGTGCATCACCCAGAAGACCTTGACGTGCGGGACGTTGTCGAAGAGCAGGCGGGAGACCGCGAAGGTCTTCAGCGCCTCGGCGCCGCTCGCCATCGTGGTGCGGGCCTGCAGGCGGTTGCGGACCTTGCCGTCCTGCATGTCCACGAAGTCGTGCTGGTAGCGCAGCGGGATGAAGACCTGGAAGCCGCCGGTCTCGTCCTGGAGCTCACGCAGCCGCAGCACGTGGTCCACGCGGTGGCGCGGCTCCTCGATGTGCCCGTACAGCATGGTGCTCGGGGTCTTGAGCCCCTTCTGGTGTGCCAGGCGGTGGATACGCGACCAGTCCTCCCAGTGGGTGGCGTGGTCGACGATGTGCTGGCGCACCTCCCAGTCGAAGATCTCGGCGCCGCCGCCGGTCAGCGATTCCAGGCCGGCGTCGATCAGCTCGTCGAGGATCTCACTCGCGTCGAGCCCGGAGATGGTCTCGAAGTGGTGGATCTCGGTGGCGGTGAACGCCTTGAGGGAGACCTGCGGGAGGGCTTCCTTGAGGGCCTTGAGCGAGCGGGGGTAGTAGCGCCACGGCAGCGTCGGGTGCAGGCCGTTGACGATGTGCAGCTCGGTGAGGTTCTCGCCCTCCATCGCCTTGGCGAGGCGGACGGCCTCCTCGATGCGCATCGTGTACGCGTCCTTCTCGCCCGGCTTGCGCTGGAAGGAGCAGTAGGCGCAGGACGCGGTGCACACGTTCGTCATGTTGAGGTGACGGTTGACGTTGAAGTGCACGACGTCGCCGTTCTTACGCGTGCGCACCTCGTGGGCGAGACCGCCCAGCCATGCCAGGTCGTCGGACTCGTAGAGGGCGATACCGTCCTCGCGGGTCAGCCGCTCCCCGGCGTGGACCTTCGCCTCCAGCTCGCGCTTGAGGCCCACATCCATCGACGCAGCCATCCGGTCGCCTCCCAGTGTCTCGGCCGTACCTCTGCCGTATCTGCCGTATCTCTGCCGTATCTCTGGCATTTCTGTGCCAAAACGAGCTTCGCCGAGCCTACTCCCTGCATGCCGGGGCGGACGGAGCCCCCTGGCCCCGCTCCGTCCGCCCGGTGTGCGGGTCGTGCCGCCGGGGTTATTCGGCCTCTTCGGGCAGCTCGCCGACGCGGTTCTCCCACTTGGTGGAGAGCACGATCGTGGTGCGGGTGCGGGAGACGCCCTTGGTGCCGGACAGCCGCCGGATGGTGCGCTCCAGGCCGTCGACGTCGCCCACCCGCACCTTGAGCATGTAGGAGTCGTCACCGGCGATGAACCAGCAGTCCTCGATCTCGGCGAGGTCGCGCAGCCGGCGCGCGACGTCCTCGTGGTCGGCCGCGTCCGACAGTGAGATGCCGACGAGCGCGGTGACGCCGAGCCCGAGGGACGCGGCGTCGACCGTCGCGCGGTACCCGGTGATCACACCGGCCGCTTCGAGGCGGTTGATCCGGTCCGTGACGCTGGGCCCGGAGAGGCCGACGAGCCGGCCGAGCTCCGCATAGGAGGCCCTGCCGTTCTCGCGAAGTGCCTGGATGAGCTGCCTATCCACCGCGTCCATGCCCTCAAGCCTTCCAATCTTTACGCATTTTCGAGTTCTGCATGTAGAATCTAAGGCATACAGGGCCTCGGACCCTGTAAATCTTTCAAACGATCACAGACGATCTCACAGGAGTTGTCACCGTGTACTCGATCGAGATGGCCTACGCCCGCATGCGCGAGCTGCAGGACCAGGCCAATCGTTCCCGTGCCCACCAGCCCGCGGCCCCGCGGGCCCGGCGCCGCTTCGGCCGCGCCGCCGCAGCCAAGAAGCGCTAGGAAGCGTCCGGGGCCTCCTCCTTGGAGCCACCCCCGAGCTCCCCCTCCCAACGCCGGTACAACCCGTGCGGCACTTCGGCCGCATCGAGCACCCGGCCGGCGACGAAGTCCACCAGATCCTGGATGTGCGTCGCCCCCGCGTAGAACGCCGGAGAGGCGGGCAGCACCACGGCGCCCGCCTCGTCCAGCGTCACCAGCTGCTTCAGCGTCGGTCCGTTCAGCGGGGTCTCCCGCACCGCGACCACCAGCCGACGCCGCTCCTTGAGCGTCACGCTCGCCACCCGCTGCAGCAGATCCTTCGACAGTCCCAGCGCCACCCCGGCCACACACGCCGTGCTCGCCGGGACGATCAGCATCCCCTTCACCGGATACGAACCCGACGACGGCCCGGCCGCCAGGTCTCCGGCCGCCCAATGGCGGACATCCGCCAGCGACGCCTCGGTCACCGGGAAGGTGTCCGGCTTCCCGTCGGCCCCACGGGCCAGCCACTGCCGCAGGTCGGTACGCCAATGGGCGTCCCGGAACGCGATCGTGGTCTCGTCCAGCAACGTCAGCCGCGACGCCCGGCTGACGATGAGATCCACCGCCTCCCCGGCGGCGAGCAGCCCGCGCAGCACGGCCGCCGCGTACGGCGTCCCGGACGCGCCGGAGATCCCCACGACCCACGGGCGGCGTCGGCCGGGGGCCTGCTGACTGGTGTTGTTGTGCGGCGGCTCCACGCATCGAGCCTATCCGGCGGAACCACGGACCCCTTCACGGCCGTTCTTAACGATGCACCCCGCGAAGCCGCCACCGGGCGGCCCGCCGGGAGAGAAGAGAGGGCCGGGAGATGACACGACGCGCGAAGCCCGCCATCTGCCTGATGCTGGGCTGGGTGGCACTGCTCTGGCTGCTGGAGGGCGTCGACGTCGCCACCGGGAACGCCCTGGACTCCTTCGGGATCCAGCCGCGCGAGCCCGCAGAACTGGTCGATGTGCTCCCGTCCGCCTTCCTGCACTTCGGCTTCGGGCACCTCGGCGCCAACACCCTGCCGCTGCTGCTGCTCGGCTTCGTCGCCGCGCTGCGCAGCGGGGTGCGCCGCTTCCTCGCTGTGGTCCTGCTGATCATCCTCGCCTCCGGCCTGGGCGTATGGCTGACCGCGCCGCCGCTGAGCAACACCGCCGGCGCCTCCGGCGTGGTCTTCGGCCTCTTCGGCTACCTCGTGGTGCGCGGCTTCATCGACCGCAAGCTCCTCGACATCGGCATCGGCGTGGTCGTCGCCGCCGTCTACGGCTCCATCGTCTGGGGCGCGCTGCCCACCGACAGCGGCATCAGCTGGCAGGGGCACCTCTTCGGGCTGCTCGGCGGAGTGCTGGCGGCCTTCGCCTTCCGGGAGCGCAGTCGCCCCGTCCCGGCAGGGGCCACGGTCCGTCAGGTCCCGTAGTCTCAGCGGGCACGAGCCGCGGGGCCTGCCGATGCACGGCCACGACGCGGCAGCACGCAGCGATCACGGGGTGAGCAGAGATGTCCGATTACCACCAGTCCGGCTACGGGCCCCAGGCGGGCGGACCGCAGCAGCCGTACGGCGCGCAGCCGGGGTGGGACACCGGCGTACCGCCCGGCGGCTACGGCTACCCGGGTGCGGCCGTGCCTCCTCCGGCGCCCGGGTACCCCACCGGGCCCGCATACGGCCCCGGCTACGGCCCCCAGCCGCCCTCGCCGTCGACGAGCCCCGCGATGTGGGCCCATCTGGGCGCGCTGCTGACGATCACGGTGGGCTCGGCGATGTGCTGCGGGATCGGCGCCGTCACCGGCTGGATCGCCCCCATGACGATCCGGGGCAACGACCGCCACCAGCACGACCCCTACGTCCGCCACCACGCCACCCAGGCGCTGAACCTCGGCATCACCCAGGCCATCATGACGGTCATCGGCGTGGTGCTGTACGTCGCGAGCGGCATCATCTTCTCGGTCGCAGCGGACGAGGCCCAGCGCGCAAGCGCCGGGCTCGCCGTCCCGCTGCTGACCGTCATCGGGATCATGGCGGCCAACGGCATCGCCGCCATCGTCTGCGCCATCATCGCCACCGTGAAGGCGACCCGCGGCGAGCTGTGGACCTACCCGCGGCTGATCGCCTGGCCGATCAGCAAGGGCTGACGACCCGGGCCGCACGGCGAACGGGGGCCGGGCCCACGGCCCGACCCCCGCTCCCGCCGCTCACGGCCCGTCAGACCGACAGGCCGCGCACCAGCAGATCCAGCAACGCGCAGGCGAACAGCGCGATGCCGATGAAGCCGTTGACCGTGAAGAACGCCCGGTTGAGCCGGGACAGGTCGTGCGGGCGGACGATCGTGTGCTCGTAGAGGAACGCCGCGGCCACGATCACCAGACCGACCCAGAAGCAGACCCCCGCGCCGGTGGCGAACGCGTACCAGACCAGCAGGCCGGTGGTGACGGCGTGGCAGGCGCGGGCGCCGTGGAGCGCCGCCGGGATCCCGAAGCGGGCCGGCACCGACTTCACGCCGTGCGCCCGGTCGGCCTGCACGTCCTGGCAGCCGAAGATCAGGTCGAAGCCGCCGATCCAGACACCGACCGCGAGACCGAGGATGACCGCGTCCCACGACCAGGTGCCGCTGATCGCGATCCACGCGCCGACCGGCCCCATCGCCTGGGCCAGCCCCAGGATCGCGTGCGGGAAGTGCGTGAACCGCTTGCCGTACGGATAGACCACCATCGGGATCACCGCGACCGGCGCCAGCGCCAGACACAGCGGGTTGAGCAGCGCGGCCGCGCCCAGGAAGACGACGACGGCGATCAGCGCACCGGTCCACGCCGACCTCACCGTCACCGCGCCGGTGACCAGCTCACGGCCTGCGGTGCGCGGGTTCCGTGCGTCGATCTCGCGGTCGATGATGCGGTTGGCGGCCATCGCGAACGTCCGCAGCCCGACCATCGCGACGGTGACGAGCAGCAGGCGGCCCCAGTGGATGTTCCGGTCCCACTGGAACATCGCGGTGAGCGCGGCGATATAGGCGAACGGCAGCGCGAAGACCGAGTGCTCGATCATCACCAGCCGGAGGAAGGACCTGGTCCTGCCCGGCTGCGGGACTGCGGCGGCGGCGCTGGTCACAGGCCGTACTCCTTCCACCGGCGGTCGACCTTCGCCGCCGTGCGCGGGTCGGACTCGACCATCTCCGGCCAGCCGCCGTCCCGCGTGTACCCCTCCTCGGGCAACTTCCTCGTCGCGTCGATGCCCGCCTTGCCACCCCAGAACTGCTGGTACGAGGCGTGGTCGAGGTGGTCGACGGGGCCCTCGACGACGGTCAGGTCGCGGGCGTAGTCGGTGTTGCCCAGCGCCCGCCAG
Source organism: Streptomyces sp. NPDC048248 (assembly GCF_043201875.1). Taxonomy (NCBI): domain Bacteria; kingdom Bacillati; phylum Actinomycetota; class Actinomycetes; order Kitasatosporales; family Streptomycetaceae; genus Streptomyces; species Streptomyces sp. NPDC048248. Next base: position 533,234 of record NZ_JBICZL010000004.1, read on the forward strand.
GAGACCTCGTGGAGGTTGTGCACATCGCAGTCGGCGTCGACCACGACGATCAGCTTGGTCAGCGACATCATGTGGGCGCCCCAGATGGCGTGCATCACCTTCTGGGCGTGCTTGGGGTACTTCTTGTCGATCGAGACGATGGCGCAGTTGTGGAAGCCGCCGGACTCCGGCAGGTGGTAGTCCACGATGTCCGGCACGATGATCTTGAGGAGCGGGAGGAAGAACCGTTCGGTGGCCCGCCCCAGCGGCCCGTCCTCGGTCGGCGGCCGGCCCACCACGATCGACTGCAGCAGCGGCCGCTTGCGCATCGTGACGCAGTCGATGGTCAGCGCCGGGAACGGCTCCTGCGGCGTGTAGAAGCCGGTGTGGTCGCCGAACGGCCCCTCGGGCAGCATCTCGCCCGGCTCCAGCCAGCCCTCCAGCACCACCTCGGCGTTCGCCGGGACCTGCAGCGGCACGGTCTTGCAGTCGACCATCTCGATCCGCTTGCCCTGGACGAAGCCCGCGAAGAGGTACTCGTCGATATCGCCGGGCAGCGGGGCGGTCGAGGCATAGGTCACGGACGGCGGGCAGCCGAAGGCGATGGCGACCGGCAGTCGCTCACCGCGCTTGGCCGCGACCTGGTAGTGGTTGCGGCTGTCCTTGTGGATCTGCCAGTGCATGCCGATGGTGCGCTTGTCGTGGCGCTGGAGGCGGTACAGGCCGAGGTTGCGTACGCCCGTCTCCGGGTGCTTGGTGTGCGTCAGCCCCAGGTTGAAGAAGGAGCCGCCGTCCTCCGGCCAGGTGAAGAGCGCGGGCAGCGCGTCGAGGTCGACGTCGTCGCCGGTGAGCACGACCTCCTGGGCGGGGGCGCTCTCGCTCTTCACCTTCTTCGGCGGCACGTGCGTCATCCCGGCGAGCTTGCCGAACGCCTCCCGCACCCCGACGAAGCCCTGCGGCAGCTCCGGCTTGAGCAGCCCGCCGATCTTGTCGCTGATGTCGCTGTACGCCTTGAGGTCCAGGGCCTTCAGCAGCCGGCGGTCGGTGCCGTAGACGTTCATGGCCAGCGGCATCGCCGAACCCTTGACGTTCTCGAAGAGCAGCGCGGGGCCGCCGGCCTTCTGCACCCGGTCCACGATCTCGCCGACTTCGAGATACGGGTCGACCTCGGCCTTGATGCGCTTGAGGTCGCCTTCCCTGTCGAGCGCGCGCAGGAACGAGCGAAGATCGTCATAAGCCATGCGTCCCAGTATCCGGTACGCACTACCCTGTACGGGTCACCGGGCCCCGCCGCGGGCCCGCCGCCGCTCGCAGGGGGCCCGTTCCGCAATGCTCAGGTATCTGCCGTTCCTTCTGGTGCTGGCACTGTGGATCTACGCCTTCATCGACTGCCTCAACACGCCGGAATCACAGGTGCGCGGGCTGCCCAAGGTGGTCTGGGTGATCATCATCCTGCTGTTCGGCGAGGTGCTCATCGGGCCGGTCGCCTGGCTGGTCGCCGGCAAGGTCAGGCATGCGCCGGCGGACGGCGGCGCCCCCGCCGACCGGCTCCGCGGCCGCCGCGCCCGGTGGGTCGCGCCGGACGACAACCCGGAGTTCCTCAAGTCCCTCGGGGACGAGCACTCCAAGGGCGGCAACGACCGGAACTCCAAGGATGACGCGCTGCTCAAGGACTGGGAGGCCGACCTGCGCCGCCGCGAGGAGGAGCTGCGCCGCAAGGAGGACGGCCCCCGCGACGGCGCGCCGGGACCCGACGACACGCCGCCGCCCGGCAAGGGCTGACACGCTCCCGGAGCTCGTGGCTCCCGGGCCCGGAGCGGGTGCGCCGGCCGCCGCACCGCCGGTCACGGCCGTACTTCGCCCGTTCGCACGTTGCCGGGTCGGCCCCGAGCGAGGAGAGTGACCGGCATGGACCAGGCACGGGATCAGGACTGGGCACAGGACCGCGACGAGTTCCGGCTGCACGGCACCGCGGGCCACTCCGACCCGTTCGGGCACCCGGACCATCTGCAGGAGCGGGCCCGCGCCATGCTGGAGACCGCGGTCGCCGAGGCGCGCGCCGGGCTGGACGAGGGCGGCATCCCGATCGGCGCGGCGCTCTACGGGCCGGACGGCACCCTGCTCGGCCGCGGCCGCAACCGCCGCGTCCAGGACGACGACCCGTCGATGCACGCGGAGACCGCCGCCTTCCGCGCGGCAGGCCGGCAGCGCAGCTACCGCGGCACGACGATGGTCACCACACTCTCCCCCTGCTGGTACTGCAGCGGACTGGTGCGCCAGTTCGGCATCTCCCGGGTGGTGATCGGCGAGGCCAGGACCTTCCACGGCGGGCACGACTGGCTGGCCCGGCACGGCGTACGGATCGTCCTGCTGGACGACCCCGGGTGCGCGGCGATGATGCGTGACTTCATCGGGGCCCACCCGGCGCTGTGGAACGAGGACATCGGCGACGAGTGAGCCGCCCGCCCCGGGGACGGCAACCGGCCTGCTCCGCGGGGAAATTCACTGGCCGCCCGACCGCGGCGTCCGCGACGATGACGCCCCATGAGCACCACTCCGCACGTCCCGGCCCCGCACTCCGCGCCCGCCGCTTCCGGCCGAGCCGCGGCGCCGTATCCGGGCGCTGCACACCGCACGGACCGTCACCGTCTACCAGGCGTACGCGCCGGCGCTCGGCCTCCCCGCCGCACGGCAGGGCCGCTTCCCGGCCGCCTGGAAGCGGGAGCGGATGACGTGGATCAAGCCGTCGTTCCTGTGGATGATGTACCGCTGCGGCTGGGGCACCAAGGCCGACCAGGAGACGGTGCTCGCCGTCGAGATCGACCGGGCCGGCTTCGACTGGGCGCTGCGCCACGCCTGCCTGTCGCACCACGACGCCGCCGTTCACCCCGACCGCGCCGCCTGGCAGCAGCGGTTGAAGACGTCGCCGGTGCGGGTGCAGTGGGATCCGGAGCGCGATCTGCGGCTTCAGCAGCTGCCGTACCGCTCGCTGCAGCTGGGCCTCGCCGGTGAGGCGTCGCGCCGTTACGCCGACGAGTGGACGGTCGGCATCACCGACGTGACACCGCTGGCGCACGAGATCCACGCACTGGTCCGCTCCGGCGGGACGGCGCGGGCGGCCGCGCTGCTTCCGGTGGAGCAGCCCTACCCTGCACCCGAGGGAACTCCGGGCCTCGACCGCGTGTCCTGACACGGCGCCAGAAGGCGGGTGCGCGCCGTGTCGGCGGGCCCCCGCGGGCCCGCGTGTCGCCCGGTCCGCGCGCGCTCGCCGCCGGTCAACTGGCGCCTTCGCACGGCACATTGATGCACCGCTCAGCTATCCCCCTGCCGCGGGCAATCCAGGCCTCCGGCGCCGTCAACAGGGTGCGCCCCGGGTTCACGCGTCTCAGGGAGAGTGGCCCATATGCCCGCTATGACCCGACGCAGACTCCTCGGCTCCGCGGCCGGCGCGATCGGTGGCGCCGCCGCGCTGTCACTGCTGCCGCCCAGTGTCCGAAAGGCCGTCGCCGCCGGACCCCCACCGCACGGCTCGCTGCACGACATCGAGCATGTCGTCCTGCTCATGCAGGAGAACCGCTCGTTCGACCACTACTTCGGCACCCTGCGCGGTGTCCGCGGCTTCGCCGATCCCGACGCGCTCACCCTGGCGAGCGGCCGGTCCGTCTTCCACCAGCCGGACGCGGAGCACCCGGACGGCTATCTGCTGCCGTTCCGCCTCGACACCCGCACCTCCAGCGCCCAGGCCATCCCGTCCACCAGCCACGCCTGGTCCGTGCAGCACGAGGCGTGGAACGACGGGAAGATGGACCGCTGGCTGCCCGCGCACCGCAAGGCCGACGGGCTGAACGGTCCGTACGTGATGGGCTACCACACCCGCGAGGACATCCCCTTCCAGTTCGCACTCGCCGAGACCTTCACCCTCTGCGACAACTACTTCTGCTCGGTCTTCGGCCCGACCTGGCCCAACCGGCTCTACTGGATGACCGGCACCCTCGACCCGGGCGGCACCCTGGGCGGCCCGGTCCTCAACAACACCGCGCCCCAGCCCTACCGCTGGAAGACATACGCCGAGCGGCTCCAGGAGGCCGGTGTGAGCTGGCGGGTCTACCAGGAGGAGGACGACTACGGCTGCAATCTGCTGGAGCAGTTCCAGCGCTTCCGGGAGGCCGGGCCCGGCGATCCGCTGTTCGAGCGCGGGATGCGATCGCAGCCGGCCGGCACCTTCGAGGACGACGCCCGCCTCGACCGGCTGCCGGCCGTCTCCTGGCTGATCCCCACCGGCCCGCAGTCCGAGCACCCGGAGTACCTGCCGGCCGCCGGCGCCGCCTACGTCGCGCGGAAGATCGAGGCCATCGCCGCCAACCCGAAGGTGTGGCGCAAGACCGTCCTCATCCTCAATTACGACGAGAACGACGGCCTGTTCGACCATGTGCCGCCGCCGGTGCCGCCCCCCGGGACACCGGACGAGTTCGTCCGGGGTCTGCCGATCGGCGGCGGGTTCCGCGTCCCCTGCCTGATCGTCTCGCCCTGGACGGTGGGCGGCTGGGCGGCCGGCGACGCCTTCGACCACACCTCCGTACTGCAGTTCCTGGAGCGCTGGACCGGCGTGCAGGAGCCCAACATCAGCGACTGGCGGCGCGAGACCTTCGGGGACCTGACGTCGGCGTTCGGCTTCGGCCGCCCGGCGCCCCTCCCCCCGCCCCTGCCACGGGACACCGCCGAGCAGCTGGCCGCCGCACAGCAGGACCTGACACGGCTGCCCAAGCCGATGCTGCCGGGGGGAGGCCAGCAGCCACCGGTCCAGGAACACGGCGACCGCAAACGCCGCTGAAGGACTGCCGGGCAGGTGCTCAGCGGGCGCGCTCGTACGCGCCGTGCAGCGCGCGCCAGCGTTCGAGGTTCCACGCCCGCCAGTCCGCGGACCGGCCGGCCAGCGCCTCGGCCAGGAACTCGAAGTGCTGGTGCCAGCCGGCCAGATGGCGCAGGGCCGCGCTGTAGGGCGCGACCAGTTCGTTGGTGAAGCGCAGCCGGGTGCCGGGTGCGCCGTCCGCGGCCCGGCCGGGAGCCGCGATCAGCTCGAACCGGATCCGGCCGTGCGCGTCGACCGTGTACTCGGCGAGCCGGCTCGGGCCCCACCCGGTGACGCGGCCCGGGGCGACGGTCGCGGCGCCGTGCTCGTCCGGGTCCAGCCAGCGCAAGGTGATCGCGCCGCCCTGACGCTGCCGAAGGGCGCGGCGGCGGCGAGCCAGCAGGCCAGCCCTCCGGGGGTGGCGACCGCCGCCCAGACTTCCTCCACAGGCTGGGGAAAACGCAGTGCGAAGGAAAGGGACTGCGTCTCCCCGCCGGAAACGACGGTGCCGTACGGGATCGGACTCTCCATGAGCCCACGATCGCGTACGGCACCGTGATGCGCAGAGCAGCGCGCGGCGTGCGCCGCCGGTCGGAGCAACCCCGACGGGCGGCGGCGGGCCTTCAGACTCCCGCGTAGGAGTGCAGGCCGGTGACGAAGATGTTCACGCCGTAGTAGTTGAAGAGGTAGCAGAGGAAGGCGACCAGACCGAGCCAGGCGGCCTTGCGGCCCTTCCAGCCCGCGGTGGCCCGGGCGTGCAGGTAGCAGGCGTAGGCGACCCAGGTGATGAAGGACCAGACCTCCTTGGGGTCCCAGCCCCAGTAGCGGCCCCACGCGGCCTCGGCCCAGATGGCGCCCGCGATGATGGTGAACGTCCACAGCGGGAAGACGGTGGCGTTGACCCGGTAGGCGAACTTGTCCAGCGAGGCCGCCGACGGCAGCCGCTCCAGCACCGACGTGGCGAAGGCGCCGGGCTGCGGGCCCGCCGGGTCGGCGAGCTTGGCCTCGTGGCGGTCGCGGAAGAGGAAGAGCAGGGTGGCGACGGCGCCGAGGTAGAGCACCGCGCCGGAGATGATCGCGCAGCTGACGTGGATCCACAGCCAGTAGGAGTGCAGCGCGGGCACCAGCTGGTCGCTGGCGGTGTAGAGCACCGAGACGGCCAGGCCGAGGTCCAGCAGGACCGTGGTGATCAGCGGCAGCCCGATCCACCGGACGTTCTTCTTGAGCGCGAGCAGGATCAGGTACGCGCCCACCGCGACCGCGGCGAACGTGGTGGAGAACTCGTACATGTTGCCCCAGGGGGCACGCTCCACGGACAGGGCGCGGGCGACCACACCGGCCACGTGGATCGCCCAGGCCAGGACGGTCAGCGAGATGGCGATCCGGCCGTAGAGGTCGCCCTTCTCCGTGCCGCCCGCGGCGCCCGGCCCGTCGGGGACGTCGCGGCTGCCGGCGGCACTCTTGGTGATGACCTTCGGGCGCTCCAGTACGGCCGTGCCGCCCTTGTGCGCCGTGGTGCTCGCCGCGGCGGGCGTCCTGACCTGCGCGGTCAGCGCCGCCGCGGTGCGGCCGACCTTGCTGCGGCTGCCGAACACCCACTCGGCGAGGTGCGCGAGGAAGGCGAGGGTGTAGACCGCCATCGCCGAATAGACCAGCAGATTGCTGTTGTGCGCCAGCGTCTCGTTGGCTGCGGCAGCGATGTTCACGCGCGCGCTCCTTCAGAGGGGTCAGCAGGGTCGGTGGAGTCGGTGGGCTCCGCCGGGTCTTCGGATGCGGGGCCGGTGCCGGATCCGGCACCTGTCCCGGACGCGTCGGGCCCGTCCGGCGCGACGGGGGCGTGCGGGGCCAGCGCCTCGGCGAGATCGCCCAGCTCTTCTGGGAGCCGGGGCGACTCGCTGCGGCCGAGGCCGGCCATCTCGACGACGGTGACGCCCACGCCGTTCTCCTCGACCCGCTCCACCCGGATCCACACCCGGCGCCGCTGGATGAACAGCGAACCTGCCAGGCCCACCAGGGCCGCCACCGCGCCGCCCAGCGCGAGGCCGTTGCCCGGCTGGTGAGTGATCTTGAAGCTGGCCCAGCTCTTGATGCCGGTGAACTCGATGCTGCCGTCACCGCCCGGCAGCTTCATGGTCTCGCCGGGCAGCATCATCTTGGCGAACGGGGCGCCGTTGACCTTGTACTGCTTCAGGTTCTTCTTCTGCAGCTGGTAGACGTTCTGCGGCAGTCCGGAGTCGACGCCCAGGTCGCCGTGGTAGGCGGTCAGCGTCAGCACCGGATAGTCCAGCGCCGGGAACTGGGAGAACATCGAGCCGGAGCCCTTGCCGCCGAACGTCGGCACGAAGAAGCCCTGGAAGCCGAGCTGGTTGCGCTTGCCGTCCTTGGTCTGCGCGCCCGGCACCTTCACCACACCGGTGGAGGTGAAGTTCTTGGGGTCCTGCGGGAGGAAGGGCACCGCGCCCTTGTAGACGACCTTGCCGCGGCCGTCCTTGACGGTGACCGCCGGGGAGTAGCCGTGCGAGAGCAGGTAGACCTTCGAGCCCGCGATGTCGAGCGGGGTGTTCACCTCGATCGCGGTCTTGTGCTCCTTGCCGTCCGCGCCGGAGAAGTACCGCACATGGGCGCGGAAGACGCGCGGGGTGCCCTTCTGCGGGCCGGAGCGCTCGTAGGTCGCCTCGAACTTGTCGAGCGAGAAGCCGAACGGCTCCATGGTGTCGGTGTCGAAGAACGCACCGGACTTGAAATCGTCGTACTGGGTGAGGCTGTTGGAGAAGCCGTCCCCCTCGGTGATCAGCTTGCCGCCCTCGGACTTCCAGAGGCTGCCGACGGCGAACGCCACCAGCATCACGATCAGCGCGAGGTGGAAGAGCAGATTGCCGGTCTCGCGCAGATAACCCTTCTCCGCGGCCACCGCCGTACCCGCCCGGTGCGCCCGGAACCGCCGCTTGCGCATCAGCCGCTGCGCCGCGCCGAGCACCTCCTCGGGGTCGGCGTCGGTGCGCCACGTGGTGTACGCGGGCAGCCGGGTGAGCCGGCGCGGGGCGGCCGGCGGACGGCTGCGCAGCTGCCCGACGAACTGCCAGCTGCGCGGCACGATGCAGCCGATGAGGGAGATGAACAGCAGCAGGTAGATCGCCGAGAACCACACCGAGCTGTAGACGTGGAACATCCCCAGCTTGTCGTAGAGCGCGCCCAGGGTGTCGTGCTCGGCCTTGAACTGGTCGACCTTCACCGGGTCGATGCTGGTCTGCGGAATCAGCGAACCGGGGATCGCGCCGATCGACAGCAGGAAGAGCAGCAGCAGCGCCACCCGCATCGAGGTGAGCTGCCGCCAGAACCACCGCGCCCAGCCGACCGGGCCGAGCGAGGGAAAGCTGACGTCCTCCGTGGGGGCGGTGGAGAGCTGGGATCCGGCCGCGCCGAGATCCGTGCCCGCGTCCGCGGCGGCCTGCGCGCCGGGGTCCGGGCCGCCGCCCGGGTCGCGGGGCGTGTCGGTCTTGGTGGACATCAATCAGATCCCAACGGTGAAGCTTTGCGTCCAGCCCTGGAGCTCGGACATCAGGCTGTCCCAGACGCCGGTGACGAGGAGGATGCCGAGCGCGACCATCATGCCGCCGCCGGCCCGCATGACCCACAGGTAGTGGCGCTTGACCCAGCCGAACGCGCCGAGCGCCCGGCGGAAGGCCAGCGCCACGAAGATGAACGGCAGGCCCAGGCCCAGGCAGTACACCACGGTCAGCAGGGCGCCGCGGGCCGCGCTGGCCTGGTAGATCGAGAGGGTGTTGACGGCGGTGAGAGTGGGGCCGAGGCACGGCGTCCAGCCGACGCCGAACAGCACCCCGAGCACCGGCGCGCCCAGCAGTCCCATGGCGGGCTTCTTGTGGAACCGCAGCTCCCGCTGCCCGAAACGCTTGAGGATGCCCGCGAACGCCAGGCCGAGCAGGATCATCAGCGCGCCCAGGACCCGCGAGATGACGTCCTTGTACTCCTGGAGGGTCTGGCCGAAGAAGCCGAAGAGGGCGCCGCCGGAGACGAAGACGGCGGTGAAGCCGAGGACGAAGAGCGAGGCCCCGGCCAGCATCCGGCCGCGTCGGGCCTCGGCGAGGTCCGTACCGGTGACGCCCGTGACATACGACATATAGCCGGGCACCAGCGGCAGGACGCAGGGCGAGAAGAAGGAGACCAGCCCGCCGAGCAGTGCGACGGGTACGGCGGCCAGCAGGGCGCCGGTCAGGACGGTCTGGTTCTGCGCGGCCTCGGCGGCGAGCTCGATCACGCGATCACTTCTCGGCGATCAGCGGTTCGATCATCTTGCGCAGATCGTCCTCCGCGAGCGGGCCGATCGAACGCGCGGCGACCTTGCCCTGACGGTCGATGGCGATCGTGGAGGGGATGGACTGCGGGTTGAGGCTGCCCTTGGGGAATCGCAGCATCAGCTTGCCCGTCGGGTCGAACAGGCTCGGGTAGGGCACGTCGTGCTGTTCCTCGAAGCTCGTCGCCTGCGACTTCTCCGAGTCACGGGTGTTGATCCCGATGAACTGCACGCCCTTGCCCTCGGTGTCCTTGGCGACCTTCGTGAAGTTCGGCGCCTCGGCGATGCACGGCCCGCACCACGATCCCCAGACGTTGAGGATGACGACCTTGCCCTTGTAGTCCGCGACGTCGAGCTGCTTTCCGGTGGTGGTCTCACCGGAGAGGGCCGGGGCGGGCTGCCGTTCGCCCTTCGGCACCGTGTCGACGCCGTTCTTGCCCTGGACGAAGCGGGTCTGCGCCGAGCCGCCGGAGGCGCCGTCGCCGCAGGCGCTCAGCGTCAGCGAAGCGGCCGCGGCCCCTGCGGCGAGCAGGGTGATGCGGCGTCGGCTCGTGAGGCGGCGTGGGGCGCGGCAAGCACTCATGTGAAAAGTTTCGCATGGGCCATTTCCGGATCTTCCGCGCCCCCCTCACACCGTCGCACGCCACGCGAATCGGCATGTCACGGGCCCCTGCGAGCCCGTGGGCGCCCCGGCCGGGCGGACTTCAGGCCGCGGAGAGGAACGTGCGCCAGCCGCCGGCAGGACGCTCGCCGACGCCCATCCCCTGGAGCTTGTTCAGGACCTGCGGGTCCTGGACGTCGAGCCAGTCGGTGAACTGCCGGAAGGACACCAGGCGCACATCCTTGTTCTGCTCGTTCGCGATGTGCTTGAGCGCTTCCTCGACGGCATCCATATAGATGCCGCCGTTCCACTGCTCGAAGTGATTCCCGATGAAAAACGGTGCGCGATTGGTCTGGTACGCCCGCTGGAATCCCGAGATATAGGCGTCGGTGGCCTGCTGTCGCCACCCCGGGTAGTTGGACGAGGGTGCCTTTGTCGAGTTCTTCGACTGGTTGGCGAGGATGTTGTAGTCCATCGAGAGGACCTCGAACGAGTGACCCGGAAAGGGAATCTGCTGGAGCGGATAGTCCCAGATTCCCTGCTTCCTCTTGGGCCACATCTGGAGTCCGCCGGGCGAACTCGCGTCATAGCGCCAGCCGAGATCCTTGGCCGTCGGCAGCAGATTCTCCTGGCCGAGGAGACAGGGCGTGCGGCCGCCCACCAATTCCTTGCGGTAGTCGAACGGCAGCGGCTCCACGTCACTGAAGCCGGTGTTCGTACGCCACTTGGTGACGAAATCCATCGCCTGGTCGATCTCGGAGCGCCACTGCTCCGGCGTCCACTGCGCGACCGTCCCGGAGCCCGAGCAGAAGTGGCCGTTGAAGTGGGTGCCGATCTCGTGGCCGTCCAGCCATGCCGCGCGTACGTTCTTCAGCGTCTCCTTGATGTGCTCATCGGTGAGGTAGCCGATGTCGGAGGCGCCGGTGCGGTTGTTCGGCGGGCGGTAGAGGTGCTTCTTCGACTCCGGCAGGAGATACAGCCCGGAGAGGAAGAACGTCATGGCCGCGCCATGGTCCCTCGCAAGCCGGAGAAAACGCGGGAAGAGGCCGTTGCCGACCTCTCCCGCTCCGTCCCACGAGAAGACGACGAACTGCGGCGGCGTCTGACCCGGCTCCAGCCGCTCGGGCTTCTTCGGCTGATGGGGCTGAGGTCCGGAATTCGCGGTCGAGCCGTCACCGATGGGCCTCGACCTGGCCTGTACCGAATTCTTCACCCGCTGTTTGTCCGCGGCGTCGTCCGAGCCCAGGGAACAGCCGCCGACCCCCATCGCCGCAGCCGCCCCGACCACCGTGCCCAGCAGGCCCCGTCGACTGATCGAGTGCATACCGTCGTCCCCATCCGTGCTCGCCGAACTCAATATCCATATAAACGGACATCGGGGAAGAGGGCATGCCGGGCACGACGGTTCCGAATTAATCGCTCATGTTTGTCATTTTGCCTGTTGTTGACGTACCGCCAATTGATGGGCAGTCAGGCCCCGAAAGCCTTGGACTTCCCCTTGGCGGGTTTGGCGCCGGCCAGCAGGTGGGACGGAACCAGGTCGCGCGCGGGCTCGCTGTAGCCGACCGAAATGATCCGGTCACCGTGGAAGGTGAAGGACGTCAGCGAGGCGAGGGTGCACTGCCGCTTCCGCGGGTCGTGCCACAGCCGGCGCCGCTCGGCGAAGCTGCGCACGATCCAGATCGGCAGCTGATGGCTGACCGCCACCGCCTCGTGCCCGCGGGCCGCGTCCCGCGCCGTGGCGAGCGCCGCCATCATCCGGACCACCTGCTCGATGTACGGCTCGCCCCAGGACGGCCGGAACGGATTCGTCAGGTGCTTCCAGTTGCCGGGCTTCTTCAGCGCGCCGTCGCCGACCCCGAAGGTCTTCCCCTCGAAGACGTTGGCCGCCTCGATGAGCCGCTCGTCGGTGGCCAGTTCCAGCCCGTGCGCCCCGGCGATCGGCACCGCCGTCTCCTGCGCGCGCTCCAGCGGGGAGGCGACGACATGCGTGATGTCCCGCTCCGCGAGATGCTCCGCCACCTGGTCGGCCATCTTCCGGCCGAGGTCGGAGAGGTGATAGCCGGCCCGGCGCCCGTAGAGAACACCCTCGGGGTTGTGCACCTCGCCGTGCCGCATCAGGTGCACGACGGTGATGTCTTCGCTGCTCATGTCACCCATTCATTCAGTCCTCTGCATGCAGTCGCCGGCCCGGCCGGTCCCCCGGCCGGACCCTGGCACGTCACACGACACGTCCACGGCCGCACCGCCGTCGGCACGCCGTCGGAACGCGCTCGGTCAGGCCGTCGCCTCGGCCGCGGCCCGCGCGGCGGCCGGCAGCGCCGCCGCGATCCGCTCGACGGCGGCGGCATCGTGCGCGGTGGAGACGAACCACGACTCGAAGGCGGACGGCGGAAGGTAGACCCCCTGCGACAGCATCGAGTGGAAGAAGGCGGTGAAGCGGAACGCCTCCTGCGTCTTGGCCGCGTCGTAGTCGGTGACCTCGGCGTCCGTGAAGAAGACCGAGAACATGTTGCCCGCGACCTGCAGCCGGTGCGCGACGCCCTCCTTCGCCAGCGCCGCGGTGACCAGCCCGCGCACCTCGGCGGAGACCGCGTCGACGCTCTCGTACGCGGCGTCGTCCAGCAGCCGCAGCTGCGCGACGCCGGCGGCGGTGGCGACCGGGTTCCCGGACAGGGTGCCCGCCTGGTAGACGGGGCCGGCCGGCGCGAGATGCGCCATCACGTCGGCACGCCCGCCGAACGCCGCCGCCGGGAAGCCACCGCCCATGACCTTGCCGAAGGTCATCAGGTCGGGGCGCACCCCGTCGATGCCGTACCAGCCGGCCTTGCTGACGCGGAAGCCCGTCATCACCTCGTCGGAGATGTAGAGCGCGCCGTGCTCCGCGCACGTGTCCTTCAGCCCCTGGTTGAAACCGGGCAGCGGCGGGACCACGCCCATGTTGCCGGGCGAGGCCTCGGTGATCACACAGGCGATCTCCCCCGGGTGCGCGGCGAACGCGGCACGGACGGCGTCGATGTCGTTGTACGGCAGCACGATCGTGTCGCCGGCCTGCGCACCGGTCACCCCCGGGGTGTCGGGCAGGCCGAAAGTCGCCACGCCCGAGCCGGCAGCTGCCAGCAGCGCGTCCACGTGCCCGTGGTAGCAGCCCGCGAACTTGATCACCTTCGCCCGGCCGGTGAAGCCGCGCGCGAGACGGATCGCCGACATGGTCGCCTCGGTGCCGCTGGAGACCAGTCGCACCTCCTCGACCGGGGCGATCCGCGCCACGATCTCCTCGGCGAGTTCGACCTCGCCCTCGCCGGGCGTACCGAAGGACGTGCCGCGGGCGACCGCCTCCTGGACCGCGGCGATCACCGCGGGATGCGAGTGGCCGAGGATCATCGGTCCCCACGAGCACACGAGGTCGACGTACTCGCGACCGTCGGCGTCGGTGAGGTACGGACCGGTACCGGACACCATGAACCGGGGCGTACCACCCACGGCGCGGAAAGCCCGCACCGGAGAGTTGACGCCGCCGGGCGTCACCGCGGACGCGCGGTCGAACAGCGACTGCGAAACAGGGGCTTCATACGGAAAAGACACTGTGATCCTGACCTGCATTAACGGAGGGAGGGCGGCGGCACTCGGACGCGGCCCGGCTGACAACGGTGCGGGAATCCCCTCGCGTACCACCTGTAGGCGCCGCTGGGTTCCCACTCGGTCCCTTTTTGATTCCTCTTGCTCTCTACCGGGCGTCAGCCCCCTCGCATCTGCGAAACTGGGCCGTCGTACGAGTAAGTCACGCAAGCAATGGTCTCAGAGGCGCGCAGGGGCGTGCGGCCGGGCGTTTCACACGCCGCTTACTGGGGAGGTCTCTGAGACGATGATCGGGTTGCGCGGCTGTGGCTGCGAGTGGTCGGGTGGAGATATGCATCGCGGTGGCGGACTGGGCGAGGGGACCGACGACCGGGGTCCCGAGCGCGCCCAGCGCGGTCGCCACCGGCGTGAGGACACCGAGGGCATCCAGGGTGGGGAAAACAGAGGCGGCCGCATGGGGGTGACGTACAAATACTTCGGCGCGCCGAACGGCGCGACTGCGGCCCGGGTGCCGATTTCCATGCGTCCTGAGGAACTCGGCGGCGATGAACTCGGCATGGGCGGCATGTTCACGAAGATCAAGCCCGAGACGATGGCCGCCATGGTCCTCACCGGTATAGAGGGCATACCGCTCCACAAGGTTCCGCCGCTCGAACTCGTCGTCCTCCACCCCGACTACGCCGTCGTCAAACTCCCCATGACGGTCGTCGACCCGCTGCGCGGGGTCGGCGAGGAGTCCGTCGGCGCGGCGGCCTTCATCTGGTCCACCGTCCCCGACCGCGGCGGCCCGCAGGACGCCTTCACCGTCTACCAGCTCCTCCACGAGTGGCAGGACTTCAGCCACCGGCTGCACGAAGCGGGGCACGAGGCGTACTGCCTGGTCTGGCCCTGAGCCACCGCCCCGGTGCGGCGGCGGGCCGAGAGGCGTGGCCCCCGAGCCCGTGCGCGAGCCGTACGGTGCCGCGTCCGGGGCCCGGGCGGGCCTTCGCTCACCAGGTGGGGCGGGCCGAGACACCGCCGTCGACGACAAGATCGTGACCGGTGATCCAGGAAGCCATCGGCGAGGCGAGAAAGACGCAGGCGTCGCCGATGTCCTCGGGCCGCCCCAACCGGCGCGCCGGTGCCGCGTCCTGCCAGCGCCGCACGCCCTCCGGCCAGTCGGCCTCGATACCGGGACGCGCGATCAGGCCCGGCGAGACGCTGTTGACGCGGATGCCGTACGCCCCGTACTCCAGCGCCGCGGAGCGCGCGTGCATCACCACCGCGGCCTTCGACGCGCTGTAGTGGGCGTGCAAGGGTGCCGGGCGGTCCGCCTCGATGGAGGCGACATGGGTCACCGACCCGCCGCCGCCCTCCCGCATGACGGCGGCAGCGGCCTGGGTGCAGGCGAAGACGCTGTGCACATTGGTATCGGCCACCGCCCGCCAGTCCGCGAGGGACATCCCCTCCAGCGCCTGGACCGGCTGCACCCCCGCGTTGTTCACCAGCGCGGTCAGCCGGCCACGCCAGTCGGCGGCCGACCGCACCAGGCGGTGGCACTCCGCCTCCTCCGCCAGGTCGGCGCCCAGCGCCAGCGCGCTGCCGCCGCTCTCCACGATGCGCGCCACGAGCGCCCGCGCGGCCTCGCCCCGCGTACGGAAATGCGCCACCACCGCGGCACCCGCGGCGGCGAACCGAAAGGCGATGCCGCCGCCGATCCCACCGCCCGCCCCCGTGACGAGGACGACCTGGCCCGTGAGGTCGGGGAGCGTCCGGCGGGCGGCCGCGGCATCGGCGGGGCCGGGCGTGCCGGTGGGCGGAGTGTCGGGCGTGTCGGGCTGTCCTGTCATGGGCGGCTCAGCGCGGCGATCCGCGCTGCCTCCTGGGGAAAGCGCGCGGCCAGTTCGGCGGCGTCCCCGTGCTCGTAGTCCGCGAAGGTGAAGCCGGGCGCCATGGTGCAGCCGAAGAGCGTCCAGGCCCCTCCTTCGGCGACCGCGGCGCCCATCCAGGTGCCGGCCGGCACCGTGAACTGGACGTGCTGCCCGCCGAGTACGTCCGGGCCCAGCACCACTGACCTGGCGCCGCCACCGACTCCCCGGCCGTCGCCCCGCGCGCCGTCCGGGCCCGTCTCGGACAGCAGGAGGAGGGTGAGCGGATCGCCGCGGTAGAAGTGCCAGATCTCGTCGGCCGGCAGCCGGTGCAGAGCGGAGAAATCGTCCGGTTCCGAGGTCAGCAGCATGACGATCGCCGATCCCTCGGGCCGCCCGTCGGCACGCTCCGGCCCCGCCCAGGTACGCCGGAACCGCCCGCCCTCGCGGGGCAGCGGCGCCAGCCCGTAGAAGTCGATCAGCGCTTGGGGGAGCGGGTCCTGACCGGGCGGCGGCCCCGCCGATGCCGGGTCCCCGGGCTGGCGTCCCGGTGCGGTCGCGGGCTTCGACCGTGTCGCGGACTTCGGCTGCCGGGCGTTCGGGCCGGGCTGATGCATGTGCGGGCCTCCCGTCTCGGTCCACACCCTAGGCAGCGGTGGTGGGCGGGACGGGTGCAATCGGGCCATGTCCCTGCCGTGTCCGCGGGGCGTCCCGAAGGACCGCGACGCGCCCGGGGCGGGACGCCGTCGGAGGCGGCGGGGAAGCCGGCAGGTCGCAGGGCCGGAAACGGCGGGAAGGCCCCTGCACCGCTCGGCCGGAAACGGCGACGCCGTCACCGGGCCGGAAGCGGTCGGCGCACCTCCCCGAGGACGCGCCTCAGCCGGTCCACCCCGGGTCGCGGCCGGTGGCCGCCAGCAGCTCGTCGAACTCGGACGCACCCGCCGGCACCGCGACCGGCTCACCGAAGACCTGCATCTTCCGGGCCGTCGGCCCCATCTCTGCGGCCAGTTCCCGCAGCTCGGGCACACATCCGGGCGCCGGCGTGTACGGCCGGCCGATCGCCCGGGCGATGTCCCAGGCGTGCACCGTCAGATCCAGCAGCGCCATCCGGCCGACCGTCCGCGCGGGGAGGTTCATCCCGCCGGTGAGGCCCTCCTCCGCGCCCGGTGCCGACCAGGCCTCGACCAGCCGGGCGCTCTCCTCGGCGAAGCGATCGGGCCAGCGCGCACCGAACTCGGCGAGCCGGTCGGGCGTGTGTCCGAAGTCCACCTCCTTCTTGCCTGCCAGTGTCTGGAAGGCGACCACCACCTGGAAGAGGTGGTTGATCAGCGAGCGCACGTCGTACTCGGTGCAGGGTGTCCGCTGCCCCAGCCGGTCGTCGGCGACCGCGCGCAGCACCGGAAGCGCCGCCTCCGCCGCCGCGTCGAGCAGCTCGCTGATCGGGGCGGGACGCTCTTCCCGCCCGGAGGTGCGCCGCTCTTCGTCCGTCATGCCTGTGATGTCCGTCATGCCGTCGACGCTACGACCGGGCGCAGGGGACGGCTTGAAAAAACGCGACAGCGGCAGCCGTCGCACCCGCGGGGTCGCGCCTAGGATTTCTTGCATGGCCGCTCCACGGCGCGATACCCGGGGCATCGTCGACGCCCCGGAACTCTTCACCCGGGTGCAGTTCCGCCGCCGCACCCCCGCCGCCGCGCTGCGCCCGTACGTGGAGCACTACTGGCTGATCGACTGGGATCTGGCCGAGCCGTACGCCACCCATGTCGTCCCGCACCCGTGCGTGAACCTCGTCTTCCAGCGCTATGCGGACCGCCCCGGATTCGGCGAGGTCGCGGGCGTCGGGCTGGAGCTGTTCTCCAAGAAGCTGACGGGGCGCGGCCGGGTGTGCGGGGTGCAGTTCCGGCCGGGTGGCTTCCGCCCGTTCGCCCCGTCGCGGCCGGCCACGGACTGGACCGGGCGCCGGCTGCCGCTCGAGGTGCTCTTCGAGACCGAGGAGGACCCTGCTGCGGCCGCCTCCCCCGCCGACGGGACCACGGAAGGCGGGCGCGGGACCGCCGCGGCGGAAGCCGCGCGGGCAGTGCTCGGACCCGATGCGGAGGACGACCGGGTGGCCGCGCTCGACACCGTGCTGACCTCGCTGCTGCACACCGAACCGCGGCTCCTGGAACAGACCGAACTCGCGATGGGGCTGGCCGGCCGGATCCGCGCGGACCGCTCGATCCGCCGCGTCGCGGACTTCGCGCGGGCCGAGGGCATGTCCGTACGGGCCTTGCAGCGGCTGTTCGCCGGATACGTCGGGGTCAGCCCCAAGTGGGTGCTGCTGCGCTACCGCGTCCACGAGGCCCTGGAGCGCGCCGCGTCCGACGCGGAGGTCGACTGGCCCGCGCTCGCCGCCGAGCTGGGCTACAGCGACCAGGCGCATCTCGTCCGCGATGTCACCGCGACCGTCGGCGTCCCTCCCACGGCCTACGCCCGCTGACGCCCGCCCCTCGGACGCCCGCCCCTCGGACACCGCACCCGACCGTCAGGAGGGCTCCGGCCCGTCCGGGCTCTCGGCCGTCAGATAGCGCTGGATCGTGGGCGCCAGCCAGGCGACGACCTCGTCGTGGCTGAGACCGACGGCCGGCGGGAAGTGCAGCACATAGCGGCACAGCGCCATCCCGAGGATCTGCGAGGCGATCAGCGCGGCACGGGCCGGGGCCTCCTCGGGAACCGGACACACGGCGGCGAGCACCGGGCGCACCTGGCCGGCGAACACGCCGCGCACCCGGTCGGCGCCCGCCTCGTTGGTGACACCGACGCGCAGCATGCCGGTCAGCGTCTCGTCGCCCTCCCAGCGCTCCAGGAAGTGGCGTACGAGCCGGGCGCCGAGTTCGTCATGCGGCACTCCGGTGAGGTCGGGGGCGCGCACCTCGATCTCCGAAGCGGCCGCGAACAGGCCCTCCTTGTTGCCGTAGTAGCGCATCACCATCGACGGGTCGATGCCGGCCTCGCGCGCGATGGCGCGGATGGTGGCGCGCTCGTAGCCGTCGGCGGCGAAGCGGTCCTTCGCGGCGGCGAGGATCGCGGCGCGGGTGACCTCGGAGCGGCGGGGGCGGGCGGGGGCCCCTGAGGTGGGTTCCCCGGGCGCGGGTGCGGGCGCGGGCGCGGCCTCGGCGGGCGGTGCGGGTTCGGCCATGCCCACAAATGTAGGCCAACGCTCGTTGACACGCCAGAAGCGGGCGCTCTACGCTTGCCAACAAGCGTTGACCAACACCTGTTGGCACAGGAGGGGCAGCCATGTCGGACACCCACCGCGAACCCGGCACCACCGACCCGAGCAGCGTCACGCGCACTGATCCGGACACCGATCCGGACACCGGTCAGGACACGGGCGCGGTCACCGGCCCGGGCATCTCCCCTGTGCGCCCGCCCGGTGGCGGGGCCGATGCCCCTGCCCCCGATGTCCTCGTCGTGGGGGCAGGCCCGACGGGCCTGCTGCTGGCCGGGGATCTCGCCGAGGCCGGTCTGCGCGTCACCCTCCTGGAGCGGCGCGCCGACACGATCAGCAACCTCACCCGCGCCCTGGTCGTGCACGCCCGCACCCTGGAGCAGCTCGACGCCCGCGGACTCGCCGACGAGCTGGTCGCCGGCGGCCACCCGCTCACCGGGCTCCGCCTCTTCGGCGGTGCCACCCTCGACCCGACGGCGCTCCCGTCCCGCTTCCCGTTCGTGCTGGTCACCCCGCAGTTCGAGGTGGAGCGGCTGCTGGAGCGGCGCGCCCGCCGGGCAGGCGTCACCTTCCGGTACGACAGCGAGGTGCTGGGTCTGGAGCAGGACGCCGGCGGCGTGACGGCCCGCGTCCGTGACCCTCGGGGCGTCCGCAGCACCCGCGCCGCGTATCTGGTCGGCACCGACGGCGTCCGCAGCACCATCCGTGAGGCCCTGGGCCTGCCCTTCCCCGGGCGGTCCGCCATCCGCTCCCTCGTCCTCGCCGACGTTCGCCTCGCGCAGGAGCCCGACTCCCCCTTCACCGTCAACGCCACCAGTGACGCCCTGGCCCTGATCGGCTCCTTCGGCGACGGCTGGTACCGCGTCATCGGCTGGAACCGCCACCGCCAGGCCGACGACTCCGTACCGGCCGACCTCGACGAGGTCCGCACCGTCACCCGGCTCGCCCTCGGCAGCGACTACGGCATGCACGACGCCCGCTGGATCTCCCGCTTCCACAGCGACGAACGCCAGGTGCCGGACTACCGCGTGGGCCGCGTCTTCCTCGCAGGCGACGCCGCCCATGTGCACTCCCCCGCCGGCGGCCAGGGTATGAACACCGGGCTGCAGGACGCCGCCAACCTCGGCTGGAAGCTCGCCGCGGTACTGCGCGGTCGCGCCCCCGACAGCCTGCTGGACAGCTACCACGCCGAGCGTCACCCGGTGGGCAAGCAGGTCCTGCGCAGCAGCGGCGCCATCGTGCGGCTCGCTTTGCTGCACACCCCGCCGGGGCGCGCGGCCCGCGCCCTCGTGGCCCAACTCCTCAACCGCCTTCGGCCGCTCTCCCGGCGCGCGATGCTCAACCTCTCCGGCATCGGCATCCACTACGCTGCCCCGCCCGGCGCCCACCCGCTCACCGGCCGCCGCGCCCCCGACCTCCGCCTGGCCGACGGCCGCCGCCTCCACGCACTCCTGCGCCAGGGCAGGTTCGTCCTCATCACCCCGGCCGGCGAAACCACCGGCCAGCCCGATGACCGCTTCCTGCACACCTCCTGGGAGGGCGCTCGGCGCACGGCGCTCCTGGTCCGCCCCGACGGCTATATCGCCTGGGCCGACGACTCCGCCGCCCCCGCCGAGCGCGCCTCAGCACTCCGTGACGCCCTCAGCCACTGGACCGGTGGCGTCCCGGCTCCCGAAGCCACCCAGGCGCCCGGCGGCCTCACCGCGGGAGCACATGCCGTAGATACGCCTGCGGGTCCTTGAGGTAGCGGCGCCAGTGATCGACGAGACCCAGCTCCGCCCACTGCGCCTGCCGCATGCCGTGGTCACCGACCTCGACGATCGCGGCGCCGGGCAGCGCCGTCAGCAGCGGGGAGTGCGTGGCGCAGATGATCTGCGCACCACCACTCCCCAAGTCGCTCATCAACCCGACCAGTTCAAGGCAGGAGGTGAAGGACAGCGCGGCCTCCGGCTCGTCCATCACATACAGCCCCGGCTGGGCGAACTTCTCCCGGAAGGCCATCAGGAAGCCCTCGCCGTGACTCATGTCGCCAGGGGCCTGCGACAGCCGCTCCCGGCTCAGCGCCTCCAGAGCCGTCTCCGCCCGAAGGAAGAAGCCGCGCCTACGGGTGCGCGGCCCACGCACCATCCGGCGCCCGACCGCCGTCGGGTCGAACCGCATAGCCCGGCCGAGCACCGACGGCTCCCGCGAGCTCGCGTACTTGTACCCGGCCGAACCGCCGTAGGAATCCACTCCGAACGCCTCCGCAAGCGCCTCCGCGAGCGTCGACTTCCCCGAGCCGTTCTCCCCCACGAGGAACGTCACAGGCGCCCGGAACGGCAGCCCCTCCTCGACCAGCTGCCGCACACACGGCACCGTCCAGGGCCAGCCGTCCTCCGGCGTCCCCTCCCCCTGCGGAAGGTCCACGTAAGCACGTTCGATGAGCATGCCCCGAAGCTCTCACACCCCACTGACACCCGCCCCGCACACGTATCCCGACGTCCCTGACGCGTCCTTACGCTGTCCCCATGCTGACCGCCCGCTCCGTCCTGCTGTTCGTGCTGGCCGCCCTCTTCGAGATCGGCGGTGCCTGGCTGGTCTGGCAAGGAGTCCGCGAGCACAGGGGCTGGCTCTGGATCGGCGCCGGAGTGATCGCCCTCGGCGTGTACGGCTTTGCCGCCACGCTCCAGCCGGACGCCGAGTTCGGCCGGATCCTCGCCGCGTACGGCGGCGTGTTCGTGGCCGGCTCACTGGCGTGGGGCATGGTCGCGGACGGCTACCGCCCCGACCGCTGGGACGTCATCGGCGCCCTGATCTGCCTGGCGGGCATGGCCGTGATCATGTATGCCCCGCGAGGCCGCTGACCACGGCTGCATATCCTGGCCGGGCACCGCGGCCACCACCCGCGGACCGCGATCCGGCAGACCGCAGCCGCCGTTTTGCACCCGAAGCGGCGCGCACCACACGCCACAGGCCCGAGGAGAGCGCCATGACCGCCGACGCCCGTACCGCTGACGCCCGTACCGCCGTCGTCACCGGAGCCAGCAGCGGCATCGGCGCCGCGACCGCGCGAGCGCTGGCCGATGCCGGCTACCGCGTGGTGCTGACCGCCCGCCGCAAGGACCGCATCGAGGCACTCGCCGCCGAGCTGCCGCACGCCGAGGCGTACGCCCTCGATGTCACCGACCGCGCCGCGGTCGACGCCTTCGCGGCCGGCCTCGACCGCTGCGACGTCCTGGTCAACAACGCTGGCGGAGCCCTCGGCGCGGAGCCCGTCGCCACCGGCGACCCCGCCGACTGGCGCGCGATGTACGAGGTCAACGTCCTCGGCGTACTCCACACCACCCAGGCGCTGCTGCCCGCGCTGACGGCCTCGGGCGACGGCACCGTCGTGGTGCTGTCGTCCACCGCCGGCCTCGCCACCTACGAGGGCGGCGGCGGCTACGTGGCCGCCAAGCACGGCGCGCACGTCCTCGCCGAGACGCTCCGCCTGGAGCTGTGCGGACAGCCCGTACGGGTCATCGAGGTCGCCCCCGGCATGGTCAAGACCGACGAGTTCGCCACCACCCGCTTCCGCGGCGACGAGGCCAAGGCCGCCAAGGTCTACGAAGGCGTCGCGGAACCGCTCAGCGCCGACGATGTCGCCGACACCATCACCTGGGCGATCACCCGCCCCTCGCACGTCAACATCGACCTGCTGGTGGTCCGCCCGCGCGCCCAGGCTTCCAACTCCAAGGTGCACCGCACCACATGACACCTCGGTGCGGCGCCCCGCCCGCACCGCCCCCCGCACGGCAAGGAGCCGGGACACCCTCCTCGGGCGTCCCGGCTCCTTGCCGCGTCGGCAGCGCGACCGTCCACGGACGGCCCCGCCCACCGGCTCAGCCCTTCACACACACCAGCTGCTTGAGCTTGGCGACGACCTCCACCAGGTCCCGCTGCTGATCGATGACCTTCTCGATCGGCTTGTACGCACCAGGGATCTCGTCCACCACACCGACGTCCTTACGGCACTCCACGCCCTGCGTCTGCTCCTCCAGATCCCGCGTGGAGAAGCGCTTCTTCGCGGCGTTCCGGCTCATCTTCCGACCGGCGCCGTGCGAGGCGGAGTTGAAGGACGCGGAGTTGCCGAGACCCTTCACGATGTACGAACCGGTGCCCATGGAGCCCGGAATGATGCCGAACTCACCGCTGCCCGCCCGGATCGCGCCCTTACGGGTCACCAGCAGGTCCATCCCGTCGTACCGCTCCTCCGCCACGTAGTTGTGATGGCAGGAGATCACCGCCTCGAACGTCGGACGCGCCTTCTTGAACTCCTTGCGGACGACGTCCTGGAAGAGCGCCATCATGATCGCGCGGTTGTTCTTGGCGTACTCCTGCGCCCAGAACAGGTCGTTGCGGTACGCCGCCATCTGCGGGGTGTCCGAGACGAAGACGGCCAGGTCGCGGTCGACGAGCCCCTGGTTGTGCGGCAGCTTCTGCGCCTGCCCGATGTGGAAGTCGGCCAGCTCCTTGCCGATGTTCCGGGAGCCGGAGTGCAGCATCAGCCACACCGCGCCCGCCTCGTCCAGGCAGAACTCGATGAAGTGGTTGCCGCCGCCCAGCGAGCCCATCTGCTTGACGGCCCGCTCCTCACGGAACTTGACCGCCGAGGCGACTCCGTCGAACCGCGCCCAGAAGTCGTCCCAGCCGGCCGAAGGGAATCCGTGCATCCGGCCCGGCTCGACCGGGCTGTCGTGCATCGCGCGGCCGACCGGGATGGCCTCCTCGATCTTGGAGCGGAGCCGGGAGAGATCTCCCGGGAGGTCCTCGGCGGTGAGGGAGGTCTTCACCGCGCTCATCCCGCAGCCGATGTCGACGCCGACCGCCGCCGGGCAGACCGCACCGTGCATCGCGATCACCGAGCCGACGGTGGCCCCCTTGCCGTAGTGCACGTCCGGCATCACGGCGAGGCCCTTGATCCACGGCAGCGTGGCGACATTGCGCAGCTGCTGCATGGCGACACCCTCGACCGTGGACGGGTCCGCCCACATCCGGATCGGCACCTGTGCACCGGGCACCTCGGTGTACGACATGACTCCCTCATTCCCCCGAAAAAACAGAAAACGCAAAAGACGGACAACTCATCCGATGTGGGACGGTGGACCGGCGTGCGCGGCAAGACGTGCGGTACACATTGTGTCCATCGCCCGCCGCCCGGCGGCAACCGCATTTCGCAGGGAAGGAGCCGCGAACGATGCCACGCAAGTCGTTCGTACCCGGCGCCGCACTGGTGGCCGCAGCGGCCCTGACCGTCGGCCTCGCCGGCTGCACCGGCGGCTCCAGCACCGATGACGACGCCGCCGACGCCAAGGCCGGCGGCGCCAGCTCGTCGAGCCAGGCCGCGGAGCCCGGCCGCTATCAGACCCTCCCGGAGGCCTGCGGGCTGCCCGCCCGCGGCACGCTCCGGGGCATGCTGCCCGGCGACGGCCGGCAGCCCTCGCAGACCGAAGCGGAGAAGATCTACGACGGCGAGGCGGACATCACGTATGACACCGACCGCCGTGTCGGCTGCCGCTGGAAGCGCGAGACCGCCGCGGGCACCCGTCATCTGAGCCTGGACATCCAGCGGGTGGTCTCCTACGACGCCGCCGTCAGCGACGAGGACAAGGCGCAGGAGATCTACGCGGACAAGGAGCTGGCCGCGGACATCCCGTCCGGCGACACCGGCCCGGACGCCCCCAGCTCCCCGCCCGCGTCCCCGTCCGCGACGAACAGCAAGGGAGCCGGGACGGACAAGGGCGCCGGAACGGCCAAGGGGACCGGCGCAGGCAAGGGCGCGGCGGGCAAGACCCCCGACGACGGCGGCAAGTCGTCCGCCGACCCCTCGGCGTCCTCCGACGCGAGCACGGCCCCGGACAGCTCCACCGCCCCGCGCGTGCTGGACGACCTCGGCGACGCGGCGTTCCTCAACGACAAACTGATCACCGCGGACTCCGGCCTGCACCGAGATGTGACTGTGGTCTTCCGCACGTCGAATGTGATTGTGACGATCGGGTACGACCAGTGGTCCACCGACAAGTCGATGTTGCCCGAGAGCCAGGAATTGCAGGACAGGGCCCGTTCGCTGGCCGGCGAGCTGGTCGAGCGGTTCAACGAATAGTCCCTGAAGTCCGAATAGGACCATTTGCCCTTTAGTGGCGGGTGAATCGCCTTTGCCCGATGTCGCAAACGACACGAATCGGCCACCCATCCCGTTCCGCCGCGTACCGTGCCGTCTAGCCCTGCCCTGCGTGTGCGGCAGGACTCGCCGCCACGGGCGACCCCCACGGTCGCGCCACGCCGACTTCACGACGACGAACAGCGAAGGAACCATGCACCGTTCAGCCAAGCGACTCGCCAGCCTTCTCGCCTGCGCCGCAGTACCGGTGATGCTCGTCGCCGGCTGCTCCGGCTCGGACTCCGAGGGCTCCGGCGACTCCGCCTCCTCCGACACCTCCGGCAAGGCGGGCAGCCCGTCGCCGACCGTCGCGGCCGCGAAGTACAAGAAGCTGCCGAACCCGTGCGAGGCGTTCTCCAAGGACACCGTCAAGAAGCTGCTTCCCAAGGCGAAGGACGAGTCCGGGGAGCGGGGCAAGTCCAACGACAACTCCGCGCACGGCACCTGCGCCTGGAACAGCTCGGACGCCCAGGGCGTCGACGGCACCCAGTTCCGCTGGCTGGACATCGGCTACCAGCGCTACGACTCCGAGGCGTCGCTCGGCTCCGGCGAGCAGCGCGCCCGGGAGTTCTACGGCAAGCAGGTCGCCGGCGCGAAGACGGCCGAGGGCGCCAAGAAGGTCAAGACGGTCCAGTCGTCCGGTACCGGCGACGAGGCGACCTCGGTCACCTACGACCTGAAGAAGGACGACAACGACTTCAAGAACACGACGGTGATCGCCCGCACGGCCAACATCGTGGTGACCCTCAACTACAACGGCGCGGGCCTCGCCGGCGGCGACACCCCGAAGTCCGACGACCTGCTGAAGAAGGCCCAGGCCGCCGCCAAGGAAGCGGTCACCGCCGTCATCAAGGCGAACAGCTGACGAACCCGCTGACCGCACCGCGTCCCTGACTGCCCCCGGCCCGGCCGGGGGCACCTGCGGGGGCGGCCGGCGAACAGGTGTGCCACCCTAGGCGCGTCATGTCGCCGAGGCCGGGAGGGACCGCGGGTGTCCGCGACGCAGACGGCGCAGTTGACTCGTACCCACCGCATCCTGATCGGTGTGGTCATCGCCGGGGCTGCGCTGATCGCGGCCATCGGATTCGCGGGCTCCTACGCGGCGGTGCGCGAGCTGGCCGAGAAGAAGGGCTTCGGCGGCTTCTCG